>NZ_JBIDFM010000005.1:0-138488 GCF_046635805.1 Gilliamella sp. CG13
GTAATAGCGCGGTGGTCCCACCTGACCCCATGCCGAACTCAGAAGTGAAACGCCGTAGTGCCGATGGTAGTGTGGGTATTACCCATGTGAGAGTAGGGTGCCGCCAGACTTTTAAATAAGAGCGAGAGCCCAGCAGAGATGCTGGGCTTTTTGCTATTGATGGTTTAGAAATAATAATTAAACTTAACCAAGCTGACGACAGAAAGGGATATGATTTGAGATGAGCTTATTAATCGCTTTTAATAAACCATTTAATGTGGTGTCTCAATTTTCAGCACATGAAAAGTATCCAACATTAAAAGATTTTATCTCATTACCCAAATTTTATCCTGCTGGACGATTAGATACTGACAGTGAAGGATTACTTTTATTAACAAACGATGGTAAACTACAAGCTAAAATTAGTTCACCAAAATTTAAGCTACCAAAAACGTATTGGGTTCAAGTTGAAGGATCAATTACTCAACAAGCAATAGATAAATTAAAGCGTGGTGTTCAATTAAAAGAATTTTATACTGCACCTGCACTAGCAACTATTTTGCAAGAACCAACACTCCTATGGCAAAGAGTGCCTCCTATTAGAGAACGTAAAACTATTCCGACATCATGGATAAGTATCACTATAACAGAAGGTAAAAATCGACAAGTTCGAAGGATGTGTGCTGCAGTTGGTTTTCCATGTTTACGATTGATTAGAGTCCAAATAGGTCAATATAATTTATTCAGCCATAATTTACCTTTAGGTCAATGGAAAACAATAAACCTAAATAATCTTTATCTATAAAATAACTAGCAGATAATTAAGTACTATTTTGTAGAGAATTTTTGAATAAACTAGATCAATATATTCATCTATTTGTACTGAATAAATTGGGCTTTATACTAAAATAAGATAAAATGATCTTTATCATGATCATAGGATAACTATTTATGGTAGAACAAAAAAAAGAGGGATTTTTTTCTCGTCTAAAACAAAGTCTCTTTAAAACAAAACAAAATATTGGATCAGGTTTTTTAAATTTATTTAGAGGAAAAAAAATAGACGATGCTTTATTTGAAGAACTTGAAGAACAATTATTAATTGCAGATGTTGGTTTTGAAACTACGCAAAAAATTATTTCAGCTTTAACTCAACATGCTTCTCGCAAAGCGTTAAAAGATGCTGATGCTTTACATGAACTATTAAAGCAAGAAATGAAATCTGTATTAAATGGAGTTGATAAACCGCTGGATATTTCAACTCATAAACCATTTGTGATATTAATGGTTGGTGTTAACGGTGTCGGTAAAACAACAACAATAGGTAAATTAGCTCGTCAATTTCAACAACAAGGTAAATCTGTTATGCTTGCCGCAGGTGATACATTTCGTGCTGCAGCGGTTGAACAATTACAAGTATGGGGAGAACGAAATAATATTCCGGTAATTGCACAGCATATTAATGCGGATTCGGCTTCAGTTATTTATGATGCCATTCAAGCTGCCAAAGCCAAAAATATTGATGTTCTAATAGCTGATACTGCAGGTCGTTTACAAAACAAATCACATTTAATGGATGAATTAAAAAAAATTGTTCGAGTGATAAAAAAACATGATGAAACTGCACCACATGAAATCATGTTAACAATTGATGCAGGCACTGGACAAAACGCAATTAGCCAAACTAAATTATTTAATGAAGCAGTTGGATTAACAGGCATGACCTTAACTAAATTAGATGGTACCGCAAAAGGAGGTATTATCTTTAGTATTGCTGATCAGTTTAATATCCCTATCCGTTATATCGGTGTTGGCGAAAAAATTGAAGATTTAAGACCTTTCAACGCTGATGATTTTATTAACGCACTGTTTGATGAAACAGATGAATAGAGAGAGGCTATGATCCAATTTCAACATGTGAGTAAAGTTTATTCGGGCGGAAGACCTGCATTGCAGAATATAAACTTTACATTATCAACAGGTGAAATGGCATTTTTAACAGGTCATTCGGGTGCTGGCAAAAGCACCTTAATGCGTCTTATTTGTGGTTTGGAAAAAGCGAATGATGGTAAAGTAATGCTTAATAACATTGATGTGTCAACGTTACGAAAGCAGGATATGCCTTTTTTACGGCGAAAAATAGGTATGATCTTTCAAGATCACCAATTACTTATGGATCATACTGTTTATGACAATGTTGCTATTCCTTTAATCATTTTAGGTAAACCAGTTGAAGAAATCCGACGACGGGTTTCTGCATCGCTTGATAAAGTTGGATTAATCAATAAAGCTAAATTCTATCCCATTCAGTTATCTGGTGGAGAACAGCAAAGGGTAGGGATTGCAAGAGCGATTGTTAATCGTCCCAGTGTGTTATTAGCCGATGAGCCTACAGGTAATCTTGATGATAAACTTTCAAAAGATATCTTAAAATTGTTTGAAGAATTTAATCAAGCTGGCGTAACGGTATTAATGGCAACGCATAATATTGGGCTTATTCGTCGAAAACACCACCGAATACTTCATTTAAATCAAGGGCGTTTAGAGGGCTAATATTAATGATAAACGCTAATGTCAGATCAGCCAAAGCAACTTCTAAAAATAAAAGTCACTTTTTGGGTCGTTGGAAAAGACAAATAAGTTATGCATGGCAAAATGTTTTTAATCATTTTAAACAAAATATTTTAACATCACTACTGACAATTTTAGTTATAGCAATTTCAATAAGCTTACCAACAATCGGCTATTTGTTATGGAAAAATGCGAATCAAGCTGCACATCGGTGGTCTCCAACGCCAAATTTAACGGCATATATAAGCAAGACATTTAATGCTGAACAAACTAACGAATTAATTGAAAAAATCAAATCTCTTTCAGAGGTGGAAAAAGTTAATTATCTTTCACGCGATGATGCTAAAGAAGAATTTATTTCATGGTCTGGATTCAGTAGTGCATTAGATTTATTAGAAGAAAATCCACTGCCGGCGGTAGCAATTATTATTCCTAAACCAGAAGCAAAAAAGACAGAAATACTTCATAAATTACAATCAGAAATTTTCAAAATTGATGGTATCGATGATGTCAAACTAGACGATAGCTGGTTTACTCGTTTGACTGCTTTAACTGATATGGTTAAGGCAATAGTTTGGGTTATTGCAATATTTATGATTTTTGCAGTATCACTGGTTATTGGAAATAGTATTCGTTTAAGTATTTTTGCCCGAAAACAAACAATTATTGTCATGCAATTAATAGGCGCTACCGAAGGTTTTATTTTACGCCCTTTTCTGTATAGTGGAATGTTTATTGGATTTATAAGTGCTTTATTTTCTGTCGTTTTATCGGAAATATTTATTTTTCAGATAGAATCTATTATATTAAATGTTTCAAATGAATTTGGAACAGTATTTTCACTAGAAGGGTTATTGTGGGATGAAGTCTTGCTAATTGTATTAATTACAATTGTGATAGGATGGTTATCATCACTTATTACAACAAAAAGATATTTAAAAATTAGTTAATTAAGATAGTTCTTCTTAATAGTATTAAGTAGAAAAGATGATTAATATTTTTATAAATATTTTTTTATTTTAAACCCAATTGTGAACTAAATTACATTTTAACTGTCTAATATTAAAAGTTATAAAACTGTATAAAGTTTTATATTGTTGTAATCAAAAATAAATACAACAAAAAAAGTTTAAATAAAGGGGGAATTAAATGAGTACTGATTTAAAAATGCAAGTAGGTGCTTTAATCCCACAAGGCAATATTGAATCTTACCTTCGCATGATTAATACCTATCCTATGCTAACTGCTGAGGAAGAAAAATCTTTAGGCGAAAGACTTTACTATCATGATGATGTTGATGCAGCAAGACAATTAATTTTATCGCATTTACGTTTTGTTGCGCACATCGCCCGTGGTTATTCTGGTTACGGTTTACCACAAGCAGATTTGATACAAGAAGGTAATATTGGTCTAATGAAAGCAGTACGTCGCTTTAATCCTGAAATGGGCGTTCGTTTAGTGTCATTTGCAGTACATTGGATTAAAGCTGAAATTCATGAGTATGTGTTAAAAAACTGGCGTATTGTTAAAGTTGCAACGACTAAAGCACAAAGAAAATTATTCTTTAATTTAAGAAAAAATAAACAACGTTTGGGTTGGTTTAATAGTGCTGAAGTTGATATGGTTGCTGATGAATTAGGTGTTAGCCGTAAAGATGTGCTTGAAATGGAATCGCGTATGTCTGCACAAGATATGTCCTTTGATGTCGATAGCGATGATGATGATAACGCAGTTGTTGCGCCGGCATTATATTTAGAAGATAGTAATTCAGATTTCTCTAAATCAATTGAAAATGATAATTGGGAAAATGATGCAACCGACAAGTTACATGATGCTTTATCACAATTAGATGAACGTAGCCAAGATATCATTAAAGCTCGATGGTTAGATGCTGATGATAGTAAATCAACGTTGCAAGTTTTGGCTGATAAATATAGTGTTTCGGCTGAACGAATCCGCCAACTTGAAAAAAATGCTATGAAAAAACTACGTGTTGCGATAGAAGCATAAGCTTTTTGTTAACTGCTACTTTTATAAGCCTTGCTGGAAAAGCAGTAAGGCTTTTTTTATGAATAAAATCTTTAAATTACAGTTAATAGGGGTTTAAAATACTATTATCAAAATTCATCCAAAAAACATATAAATATGTTATAAATAAAAAATAATCTTTATTTATGACCACATTGCATAAATATATTTATGTAAATGACTTACTAATTTAGGAATAAGAAATGTTGAAAAAAATTACTAAAAGTATTTTATTAAGCCTTCTGTTTGCAAATCTTGTTGCTTGTAATGAAAAAAATAAACATGACCTAGGAACTATCAAAATAGATACTGGTGCAGTTGAATGTGATCGCTATATTGCATTGATTTTGGATTTACAAAATACATCACAACTGCCTGCCGAATCTGAAGAGTCAATTAAAAAAAGTATTGAGGAGTTTAGACAGATGGTTGAAAAAAATCCAGATGTGATTAAAGGTGAATGTAATGCGGCCTACTCTGCGATGCGAGGCGCTATAGAGGAACGCTAATTTCAATGAAACATTAAACAAGGATTCTTTAGCGTATCCATTCAAAAGAATTTTTATGTGCTTATAATAACTGATTTCAAAGCGCACAATAAAAAGTTAATTAGTTTTTGTTGAAAATGCATATTATTCATATCAGTTAAAATCAAGAATTTTTTCGTAGCGATTTTATATTAAAGGCAATCGGTAAGTATTTAGATTGCCATCTGCTATAGGATTAAAAACAACCTTTATTTATTGCGCTTAATGCTGCTTCTTGAGCATGTAACAGAGCTGTATCAAAAAAAGGGATCTTGTGATCTGCTTGAGAAATTAATAAACCAATCTCCGTACAACCAAGTATCACTCCTTGGGCTCCTTTTATAACTAGCTTATCAATGATATTAAGATAGGTTTGTTTCGATGTAGGGTTAATGATACCATGGCAAAGTTCATCATAAATAATTTGATTGATGATCATTCTACCTTGCTCATCGGGAATCAGCACTTTTAAACCTTTATTAATCAGTTTTGATTTATAAAAGTCTTGTTCCATCGTATATTTTGTTCCAAGCAAAGCAACGGTTTGAATATTTTCTTTAATTAAGTGCTGTGCCGTAACATCAGCAATATGAAGAATGGGAATATCAATGGCTGCTTGAATCTGATCTGCGACTTTGTGCATAGTATTGGTACAAATCACGATAAAATCTGCACCAGCTTGCACTAACCTTTTCGCTGCATCAATTAAAATAAGCGCACTTTTATCCCACTCACCATTGGCTTGGCAATGTTCAATTTCTTGAAAATCGACACTATATAAAAGTGTTTTCGCTGAATGTAATCCTCCTAATGATTGTCCTACCTTTTGATTGATAACTTGATAATAAGTCACGGTACTTTCCCAGCTCATCCCGCCGATTAAACCTATTGTTTTCATTTTATTCATCCTTAACGTACTAAATCATAATATAACTTCTTTAAGATATCTTTTAGTTTATTATTAAAAGTTTATGTATCTCTTCTCTCAAAAAATAGTACTAATGTTATAATTTATCCTATTGGAATTTAAGATAAAAAACAATTAATGTCTAAACCGTTATCAAGTTATCATCCCTTACTTTATTGGTTAAGGGTAAATCAGCGTCGTTTGTTTCGTCATTTGTTCTGGTATTGTTCTTCGCGTCAATATAGCTTAGAACGTAGTCATGATTTACGTTTACCATATCGTTATAAAAAACATACATCCAAATTAATACGTCGATTGGGTAACAGCGATATTCAGCTTCAATACAATAAAGTCACAAATCTAAAAATTGCAGTGGATTCGTTAAATGGAATCTTAATTAAACCAGGTGAATATTTTTCGTTTTGCCGATTAGTCGGAAAACCAACTAAAAAGCGAGGATTTTTGAATGGAATGGAACTATCATTTGGTGTAGCTCGTTCCGGTATTGGCGGTGGTATATGTCAGATTAGTAATCTAATTCATTGGTTAGCTCTCCATTCAGAACTCCAAATAGTCGAACGAGCAAATCATAGCTTTGATCCTTTTCCTGATGATGGTCGAGTGTTACCTTTTGGTTCGGGTGCCGCTATTTTTTATAATTATATTGATCTTATTATTTATAATCCTACCGATAAAACGTTTCAAATTATGCTTCATGTTGGAGAGCACCAACTAGAAGGTGAGCTATTATGTGATGAAGAAAGACAATACAGCTATCATGTTTATGAAAAGCAGCATGCCTTTATTAAAAGGCAAGGTGTTATCTATAGAAAAAATGAAATTTGGAGAGACACCATGACCAAAAACAATGTCGGTGGCGCCCCGGCATGTATTCGTTCAGAAATGATGTATAAAAATAATGTAATTGTAAAATACGAAGTGAATGGAGAATTGATAACAAATGAAGAAAACGAGTAAATATCTATTATTAATGCCATTAATGTGTTTAGTTTTATCTTTTTCATGTTTTGCTGATCCCAAAGTGATTCATGTCGTTGTTGCATTATGTGATAATAAGTATCAAGGCATTGCACCAGTTCCGGCTGCAATCGGTAATGGTCAAGATCCAAAAAATAATCTTTATTGGGGGGCGGCCTATGGTTTTAAAACCTACTTTGGTAAACAAAAAGAGTGGCAAGTAGTACAAATCAATAAACCTGATGATGATAAAATATTAGAAGAGATTATATATAAGCATCGAAGCAAAGATGTTTATCTGATTGCTCAGGCATATAATGGCAAATACATAGATGATACTATTGATGATTTTATAGAATATTCAGCAGGCAAAAAACAATCATCATTTACGATAGATAACAAGAAAATAACGGCTGGAGGTAAAGCTGATTTAGTCGTTTATATTGGTCATAATGCTTTAATGGAATGGTCTTGGCATAAATTTTTGCCTGATAGTTGGCGTTGGGAAACACTTCCAAATGACGCACAAGAACAACAAAAATCGAGATATGCGGCCGTTTTTGCTTGTAAAAGTCAAAAATATTTTTCGAAACCGTTATCTGGTTTGGGGATTTCGCCCTTAATTTTAACTATGCATCTTATGGCTCCGGAAGCATATAGTGTGCACGCTATGATCGATGCTTGGTTAAAAGGCGAAAGCAAAGCTAATATTCGATTGAAAGTGGCTACTGCCTATAGCAAGTATCAGAAATTGAACAAACCCGCGTTGAACATGTTTACTACGGAATATAGTCAGTAGTATTTTAGTTAAATCGGCATAATTTTGAATACTGGAGTCTAAAATATGATCAAAACACCTAAAATTGTTATTTTAACTGGTGCGGGTATATCGGCGGAATCTGGGCTATCGACATTCCGTGCGAAAAATGGATTGTGGGAAGGGCATGATGTTAACGATGTTGCAACCTATGAAGGTTATAGTCGAAATCCCATTGCGGTTCATTCCTTCTATAATATGCTACGAAGAAAATTACAAAGTCCTGATGTAAAACCGAATTTAGCTCATTTTGCTTTAGCTGAAATGGAACACAAATTGGGCAGTGAAAATGTATTAGTGGTCACACAAAATGTAGATAATCTACATGAAATAGCAGGTTCTAAAAATATTATTCATATGCACGGGGAATTACTTAAAGTGCGCAATGAACAAACAGGGCAGATTATCGATTGTCTGGAAGATGTCGATTATCAACAAAATAAATTTATTCGCCCCCATATAGTATGGTTTGGAGAAATCCCATTACAAATGGATAAAATCTACGATGCACTTTCACAGGCTGACTATTTCATTTCTATTGGGACATCTGGTAATGTTTATCCTGCCGCAGGATTTGTAAAAGTTGCCAATCAATCGGGGGCTAAAACTGTTGAGCTTAATTTAGAGCCAAGTTTAAGTGAAAGTTTATTTCAAACCAAAATTTACGGCCCAGCAAGTCAAGTTGTGCCTGAATTTATTAAAAAATTTATTGTTTAATTTGATTGTCGATTTTGGTCATCGTTATTAGTTCCTAAACACTTCTCTCAAATGCCATTCAACAAACCGATCATGTAAATAATCTTCCTTCGATCTAGGTCGCTTAATATCTTTTCCGTTAAAATCCCAAAATAGTCTTTCGACAATTTGATTACCGTTAATACCATTTGATATTTTAATTTTTAAACTACTATCAAGCCCAATTACTCCCATATCAAAAGCCGAATGATGTAATGAACAAAGCGCTAAACCATTATTGATAACACAAGGACCGCCATGCTGTTTCCATTTTACATGAGCGGCTTCAAGACCAATGGATACTGAATCATACCTTAAATCAAAACCACAAATTGCACATTGGTAATTGTAAGCTCGTAAGACTAACTGTCTGAACTTTGGATCTCGTTGGCGATTAAAATTTATTAAACTAAAATCAAGTCGATTGATTAAATTTTCTTGCACACTTTCAGGAAAATGCTGACTTAAAATCTGTTCTGCTATTTGATCGATAGCTGATGGATTTTTTATTAGACATTGATAGGATGGTTCATCAAATCCCCCATAAACTTGTGATGAGGCTAGCTGTTTACTGGTTGGTTCTTTACTTGGATTATTGATATTTATGCAATTTTCAATATTGGTTAATTGCCAGAATCCATCATTTTTCAATCTCCAAAAAGGCATATTAGGATAGTAATGTGTACGTCGAGGACTAAAACGCATCAAGAGATCAAGCAATGGTTCCTCAATTTCAGTTTTATAATTAAATAAACGTGTATGACTTTGTTTATATTTTGATAAGACATACAGAAGTAATAGATGTATCCTCTTTTATATCTATTGTTAAAATATATTTTTTTAGTAATTTTTTACAACTTTAAAAAACAATCTTCATTTATGTTTTTTGAGAAATATATTTTTCAAGGAACATAACATCTTTTTTATAATCATTGATTTTAAAACTTTCTATAATCTTTTTCTCGCTCTCTGCTGACCAATAAATTTTTAATTTATTTTTTGCGCGAGTAATTGCTGTATAAAAAATATTGTGTGTAACAGCCTCGTCGATTTCATTGTTAATGACTATTTTTACAGAGTTATATTCCAATCCTTGCGCTTTGTGTATTGATATTGCGTAGGCAATCTGAAATGGCATAGTTTTCTTGTTATATAAATCATCTTCATCTGTATTTATTATTGATTCAACAAAAAACTTGACTATTGCATTTCCTGTAGAAGATATACCCATAAACTCTAACCCTTCAATTCCCCAAAAACTAGATTCATCTAATACAGCGTCAATTTCTATTATAAACCAAACCAATGGTTTTTCTTCTCCAAAATCGATTATAGTTCCTTTCAGATTATTATAGATAACAGATGAGAAATTCGAGGTATCATTAAACAAAACAGGGTCGCCTACTTTATAAGTATTTATACCCCATTGAATAGACTTATTTGTATTACTTTCTTGCAATAGACGGTTAATATTATTAATACCATAAAGACCATCATAATTAAGACATAAGATAATCTCATCAGATTCAGTTATATCAAATATAGTGTCATCCAATTTTTGTGAATAGGAATCAGTTTCTCTTACGACCAAAGATTCTAAAATAGATGTATCTAGTTCTCTAACTTTGTTCCATAAATTAAGTAAGTTTGAATTGGTAGTTCTATAAGGTATTTTTAGCTCATGAACTGCGCTATCAGGAATAAACGCTCTAATAATATTAAACCAATTACCAAATCTTATTGATTCTATTTGATAGTTATCTCCAACTAATATTAATAATTTGAATTCTGCTAATTGTAAAGTGTTTTGCATATCTCGATTACTAATAGTACTAGCTTCATCAATGAATAAAACATCAGCCTTAATAGGGTTTTTTAAAAATTTAGAAACGGTTAAATAAGTACACTTTTCGGTTTTAATCCGTCTTTCCAAATTACTTTTTGCTGTATTTGTATTTGTCAAAAATACTTTATTATTATCACTAAAATAATTGGATATATAACTAATTAAGGTCGATTTTCCTGTACCTGCTGCTCCATAAATTAAAGCTACATTTGAGTCAATAAAAAGACTTTTAAGAATCGTTTTTTTTTCTTCGCAATCTATAGGATTAGCCAGATTATTTAGCCAGATTGTCATTGAATTATTATAGTTGGTTAAGCCATTTTTCGTTAATTTTTGAATTTCATTTAAAATATAAACGCAAGCATCAACATAATTTTTAATATAAATATGGTTGTAGAATTTATATAAAGCTCTATTTCTTTGAGGTTCAGTTTTTTGATATAAACGACTATTAAAATCTAAAATTAAAGAATCAATATTTTCTATATGTTTAAAATTACTTGCATCGCTAAAAAGAATACGTTCAATTTCATTGTTTTGTGTGATTTTTCTAGCAAAAAATTCGTTCTCTCTTTTTTCAATAGAAAAACAAACCAATAAATCACTTAAATGTGGATTATGACCTATAGGTGAAGAAGCAAATGGCATTTGATCAAAAGGAATACAACCATATTTTAATGATAAATCAGAGAGAGCACTACAAGTATCATTTTTATTATATTGAGCTTTTATAATCCTATTATTCATACGATAAAGTAGATATTGGATAATATTGCAGCCATTTTGAGTATTTTTGACTAACTCTCTACATCGTTCTAAAACAGAAAAAAATTGGTTTGTTGGATTAGAACCAACTAGATGCATTTTTATATTGTTATAATGGTTATCACTTGCATTCACTAGCTCAACTAAGTTAATTTTTTCATGCTGCAAGTAATTCATTAACGAATGTTCTTCTTTACTATTACCGTTAATTTCTTGATTTAAGATTTTTGCAAAATTTTTAAATTCACACTGTCTAATAGATATTGCCCAATCATTAATAATCCAAATATCCATCTTTCGATTAAGTACATCTATCTTCGTTTTGTGTAACGAGAGTTTGACAGCATAATTTGGCATAATATCTATATTAGTAAAAGCTATAACTCTTTCAAATTTACTTGTGTTATTTGTTGCAATAAAAAAGGATACTTCATAATAAATTTTATAATTGACAAAAAATGGTTTTATTCTGTGAATATAGTAACGCTCACCAAGTGAGGAATTACCGGAAAATCTATCAATTTTATAGGCTATTTTTTCATAATACTCTGATAGTTGAGGATCTAAATTAAGAGGGAAATCTGCTATATTGTTTAAAATATTCAGATCAAATTCAGTTTTTACAAATTCTTTTAGCTTCAATAAATGCTCATAGTATTTTAACATTAATCGCTCAGAAGAGTCTTCATTAACAATATAATGAGAAACTGATTTTTGTAAGAATTCGTGAAAGACTCTTAGATTTTTATATTGTCCTTTTGTTTGAATTAACTTCAAACTATCCTGAATATCTTGATAATTTCTAGAAGAGATATTCTTCTGTTTCTTTGCTAAAACCGCAACAGCAATAGTCTCAACGAAATTTCTTAATTGAGACAATATATTTTGAGAAATAAAACCTCTATCACAAAATCGAATTAATCTAATATTTTTGCATATAGTTTCATCAGCAATTCTAATTTCGTCTAGAGTCATATTTTCTCCATAATGTATTCTTAAATATTATCTAGATATGTCTCTTTTAAAAATATGATTAATTACATTCAAGAAAGTTACTTATTTGAAGTAATTCATTTTAACGATGACTTGAATTTAATACCTTCAGGTGTTATATATCTAGTGACGTATAATAATCTATGAAAATAAATCAATTCCAATAATAAAAGTTATTTTTTCAATAATCTTTCTTATCTAAATAGATATATATTTTATGGTGTAATAATATACATTTAGATAAGAAAACACAATGATATTTATTATGAAGTTTGACCTTATGATCTATAAAAAATATTTTAATACTTATTATTCTACTCTAGAATAAATGCTTCACAGGTTTAGGGAATAGTAATTCCAAATTCCGCTTATCGATTTTAAATAATGGACCTTTCTCTGAAACACTATTGTTTTTTGCATTTCTTTTGATTAGGTGATCCATTGTAATTATACCTTTCTCAATTAGAGGCATTAATTGATTTAATAATGGTGACTTTGTATGAATTACTGATTTAAGGTTAAAATACTCTTCGCCATTGATAATAGTACTTTCGACTTCAATCCAAAAGGTTTCTGAATGTTTTTCACGTAAGCGTAAGCGTAGCATGGAACCATTCCATACAGCAACTGGCTCTTTGAGTTCTTTTCCATTCTTTTCTATTAAATGATACTCATAAAGCACATCTTCTTTTATTTCAAATTTTAAACCTCGACTATTTTTTTGTAGAGTGCTTAATGTACAGTATAGTTTAAAATCCTCTTCCCTTTGGTAGCCATATTTATCTAAAATTTCTGAGCTACTTTTACAATGACTGCTTGACCAATCAGCCACTTGAGCAAAAAGCGTAGTACGAGTTTTATTCTTATTTCCTCTACCTGACTTCAATTCAATACCTTTATAATCAGGTTGTTTACTCGAGTTAGGGGAAATGCCAAGAGCACATTCAATTGACATTCCTACCGTGGTATCACCATATCCGATTGCCTTTATCGGTTTTCTAGCTAATTCTTTTAATTTAAATAATAGCTCATCAGCAATCGTATTAGTCTGTTTTGTATATTCATAAATGAAACTACTAATTTTATTACTAAGTGATTTCAATTCATTATTCAGATTAACTTTACTTAGATTTAGCAAGTAAGGAACTTGGTTAAAGATAATAATAGCAATTTGATCTCCAGCCTCAGCAAAAGTACCTAAAGCAGTAAACCACATCCTTGGGTCACCCTTTTTCGTTACCGGCCGATATAAACTCATTTTGGTTTCGCGAACCGTTGAAGGAGATAAAAAGAAAGCTTTAGATATTTTCTTAAATTCAATTCCTTGCTTTTGTTTAGCATAGTGATGAAACTTAGCTAGTTCAAAATGAGTTCTCACTTGTTGCGTTGCATCAAGAATAGATTTTTTCAGTCCTGTTTTTGTTGGTTCAAAAATAGAATAATCAATAGAATAGGAAGCCAATGTTTTTTGGTTATCTAATACATTAAGCTTAATATCTAATGGCAGCTCATCTTTACGTTCTTCCGCTAAAAATTCCTGATCTTCTTCGTCAAGTTCAATATCATCACTTTCAACAAAAGTTGTCGAAATCTTAGCTGTTGGCGTTTTTAAATTCTGATTGTTTTCAAAATTTCTTAGTAAAGCCTTCCAGCTAGAATGACCTTTCTGACGACCAATATCATCTAATGCTTTTGCACTAGTAATATTACTTTGTTTTTTAAGTGTTTTAGCTTGCTTTTTTAAACGAACGATATAAGGATGTTCTTTAGGCATGTTACCTCCCTGTAATAAAAAGTTTCAAAGAAAAACATGCACTAAACTTACTGCCCACAAATAAGTTAAAAGTGCAATTGAAACGATTTTTTACTACAGAGAGGACTAATAAGTCTTTACGAGCGTGGACTGGCGGCTTCTCTCTAAGCCTTATTTTTTTAGAATATCGAGACAACTCTCAAAAGTCAAATTCTATATTGTTAAACCCTGGACTTTTTCTCTTTTCTAGTTTAGAATTCATTTTTAATATTTTTGTTAATCTAGGTGTATCAATTGATGTCTCAAAAAAAGTTTAGTCATATTGAATTATTCGCAGGTTGTGGAGGATTATCTTTGGGATTGGAAAAGGCGGGATTTGAGCTTACGTTAGCTAATGAACTATCACCAATGGCAGCGGAAACATTTGCCTATAACTTTTTTAATGAAAATTTTGAACAATTAGCAAAAAAAAATAAAAAGCCTAAAAAAACCTTTTGGCTTTCAAGTCAATTTGATATCTTAACTGAACGCTTGAGAGAGAATCCATTTAACTATCCCTCTCTCAATAAAGGTTTCTGTGACATACCAAAGGACAAGAAGCAATTACAAAACTCACTTATCATTGGAAATATTATTGAATTAAATCATTTAATCGAACACGATATAGAACTTTTACATGCATTAAAATCCGCATTCAATGATACTGAAATTGATTTAATTTCTGGCGGTCCCCCGTGCCAGAGCTTTAGTATGGCCGGTTTACGTGAGAAAGATAGCGACAAAAATACCCTTCCTTGGGAATTTGCGAACTTTGTTGCAAAAGTTCAGCCTAAGATTGTCTTACTAGAAAATGTGACAGGTATTTTACGTGCATTTAAGGATAAAGATGGTTCTCTATATCATGCTTGGTTTGAAGTTGCTAAAGTATTTGCTACAAAAAAATATATTCCACTTTGCTTGCATGTAAATGCAAAATTTGCAGGTGTACCACAAAATCGACCACGTTTTATCATGTTAGCTATTCGTCATGATATTTTTCTAAATTTGATCCCCTTTTTTAAAAAAGGGAGTGCTGAAGAAAAATTATTTTCCCCTTCTCTTAAATTTTATGATTTAATCCAAAAAAACGTCAAAAAAGTAGTTTGGGGAGCTCTCCCATATTTTGACGTATCAATTCCCGAACATCTTAAATTGTTTCAAAACTCTTTTTTAAAACATTTAGTTAGCCATAAAGAGGTTAATGTAAAATTAGCACTCGATGATCTAAAATTTAATAATCCGGCAAAACCTTCATCATTTATCAAAAGTTTAAATATTGAATTTACAAATATAATAAAAACAAGAAAAAAAATTAGTAACCATGAATTACGTAATAATAGCCAACTTGTTAAATGTCGATTCCGTATTTATCAAATACTACAAAAATGTAATAATAAAGAAATTACCAATGCAGTATTTAACATTTTAAAAGGTAAAGAAACTAAGTTATCTGAAGATGTTTGGAGTAAACTAAAAAAATTCAATTATTTACAATATAATAATCAAATGAAGTCGTTTACTAATAAAGCTGATTTTGAAGAATACTTGAAATTACATCCAACACAAAAACAAACTCAAAAAGCCTTAAATCCAGCTTCTCCAGCACCCGCAGCACTATCTATTCCTGATGATGCCTGTCATTATGATGAGAAAGAATTACGAGTACTAACCGTTAGAGAAATGGCGAGGATACAATCATTTCCAGATAATTTTGTTTTCCGTTCAAAAGTAACTACAGGGGGACAAATGCGAAAGTTTGAGGTTCCTCAATATACTCAAGTAGGTAATGCTGTTCCACCATTACTTGCCTTAGCATTAGGAAAATCAATTGCTGAATTGTTAATGTTAATTAAAAATTAACAAATAGTTTTATTTTAATAGGTTACAGTAGATTTATATTGTTAATTATAGGAATTAATCAGATTATTTATCTGTAATGAACATTACAAACAAAATTAATACCTTATTTATATTAAAACATTTTATGAGGAACTGTATTATAAAAGTTAATAAAACGTTTAAACCTTTGTTTTTCTATATTTTGAATCACTTAAATTGAAGGGATTTTATAAAAGTTAGTTATTATTTAATTGGTTAATTTCCATAATCCATCATTTTTCAAATGTTTTCAATCCATTATTCTTAATAAATTAATGTAAAAGTCGAAGATTATTATAGAAAATGAGAATATTTACTTCCAAATCGTAATTGATAAAAAGCTAGGAATAGCCGGCTTTATTTTTGGATACTAAATTAGATTACACAGTTTGTTAATTCCATATTATTCTTACAGAACGTTAATATAACGGGTCTTAAAGTATCGCCATGTATAATTTCAGGGGGGGACATTTGTTTTGTTCGCAGATTGAATCAATGTGTTGGTAATAGCGAATGTAATTTTAAATTTATATCAAACGTTCAAGATAGATTTCGCATCCACGTTATTTCCGGATAATTATAGTCTTTGTAGGGAGATATATACATACCTTCATTGGGATATACTTCTATGAAACACCCTTATATCAATTTTTTTCTCAATGCTGGCTAAGTCTTCACCAATATAGAATTGTATGCTTTCGAAGGAGATCCAACAAATGGGGTCTTTATCAATATCGACATGTTTAGTGGGATTTAGGTTATTATCTTCATTACATGAAAATAGCAGCATGAATAATAAGAACAGGATGAACTTCTTTTTCCCTTTTAATTTTAATTTATTTCCGCAATATTCCCATATTCATTTATTTTAAATTTTGTCTTTTGAGAACATATATTCTAATTATCATGCGTGTCAAAAAATTATTGTTTTTTGAAACAACATATTTATAAATTTTTCAATTCCTGCAATCCTCTGTTATTGCTGATTCCTCAATCTTTTTTACAGGATATTCCAAACCATTGTAAAATAAATAAAACGTTTTTTAGGTAAGACAATTTCATGCGTAATACACGCCATAATCATTTACCAGAGCTATTCGATTTACATTTTTAAAACAATTAGGTCGACATAACCATGAGTCATACTACTTCCCAATATTATATTACGATCATAGATATGAATGTTATGTGCGTACCTTTGATCATTCTCAACTGAAAGTTCAAACATGGGGAGATTATTAACAACGGGTTTTAATTTATTATTTTGTTTAACGTAGAGATTAATATATTCTGCGCTATAAGGAGAGGAAGTTGATCTGATTCTATATTGAATACGAACACCAAAAGCCAAAGTTTAAGGATTAAGTTGATAACGATCTGTATCAATTTCAAAATCAACTAATTCTTTGGCATAACTTTTAAGTGCATTAAGTTGCCAACTATGTAGTAAGGGTAAAACGACAATAGATTTGCTTTCATCTGCTGGTCAAACTTTGCAAATTGTTATCACGAGAATGGTGTCGTTCATTGAGCAATATATCAATCCATTTTTTACCATCTTCGTGACTAACAATAGGTAAACATAATAGTGTTAATAACAACGAATTTTTTAACCAATCATTTGATTATACTTTTATAAGCCTTTTCTATTGGGATTAGAATTTATATTTTATTAATATAGTTATTTTTTATTTTAACGTGAGGATTGTTTTAAATTTCAGGTCAATAAACATATTGATTCATCGATATTAATAACGATTTTTTAAAGTTTTTAATTTGCTGGAATTTCAGACACAAAAAAACCAGCTTTCGCTGGTGTTCTTTTAGGATTGGTGCCCGGACGCGGAATCGAACCACGGACACGGGGATTTTCAATCCCCTGCTCTACCGACTGAGCTATCCGGGCAACAATGGAGGTGTATTAAACACGATCTGTGATAATTCGTCAATTCTTTTTGTGATATATTTTTAAAAAAATAGTTTGTTTGGTTGAAAAATAACTTATTAGCTTTATATTATTACTAATATATAACAATATCACGTTATTTTAAGGGAATTGTTACATGCGATATTTCTTGTGTATTCTTTTTTTCATTTATGCTTATTTCGAAATTAGTTTTTTCATAAAGGTTGCTGATTCAATTGGAGTATTCCTTGCGCTAATTTGTATTATTGCTACTTCCTTTATTGGGTTTTCTTTAGTTAAAACCCAAGGTTTAAAGAATTTTAGTATTATGCGACAAAAAATGGCTAATCATCAAAGTTTGAAAAACGAAGTAATTAAAAATGTCGCTTTGCTATTTGCTGGTTTTTTCCTGCTGATTCCGGGATTTTTGACTGATATATTAGGAGTGATTTTATTAATTCCTTACGTACAAAATTATTTAGTGAAATTAATTGTAAAAAAAATGCCTATTCAATCTAGCGTTGATTCATCAAGATCCTTTAATCAATCTGATGAGATTATTGAAGGAGAATTTATTCGGAAAGATGATGAATAAATAATCAATTGGTCATTTTTTTGAAATTCCTCACTTGAAGAATATAAAAAAGACCCCCATGTAAACTTCACTACATTTTAAAATCATAATTTTATGATTTATTTTTAATTATCATCTATTTAAATATTAGTGCTAGGAGATAACTAATGAAAATTCGTCCATTGCATGATCGTGTGATCATTAAACGTAAAGAAGTGGAATCAAAATCAGCTGGCGGTATTGTTTTAACAGGTTCAGCTGCAGGTAAATCAACACGTGGTGAAGTTTTAGCTGTTGGTAATGGTCGCATTTTAGAAAATGGTCAAGTACAACCGCTAGATGTTAAAGTTGGTGATATCGTAATTTTCAATGAAGGATATGGCGTTAAAACAGAAAAAATCGATAATGAAGAAGTGCTTATCCTGTCTGAAAGCGATATTTTAGCTATTGTACAAGCATAACTGGCAACT
The DNA here is from genome assembly GCF_046635805.1 of Gilliamella sp. CG13. Taxonomy (NCBI): domain Bacteria; kingdom Pseudomonadati; phylum Pseudomonadota; class Gammaproteobacteria; order Orbales; family Orbaceae; genus Gilliamella; species Gilliamella sp. CG13. Next base: position 18,767 of record NZ_JBIDFM010000005.1, read on the forward strand.
AATTTAAATTATATACAGAATTTAGGAGAAATACGAAGATGGCCGCTAAAGATGTAAAATTTGGTAATGACGCTCGCGTTAAAATGCTTCAAGGCGTGAATGTATTAGCTGATGCAGTAAAAGTGACTTTGGGTCCTAAAGGGCGTAACGTCGTTTTAGATAAATCATTTGGTGCTCCAACTATCACTAAAGATGGTGTTTCAGTTGCTCGCGAAATCGAATTAGAAGATAAATTCGAAAATATGGGTGCACAAATGGTTAAAGAAGTGGCATCGAAAGCTAATGATGCTGCTGGTGATGGTACAACAACGGCAACTGTGCTTGCTCAAGCTATTGTTAACGAAGGCTTAAAAGCAGTGGCTGCAGGAATGAATCCAATGGATTTAAAACGTGGTATCGATAAAGCAGTCGTTGCAGCTGTTGAAGAGCTTAAAAAATTATCAGCTCCATGTGCAGATTCTAAAGCAATTGCACAAGTTGGTACTATTTCTGCTAACTCAGATGAAACTGTGGGTACTTTAATTGCACAAGCAATGGAAAAAGTAGGTAAAGAAGGTGTTATCACTGTTGAAGACGGCACGGGTTTACAAGACGAACTTGATGTGGTTGAAGGTATGCAGTTTGATCGTGGTTATTTATCACCTTATTTCATCAATAAACCAGAAACAGCAACGGTTGAATTAGATAGTCCATATATTTTATTAGTTGATAAAAAAATCTCTAATATCCGTGAATTATTACCGGTATTAGAAGCGGTTGCAAAAGCGGGTAAATCACTATTAATTATTGCTGAAGATGTTGAAGGTGAAGCATTAGCAACATTAGTGGTAAATACTATGCGTGGTATTGTTAAAGTTGCAGCAGTAAAAGCACCAGGCTTTGGTGACCGTCGTAAAGCAATGTTACAAGATATCGCTATTTTAACAGCTGGTACTGTCATTTCTGAAGAAATTGGTTTAGAGCTTGAAAAAGCAACATTAGAAGATTTAGGTCAAGCTAAACGTGTTGTTATCAACAAAGACAATACCACTATCATCGATGGTGTGGGTGAAGAGTCTTTAATTAATGCTCGTGTTGAACAAATTCGTAAACAAATTGAAGAATCAACTTCTGATTACGATAAAGAAAAACTTCAAGAACGTGTGGCTAAATTAGCTGGCGGTGTTGCAGTAATTAAAGTTGGTGCAGCAACAGAAGTTGAAATGAAAGAGAAAAAAGCACGTGTAGAAGATGCATTACATGCAACTCGTGCTGCTGTTGAAGAAGGTGTTGTTGCCGGTGGTGGTGTAGCGTTAGTTCGTGCTGCTTCAGCGATTGCTGAGCTAAAAGGTGCGAATGAAGATCAAAACGTAGGTATCAAAGTTGCACTTCGTGCAATGGAAGCACCATTACGCCAAATCGTCACTAACTGTGGTGAAGAAGCATCTGTTGTTGTTAACGCAGTTAAAGGTGGTAAAGGTAACTATGGTTACAATGCTTCAACTGAAGAATATGGCGATATGATTGCAATGGGTATTTTAGATCCAACTAAAGTAACTCGTAGTGCATTACAATATGCTGCATCTGTCGCTGGTCTTATGATCACAACTGAATGTATGGTTACTGATTTACCTAAAGATGATAAAGCTGATTTAGGTGCTGCTGGTGGTATGGGCGGCATGGGTGGTATGGGCGGAATGATGTAATTCTTTCCTTAAACACAAAATAATTATTTAAAAAACTATCCGTTTACGCGGGTAGTTTTTTTATATTCACAATTCAATTTTTTCATCTTCTCATTCTTTTTTTATCAAAAAAACTATTTAGCTAGTTTCAATAATTTAACAAATTGAAATTAAGGTATGTTGGACTGTGAAAAAAGAGTATTAAATTTATTCTAGTTATCGAACTTAAATTGAAAGGTGCTGATAAAGTGTTATTACGCCAATCGCAATTAACACCAATCCGCCTAAAATCTCGGCTTGTTTTCCGATAAAACAACCAATTTTTTTTCCTAGTAATAAACCTATAGTCACCATGACACAGGTTGCTAATCCAATCATGCTTGCTGCAATATAAATATTAACACTAGCTAATGCTAAACTAATTCCAACAGCAAATGCATCCAGACTAGTCGAAATAGCGGTAAAAATTAAGATAAGAAAAGATTTTTTGGAAGAAGCTATTTCTTTTTCTGAAAAATCATCATCGCCATCTTTAAAACTATTATAAATCATGCTAATGCCTAAAAATAACATGACAGCAAATACTACCCAGTGATCCCAACGCTCTATATAGTGCAGTGTCAAAATGCCTATGAGCCAACCTAGCAATGGTGTGATTGCTTCAACGACACCAAATAAAATACCAACTTTTAAGGCGCCAATAAAGGGAGTCGATTTAAATGAAATTCCACGACAAACAGCAACCGCAAAAGCATCTGTAGACATTGCCATTGCTAATAAAAATATCATCAAAAAACTCATGACATATGCTCTTGTTTATAATTATTTGGATAAACGATTATTTAATATAGGGTTGTACTTTATTGTTCAACAATTGATAATAAATAACTCGCTATTCTTTTATCACCTTTATTTTGATAAAGATCAGCTGTTTTTAAAACCGTTTCACGACGTTTTGCATCATATTGGAAAAGTTGTTTAAACATTAAGTCAGCTGTTTTTTTATCATCATTTTGGATTGCACAATATCCATATTGTTCATAGGTATCGGCTTTCCAATTATGGCGATCGTATTCAAGGCTTTTTTCAAACTCCTTTTGTGCTTCCTGATAACGTCCAAGACCACATAAAAAAGATCCATAATGTACATGATATAAGCCATTACCTGGTTGCATAAGGGTAATGCGTTTATAAATCATTTCTGCTTCATTGTATTCACCAACGTGCTGATCAAACATTGCCATAGCTAGCATAATTTGTGGGTTATTGGGTGAATATTGATTTGCTAATTTGAGATTATAGTGTGCAGCTTTAATGTTATCTTCCGATTCATTTGCTTTGCTTAGATATCCTAACCCTAATTGCATTCTTGCAAAAGCTGCCGCTTCGGGATCGAACTCTTCGTTACCATTTATTTGGCAGCCTGATAGTGTTAATAATGCTAAACAGCTTAGTAATATGAGTATTTTTTTCATCAACTATTCCTTTATTAATTTACCTTGATCGTTATGCTGTTTGTTTAATAAGATTTTGCTTTTTATATAAAGTCCGTTTAGTACGATCAACGACGTCACCGGCCAACTGACCGCAAGCCGCATCAATATCATCGCCACGTGTTTTACGAACAATCACTGTAAATCCATATCCCATTAACGTTTTCATAAAACGATCGATACGTGTGTTTGAGCATTTTGAAAAAGGAGCACCAGGGAATGGGTTCCAAGGTATTAAATTGATTTTACTTGGAACGTTTTTTAAGAATTTAGCAAGTTCATGAGCATGTTCAACACTATCATTGATTTGATTAAGTAATACATATTCAATCGTTACTTTTCCATGATTAGCGTTTGATGTCGATAGATAACGTAAAATTGAGTCGCGTAACATTGCCATATTATATTTTTGATTAATTGGCATAATTTCGCTACGTATATTATCATTTGGCGCATGCAATGAAATAGCTAAGGCGACATCAATCATACCTGCTAATTTATCTAAAGCAGGAACAACACCAGAAGTCGATAGGGTTACTCGTCTTTTTGATAAGCCATAACCAAAATCATCTAACATGATTTCCATTGCTGGTACGACATTCGATAAATTGAGTAGAGGCTCTCCCATACCCATCATGACCACATTAGTAATAGGTCTATCTGCTAATTTACCGGTTACACCAATGACTTTCGATGCTCGCCATACTTGACCTATAATTTCAGATACCGTTAAGTTACGATTAAAGCCTTGTTGTGCGGTTGAACAGAATTTGCACGCTAAAGCACAGCCAACTTGTGATGAAACACAGAGAGTTGCACGATCTCTTTCTGGAATATAAACAGATTCAATCATCTGGTTATCACCAACATCTAACGCCCATTTTATTGTACCATCGGATGAGCGTTGTTCCATTGCAATTACTGGTGCTTTGATTTCAGCGATTAATTTTAGATGTTCACGTAACTTTTTGTTGATATCGGTCATCTGATCAAAATCATCTACCCCAAAATGATAGATCCATTTCATGACTTGATCGGCTCTAAATGGTTTTTCGCCCAATGAAATAAAAAACTCTCTCAATTGTTGACGAGTTAAATCAAGTAAATTTATTTTTTCACTTTTAGGATTAGTTGTATTAAGATTGGATGCATCTGCACAATTAACAGACGTATTTGGTGTAGCAGGTGTTAACATATGGCCTCGTTTTTACACATTATGGCTATTTAAAAATTTAAGGAAAGGATTATACTGTTTTTCCCTTTATCTGGCTAATAGAATATTAATAATGAAAACAAATTCAGCAAAATATATCCATATTTTCTGTTTAACATTAACCCTATTTTTATATTCAACGTTTACTATGGCACAACCTATACCTTTTAACAAACTAATTGGACAGTTTGATGAAAAGATTGACAATAATTTTGTCGCATTAGATTCTACCATGTTACCTGTCAATAAAAAGGGCATGTATCTTCAAAAGGAACCCACTCAGCAGCTTATAAAAGCTTATCAAGCTTTTAAAAAAGCACATCCTGATATTCCGTTTATTATCGTAAGTGCTACACGTAATTACACCTATCAAAACTCAATTTGGCAGCGTAAATGGGATAAATTGTCCAATCAGTTTAATGATCCAGAACAAATTGCTGAAGAAATACTAAAATATTCATCAATGCCCGGTACATCTCGTCATCATTGGGGAACGGATATCGATATTACCAGTGTTTCATCAGATTATTTCAAAAATGATAAAAAGGGTAGAATTTTATATCAATGGCTTCAGGACAATTTACCTAAGTATGGCTTTTGCCAAGCGTTTAACGAAGGAAGAAATGGAGGCTATCAGCCAGAAGAGTGGCATTGGTCCTATAAGCCTATCGCTAGCCAATATATAGCACAATATAAAACACTATTAGAAAATGAACCAAGCACCATCACACAAGTCTTAAATTTCATCGGTCACGATAAAATTGATTTAGAAAGATTAGTGAAAGAATTTGTCTTAACGGTTAATACTGATTGCTATTAATCCGTAAATGAATATGCATGGTTGATTAATGCTTTCGCCAATAAGGTAAGCGAATTGTCACCGTAAGTCCACCATGGTCACGGTTTGTTGCTTGAATAGTGCCATTATGCATGGTGAACGTCTTTCTGGCTATTGCAAGACCAAGACCGTAACCCTTACCTAATTGAGGCGATTGAATGCGAACAAACGGTTCAAAAATACTCGATAGTTTATTTGGATCGACACCAGGACCACGATCTTTAACTTCAATTTGTAGGTATTTACCGACTTCTTTTAAAGATACATTAACTTCTTGTCCCGGTTTTGAAAAGCGAATTGCATTACGAATAATATTTTCAACTGCACGGCGAATTTGTTCCGAGTTACCTTTAACAATAGAATGAATAATCGCTGATGAAATGAAGTGAACATTTATCGATTGGTGATTCGCTTCATAATTTGCATCATTAATGACCACACGCAATAAATCTTTTAGATCAAAATATTCATCTGTGCGATTATTCATTTCAGCACGTGAATAATTTAATATTTCACCAATAAGTTGATCTAATCGTTCAGATTCTAATTCTATTCTTGCTAATGCAGTATCAATATTTTGCTTATTTTGTTGAGCTAATCCGATGGCTAATTGTAAGCGAGCAAGTGGCGTTCTAAGCTCATGTGAAACATCATGCAAAAGAGCTTGGCGGTCTGAGATTAAAATATTGAGTTGTTCAACCATCATATCAAAATCTTTGCCTAATTCGCTAAGCTCATCATGGCGTGGTTTAAGTTTATTAAATAATCTAACCGAAAGATCACCTTGAGAAACTCTGAAAAAACCTTGCCTTAATAGTTTCATTGGTCTGGTTAAGTTCCAAGCCAAAAAGAGACTAAAGACTAATCCCACACAAATTCCCATTAACACAATTGGCATTGGCATATTAAACAGGGCTTTTTTGACTTGATCGTCTTTATCTTTATCTTCCCTAAATGAAACCGCATAAAGTGTTCCATCAGGCGCAACTGCTGTACGTTGATAAATATAATTTGGCGGTTCTAATTCATCCGTAATGATATTGATTTGATCGTTTTGAGGAGAAATCAATTTTATTGATAATAAAACTCGCTCACGTTCAGGCAGATGAGCAACAAAATTTAACGTTTCATTTTCACCTGCTACATGTAATAATTGAGCGATCATATCGACTTTTGTCGGCATATGATTGAGAAATCGTTGGTTTTTATTTTCTATATAATAAGAAAATGCAATCCAGGTTAACTGAAAAGTAAGATAGAAAATCACCCAAAATATAATGAGTATTTTCCAAAATAATCGACGATTCATCTCAAGCCTATTATCACATTAACGGATTCGGTAACCAACAGCTCGAATAGTTTCAATAGTTACTACATTTTGAGCAACTTGATGAAGTTTTTGGCGAATATTACTGATATGCACATCGACGCTACGATCATAAAGTTCACGAGCTCGACCAAGACCTATTTCAGATAACTCTTCTTTAGTGACCACACGCTCACTGTGTTTTACCAATAATACTAATAAATTAAACTCAGTTGATGTCAAATCTATCACTTGGCCATTCCAAGTGCATAAACGTTGCGGTAAATCTAATACTAAGCCATTAAAATGGTATTTTTTATCATCGACCAACTCAACAGAACGTTCATCAAAACGACGTAAAACAGCACGCAGTCTTGCTAATAATTCGCGTGGATAACAAGGTTTTGGAATATAATCATCTGCGCCCAATTCTAACCCTAAAACACGATCAATATTATCGCCTTTAGCGGTTAACATAATAACAGGCATATTACATTGCTGACGAATACTTTTAAGAACATCAATTCCATTAATATCGGGTAACATTACATCCAAGATTGCAGCTCGATATTTGCCTGATAAGGCTTCTTCAATACCATCTTTACCTAAATAAACACTTTTGATATTAAAGCCTTCATTAGTCAGATACTCACTTAGCATCTGTGATAATTCAATATCATCATCAATTAATAAAATATTTATCATAATCGCCATTATTATATAATTATAGGTAGTTATATTATTGCAATAATAAAAAAAATGTCAGGTAATTTTACTAAAATATTACATATTTTGAACGATTGCTGTTTATTTAATTTACTACCTAATTGTTTAAAAAATGTTAGTTTAGCTATAGCTTTAATCAAAATTTAAATGAAATTGAATAACACTTTATTTTGATTAATCTAATTTGCTATAAAATTGCACTATTATATAGAGATTGTGTCATATCATCATTCAAATATAGCTTAAGATATAATAAAATATTGATAAATAAATTGTTAAATTTTCAACTAATAACATTAAGATTGATGAATGGAAGAATCTAAACAGCAAACACAATGGCAAGCATTAATTCAATTAATAAAACATGAAGTTTTACCAGCACTTGGTTGCACTGAACCTATTTCTTTGGCATTTGCTTCAGCGGTTGCTTGTCAATATCTTGACAAAAATAACATAAAAAAAATTGAAGCTTATGTTTCGCCAAATTTAATGAAAAACGGAATGGGTGTCACTGTTCCTGGTACCGGTATGGTTGGCTTACCTATTGCTGCTGCGATTGGTGCAATAGGCGGTGATGCAGATGCTGGGCTTGAAGTGTTAAAAAACATCACTTCAGCGCAAATTATACAAGCAAAAGAAATGCTCACTAATGGTAAGGTACGTGTTCAAATTGCAGATAATCATAAAGCAATTTATGCAGAGTCTAATGTTTACACTGAAACAGATCATGTCAAAGTCTGTATTGAAAACACGCATACTCATTTGATATTAATTGAAAAAAATGGTGAACTTCTTTACCAAACCGATTCAGTTAATCAAGCGTTATCTCACGATGATCTTATCATAAAGCAAATGTCGGTTAGATTAATCTATGAATTTGCCAGCTATGCTAATTTTGACGATATAAAATTTATTTTAGAGGCAGCAAAATTAAACGATGCTTTATCTGAAGAAGGATTAAAACAGGCTTATGGTCTAAGTATTGCGACCACTTTACGTGAGCATACTAAAAATGGATTAATGGCAGATGATTTATTATCTAAAGTAATTATTCGTACAACAGCAGCATCTGATGCTCGAATGGGCGGTGCAACATTGCCTGCGATGAGTAATTCAGGTTCAGGCAATCAAGGTATTACAGCGACTATGCCAGTAGTTGTGGTGGCTGAACATTTAAATGTCACGCAAGAGCAATTAGCCAGAGCGCTTATTCTATCGCATACCATTGCAATTTATATACATAGTAAATATCCGCCGTTATCTGCGCTTTGTGCCGCTTCAACCGCTGCTATGGGGGCAGCGGCAGGAATGGCATGGTTACTAGGCAAAGGTGAGTATGAACCGGTAGATATGGCAATTTGTAGTATGATTGGTGATTTATCTGGTATTATTTGTGATGGTGCATCTAATAGTTGTGCTATGAAAGTTTCTACATCCGTATCCTCTGCCTATAAAGCGGTATTAATGGCTTTGAGTCGTATTCGGGTAACGGGTAAGGAAGGGATTGTGTGTGATAGTGTTGAAACATCAATTAATAATTTAGGGGCAATTGTCAGTAACAGCATGAAAGCTACCGACACACAAATTATTCATATTATGTCTCACAAAGCATAAATTTTTCAAATATTTTAGTGAGTTAAGCACTGTTGCGGTTTTTATATAACCAATTGGTCAATTTTTTTAAAAATATACTGGACAATATTATTTTTTATGCGTAATATTTCGTCCTACTTCAGCGGTGGCTATAGCTCAGTTGGTAGAGCCCTGGATTGTGATTCCAGTTGTCGTGGGTTCGAGTCCCATTAGCCACCCCATTTATGCCATGCATAAGTAAATCTAACGGCGAGTAGCGCAGCTTGGTAGCGCAACTGGTTTGGGACCAGTGGGTCGGAGGTTCGAATCCTCTCTCGCCGACCAATTTAGATATAAAAACCGACTTATTTAAGTGGGTTTTTTTTATTCTCTGCCTTTTAGTAAAATAAGGACTAATACGCTGTTTTCGTCCAATAATAGATTAATTACTCGATTCTGTTTTAAACGGTTTAATCCATAATTTTTTATTTTTGAAATCTATTTTAATTAAATGACTTTGTAGTACATCAATACCTAAAAGCCCATCTGATTGGAATTCAGGTGGAAGAGAATCGAGAATAATCGCTTCCACTTTATCCGATGAAACGTAGCTCACACCAAGTTCAACAAATTGATAATCACTATTTTCATCCTTAATTTTAATTGATTGAGGTGAAAGGGATTGAGCTTTAATCATAGATAAGCTTGCTCCGGTATCTAATATCATTTGGTAATTTTTATAACCATCTGACATTTCAATAACTAAACCTTCATCCATTAAACGGAAAGGCAATTCAACCCATGTGTTATCTAAACTTAAATTTATATCGTCTGAAATAATAATTTCACTTTTAGGAAAATTTAAGGTTAAAACATATTGATCAAATAAACCTAATCCAATAGCAGGGAAATCATCGTTTTCTTCTTTTTCATTGTTACTTGATATGGCTAAACCCCATGGTTTATATTCAATAACATTAACTTTTTTAAATATTAGCGAATTGATGACTAAATTATTCGCAATAAAAGATCTTGTTATATTTATATTACCTGATAAATCAATACTTTTTTTGTTTTCAGAAAGTTCAATTTTATCAACGATATTATTAATAAAATCTAATGGTAAATATAATCCTTCTTTACCACCTGTGTCTAAGGTAACCTCAATATCTTTACCATCAATGTTTAAGTTCAGATGAGGAATATTAAGTTTTCCATCAAAATTTATTTTCCAAACAAACTCATCACTTTTGGCTAATGCACTAAATAAACATAGAATTAAGAAAATTATTTTTTTAATCATCCTTTTCCCCTTATTAAAGCAATGATAAAACAGATTATCCTATCGGCATATTTTATAATGTTAAAAAATAGTCATTTCTGCACAAAATTCTTCATCATACTTATGTTTATATAATAAATTCATGAACTTTATAACACAATCATTTCTATTTATTATTTAAAGTATCACCTATCTCATCATAATTATCCGTAGTTTTTCAATTTTAATGATTCAACATATTCGTTAATGCATATTACGAGTTATTATCTTGATTTTATGTCGATAATAAAAAATATTGTGATCATGACAACACTTTTGGTACTTAAAATTGACGGCATGTATTTTTTTAGATAATTTTTAATCAGAAATTGGTTGTTAAAGATATATCTATTGGATAAAAAAGCCCAAATATGGAGCGTGATCTTTGGAATACCGTGATATTGCAGTCAAAACTGAAGTCGAAGAACAAATTAGAGCAAATCCTAAAATAATCAGTCAAATAAAGACAGAAAGAGGGCTTGCCGAATATTTTAGGGTAAGCCGAACGACAGTTAGAAGAGCATTAAATGATTTAATGATGGAAGGTGATGTTTTTCAGGAAGATCACCATCTCCCTAATCATACAGTCTTTGAAATGAATATGCTAAAAATGTCTTCGTTTACTGAAGAGTGCCAAAAAGAAGATGATGTTCACATCAAAATTAAAGTACTCTCTAATGATATCATTCCAATGCCTACCGAATTAAACACCTTTTTTAAATCAAATCAGCGATTAATCAGAATAGCAAGACAACGTTTATTGAATAAAACTCCGTTATCTTATGAAATAAGTTATCTTCCTTCTAAAAAATTTAAAGATTTAGTTAAACAAGATTTAAATGATGTTTCGCTTTATGAATATTTAAAAACACATTTTCATGTTATACCCAGTCATGGTCGAGAAGAGATCGCATACGAAGTCGCTCTCAACGATAAAGCCAAATATTTAGCAATTACTGAAGGCACACCTATCTATAAAGTATCAAGTTACAGTTATGATCATGACTTTGAACCGTTTGAACACACCGACCAGTACTTAATTGGTAATCGATTTAAATATCACTTATCTGCAAAAAATATCTTTAATTATCAGGAAGAATACAAATGAAGTTATTTGAAAAATTAGCACTCCAATTAATGGAGCAGATAAGTACAGGACAATATAGTGTGGGTGCAGAGTTACCGCCAGAAGGTCAGTTGCAAAAAGATTATGAAGTCAGTCGAACCACAGTCCGTAAAGCGATTGATCGTTTAGTTGAAAAAAATATGGTAGTCAGAAAGAAAGGGATTGGATTATTTGTCGCTCCTACACTTTCAACTCAAACGATTTTAGAAATGACAGGCATAATTAAACCTCAAGCTTATTCAAATCATAAAAAGCAGATCAAAGAAGCCTATCTCAGGCAAGCAGGTTGTTTTTACAGCCAATTATTAAAAATAAAATCAACGGAACTTATCTACTTTATTGGTTTTTTGGAGATAGCAACAAATAACGTAACGAAAACCATTTTTTTGCTACCGTTAACTAATTTTCCAGACTTTCAGCTTTCCATTATCAAGGTACTATCAGCACTTGAAATCATTAATTCGGGAAAGAAAAAAGTCGATAAATTAGAGCAAGATTTGCAATTGATGGTAGCCAATGCTGAACTTTCCAAACAATTACGTATCAATATTAACGCCCCATTTTTTAAAATTACTAATCACTATTTTGATATTAATAACGAACCGATTGCGCTTGAGTACAAGTTTGCTAGTAATACTAAATATGTGGTCGATTTCACCTAGGAGGTATATCAATGATTAAATTATTACGTGTAGATCACCGTTTATTACATGGCCAGGTAGTTGTTTCATGGTTCGAAAATGTTGGTGCAAACACTATTTTAGTGGCTAATGATGTCGTGGCTAATGACGAATTACGTAAATCTGCTATTCGTTTAGCTAAACCAGAAAACGCAAAATTAGTGATGAAGTCAATTGATGACAGTATTGAGGCGATTAATTCAGGCGTAACAGATAAATATCAAATGTTAATTGTCGTTGAATCCGTTGCAGATGCTGAAAAACTCATTCGAGCCACGCAAGGAAAAGTCATTAGCCTAAATTTAGGTGGTACTAAACCTCGAGAAGGGACAAAAAATTACTCTAAAACAATCAATTTAACTGATACTGAGGCGGATTTATTAACAGGATTACAACAAGACGGCATTGAGATCTATATTCAACAAGTCCCAAGCGAATCAAAGCAAAAATTTGAAAAATAGTTAAGAGAGACAAAAATATGAGTATCGAATTAACAGCTATTGTTTTAGCTTTGATTGCGATGTTAGCCAATGGTGAATACTTATTAGGTTCATCAATGTTATCCAGACCACTTGTTACTTGTACTTTAGCTGGTTTAGTCATGGGCGACATCACACAAGGTATTGTTATTGGTGCTACATTAGAACTCGCATTTGTCGGTTCGTTTTCTATTGGCGCTTCTATTCCACCCGAAATTATATCAGGCAGTATATTGGGTACCGCGTTCGCCATTGGGGCAGGTAAAAGTACCGAAATTGCTTTGGCGTTAGGTATTCCTATTGCTTCATTAGTTTTATTGGTTAAAAACTTATGTTTTCTTTTTATTCTTCCTTACTTTGTTCATAAAGCGGATAAATACGCCAGTGAAGGCAATGGTAAAGGTATGGATCGAATGAATTTATTAGGTGGATTCTTTTCAATCAATCTGCCAATCGGTTTAGTCGTAGGACTTTCATATCTATTTGGCAGTTCTGCGGTGAATGGTCTATTGGAAATGATACCTAAATTTATTATTGAGGGATTAGGTATTGCAACTGGCTTACTACCGGCATTTGGATTTGCGATGTTAATGAAAATCATGATTAAAAAGACCAATGTAACCTTCTTTATTTTTGGTTTTGCACTTGCCGTTTATATGAAAGTGCCCGTCACCGGTGTGGCTATCTTTGGGGGATGTCTTGCGCTCATTTTGACGGGGTATTCGGCATTTAATGGCAAAAAGATGATAATAGAAGAAAGCGGGCAAAAACTCAGCACCAATACAGGCAATACGGTAGCTGCACAGGAGATCGATTATGAAAATGAAGAGTTCTAAACTAATAACCAATAAGGAGTTATCCAGAACGTTTTGGCGTTCATTTACCGCTGAATGGTCATGGAATTATGAACGACAAATGAACTTAGGCTATTCCTATGCGATGCGACCAGCTTTAGATAAGATTTACAGTCATAATAAAATCGAACTCACTGATGCCTATCAACGACATTTAGAATTTTATAACGTCACACCATGGTTAATCACCTTTCCACTAGGTATTTGTATTGCCATGGAAGAACAAAATGCCACCGATAGTGATTTTGATAAAAGTGCCATCAACGATGTCAAAATTGCACTAATGGGACCTTTAAGTGGTCTGGGGGATTCGTTCTTTTGGGGAACATTACGCGTTATTGCAACAGGTATTGGTACCTCTTTAGCACTGGAAGGTAATATTCTAGGTCCACTTCTTTTTTTACTTATCTTTAACGTACCTGCCATTTTAGCCCGTTATTTTGGTTTACTTATAGGCTATAACATTGGCGCATCTTTTATTGAAAAGGTTCAAAAGACAGGTTTAATGGATAAGTTATCTTATGGAGCATCAGTGTTAGGGCTATGTGTGGTTGGTGCCATGGTTGCTACTATGGTGACATTAAATATGCCGTTAAAAATTGGGTCTGGCGATGATTCAGCCTCACTACAAGATATCTTTAACGGAATTGTACCGCAAATTTTGCCTTTGATGTTTACGTTATTCATCTTCATGTTAGTCAAAAAAGGGATCAAAGCGCATTGGATACTTCTACTTATTGCCGCAATCGGGATTTTAGGGGCATGGAGTGGATTATTGGGATAATTAGGAAATAAAAATGAAAAGTATCGCAGACTATGTCGCCTTAGAGCCAGAATTTTATCAAAGCATATTAGATCATTATCAATCGTTATTTGCTGATCAGATAGATTTAAATACTGAAAAGTCACTTCAATCGATTGTCATTTTTGCTACAGGATCGAGTGCCAACGCCGCTTATGGTGCCAGACCATTGATGAGTAAAATATTAAAAATCCCTGTTTATATTGAAGATCCTTCCATGGCAGCAAACTACTTACACTATAATGACGCTAATACGCTCTATTTTGCCATATCACAAGGTGGGGAAAGCTATTCCACCATTCATTTGGTTGAACAATTTATTAAAAAAAATCTTACTATTTATACCCTTACTAGCAATTCTAACAGTCCGATATATAACATCAGCAATCATGTTTTATCAATGGGGATGCCAGTTGAAGAAATGCCCTATGTGAGTGCTGGCTATAGTGTCATTATTCTTGATTTAATGTTGATTGCCTTAATTATTGGTCAAAAAACAGGGTGTTTGGATAAGCAACAATTTGAAAGTTATCTTAAACAAATACAGGATGTTACGACATCATTGCCACAAGTTATCCTACAATCACAATCATGGGTAAATCATCATCTCAGAAAATTTAATCACGCTAAACGAGTGATTTTTATTGGCTATGGTGCAACTTATGGTGTCGCTCGTGAAGGAGAAACTAAATTCACCGAAACGGTTCGTAACACGGCGTTCGGAAAAGAATTGGAAGAGTACATGCATGGCCCTTATCTTGGCTTACATCCTGATGATTACATCATATTTATTGAACCAAAAGGGTTATTAGAAGCAAGAGCCGTAGCATTAAAAACCTTTTTGAATCGCTATGTAAAACAGGTAATAACCCTATATGCACAGCACTCGCATTCTATTACTGAGCACGATCTAAACTTTGATATCCATTGTGATGAATTATTAACATCATTATTTATGACTATTCCTATTCATCTACTCAGTTACCAGCTATCCCAGTTAAAGGGTCATAATCTAGAAAAATCAACATATCCAGAATTTGATGAAATTACTAAATCCAAAATTAAGAGGGTCACCGTATGAGAAAATTTGACGAACAAAAAGAGCTTAACAGTATGAATGGCGCATTAAAATTACGTCCGTTTATTAATCAGTTTATTGATCAGATTCATGAACGAGGTTATCGTAATATCTGTTGGTTAGGCATTGGTGGCACTTATGCTTCATCAATGCAAGCCGTCGTTCATATGAAAGAAAAATCTGCACTAGAAACTTTTGTGCAACATGCTGCGGAATATTTGGTAACTGGCAATAAGCGAATAACCAAAGATTCTTTAATAATCATCTCCTCAGTGACTGGCTCAACACAAGAAGTCGTTGAGGCTATCGATAAAATTCAAAAAGAAGTCGGCTCAACGGTATTAGCCTTTTTAGATAATGCTGATTCACCATTAGGTAAAATGGTAGATCACGTTATTTCTTATCCGATGAATGAACAGTTAAAATTCTTTATGACCGCAGACAGACTGATGTATTTAGCCGGTGAATTTCCAGACTATGATGAATTTTATCAACAAATGGATCAACATTTTGCCAAAAATATTGTTGCTGTTGCCAAAAAAGCCGATGCCTTTGGACAAGAAGTTGCGCAAAAACATCACGATGATGCCATGCATTACTTTGTTGGAGCAGGTAATCAATGGGGAGCAACCTATTCACACGCTATGTGTTATTGGGAAGAACAGCATTGGTTACGTTCAAAATCAATCGAATCTGCTGAATTTTTTCATGGAACATTAGAAATTATAGACAGGGATACGGCTGTTACTGTTTACGTTGGTGAAGATAGTCAGCGCTCACTTAGTGAAAGAGTAGCTAGATTTTTACCACAAATTTGCGCTAATTACACCATAATCGATACTAAAGATTATGAATTGCCGGGTATTTCGGAAAAATATCGGGGGCACTTATCTCCATTTGTTTTTCGTGCTATTAATAACCGAATTGATGCTTATGTTGAACACCTCAATCGTCATCCAATGTCAATCCGTCGTTATTATCGTTGCTTAGATTACTAAAAGGAGTCGTGCATGATTGCAGTATTAGTAAGTACTCACGGCACAATGGCTAACAGTTTAATTGAAACAGCTGAAATGATATGCGGTAAGCAAACTCAATGTGAAGCTGTTTCCTTTTTAATGGGACAATCGCTAGATGATTTTCAACAGCAAATTGAACAAAAGTTAGCAATGTTAACTAAATTGGGATCAGCCATTTTATGCTTAGTTGATTTAAAAGGCGGTACGCCTTTTAATACTCTTGTTAAGCTGATCCCAAATTACCCGACGATGGAAATTATCACTGGCGTTAATATTCCAATGCTATTAACCACATTTATGCTTAGAACGGATAAAAATGATCTAATTGATTTATTGCCAGAAGTCATCGAATCATCAGTACAAGGTATTGAGCGATATAATTTAATTTCAATTAGTAACAATAATATTCAAGATGAGGAATTTTAATTATATGATTAAAAAATAATAATTGAGGCAAATCTATTTTAGTATGCTAAAAATATATTTGCCTTAACTCATTGCTACCTTTTCAAGTTGGTTATAATTAAAATATCTTTATTCTTCATATAAATGTATTCATCTCAAAACGAGTTTAATATAACACTGTGTTATTATTTTAAAACCTACAAAAATAATTCTTATCTTGCTTGTTTTATGATGATATTTTGCTTTAATAGTAAAAAAGTCTCTTGGTATAACATCTACTTTTGGAAATAAAATATGAAAAATGTTGGTTTTGTTGGATGGCGTGGAATGGTGGGGTCGGTTCTGATGCAACGTATGGTTGAAGAACACGATTTTGATTATATTAATCCTATTTTCTTTTCGACTTCACAAGCAGGGCAAGTTGCACCTAGTTTTGGCGGTAAAACAGGAACATTGCAAAGTGCCGATAATATTGAAGCATTAAAGGCGTTAGATATTATCGTGACTTGTCAAGGTGGAGATTATACTTCCGAAATTTATCCAAAACTACGTGCTTCGGGGTGGCAAGGATATTGGATTGATGCCGCATCTACATTGCGTATGGAAGATGACGCCATTATCGTATTAGATCCTGTCAATAAAGCGAATATTCAAACTGCATTAGACAAAGGTATTAAAACGTTTGTCGGCGGGAATTGCACAGTCAGTTTAATGTTAATGTCACTGGGTGGCTTATTTGCTGAAAATTTGATTGATTGGGTGTCGGTATCAACTTATCAAGCGGCTTCTGGTGGTGGTGCTCGCCATATGCGTGAACTTTTAACGCAAATGGGGATGTTAAATGCCGAAGTTGCCAAAGAACTACAAGATCCACATTCTTCTATTTTAGAGATTGAACGTAAAGTAACCCAAAAAATGCGTGATGGAAGTTTGCCAACCGATAATTTTGGTGTACCACTTGCTGGGAGTTTAATTCCTTGGATCGATAAAGCATTGGATAATGGACAAAGTAAAGAAGAGTGGAAAGGGCAAGCTGAAACCAACAAAATATTAGATACCAATCAAATTATTCCTGTAGATGGACTATGTATTCGTATTGGTGCTTTGCGCTGTCATAGTCAGGCATTTACCATCAAGCTGAAAAAAGACATTAGCGTGCCGGAAATTGAAAAAATACTTGCTGCACATAATGATTGGGTAAAAGTGATACCCAATGATCGAGAATTATCCATGAGAGAGTTAACCCCTGCAGCCGTTACCGGTACATTAGCCACTCCTGTTGGTCGTTTGCGTAAACTTAATATGGGTAAAGACTTTTTATCAGCATTTACCGTTGGGGATCAGTTATTGTGGGGGGCCGCAGAACCATTACGGAGGATGTTACGCATCTTAGCATAATGGTTAACTGATGGCATGATAAAACAGCTCGATTTTTTCGGGCTGTTTTTGAACTTAAAAAGTTATTTATGCTACATCATGTTCGAGCAAAATCATCAAAAGTGATCCATTAAATAACGCTTGTTGTACTAAAGCAAATGCACCAATTGCCGAGCGGTCATTGAGTGAAGAGCAGTTGATTGAAAGATTCTTTCTTAAATCTTCTAAACTCAGTGAGTTTAAAGCGCTAGTTACTGCATCTAAAAGTATTTCTGTCGCTTTGGTGAGTTCACCTGCTAATACAATTCGTTGTGGGTTAAAAATATTGACCATAATAGCTACTGCTCGACCTAGATTTTCGCCTGCATCTTTAACTAACTTAATGGCAAGCTCATCCCCTTGATTGGCTAATTGGCAAATGTTGACGATATCACAACAATCTTTTGTTAATTTAGTCGTATAACCTTGATCAATCATCTGTTTTGCTCGTCGTTCAATGGCATCATTAACAACTCGGTTTTCCAAACAACCAAAATTACCACAATGACAGCGTTCACCTAACGCATCGACTTGAATATGTCCCACTTCGCAAGCACTTTGATTATGGTTAGTCAGTAATTGTTGATTGACAATAACACCTGATCCAACACCACGATGAACACGAATCAAGATTGAATCATCGACATCTTGCGTTGAACCAAAATAATTTTCGGCTAATGCTAGACTTTGGATATCATTACCTAAAAAAATAGAAACATTAAATTGTTTCTGCAATATATCGGCTAAAGGCCATGCTTTAACTTGAATATGAGGTGTATATCGAACAATTCCTCTTACAGAATCAATCAATCCAGGTAAAACCACCGATATAGCAATAAGATGCTTAATCTTTTTACTATTTTTTTGAATAAATTGTTCAATTAATGTAATCAAATATTCTTGTGCTTGTTGCTGTATAAAAACGGTAAGAGGATACACTTCAGAAACTAAGCTGTTTGCTCCAAGATCATAGAGTTCAATGGTGACATGCGAACGACTTAATTGAATAGCAATGGCTTGATAATAATCAAACTTGGCTTGAATGGAAACAGCTGGTCTTCCGCCAGTTGATTGCTGGGCATCAACTTCTTTTATAAGTTTATTCTTAAGTAGCTGTCGGGTAATTTTGGTAATGCTGGCTGGGGCTAAATGACTGATTTCGGCTAACTGGATACGAGAAATGGGAGCTTGCTGAACAATTAAACGATAAATCATAGCATAATTTAATTGTTTAATTAGTTCAGCATTTCCAACTAAATTCAGATAATTAAATGTCATATGTTGTCTCAATAATCATTAATTATCTGACATTCTAACGGGTGATTTCTCCATTAACAACCGTTTTAGTTATCGTAAAGTCTCGATTAAAAACAACTAAGTTGGCAATTTTACCTTCACTAATGCTACCAAGTTGTTTATCCACACCGATTGCTTTAGCTGGGTAAAGTGTCGCCATTCTTAAGGCTTCATCTAATGCAATACCCACATATTCAACAGCATTTTTAACTGCATCAATCATGGTTAATGCAGAGCCGCCAAGCGTGCCTTTATCGTCAACGCATAGCCCATCTTTATAATAAATGGTTTTACCTGCAAAAACAGCAGAAGACAAATTAGAACCGGCTAACAACATTGCATCTGTAATTAAAATTAAGTGATCTTTCTTAATTTTATGGCTATTGCGAATGTTTGCCCAACTTACATGATGTCCATCAGCAATAATACCAACATATACTTCTGGTTCATCATATATTGCACCAACTACGCCTGGCTCACGTCCTGAAATATAAGGCATAGCATTAAATAGGTGGGTGCCTAATCGAATTCCATCATTGAAGCCACGACGACAGTCATCGTAATGACCATTGGAATGACCGACAGAAACATGAATTCCTGCATTAACTAATTGTTTAATAAAATGGCTTTCAACTCTTTCTGGCGCAAGAGTAATGATTTTAATTACATCAGCATTTTCACATAGAAAATCAATCATTTTTTGCGAAGGTAAACGAATAATGTTTTCGTCATGAATCCCTTTCTTTTCAGGACTAATATAAGGACCTTCAAGATGTAAGCCTAATGCTTGATTAGGATGTCGAGCTAAGTATTCACGCATTACCGCGACCGCTTTTATCATAAATTCATCTGTTGATGTGATTAAAGTCGGTAAATAGCTCGTACAACCATAAATAAGGTTGGTAGCTTGCATCGCTTCTAATGTTTCAACACTTAATGCGTCGAGTGTCTCATTAAATTGCACACCGCCACATCCATTGACTTGAATATCAATAAATCCAGGCGCAACGATCGCTCCTTGTAGATCTTCAATTTTGATATTGTCGGGTAAATTATCTTTTTTACAAATTTTGTCAATTTTATCACCGTCGATAATAACAGCATGATTTTCAAGAATCTCATAACCGGTATAAATACGACAATTTGTTAATGCATACATTGAGTTATCCTTTATAAAATGGTCACGTTAAGATTGTCAGCTTCCATTTGTTTAAAATATTTTAACGTTTTTACTTTAAGGTCATCGGTACTTGGTTCATCACAAACAATAATAGATGCTGGGTGCATTTGTAATGCGGATACTGTCCATAAATGATTAATTGAACCTTCAACGCCTGCTTGTAATGCTAAACTTTTGTTATGACCACAGACTAATAAAATCACTTCTTGTGCATCCATTAATGTGGCAACACCAATAGTTAGTGCGTGCTTTGGAACTTGATTCACATCATTATCAAAGAAACGTGAATTGGCAATACGTGTATCTTCAGTTAGCGTTTTAATACGCGTGCGTGAACAAAGCGACGAACCCGGTTCATTAAAAGCAATATGTCCATCTTGACCAACACCACCAACAAAAATATTGATTTTGCCATAAGATTTGATTTTTTCTTCATATTGGCGACACTCTTGAGCAATATCAGTTGCATTGCCATTTAATATATGGATATTGTTTTTATCGATATCAATATGATTAAAAAAGTTTTCATGCATAAAAGTATGATAACTTTGAGGATGATCTTCAGGAATACCAACGTATTCATCCATATTAAACGTTACCACATGTTTAAAGCTAACATCACCAGCTTGGTAGTGTTTGATCAGTTGTTGATACATCACTAATGGCGAGCTACCGGTTGGTAAGCCTAACAAAAACGGACGATCCGCTGTCGGTTTAAATTGGTTAATTTTATTCACAATACGTTGTGCAACCCAAGCGCCCACTTCTTGAGCATTTTCTAAAGGAATAAGCCTCATTCGATACCACCTTTTCTGATATAATTAGAACCACTTCTTTTTTTTTGAAGTAAAATATGTTGACTGTATTTTACTATATTAGAGCAATTAATCAAAAAAAAGCGTGATAAAAATCACATATATTGAATAATTAATTTGCGAAGTAAAATAATATAATATGAAATAGAATGGATCGTTTACTGATATCTGAAGATACATAACAAATCATCATGTTTAGATATAGTTTAAATAAATATAAGAGGTTAAACTTATGGGAATTTTAGCTTATATGCAACGTATTGGGCGCTCATTAATGGTGCCAGTTGCAGTTCTACCTGCTGCAGCAATACTTCTAGGGATTGGATATTGGATCAATAGCGTTGAATGGGGTGCAAATAGTATTGCGGCAACATTTTTAATAAAATCTGGTGGTGCTATCATTGATAACATGCCAATTTTATTTGCTATTGGTGTTGCATATGGTATGTCCAAAGACAAAGACGGTGCAGCTGCACTTTCTGGGTTGGTCGGATTTTTGATTATTACAACATTATTATCGCCAAATTCAATTGCACTTTTTGAAGGTGTCGATACCAGTGTTGATGGTTGGAAAACGCAAATATCTCCTGCATTTGAGAAAATCAATAATCAATTTATTGGTATTTTAGTGGGTATTATCTCTGCTGAACTCTATAACAAATTTAGTACGGTTGAGTTACATAAAGCGTTAGCTTTTTTTAGTGGCAAACGACTTGTTCCGATTATTGTTTCTATCGTGATGCTACTTATCTCTGTCATCTTTTATTTTATCTGGCCAATTATTTTTGAAGCATTAGTAAAATTTGGTGAATCGATTAAGAATTTAGGTGCATCAGGTGCAGGGGTGTATGGCTTCTTTAACCGTATATTAATTCCAGTTGGTTTACATCATGCTCTTAACTCAGTATTTTGGTTTGATGTTGCTAACATTAACGATATTCCAAATTTCTTGGCTGGTCAAAGTGCGATAGATTCTGGTAAAGCTGTTGTAGGTATTACTGGACGTTATCAAGCAGGATTCTTCCCAATTATGATGTTTGGTTTACCAGGTGCTGCTTTAGCCATGTATCACACAGCGAAAAAAGGCAATAAAGATAAAACCGCATCAATTATGTTAGCGGCTTCTTTTGCAGCATTCTTTACGGGAATTACAGAACCGCTTGAATTTGCGTTCATGTTTGTTGCACCAGTACTTTATGTTATTCATGCAATTTTAACAGGCATTTCACTCTTTATTGCTGCAACGATGCAATGGATATGTGGATTTGGTTTCAGTGCCGGTTTAATCGATATGTTACTGCAATCTGGAAATCCTCTTGCAGTGCATTGGTATATGCTCATTCTTCAAGGTTTAGTGTTCTTTGTGGTTTACTATGTTGCGTTCCGCTTTATCATTGTTAAATTTAACCTTAAAACCCCAGGTCGTGAAGATGAAGACAGTGCGGCACAATCATTGACAACTGATACCGCTAAACCAGCGCAAACGACAGCTGATACCACAGCGCTTGCTGAACAATATTTAGCTATTGTTGGCGGTAAAGAAAACCTGACCAATATTGATTCTTGTATCACTCGATTACGTTTGAGTGTGAAAGATTCTGATTTAGTTGATGAAGTAGCTGCTAAAGCATTAGGTGCAATGGCTGTGATTAAACTAGGTAAAACAGGTGTGCAAATTGTTGTAGGTCAACAAGCTGAAAAGATTGCAGATCAAATGAAAAAATTAGTCTAAACGATAACAACTTAAACTATCACTATTAATTAATCCGCCTTATTCGTCATACTTAACGACAAAATAAGGCGGTTTTTTATTTTTCTTGATTACTTATTTCCCTTCGATATTCTTATTTCTTTCCGTTGTATTTGATTTGATAATCAGTTATTGCGTTTCTAAATATGGCTTAGTCTAATGTTAATCAGACTAGATTAATCTTAATTGAAAGGATGTGTGGGCGAAACAATTTTTAATAATGAAGCAGATTAAAAATTTAATATTAAATTAGAATGTTAAAATGACATCTTGCTCATCAAGCAATTGATTTAAATCGTAATGGTTAATCACTTTAGTGGTAATATTAAAGGTGAAATCAGAAAGATTATGCGATTTTAATGCTGACTCACTCACATAAACATCTTCAATATCATAAAGTTCAAGCATATTGAATGTGGCGATATAGTCACGCATCAAAATGAGATCGGGTTGCTGATCAGGTAATAAATGAAAAATGCCTTTATCGGTAAAAATGACCGTAATATGATTTAAAGCAGATAATGCTAAAGCCAAATCAAGTGCTTCTCGACCTTTGGCACTACCATGAGGGGAAGAATGAATAATAATGGCAATTTTCTTCATATCATTAACCGTCATATTTAAAATTGAATAACACGATCTGATAAAGTGATTGATTCAGTTAGCTCGCCTAAACCGGTTAATTGAAAATAATCGGCAATATTTTCTTCGGTTATTCCACGTCTTAGCGAAGCTGCAACACAAATTGTTAAGGGTAGATCATATTTTTTTGCTAATTCTTGCCAAGCGCTGACTAAATCAAATTCATCATTGGCAGGGTCGGTATATCGATTACCATTATAAACACCATCAGCGTAAAAAAAGATATTTTTTATGGTGTGAGATGTATTTAACAATAAGGCTTGTGCAAATTGATACGCACAATAAGCAGATTGGGTCCCATAAGCAGGACCCAAAACAACGAGTGTATATTTCAATGAAGTAATCAATTTATTTATCTTATTTGCTTAAATGAAGATTGTTGATTGTTCCCATTGTTATCTCCATCAATGCCCAATAGCGAAATTTCAAAAACTAAAGTTGACTCTGGTAAAATCGCTGCTTTGTCTCCTTGAGCTGGATAATATTGACTACCATATGCTAATTCTGGTGGAATGACTAATTTGATTTTACCACCTACTCCAATTAATTGAATTCCTTCAGCCCAACCTTTAATTACTTCATCAAGTTTAAAGCTAACGGTTTCACCACGATCATATGAACTATCAAATTTACGTCCGTCAACGAGTTTACCTTCATAATGAACAATAACGTTACTATCTTTTGTTGGATGATGAGAAGAACCTTGATTAATTATTTGATAAAGTAAGCCCGACTTAGTTTGTTTTACACCACTTTGTTTAGCAAATTCTGAACGGAATTTCGAACCTGCTTCAATATTTTCTGCTTTTTCTTTTTCAAAACGCGCTTTGGCTTTTTCCATCACACGTTGACGAATAGCACTTAAAATAGCATCAGTTTCATCATTTGATAATTGTGATTTGCTGTTAAATGTTTCAGTGAGTCCGCTGATAATATAGTCAGGATCGATATCAATTTCGCTTTCTTTTAAAGAAGACGCAAATGAAGAACCTAATGCATAAGAATCTTTTTGTGTTTGAGTAGTTAATGTCACTTTATTCGGATTGGCTGATTGTTCTGCCGACGTGATAGTTTGTTCAGCATGGGTAGTTGTTTGCTTATCCGTCGGATTACTTTGGGTATCACATCCAGTTAAAGCTAACACAATTGCGCTACTGATTAGCGTCATTCTTAAAAATAACTTCATTTTAATTCTCCATATTGAAATTTTTTTATTATTATTAATATTATAACTTATTTGATATTAGATAATACAGTATTTACAAACCATTATTAGTAAAAAATTTGCCTTAACAAATCATTAACATTGTCATTAATCCTTTCTTGATGATTAAATCATTCTTGAGTGCAAGTGGCATCCTCAGTTATAATGTAAAAAGTTTATATTAATATATAAGGATAGCTATTTTGACTACCGAACTTAATACCCTTGATATCGAAGAAATTATTAGTTTATTACCACATCGATATCCTTTTTTAATGGTTGATCGTGTGATTAGTTATGAAAAAGGGAAAACGCTAAAAGCAATCAAAAATGTAACGGTCAATGAGCCTTTTTTTCAGGGACATTTTCCTAATAAACCCATTTTCCCCGGTGTTTTAATTTTAGAAGCGATGGCCCAAGCAACGGGTATTTTAGCTTTTAAAAGTATTGAAGAATTATCACCCGGACAATTGTACTATTTTGCATCTATTGATAAAGCTCGTTTTAAACGACCTGTTGTGCCTGGTGATCAGATTGTACTGGATGTGGAATATATTAAAGAGCGTCGTGGAATTGCATTGTTCCATGGTGTAGCAACTGTTGATGGAAAGTTAGTTTGCGAAGCCGAGATGATGTGTGCTCGTAAATAGTATTGATTTGTCTAAATATCCCAAAAACAGTATGAAGGAAATGCTATGGCAACGGAAATACATCCAAGTTCAGTGATAGAAAAAGGCGCCAAAATTGGTAACAATGTTAAAATTGGTCCTTTTTGCTTTATTGGTGAAAATGTTGAAATTGGTGAAGGGACTTTTTTAAAATCACATGTAGTCATCAATGGCCACACTAAAATTGGTAAAGATAACCAGATATTTCAATTTGTATCGATTGGTGAAGTTAACCAAGATTTAAAATATCGAGGCGAACCAACTCGCACTGAAATTGGTGATCGCAATATGATTCGCGAAAGCGCGACTATTCATCGCGGTACTGTTCAAGGTGGCGGAATTACCAAAATTGGCAGTGATAATTTACTAATGATTAATGCGCATGTTGCACATGATTGTCAAATTGGTAATCATTGTATTTTGGCAAATAATGCAACACTTGGCGGACATGTTCAGTTAGATGATCATGTTATCATTGGTGGTATGACTGCGGTACATCAATTTTGTGTCATTGGATCACATGTTATGGTTGGTGGTTGTTCAGGCGTTGCGCAAGATGTCCCACCTTATGTGATAGCACAAGGAAATCATGCCACACCACATGGCGTGAATTACGAAGGTCTAAAACGTCGTGGATTCAGTAAAGAAGCTTTGCAAGCTATCCGCAATAGTTACAAAATTCTTTATCGAAATGGGCTATCGTTAGACGAAGCGAAAGCAGAAATTGAGGCTATTGCAAATCAATATCCTGAAGTCAAATTATTCAATGATTTTTTTGCACGTTCAACACGGGGCATCATTCGTTAATGACTAGTCAACCAATCACAAGCCAGACAGATACGAATAAATCATTAACCATTGCTCTAGTCGCCGGTGAAACATCTGGCGACATTCTGGGCGCTGGATTGATTCGTTCTCTCAAAAAGTATCATCCTAATATTCGATTTGTTGGTATTGCAGGGCCTTTAATGCAAGCTGAAGGGTGTCAAGCTTGGTATGAAATGGATGAGCTTTCTGTTATGGGGATTGTAGAAGTGTTGGGAAAATTACGTCGTATTTTAGCAATACGTCGTGATATTACTAAGCGTTTAATTGAATTAAAACCCGACATTTTTATAGGAATTGATGCGCCTGATTTTAATCTTTCCTTAGAAGGTAAGTTAAAGCGAGCAGGGATTAAAACAATTCATTATGTGAGTCCTTCGGTATGGGCTTGGAAGCAAAAACGTGTTTTCAAAATTAAACGTAATACTAATCTCATATTAGCTTTTTTACCTTTTGAAAAAGCGTTTTATGATAAGTTTAATGTCCCTTGTCGTTTTATTGGTCACAAAATGGCAGATGATGTGCCATTAATGCCTGACCAAGTCGCAATGCGTCAACAATTAGGCATTCCGCTCAATGGTCGGTGTTTAGCAATATTGCCGGGTAGTCGTCATGCGGAAGTCACCTTATTGTCTGCCCCTTTTTTACAAGCAGCTCAGCTTTTACGTGATCGTTACCCTGATTTGCATATAGTCGTACCATTAGTCAATGAAAAAAGACGACAAGAATTTGAGCAGATTAAAACGCAAATAGCACCAGAACTGAAAGTTCAACTATTAGATGGTCATGCCCGTGAAGCAATGATTGCCAGTGATGCTGCGATTTTGGCATCCGGAACAGTAGCACTAGAATGCATGCTAGCCAAATGTCCAATGGTGGTGGGTTACAAAATGAAGCCATTCACTTTTTGGTTAGCCAAAAAATTAGTTAAAACCCCTTATGTTTCATTACCCAATATTTTAGCTGGTAAAGAAATTGTACCCGAGTTATTACAGCAAGACTGTACCCCTGAAAATATCGCTAATCATATTATTCCTTTTTTAGAAGGGGATAATAGTGAACTTAAAAAAACATTTTTATCATTACATCAGCAAATTCGTTGTCACGCTGATGAACAAGCAGCTCAAGCTGTACTTGATGTATTAGAGGATTCACCTTGTTGTTAGAATTTAGTTATCCTGATGCCACCTTAATTGCTGGAGTTGATGAAGTTGGGCGGGGACCGCTTTGTGGTGATGTTGTGACGGCAGCTGTTATTTTAGATCCTAATAAACCAATCAAAGGATTAACGGATTCTAAAAAACTTTCCGAAAAAAAACGAGATCAATTATTTGACGTTATTAAAGAAAATGCACTAGCTTGGTGTATTGCAAGAGCTTCTGTTGAGGAAATTGACAAATTAAATATTTTGCATGCTACCATGTTAGCTATGCAACGAGCGGTGACTGGACTTGCGATCCAACCTGATTTAGTTTTAGTCGACGGTAATCGTTGCCCTGAATTTGGTATTCAAACACAAGCCGTTGTCAAAGGCGATTTACTGGTGGCAGAGATTAGTGCTGCGTCGATTTTAGCAAAAGTGACGCGTGATCGTGAAATGGTAGAATTAGACAAATTGTATCCCCAATATGGACTGGCAAAACATAAAGGATATCCCACTAAGGATCATTTAATGGCAATTGAGCTGCACGGTATCAATCATCTATATCGTAAAAGTTTTGCTCCAGTTAAAAAGTTATTACTTACCTAAGGCGACCAATGTTGGTCTACTGTTATTAATAACGGTGAATTAAACATAGCGACAGGCGAAATAACGGTTTCTTGAAAGGGGATTTTATCGCCATAACGCGCTTTTAATTTTTGCTTTACGAGTGCTGATGAAATGTTGAAATCTTTGATGTTCTGTAATTGACCAATTTCTAATTTAAGTGCTCTATTATAGATTTTCCAAACTAATTCAGAACAATAGATATAATTGTCATTCCAACCAAACCAGATATCATAAGGTTTATTTTCAAAAGTTTTTGCAACTAGCTTTAATTTATTGGTTTCCTTAACAGATAAATTATGATCTTTGAGACGTTTGATTACATAATTTCTATTTTTTCCTCTTTCAATAAAGCTTGTTAAAGGTGTATAAGCGACTTTACTCCCAGCTTCAAATACATAAGGTTTACCATTTTTTATAAAAATGATTCCCATATGGCTATAGGGCGAATTTGTTGCTTGTTCAACGGCTTTACTTTGACTGGATTGAGACGATTGAAAAATAATATCGCCATCTTTTGGCTGATAATTTGCTTCACAGATAAAACAGGAAAATAACAATATAAAAATTAAAATAAATCGCATATTTCTCTATTATTCATATAGTTATATTTTGAATTGAGTTGAAAAGTACTGTCTAAATATCTTATATAAAAAAACAGCTACTGAAGATTATTTATTATCAAGTAGCTGTTGTTTATTTTTCGGTTAATAATTAATCTTGCTGACTAAAAATAGACACAAATTTACTTTTATATTTAGCTTTGCAATCACGAGCAAAACGGATGGTTTTAAAGATACCCAATAAACTAGCTTGATGCATACGATATAGCAATCGATGGATCATTAACGCAAACCAACCTTTCACACTCATTTCTTTATTGCCAATCAACTTAACCACGCCTTGGGCGGTGTCATGTAAAGAAATAATGGTTCCTTTATCGGTATAGACAAATGACTTCATGGCTTGATTGTTAATCAGACTAACGATATTTCGAGCGCAAATTTTTGCCATTTGATTAGCTGCTTGTGCTGTGGGTGGAGAGGCTCGTCCGCTATCTTGCATCGCATAAGCACTATCACCAATAACAAAGATATTATCGTCTCGTGTAGTTTGTAATGTCGGTTTAACGACTAATTGATTTGAACGACTTGATTCTAAACCAGCTATGTCTTTCAGATAATCAGGTGCTTTAACGCCAGCAGTCCAAATCATAATATCGGCTTTAATGGTTTCCCCTTCTTTAGGATAGAATCCATCACTTTCGGCCTTAGTAATCATGGTATTTGTTAAGACATGAATACCGCGTTTTTCAAGGGTTTTAGTAATGCTTAATGCCGTTTTTTCGGGTAATGCTGGTAAGATACGATTGGTTGCTTCAATAACGGATACATCTAAGAAATCAGCACACATTTTGTTTTTTCGACAAACGCCAAACGTTTCAACCATATGAGGTAGTTCAGAGGCTAACTCGACACCTGTTGCGCCACCACCAACAATAGCAATGCGAAGTTTTTCCTCTTTAGTGTCAGCGTCTTTATCGAGCGTTGAACAGAAATTTGTGAATTTTGATAGCAGTATTTCACGTAGGCGAATAGCGGCATTTTGATCATCTAAAAATATACAATGTTCTTTAACACCAGGCGTACCAAAATCATTCGAAGTACTGCCTACTGCTATAACCAAAATATCATACGATAGGGAAATATGATTATCATTTGTATCATTGATCAGAACTTGCTTATTCTCACGATCAATATTGGTAAAAGTACCTTGAGTAAACTCAAAATGATGTTGCTTTGCTTGTTCAGAAAAGAAGATGTTATCAACTTGTTCATACATAGCACCTGTTGCAACTTCATGCAGTAGTGGTTTCCAAATGTGGTAACTATTTTTATCGATCAGCGTTATTTCAGCTTGTTTATTTTTACCTAGCTTATCACCAAGATTAGTTGCCAACTCTAATCCACCTGCACCACCACCAACAATAATTATTTTTTTCATATTTAATACCTTACAATCCTAATTTAAAATATCATACTAAATAAGTAGGTTTTTATCTATATTCTTTTGACTAATATCAATTATAAATAAAATCTATTAATATATTGATTTACAATGATTGAAAATAATTTATTTTATTAAAAATAAAATGTTTAATATTTATTAAATAGAAGACAATTAATGCCTTTATTTGGAATAAAGTGAAGGTGAACTTGTACGAATAAAGCACTTTTCGTATAATGAGTAAATAAGTTTTTACGTATGTTATCCTATTAATATTTATCTAAACATCTTGATATCTTATCCATTTAACATCACACTTTAAAAAAAATTATATGAATAAAAAAATATTTATTAGTATTGCGTTAATCGTTATTTTAATTTCAATGACGATCCTAATACGCTCACACAATAGCCAGTTAATTCTTCAAGGTGAGGTTGATGCGCCGAATGTCAGTGTGGCTTCAAAAGCCAAAGGGCGTGTTCAGCTTATTCACGTTAATCGGGGTGATGATGTAAAGCCTAATGATATTCTAATTACGCTTGATAGTCCTGAATTATTAGCGCAAGTGAAAGCGGCTGAAGCCGCACGAGATCAAGCTAAAGCTCAGGTGGCACTTTCCGAACATGGTACGCGTGAAGAAAGCATACGTTATTACGAAGCATTACTTGAACAAGCAAAAGTCGCTTATGATAATGCATCAAAAGAATATGACCGTAATAAAGCAATATCTGCAAAAGGGTTTGTATCACAGTCAATATTGGATAATGCATTAAAAACACGTGATGCTGCTTTTCAACAGGTACAATCTGCACAGGCTAATTTAGATCAAGCTAAAAATGGTGATCGTATAGAACAGCGTGAAATTTATGCAGCCAAATTAAAAGAAGCAGAAGAGCAACTCAAGCAATTACAAATTCAATATGATGATCTTCAAGTTAAAGCGCCTGTTGGTGGTGAAATTGGTTCAATACCGGCTGAGGTAGGGGAATTATTTAATGCGAATAGTCCGCTATTAACAGTGATTCGATTACCGGATGCCTACTTTGTGTTTAATCTTCGAGAAAATATTATGCCGAACGTTCACAAAGGGGATCGTATTAAGTTAGAAGTGCCGGCACTAGGAAATAAAGAAATCGAAGCAGAAGTTCGTTACATTGCCCCAATGGGAGATTATGCAACCAAGCGTGCAACTCGTGCAACGGGCGATTTTGATTTGAAAACGTTTGAAGTCAGATTATATCCAATTCATCATGTAGAAGGTTTACGTGCGGGTATGAGTACTTTATGGAAATTGGACAATTAATGTTGGACTTTTGGACACGTTTTAAAGATGCATTTAATGATGAAGTGCCGCAAATATTCAAGCGGTTCACTTTTCATTGGTTAATGTGGATCTTACCACTGATTATTTTTGTCTTAATCAGTAGTATCTTTTATCGCGGTGTTTTGTTCGATTTACCCGTTGGCTATATCGATCAGGATAAAAGTGTTTTATCACGTGAAATTGTGCGTAATCTTAATGCGGGTGCGCATGCCAACCTGATTAATTACGATAGCCAACTTTCCGAGGCTGAACGGGATTTACAAGAAGCAAAAATTTATGCCATATTGTATATTCCACCCAATTTTGAAGCGGATGTTTTATCTGGTCGTCAACCTACCCCGATGCTTTATTATAATGCGTTATATTACAGTGCAGGGTTATACTCCATTATGGATTATTCGGGGTTAATTGCGGCGTTAAATACTGAATATCGAACAACGTTAGCGACCAGTGTCGGGTTACCAGTTCCCCCACTTGCCAAAGTGAATTTCAATTATGATGGGCTATTTAATGCTAGCGGTAACTCAATGTACTTCCAACAGTTTTCGGCGGTTGTACATTTATTACAATTATTTGTTGTTACTACAACAATCTATATCCTGTCGCAATTACCTAAGCGAACCCGCCCTAATTATCCCTTTGTGCTTGGAAAATTAGCGCCGTATACCATTTGGTATACCATGTTACTCATTTTCGAAATTGCGATGTTAGTTTTGTTTTCACATGCCAGGGTATCAGGATCCCCGTTTGCGATGATGACGGTGGTGTTTTTTTATGTCATAGCGGCACAAAGTATTGGTATTTTACTGTATACCTTTACGAAAACGGCTATTGATGCATATACCTATATCGGTGTGCTAGTCGGATTGGCATTAACCTATTCAGGTATTGTTGTACCCGAACTTTCAATGCCGTGGATAGCCAGATTTATCTCATCCCTTGAGCCACTAACTTATGCGCTAAATAAGTTATTTGACCTTTTTTTACGGCATTCAAGTTATCTTTCAGTATTAAAAACCTGCGGTATTTTAATGATCTATCCAATAATTATTACCGTGTTAGTCAGAAAACGTTTAGTGAAACGTTTGCATTCACAGTAAGAGGATAAGTAAGATGATTAAAATATTTTGGTCTTCGTTTATAAAAATATTCTTTTACATGTTAATGCGACCGATGTGGTTATTATTACTTTTATCGGTTTCTTTGATGAGTTTAGTTTATATTAATGGCACTATTACAAATTTGCCGGTAGCAATTGTTGATCAAGATCATACGGCGACTAGTCGAAGCCTAATACGTTCTTTAAACACCAGTTCAAAGATTGAAGCCATTACTTATGAAAATTCATTACAAGCGTATGATGATATCAATAATCGTAAACTGTTTGCGGTATTTACTATTCCAAGAAATTTTGAAAAAAAGATCTTAAATGGTGAAGAAGTCACAATACCAGCCTATGGTGATGCTTCAAGTCGTTTAGCTAATGGTTTGATACAGGTGGATATTCGAGGAATCTATCAGCAAATATTAACTCAATATAATACACGGATTATGCGAAATGCTGGATTTGCCGATAAACAGATCGACATCATACTATCGCCAATTAAAGGTCAAACAGAACCGCTATACAATGCTGGCATAAGCTTTGCAGCCATCACTTTTCCTGGCTTATTAGTGATGTTATTGCAGCACTCATTTTTAATCGCTGCAACACGCACTAACATTACGTTAAACTCCTTGCCACAAGGAAAACCGCCAAAAATTGTAATTTTTGGTAGCTTATTTGGTTTATTACCAATCTGGCTTTTTTTATCCATCGTGCTTTTTGGATTATGGCCTTGGGTACTTGGTTATCGTCAGTTAGCTAGCCTTACTGAAATACTAATCATGACATTTCCACTATTACTCGGTGCTTTGGGTTTAAGTAAATTGTTGACTGAGTGTTTGCGCAAAACTGAAATGATATATCTGACATTGGCATTTTTGACGACGCCTGTGTTTTATCTATCCGGTACCATTTGGCCAATTGATGCTATGCCTCATTGGGTTCAATTTGTCTCATATTTATTGCCGTCAACATGGGCGACTAACATGATTGCAGGTGTGAATCAAATGGGACTTGGGCTAGCAGATAATTGGCACAATATATTGATGATACTCTTATTAGGTGCGATATACAGCATAATGGGCATTCTTATTGCTGCATTAAGAGAAGGTCGAATACGTAAATTTTTCAGAAAGAGAAAAGCGAAAATACAATTCAAACGGCAGTTGATTTAATCTTATTGAACTTTTTATTCATCAAACCGCTTCCAATAATTCGTTAATTGTCTTAGTAGTTATGATGACAATTAACGAATGTTAAGTTGCGTAATGCATTATTAAAAAAGATTTTCATTATCAAAGTCGAATTATTCGTTTTTCCTGTTATGATATTTTGCTAATGTTTTAGATAGATATCTTGTGTTGTAGTGAATGAAATATTATCCATGGATTATTAGTCTACGCTTAAAAACGTTACCCCTTTCTTTATGTGCGATATTAGTCGGTAATGCGCTGGCTTATTGGCAACAACAATTTGATTATCGGATCATGTTATTATCTATTAGTACTGCCTCATTGTTACAAATTCTGTCAAATTTAGCTAACGATTACGGTGATGCAGTTAAAGGAAGTGATAAATGTAATATAACCGCTCATACTCGTGGTATTCAATTGGGGTTAATCACATTAAAACAGTTAAAAATAGCGTTAATCATCAATATAATTTGTTGTATTTTATCCGGGCTATGTCTATTACTTGTAGCTTGCAGCAACCGATATGAATTATTCAGTTTTATATTATTAGGCTTGCTATCTATTATTGCTGCTATTACCTATACTATTGGCAACAAGCCTTATGGCTATAGTGGCTTTGGCGATTTATCCGTTTTAATATTTTTTGGGCTAGTTGGTGTAATAGGAAGTTACTACCTGCAAACAAAATCATTATCAAATTTAATTATTCTACCTGCTTTAGGTTGTGGATTGTTGTCAGTGGCCGTACTCAATATTAACAATTTACGTGATATTGATAGCGATCGAAATTGCCATAAGCGTACGTTAGTGGTGTTAATGGGACAAACCAAAGCTCGCTTTTATCATCTATTTCTAATTGTGACTGCATTTATTTTATTGGCACTTTTTGCTAGTCATCAGTTACATACCATTTGGCGGTGGTTATTTTTGATAACGCTACCGCTATTTATTTACCATATTTATGCTGTTTTTCGATTTAAGGTAGCTAAGGATGCTATCCCTTTATTATTACAGATGGTCAAACTTGCATTATTCACTAATTTACTTTATTGTTTGGGAATTATTTTGAACTAGCTCACGTTTATTTAAATTCGGTATCTTGTAACGCTATGTAAGCGTTATACTAGATAAACTAAAATATAAAGGCTAAAGGAGGCTTGGCAATGGAGTTTGATACTTCAATTCTTTGTGATTATTATCCGGAAGATGTTAACGTAGTAGAACCAATTTTCACTAATTTTGGTGGGGTTGCATCATTTTCAGGTCAAGCCGTAACAGTTAAATGTTTTGAAGATAACGGATTATTATACGAAATCTTGCAATCTAATGGTGCAGGTAAAATTCTAGTTATTGATGGCGGAGGATCGGTTCGTCGAGCATTGATTGATGCAGAACTGATTGATATTGCTGTTCAAAATCAGTGGGAAGGCATCATTGTTTATGGCGCGGTTCGACAAGTAGATTATCTGGCAGAAGCAGATATTGGTATTCAAGCGTTAGCGGCGATACCCGTAGGTGCAGAAGATCAAGGTATTGGCGAAGTAGACATTAGAGTCAATTTTGGGGGGGTGACCTTCTTTTCTGGTGATTTTGTTTATGCCGATAACACCGGAATTATTTTGTCGGAAATTGCCTTAGAAATCGACGAAGAATAGCTTATAACTTGTGTTCATCCGCTGATCTTAATCGGCGGATGTTTGATGTTAAAAATAGTATGGCTGTAAAATATAACTAAATTAAACCGTAACGTTACGAATATACCCACCTGTTACCGTCTTAATTAAACCAGCAAGCTCCATATCTAACAATTTAGTTGCCAAATCAGGGATCGATAAATTTAACTGTTGAGCAATAATATCAACCGGAATAGGTTGATGACGAATTAAAGCAAAAATTTCAGGATATAAAATAGTTTCAACGAATTTTACAGATTGCGACGTTAATGGCTTGATAGTTGATAGATAATGAGAATAATGCTCTAAAATATCAGTTGGTTTTGTGACTAAATAGGCTCCTTGCTGAATTAAAGCATGCGTACCACGACTGTTTTCGTTATTAATTTCACCGGGTAAAGCAAATACATCTCGATTTTGTTCTAAGGCATAACGCGCAGTAATCAATGAGCCACTTTTTTCCGAAGCTTCAACCACAAAAGTACCCAGACTTAATCCGCTTATTATCCGGTTTCGTCTTGGAAAATATTCTGTTCTTGCTACTTCAAAAGGAAAAAATTCAGAAACTAAAGCGCCATTTTGTGCCA
Organism: Gilliamella sp. CG13; assembly: GCF_046635805.1. Taxonomy (NCBI): domain Bacteria; kingdom Pseudomonadati; phylum Pseudomonadota; class Gammaproteobacteria; order Orbales; family Orbaceae; genus Gilliamella; species Gilliamella sp. CG13. Next base: position 54,797 of record NZ_JBIDFM010000005.1, read on the forward strand.
AAATATCATGGGCAAGTTTTAAGTTTGATCTCGGTGCTATTTTAGCAAGCCCACTTCCTAAAACGGCTATAGTATCGCCCGATACCTCTAATGCGCCTCGATGACAAATTGCATCTAGTCCCAACGCTAAACCGCTAGTTACTGTTAAACCATTTACTGCCAATTCCCCCGCAAAATAGCGTCCCCATTGTGCACCATATTCACTAAATTGACGGCTACCGACCATGGCAATTTGAGGTGTTTGCAGTAACTGTTTATTCCCCATAACAAAAAGTAATAAAGGCGATGCGCTAATTTGTTTGAGTAGTGGTGGATAATCTGGATCACAATAGGTAATAAGCGTTTTAGGCAAACCATCACTATTGAGCCAATCAAGCACAGGTTCAAAATGAAGGTATGACGTAGTCAAAAAGCGTTCTTGTTGCATTTCATTCAATCCAAGCTTTTCGAGAAAAAATGCAACATTATTGATTGTATTTGGCAATCCATTTTTAAAAAACTGACTCATTTTTTTTAAAATGGCACGTTTTTCTTGTCCCAGCATTGAAATTCGTAATAAGAACTCATATTTACTCATCATTGTTTTATCATTTTATAAAAGTGTGGTTTCGTGAATTGGTGAGATATATTTTATCAATAGCTAACAAATGCTATTCACCAGCATCATAAATGTTTACAATGTATTTAAATCTGAAAAACCTGACAATTGAGGAGTAGATCGAAGAAATTATGGCTATTTTACCGGTATTACGTTTTCCTGATGAGCGATTACGCAAAGTTGCAAAACCAGTGACAGCATTTACACCCGAACTACAAACCATTATAGATAATATGATTGAGACCATGTATGAGCATAATGGTATTGGACTTGCCGCCACTCAAGTTAATGTGCATGAACAAATTATTGTCATTGATGTAACAGAAGATCGTAGCAATGTTTATGTAATCATTAACCCAGAAGTGATTAGCCAGGAAGGGGAGACAGGCATAGAAGAGGGTTGTTTATCCATTCCAGATTGTCGAGGATTTGTACCAAGAGCTGAAAAAATTAAGATTAAAGCGCTCGATCGCAATGGAAACCCTTACCAAATTGATGCCGATGAACTTCTTGCGATATGCATTCAACATGAAATGGATCATTTAAAAGGTAAGCTATTTGTTGACTATCTTTCTCCTTTAAAACGTCAACGAATCGAACAAAAAATGAAAAAAATGGCTCGAGAAGAGCTTAAAAGTAGATAAAAATAATGATAATTTATGTGGTAATTTAACTGAAGATACCGATTCAATTTGTTAAACTACCGCATAAATATTTTTTATTTTAACCAACCGTCAAAAGGTTTCTCTCCGAGAGTTTTATTACTTAGAACGATCTTTCATCTATATAAATTACAATATGCAATAACTGTTTTATCGCCCCTTTTAGGATACTTTGCTTAAATTATTTAACCGACTAATGCTATTAGCATTGTTGATATATATTCAAATATCTGTTCAAACACAAACTCGGCAAAAGCGGGTAACATCGACATTAAATATGTGAGCATGATTAACCCTAATAATAAGGTTAGGGGATAACCAATAACAAAAATGGATAGTTGAGGAGTCATTCTATTTAATAGCCCTAACGCCATATTGATAATTAACAACAAAGCCATTAAGGGTAATGCTAACATTATCCCATTAATAAATAGTAATCGGCTGATATCAATCAAAGTAAGAACGCCATTTGCTTTTAACGGTAAAGTTGTTATTGGAATGATATCAAAACTATTGGCTAGTCCATACAATAACCATAAATGACAATCTAAACTAAGAAAAATTAACAAAGCGATGATATTGGTGAAACGTGATAATACCGATGTAGATGGCCCACCAATAGGATCAAAAAAAGTAGCCATGCCAAGCCCCATTTGCATACCAATTAATTCACCAGCTACTCTCATGGTCATAAAGGCAAGTTGCATAGCAAGACCCATTAATACACCGATGATAACTTGCTGCGCAATCATCCAAATACCCATTAATGAATAGAGTGTTACAGGCTCATCGGTCGGGGGTAATGGTAACAAAAGTGCAATGAGTAAAGCTAAACCAATTTTGACGCGGTTAGGTACTTCTTTTTCGCCAGTAATGGGAGCGACCATTATTAGTGCTAAAATACGTACAAACGGTAAAAACGAGTTTTTGACCCAAGAAAAAAAATCAATATCAAATAGATAATTAATATCAAATTCCATTAAATTTAGCTGGTTAGATTTGGAATATTGGTAATAACAATTTTAATATAGTCAGTCATTGTTGATAGCATTGACGGCCCTAAAACAATTAAGACGACAATTACCGCTAAAATTTTAGGAATGAAAGATAAGGTCATTTCGTTAATTTGTGTTGCAGCTTGTAATAAACTAATAATCAAGCCGGTCACCAATGCAGCTAAAAGTAAAGGGCCAGCAAGTGAGGCTGCGACTTTGATAGCTTGAATAGCAAGCGTACTAATCGAATCAGGTGACATAATTTTCCTTAATTTAAGAATCTTGAATTTATGTTTTTCAACTAAAAAAGCTCTGTGCCAGTGAACCTAGTAACAAATGCCAACCATCCGCTAAAACAAACAACATTAATTTGAATGGTAGAGATACGGTTGCAGGTGGTACCATCATCATGCCTAATGCCATTAACGTACTTGCAACAACTAAATCAATGACTAAAAAGGGAATAAAAATCGTAAAACCAATTTGAAAGGCTGTTTTTAATTCACTGACGACAAAGGCAGGTACTAGTACATTCAATGGCACTTGTTCTCGTGTTTCAACTTCGTTAACATGAGACATATTCATAAATAAGGCGAGATCATTTTCCCGTGTTTGGCTTAGCATAAATTCGCGTAATGGCTTTGCAGCTGTTGTTAAGCCTTCTTGCATCGTGATTTGATTTTGTGAATAAGGAATATAAGCATCTTGATAAATTTTATCGATCACCGGTGACATAATAAAAAATGTCATAAATAGTGCAATGCCCAAAATAACTTGGTTGGGTGGGGCTGATTGCGTGCCAAGCGCATTGCGTAATAATCCCAATACAATGATGATTCGAGTAAAACTGGTCATCAAAAGTAAAATAGCAGGTATAAACGTGAGTAACGTTAAAAATACCAATGTTTCAACAGGTAATGACCAACTATGTTCACCATTTTGTATTGTTTCAGTCATAAACGGGAGTGATGAAGGATCGGCAAAACAAAATCGGCTAAAAAACAATAAGCTTAATAATGTCGTTAGCAATATAAAAATTTTTAACCGCACAAGGCATCACTCCTTTTTCGTTTTTAACGCTGATTGCAAGATTTGCTTGAACACATTGTTATCAGCTGATTTAGCAACGGGTGTTGATTGTGATAATAATTTTTCGGCACGTTGTTCATCAATGGTATGTAGCAACGTCATATGATGCGAAGTGATACCGACAACCAATAATTGCTTATCCACCTCAACTAACATGATTCGTTCTTTTGGACTAATGCAATGCGTTGCTTTAACATCAATAAATGCATTACGTTTCTTATTATGACCCAGACGTTTAACTATCCAACCTAACAATAGAATCATAAAAATGACACCAATTAGCGCCGTGCCAATTGATGTGCCCATTTGACTGTAAAGATTTAATTCAGATGATGACGATACAGTATTGCTCGTGATAGTTTGGGTACTTGAGGTTGAGATCTTCGTCATATTTTTTAGGTTTATCGCCATTAACGGCTCAGTCTGCGCACACGCTCGGAAGGAGTAATAATATCGGTAATACGGACACCGTAATTATCACCAACAACGACAATTTCGCCTTGCGCAATTAAATAACCATTGATCAAAATATCTAAAGGTTCGCCAGCAAGTCCGTCGAGCGCAATCACTGATCCTTGAGTAAGATTGAGTAAATCTTTGATTGTCATTTTAGTTCGACCAAGTTCGACACTTAAATGAACAGGAATATCTAAAATAAGATTGATATCTTGTTTTTTATCTTCTGTATGATTAGGTGAAAGTGTTTCAAAAATGGCTTCTTTGGCGATGAGTTCATCATTGAGCGTATCATTCGCTTGGTTTTCGTCATTATTTTGTTTGTTATCAGTCATTGAATTCCCCTTCATTCAATTGTTCTAATACAGGATTAATTACTTGTTCTACTTGAATAGCATATTGTTTATGGGTTTTTCCATAGTGACCTTTTAATATAGGTACACCCCCGACAGTAACATCAAGAAGAGTTGGTTTTTCGATTACTAAAATATTATCTACTTTGAGCGCAAGTAGTTTGTCTACTGTTGTTTGAATTGTCGTAAAGTTAGCAACTAACTCGACGGTAGATTGTTTGATGCCACTGGTTAAAGAACTCATCCAAATGTTATCATCTTGATGCGTTTGTTGCTCAATCGGTGGTTTTATCAGTAACTCTTTAATGGGTTCAACCATTGAATAAGGAATACAGATACTGAACGTGGTTTTAGAGTTACCAATTTCAACTTTAAAGTTTGATGTTAAAACGACATCATCCGGTGAACTTGTGATATTGGTGAATTTGCTCTGTATTTCTGAACGAATGTATTCAGTTTCAATTGAATATATATCTGTCCAGGCATTTTGATAAAACGTTAACGCTAGTTCGAGTACGCGTTTAATAATTTGCTGTTCGGTATGGGTAAATTCCCGTTCTTCTGTATCGAGTTGCGAAGCATGGCCATCCCCACCAAATAAAGTATCAACCACGGTATAAACAATCTCAGGCGAAAACGCAAATAAGCTTGAACCTCGCAATGGATTGAGGTGCACAAGATTTAAATGGTTAGCCGCTGAAATCTGTGAAAACTCTTTAAAAGTTTGAGGTTCAATCGGTGAGGCAATGACATCCGTATTCCGTCTTAATAAGTTAAATAAACCTATTCTAAATTGACGAGCAAAGCGCTCATTCACAATTTCTAACGCAGTTAAACGTTCAGGAATAAAACTATGTTTGACTGACAAATCATAAGGTTTAACTTCAATTTTTTTTGATGATATATGATTGTCAGGATCTTTCTTATTTGTTGTCATTGGTTTGTCTTCAGACGGTGGTAAGCTATCAGAAGACTTATTCATATTGGGCGTAGGCGCTTGCTTATCCGGCATGGTAATCACCGTATGATAAAATCGGTAAACAATACTTCATCCACCTTCACTGAATGTTTAGGATCGTATTGTCTGGATAGAGCGACTTTGATTTGCTCTTGTAAATCAAGTTTACCTGTTTCAAGCTTTAAATTATTGACATATTGTTTAGACGTTAACAGTAATACATCGCTTCTGACTTCTGGTAAATATTCTAAAAGTACTGATTTTTGTTCTTCATCTGCCACGCGTAATACCATACCAACATAAAGAATTTTATTAATTTCAACACTATCTTCTGAGGTGGGTAATGAAATTGTAAACGGTTTTAGTGTTAAAAATACCGGTGATAAAACAGGTGGCTCTTCTTTAGCTTTAATTGTATTTTTAGACTGATTTTGGAACCATAAATAGGCAGTTGTTGCTAATGCTAACATTGTAATGATAATAAGTATTAGGTTTAAAATACTCACTTTTTTCTTGGAAGTTGGCATGTTTATTCTTATCTCAGTTAAAATTTGGAAAAATAATAACCAATTGAATGGTTAAAAATACAAGAATAATAGATCAAGCTGACAGAATTGATTTGAAGAATAGGCGATAAAAATATCACCTATTCAGCCTTTTTATTTGCTCATCATTTAAAAAAATAAATGCAATGCCTTACTCAGCTTTACGCAAATATACTCAACCCCGATTTTGCCAAATGGTAACTAACCTGACTAGGTTGATGAATTTCCTCAATGACATTTGAATGTTCGATTATTGGTGTTTGACGATTCTTTGTTTGTTGATATTGCGCCGACTGATCAGCATCATTCATCATTGAAAAGTCACTAATATCGGCTTGCTCTAGTGTGATACCTTGCTCTTCAAGAGAACTTTTCAAATAGGGTAAGGCAGATTCTAAAACGCTTTTGACTACGGCGTGAGCAGCCATCATATGCAAGTTCATTTTATCCTCTATCATATCCAGTTTTATATGTAATGAACCTAGCTCTTGAGGATTAAGTTTAATATTCGCCGTTTGAATTCCTTGCCGGTTAAACATGATGATCTGCTCAGTAAGTGATGACGGCCATTGTTGATTTGTGACTGCGACAGGCAAGTTTATCGACGTGGTGATTTTTGCAGGCGTCAACATTACCCCTGTTGGATCTTGTCCATGCGACAATGTGGTTATTGCTGTCTCTTGATGGATAGTCATATCGCTTGTGAACTGCTGTATCGAAACATGACGTTGTTGGTTTTGTAATTCTGCTCTAGCATTATTCAACGGAAAACAATTAGTTGCGACGGCTGATAATTGACGATTTGAACTCTTTTTCAAAGTGGCTATTTCAGTGTTATTTAAGTTTGCACTAAAATGATGTGGGTTACTTCCCTTTATTGCCATATTGTTTTGCAATGAAAGTTCATCGATTATTGCTTCACGCTCATCAAGGCTATTAACGGGTAATCGTTGATCGTCATCAGTGATGTCTGATGCGAAAGAATTTAATCTATTGATTGCACTATTAAGATGATATGAAAGATGACTTGCCGGTAATTTGTCACGCATTTCCGATTGAATCATACTGGTATCATAAGGGAAAACAGGGAAGATTAATCCATCAAGACTATTGTTTTGATCATCAAATTCACATCCCTCATAGTCAATTTGATTTAGGTTGTTTGGCTGTTCTGGATGCGATAACGGCTTTTCATTGTCAGCCAATAACTGCTGAAAAAGATTCGCATCATTCACATTAGCTTCCTCATCAAGTTGTTTTGATAGATTCGTTGATATTAATTGCATATCACTATTTAAATTAATATTCATGTAATACTCTCCTTGATAACTGTTGCTGGGCAAATTCATCCGTCATTTTTTGCTGTATTCGATTTTGAAGTTGTAATTGCTTTTTGTGCTGTTTTTCTAATAACGTGGTATAGGTATTCAAACTTTTATTGGATTGATTAAGTTCGTTGGTTATCTGTTGTTGTTTAATCGCTAATGTGAGTAGCAATTTTTTTTGTTGTTCGATACCTTGCTCAATATTGGCTATAAATGCGGTAAAATTAGTTAATTCGCATCCTTTAATACCATTCGATAAAGCGCTATTTAATTGCTGTTGATATTCAGCGTAATAATCATTAAGTACCTTAAGTTGTGATTGTGCTTGTTGATGACTTTCGTTTGCTTTTTTTAATCGAATTAAACTATCATCAATCGATTTTTGTGCTAACTGTTTTAAGGTTAAAAAAGCATGTTGTGTCGAATTTTTATTGTTCATGATACTTCCTTACGATCCCATGGCGTTAGGATCAACAATTGCAACTAGCTGTTGATAGGCTTCTTGATAACTACAATGTTCATTAATCCCTTGCTGTAAAAAGGTTTGCATAGCCGGAAATAGCGTAATTGCTTTATCTAATAAAGGATCAGTACCGGCGACATAAGCACCAACATTGATTAAATCACGATTACGTTGAAAGCTCGAAAACAGTTGTTTGAACAGACGTGATTTTTTCTCATCTTCAGGCGCGGTGAGATCCGTCATAACACGGCTAATGGAGGCTTCTATATCAATAGCTGGATAATGACCCGATTCAGCAAGTGAGCGTGAAAGTACGATGTGCCCGTCTAAAATAGCCCGGGCTGAATCAGCAATCGGATCTTGTTGATCATCTCCTTCGGTTAAAACGGTATAAAATGCGGTAATTGCGCCTTTACCATGATTATCATTACCGGCTCTTTCAACCAGAGCGGGTAATTTAGCAAATACCGAAGGGGGATAACCTTTCGTCGCTGGTGGCTCACCGATAGCTAAGGCAATTTCACGCTGCGCCATTGCATAGCGAGTGAGCGAATCCATAATTAAAAGGACATTTAACCCTTGTTCACGAAAAGATTCCGCAATTTTGGTGGCGTAAGTCGCCCCTTGTAAACGTAATAATGGTGATACATCCGCTGGCGCTGCTACCACGACAGCGCGTGACAGTCCTTCTTCGCCTAAAATATTTTCGATAAAGTCTTTAACTTCTCGTCCCCGTTCGCCGATTAAACCAACGACAATAACATCTGCTTGGGTGTAGCGTGCCATCATACCGAGTAACACACTTTTACCGACGCCCGAACCGGCAAATAACCCCATTCGCTGTCCTTGCCCAACGGTGAGTAGAGCATTGATTGCTCTAACCCCTACATCGAGCACTTGATGAATGGGCGTACGTTGTAATGGATTGAGTGTTTTACTCGATAAGCCTTGATACTCGACATTTTCCGGTAAGGGTTTTCCGTCTAACGGTTTTCCCATTGCGTCAACAACTCGCCCCAATAACGTCATACCAACCGGTAATAATTTGTGACTAAAATGGGCTAAATCGTATTGTGCGGTGTACACTCTTGCGCCCAGTAAAATACCGTCAGTGGATTCGAATGGCATTAGGTAAAGTGTATGTGCATTAAACCCTACCACTTCGCATTCAACGGCATCAATATGACCTTGGCACTGTCTTTCAATATAACAGTTAGAGCCTAATGGTAATTTTAATCCGACTGCTTCAAGGACTAGCCCAGACGCTTTTACTAATCGACCATAATGACGAATCAATGATAAATCTTTAAGCTGGTTTGTTGCTTGAAGGAGTTTGGTTGACCATTGACTTGAGTATCGCACGTTAATGGTTCTCGCCTTGTAAGTGATCAGACATCATTTGCCAATGTTGATTAATATTGCTATTCACTTCGTTGGTATCTGTCAATAATTTACATCCGCCTTCTTCAACATTTGCATCAGCAATAAATTGCCATTGGTGTGGATTAATATCATCATTTAACATCGGTTCTAACCAGCGTAAATCAGCAGGGTTAAGGTGTAATACGATTGGATCAGATAACATAGAACATTGTTCAACTAATTGATTAATCGTGTGCATTAATTGCTTTTGTTTAACTTTAGATAGGCTACCAACCGTTTTTTGTGCTGCAACTAATGCCAAATCAAATAATTGAGGCACAATTAATTCGTCAATCTCTTTAATGGATTGCTCAAAATTGTTGATTAAGTGTGTGATAGCTTGAACAGCTTGCTTTTTTTCATCATCAAGTTGTTGTTCAATCTGTTCACGACCTTGCTGTTGACCAACTAAATATCCTTGGTCATACCCAGATTGTTTGCCATTCTCAAAGCCCTCTTTATGACCTTGTTCGAATCCTTCTTGATAGGCTTGTGATTTTGCTTCTTGCTTTAACAGTTCTAACTCTTCTTCACTGATAGAGGGAGCCGGTACAACATCTATGTGTTCTGGCTCAGGCTCACTTTCTACTTCGTCAACCTGAGTAGCCATAGATTGTTGCGTTAATGGTGAAAAGTCTGATGACGATAAATCCTGAAAACAGAGCGGTTCCCAGCTTAATTTATCTGAACTATTACACATATTCGTCATCACCGCTACTTAAGATAACTTCACCGGTTTCAGCTAAACGACGCGCAATAACCAAGATTTTCTTCTGCTCCGTTTCCACTTGTGATAAGCGCACCGGCGGTCTGTTTTCAAGATCTTCACGTAAAATAGAGGCTGCGCGTTGTGACATGTTGCTAAGTAACTTATCACGTAATGCAATTGATGCACCTTTTAAGGCAATAATGAGCGTCTCGTTATCGACATCTTTAAGTAGACGTTGGATGCTTCTATCATCCACTTCAACCAGATTTTCAAACAAGAACATTTCATCAATAATTTTCTGTGCAAGTTCATTGTCGTAATCGCGTAATGCGTTGATAACCAACTCTTCTTGTTGGCTCTTCATTAAGTTAATGATTTCGGCTGCGGTTCTGATTCCGCCTAAGTTATTAAGTTTAATATTTTGTCCGTGTAATAATGTTGATAATGACGTAGATAATAATCGGAGTGCTGAAGGTTCAACACCACCAAAGGTGGCAATACGTAACATTACATCATTACGTAAATCGTCATCAAATAGATTAAGAATTTCCGCCGCTAAATCTCGGTGTAAATGGACTAAAATAGTGGCAATAATTTGTGGATGTTCTTTTTTAACCAAATCAACAGCTCGAGCAGCATCAACAAAATTAAGCATTTCAAGACCGTCGGTGGCTTCTTCAATATCTTTTCCTAACAGCTCATCGAGTAAACGACCAGCTTTTTCACTACCAATAGATTTTTCTAATACTGAACGTAAGTAGCCATTGGTATCTGTATTAAGTACCGCACACTCTTCTAGTGTTTTTTGGCATTCATTAAGAATACCTTTTAACTGTTCTTGTGAAAGCTGTGGCAAAGACATCATCGCACTACTGATTTGTTGCACCTCTTTAGGATTGAGATATTGCATCACTTGTGCAGCGATTTCTTCACCTAACACCATTAAAACTGTTGCGGCTTTTTGTGATTCATTTAAATTCATTCGTTGCTGTCCTCTTTACTGATCCAGCTGCGAATAATTAACGCCATAACACGTGGATCCTTCTCAACAATTTTACGGATGTACTGCTGTTGTTGCATATTATCTTCAAATATCTTCTGTTGTTGTTTACTGTGCGCTTTGTAATCTAATTTTTCATCAATACTTGTTTGGGTATCTGATGTATTATCTGGTGTACTAAAGTATTGTCGTTGTAACTTCATCCAAACATTACGTAATACTTTGCGCCAAATTATCCACGCAATGAAAATATAGATCAGATATTTAATGCCTGTTTTAGTGTTTTCATAAAATTGGTGAGTTTCCCAAAATGCCAATCCGTCATTTTCATCATCAAGTTGATCACTAAATTTTAAATTAGCTACAGTTAAGGTATCGCCGCGTAAATCGGAATATCCCATTGCTTGACGAGCTAACGCTTCAATATTTTTTAGCTCTTCATTATCCAGTTTGACCCATTGTGGCGTATTGTTGTTGGCTTCATTTGGTTTTTCGTCTGTTTCAGATGTTGCAGACACATTATTCACATCGGAATCTGAATGATTAGCATCTGGATCGACATATTTATAATTGACTAACACGGCAACCGATAAACGTTTGATTCTGCCTTCGGGTATCTTACTGTGAACAACTTGCCGGTTAACTTCGTAATTTAAAGTGTTATTTGACTGTAAATTATAGATTTTTTGTTTATCATCTTGTTCTTTTGATTCAGGTTGTTCATCAATTGATGCACTTGCGGTTGGCGTAGGTTGATTAGATAGTGCACCGGGCACGCCGCCTATGCCCGCATTATTACCCACTTGACGATTTTCGATTCGCTGTTTACTGCGAATAGTTTGGTTAGCGATATCACTATTTGGATCAAAGGTTTCCGATGTCGTTTCTTGTCGACTAAAGTCAATATCAGCATTGACTTGTACCATGACATTTTTTTTACCTAAAATCGGAATAATAATTTTTTCCACACGCTCACGAACGCTATTTTCAATGCGTTCACTAAATTCTAAATGAGCAACATTAAATGTTTTATCACGATAATTTTCACCCGTAAGTAAATTACCATGCTGATCGATAATGGTAACTTTATCGGCTTGTAATTCCGGTACACTACTTGAAATAAGGTGAATAATGGCATCAATTTGACGTTGTGATAGACTACGACCGGGTAATAAGGTTAATGCGACAGAAGCTGAAGGAAATTTTCGTTCTCTGACAAATAATGAGGGTTTAGGCATAGCTAAATGCACTCTGGCATCATCAATACTACTAATGATTGAAATTGTTCGGGATAGTTCACCTTCTAAAGCACGTTGATAATTGATCTGCTCGTTAAATTGGCTCATCCCAAAACTTTCTTTATCAAGCAATTCAAAGCCAACGGCGCCCCCTTTTGGTAATCCAAGTTGAGCAATGCGTAAACGCGTATCGTAAACTTTTTCTTCAGGAATTAAGATGGTTGAACCAGATGATGTGAATTTATAAGGAATATTCATCTTATCCAATTGACTAATGATTTCACCGCCATCTTTGTCGCTTACATTACTAAACAAAACCCCATAATCGTCATTTTTCATCCATAAGTAAGTCATACTTAAGATGGCTAATATTACCACGCCGGCAATAAGTAGCAGCATTTTTGGATTTTGTTTTAATTGATTGATAAAAGGTAACTTATTTAATATTGATTCGCCTTTTTTACCGACAGTTTGGCTAGTCATAAATATCCTAATTCTAAACTAATTAGATGAATTCTAGAGTTTATTATCTGTGTATTTAGAAAAATCAATAGCTAAAAAAGAAAAGGATTTTCCCCTTACTTGTGGCATTTAAATTTTTTGTTGTATGGTAAATTGAGGATTAGTTGAGCAATTTAAATAAGATTAAAATTTTAACTACATGAATACTTTAAATAATTTTGACAATAGCGTTCTCTCATCGTTAAAAGCCCCCAATCTGCTTGAAAAGAAACAATCAATTTCCAATCAATCCGGTTTTGCCACTGAACTAAAAATGGCGTTGGATTCTATTAGCCAAACGCAAATACACGCTCAAAATCAAGCAAAAGCGTTTGAACTGGGTGAACCCAATATTGCCTTAAATGAAGTTATGGTGAATATGCAAAAATCGACGGTTTCACTTCAATTTGGTATTCAAGTTCGTAACAAACTTGTTGCGGCTTATCAAGAAATCATGAATATGAATGTTTAATATACATTAAACATTGATATAAGTGCAAGATCGTTAATGTCTAGTCAATATTTTCAATCTTGCACTTAGCAAATATTTAATAAAATTTATCTGTTAAATTAAGTTAGCGACGTGTTGGTAATTTTCAATTTTACTCTGTTGACGGACTTTTTCTCCGATTAATTCCCCTAATTCAGCATGCCGTGTGGTAACTAATTGGCTGATTTGCTGTTGATAACTTAAGATATTTTGAATATACATTCGTACTCTATCTTTACATTGCGTGGGGACGTGTTCGGTAGTTAAGGTACCGTCAAGTTCTATAATATTTTCAGATAATTGTGAGTATTGATTTTGCCAACTCAGTAACGTATTCCAATCTTCCTTATGTGCGCTGATTAACATTTGTTCTGTCACATAATCAAGTTGTTCATAGTGTTTTAATAATGTTGTTCCTTTCATAACCATCTCTTTTTTTATTTTGCAATTTCACGCCAAGATTCAGCAATATTGTTGAGTAGGTCAAAACAGTTTTGTAGCTTATCTTGATCGTTATATAAATTAGCCAGTACTAATTGTTGGCTGATATAGTGATACAAGCGCTCTAAATTTTCGGCAATTTCGCCTCCTTTTTCTAAATCTAAACAGCTTTTTAGTCCGTTATCAACGATATTGATTGCTTTTGATATCGCCATTCCTTTACCTGCTATGTTTCCTTTTTGAATGTATAATTTGGCAAGTTTGATCGCATTTAGTGCGCCATCATAGAGCAATACGATCAATTGATGTGGTGAGGCTTGGCTCACACATGTTTCTAAATTAACTTGCTCATAAGCTTGGGATCCTAATTTATACATTGTTGTTAATCCTTATTTTTTCATGTTTGCCATCATTTCGAATTGGGTTGTTAAATAATTACTCATACTGTCTAATGAACTAATTAAAACATCTAATTTAGTAAATTGGACTCGATAGCGTTCGACGGTTTGTTCAATCGAATTGTTCACTTGTTCATATCGTTTATCTAACGATTTCAATGTTGAATTTAATCCTGTGGTGGCTGAATCAATCATGCCTTCACTATCTATAAATCCACTGACTTTATTAAATACTTCATTAGCAATACCGGTGGTCTCACCGTCACCGGTAAATAACGTAGCAACAGCATCACTATTTTCACTTAGCGCTTTTTTTAATTGATTTTCATTGATAGTAAGTGAACCTTTGTTATCCATGTTAACGCCAATTTGGGCAAGAACAGAAAACTCACCTGATTGACCCTTAGCAAAGATTGAACGAATACTTTGATCGATATTACGTAGTGTAGAATCACCAATTAGTGGGCCATTATTGTTGCTTAACTCGTCAGAATTGGTCTCTTTAGCGGTAAATTGAGTCAGGCTTGAAATGGTTGATTGTAATTGATTAAATGCCTCAACCCATTCTTTTATTGCCGTTTCTGCTTTTTCATTATCAGCAGTAATAGCTAAATTTTGACTGGTCGTGGTGGTTGCTTTTAAGGTGATATCAACACCTTCAATCACTTCTTTAATGGTATTTGAAGCACTTGTTATAGCAACGCCATTAAATGTTAATTTAGCATCTTGCGCTTTAGCAACTTCTACCATATTACTTGTGTCGGGTTGCTGATGATTAAATCCAATAATTTTATTGAGTTTTTCATCGTCCGACGAAATTGACGTAATGGCTTGTTGTTCACCGGTTTCTTTCGATGTGATAACTAATTGATAACTATCTGAACCACTGCGAACAATCGCTGCACTCATGGTTGAATGACTAGTTGTCCCATCTTCATTAACCACTTTGGCATTATTAATGGCGTTGGCAATGGATTCTAATGATGTTTCGTCCTTAGACAGGTTAACTTCAAGTTTTTGACCATTAGCTTGTTCAATGGTAATGGTTCTTGTTTCATTGTCATTACCTAAATTTGTGTTCTTATCATTAATGGCTGATGTTGCAATACTGTGTGAAGTCGCCAACTGATCAACAGTCACCGCATAATTACCCAATGCCGCTTTATTATTAACTGTTGTGGTAAAATAATTGTCATTACCTGCAGATGCTCGACTATAAAAAAGTTCTTTTTTTTGTAGTTTTTCAGTCGCAGAATTAAACGAGCTCAACGCATTTTTTAACTTACCGAAGCCACTGATTTTGGCATTAATCGCTTTTTGTTGAGCGGTGATCGGGGTTAAACGTGTTTTTTCAACGGATTCTAATTGACTTAATACTTCATTAAGATCGATACCAGAACCAATCCCTAAAATGCTCATTGCCATAATTTTTTGCCCTTATTTAATCACTATTTATCAACCATAACTTATCTAGCTGTTATATCGGCTTTTGGCATAAAAAGTTTAGAAGAAATTTGTGATTGATTGCTGGTTTTAAAAAAATTAAAAAATAAAATATCTTTCTTATTGATTTAATAAACTGAATTATCAAAAGATATTTTAACTATGGGGTTTACTTTTAGTTTGATAACACAACAAAAAATAAAAATTATTAAAGTTTCCTATTTTGCTACCGATAAGTTAATTATCAGCAAATATATTGGACATCTTGCTTCAATATGCCGTTGATTTGACTAATCATATTAAGGAGATAAAAAAATGGCACAAGTAATTAATACTAATACTATGTCTTTAATGGCAAAAAATAACCTGAATAATTCACAAAGCGTTCTAGGTACAGCAATTGAACGTTTATCATCTGGTATGCGTATTAACAGCGCAAAAGATGATGCGGCAGGTCAAGCTATTGCTAACCGTTTTTCATCAAATATTCGTGGTTTAACTCAAGCTGCTCGTAATGCTAATGATGGTATTTCACTTGCACAAACTACTGAAGGTGCATTAAACGAAATCAATAACAACGTACAACGTATTCGTGAGTTAACTGTTCAAGCTGCAAATGGTACTAACTCTCAAAGCGATTTAGTATCAATCCAAAACGAAATCGATCAACGTTTACAAGAGATCGACCGTGTTTCTAAACAAACTGATTTCAATGGTTCAAAAGTATTATCAGAAGATAAAACCCTTAAAATTCAAGTAGGTGCAAACGATGGTGAAACCATTGAAATCAATTTGAAAAAAATCGACAGTACTGAGCTTGGTTTAGCGGGTTTCAATGTTTCTGATAAACCAACTGCCGATCCATTAAAAACCCTTGATGCAGCGCTATCTAACATTGATGCATTACGAGGTCAATTAGGTGCGGTGCAAAACCGTTTTGAATCAACTGTAACTAACATCAACAACACAGTAAACAATTTAAGTTCTGCACGTAGCCGAATTGAAGATGCGGATTATGCAACTGAAGTTTCAAACATGACTCGTGGTCAAATCTTACAACAAGCAGGTACTTCAGTTTTAGCACAAGCAAATCAGGTGCCACAATCTGTACTTTCTTTATTACAGTAAGAGTTAAATCTATCTGATATTCTACTCAATTGAATTGTACAACATAGTAATAACGGTATTTTTGATATCGTTATTACTAATAATCATAATTACCTCTTTTTTATATCTTTATTCATCACATTAAATCTACTTGTTAACGACATAATAGTATTAAGCATATTTTTAACCTTGGCTCCTAAAAATGGATGATAGCTTATATAACTCGCAAGGCATAATTAATCAAGTCGACTGGCAACAGTATATCCATTTAGTTCGTAATGAAGCATTAAAATTAGCCGTTCGTCTGCCTACCACAATTGAACTCGATGATTTACTGCAAGTTGGTTACATCGGCCTGTTAGATACGATAAAGCGTTATGATGTATCTCAAGGCTATACGTTTGCCACTTTTGCAATACCGAGAATAAAAGGGGCAATGTTAGATGAACTCCGTAGTCGGGACTGGCTACCAAGACAAACTCGGAAAAAGATTAAAGATATTACTCAAGCCATTAATCAACTGGAACAGAAACTCGGTACCACGCCGAATGATCACCAAATTGCAGAATATTTGCAATTATCGATTTCTGAATATCGTAAAGCGTTGTTGGATTCAAATTGTAGTCAAATCTGTTCTTATGACGAAATGCAGAAAAAATTAGGGGATAACATCGATGCTATTGTCGATCATGGTGAAGATAGTGATCCTTTTTCGACTATTATCAATGACGAAATTCGTGACCAAATCGCTCGACAAATTGATAAGTTACCCGAAAAAGAAAAAATGATTTTAGCCCTGTATTACCAAGAGGAACTGAATTTAAAAGAGATTGGAAAAGTCATGGATATTAGTGAGTCACGAGTCAGTCAACTTCATAGTCAAGCGATAAAAAGAATACAAAGTAAAGTGAAACCATAGAAAAATAAAAATAAACTGCGTAAAACAAAGCGTAATTAAACGAAAATAAATTGAAATGATTTTTTTATTGACCTTTCTCGTTTAAAAATGTAATTTTATGTGTAAAAAAACAGTTAATAATAAATTTTGATTGTTTTTTGTTTTTTTACTGCGAAATAAAATAAATAGGATTGGTGATTAAATTGGGTAATATACTAGAAGACGATATTCTTAAATGTATACATCATTTAAATCTTTCAACATTATTGTTATGCCAACGAATGCTTGAAAAAGACAAAGCGATGGCGATGTTTAGATTAGGTATTGATGAAGAAACTGCTGACGCAATAAGTAATTTAACTACATCACAAATGTTAGTGTTATCTGAAACAAATCAATTAACATTTCAATTACGATTTGAAAATTCAGAAATGATTAAAAAACTGACTGAAGATTCTCGGATTAGCGATATTAAACAGATGCATACAGGGATTCTTTTATCTAGTTTACTGTTAGATTCAATCAATAAGTAGGTAGGTAATTAAGATGAGATGTACAAGTATCGTTCAATCATATAAAGAAGTCCAACTCGCTATTCGTTTAATTTCACTCGGCGCCAGAATTCAAATGCTTGAAAGTGAAACAAATCTTAGTCGTGGTAAGTTGATAAAACTGTATAAAGAAATTCAAGGTTGCCCGCCACCGAAAGGATTGTTACCGTTTTCAACAACATGGTTTATGACATGGGAACCGAATATCCACTCAAGTATTTTTTATAATGCTTATCATTTTTTAGTGAAACATGGCACCAAACCCGGAATACAATCGATTTTAAAAGCTTATCAGCTTTATCTTGAACAATGTCCGGCTTACAACGAAGAACCAGTATTAGGATTAACTCGAGCTTGGATATTAGTTAAATTTGTTGAAAGTAAAGTGATGCAACAATCATGCTGTAAAGAGTGTAAGGGGCGTTTTATCACGCATGCATACCAACCACACAACAGTTTTGTTTGTAGCTTATGTCAACCACCATCACGGGCAGAAAAAAATCATAAGACACATCAAGAAAATCAGGCTAAATGTTTGCAAGTGCTATCTGTCGCTCATGGTTTTAATTCAGAGGTTGCAAAGCAGTTAGCAAGTTAAATAAATATTAGGAATATCAGTCCTATTTACTGTTATTTTATGGAGAAAGAAGAAAGCCAATGCTAATCATTATAGGATATATTGTTGTTATTGCCTCTGCTTTATTAGGTTATGTACTTAGTGGTGGTTATTTAGCAGTACTTTTTCAGCCATTAGAATTTTTGATTATTGGTGGTACGGCTATCGGCGCTTTTATTGTCAGTAATGAAAAAAAAGTGATCAAAAAAACGCTCAAAGCATTAGGGCAGTTATTTAAATCATCCAAATACAATAAAGCATTATATTTAACGCTAATTAATTTAATGTACACCATTTTAACTAAAATCCGTCAAAGTGGCGCACTATCGATAGAAGGAGATATTGATAATCCACATGAAAGTGAATTGTTTAAGCAATATCCGCTTATTTTAGCCAATCCTCGAATTTTAGATTTTATCACTGATTACTTGCGTCTGATGATTAGTGGCAATATGGATGTTTATGAAATCGAAGCCCTAATGAGTGAAGAAATTGAAACTTATGAACATGAACTCGAAAAACCGGTTAGTGCGATTTCAAGTATTGGTGATGGCTTACCAGCTTTCGGTATTGTTGCTGCCGTTATGGGGGTCATTAACACTCTAGCTCAAGCCGATAGACCTGCAAGTGAACTGGGTGAACTGATTGCACATGCGATGGTAGGAACGTTTTTAGGTATTTTATTGGCTTATGGTTTTGTTTCGCCTTTAGCTGCATTGTTAAAGCAACGAAATTCAGACACGGTCAAAACTCTTGAATGTACCAAAGTGATATTGATCGCCAGTATGCATGATTATGCGCCACAAATTTGCATTGAATTTGGTCGCAAAATGATATTTTCTGATGAACGACCATCTTTCTTTGAATTGGAAAAATATATTCAAGACGTGAAAGATAAAAATGCCAACTCAACCGAAAATAATTAACAATGAAAGATAACTCAATAAGAATTATTACTCGCAAAAAGTCAGGGCATGGAGAAGGGCATCATGGTGGTTCGTGGAAAATCGCTTATGCTGACTTTATGACCGCCATGATGGCGCTGTTTTTAGTTATGTGGTTAATCGCAAAATCAACACCGCAGGAACTACAAGGAATTGCTGAATATTTTAGAACACCGTTACTTATGGGGCAAAATGGCGGTCAAAATATCAGTGATAGTGAAAGCCCAATTCCTGGCGGTGGTGATGATGTCACTCAGCAACTGGGTGAAGAAAAAAACGATATTGCCAATCAACAACAACAAAGCGAATTTGAAAAAAAACAACTTGAAAAAATTCAGTTGATTGAAACAGCACGCAAAATTTTTGAAATGTTTGAACTCGATCCTCGTCTAAAAAAATTAGCACCTAATTTAATTATTGAACTCACTGAAATGGGGTTACGTATTCAAATTCTGGCATCAGATGATAAACCGATGTTCAATGTAGGCAGTGCGGTTATACATCCTGATATGCAAAGCATTTTGCATGCCTTAGCACCTATTTTAAATTCATTACCTAATAAAATAACCTTATCGGGTCATACCGATGAACGTCAATATGTCACTGGTGATAGAGGTTATAGTAATTGGGAGTTATCAGCTGACCGAGCCAATTCATCAAGACGAGAACTTATTGCAGGTGGATTGGATAAAAATAAAATTATTCGTATTGTTGCGCTTGCCGATACCGTGGGATTAAACAATCCACATTATAGTAAAGATGCCAACCGACGAATCAGTATTTTAATTTTAAATAAATCGGCACAACAATATATTGAGGATGAAAACAATATGACTGGCATTGATTTTTTAAAACAGGCTAAGCCAGTTAAACAAAATTAATCCTATCGTTATATTATGAAAGGCATGAATCAAAAAAAGAAATCTGCTGAATTGAAAATAAAAATATAAAAATTCAAAAAAAATAGCAAAAATGATTAAAGCTTTAATGAATTGTGCCGATATAAAAATTAAGTTTACAAATAATCATGATGTTATTAACTAAGTTATATTAAGGAGTTTTTTAATGGCAAATTCATTGATGAATACTGGAATTAGTGGATTAAATGCAGCGCAAAATATGCTTAATGTAATTAGCAATAATATCAGTAATGCCCACACCGCAGGCTATAATCGCCAACAACAGATATTAACGCAGGCAAATGGTACTCATCATCATTTTGGTTTTGTCGGTAATGGGGTTTCAGTGACAGCGGTAAATCGTGCATTTAACCAATTTGTTGTTGGGCAATTGCGACAATCGCAATCACAAAATGGATCGATTAAATCATATTATAATGAATTATCAAAAGTTGATAATCTTTTAGCTGAAAATGAAAACAGCATTTCATCGCAAATTAATAATCTTTTTTCTAGCTTAAATAAGCTTACGTCAAATGCGGGTGATGCCTCGACAAAACAATCGGTTATCAGTAATTTGACATCGTTGGTTGGACAATTTAATAAAACCGAAAATAATCTTAAAAATCAAATTGCCAATATCAATACTGAATTAACGAATAATGTCGCTCAGGTTAATACTTATTTAGAGCAAATTGCCGAATTAAATCAAAAAATTTCAAAATTACAGGCCGTGAGTGGTGGTAATGAACCTAATGCCTTGCTTGATCAGCGTGATCAGCTGGTCAATGAATTGAGCGAAATTATAGGAATTACCGTGACGGAGCAAAATGGACAATATAATCTGTCGTTAGCTAACGGTTTAAGTTTAGTGCAGGGATCGTCGGTGAACTTACTATCTGTTCAACCGTCACAACAAGATCCTGCAATAAATACAATTGTTTACACGCATAATTCTGGTGCGACTCAAGAACTGACAAGTCAAAATATCGCATCAGGCCGATTAAATGGATTATTAACTTTTCGTGATGGACCACTTTCTCAAGCTCGCAACCAATTGGGCTTAATTGCACTTAATTTAGCTGAGCGTTTCAATGAAGTACATATGTCTGGCGTGGATATCAATGGTCATGCCGGTGAAAAAATGTTTGATTACCGTCAACCAAGTAGTATCACCAATGCTAAAAATCAAGGTAATGCTGCCGCTAAAATCAATTTTGATTCAGTCACCGAAGTTAAAGCCTCGGATTATAAAATTGAATTTAATGGTACTGATTGGGTTGTGACAAGACTGTCTGATCATCAAACTATTACCCCTAAAATTGAAGATGGCAAACTAATGTTTGATGGTTTATCAATTGAAATAACGGGTAATGCGGTGAAAGGTGACTCGTTTTTAATTAAACCTGTTGCTGATATCGCATCGTCATTAGAGTTGTTAGTGACAGATGTGAACAAATTGGCAACCGGAATTAATGATGAAGAAAACGGTGCGGGTGATAACCGCAATGTGAGCAAATTATTAGACATACAAAATGAAAAATTAATTAACGGTACAACGACCTTAAGCAGCGCTTATAGCACGTTAGTTAACTATATTGGTAGTGAAACTCAAACCGCTAAAATTTCGGCACAATCAAGCCAAAATATAACGCAGCAGATTGACGAACAAAATCAATCAATATCGGGCGTAAATATTGAAGAAGAGTATATCTCTATGCAAGTTTATATGCAGTATTATCAAGCAAATGCCAAAGTTATTGATGCTGCAACAACGCTATTTGACACTATTTTAGGTTTAGCGAAGTGATAAAAGGATAAAAAATGCGTGTAAGTACCAATTCAATGTATCAAAAAAATTTAAATAGTATTTTAAATACCAACAATAAATGGCAAAAATCGGGATTACATTTAGCAACGGGTAAAAAGATTTTATCGCCTTCTGATGATCCTATGGGCGCATCACAATCATTAATATTAAAACAAGCGCAATCTCGAAACGACCAATTTCAAGCCGCGCGTGAAAGTACCGATAAGTCACTTAGTCGTCAAGATACTATCTTAAAAGAAGTTAATACCGTCATACAAAGTATTCAAGAAACATTGGTTTATGCCGGTAATGAAACATTAAATGATGAAAACCGACGTGATTTGGCAAATAAATTACAAGGTTTGAAAGATCAGCTTGTCTCTTTAGCCAATTCAAAAGATACTAATGGCAATTATCTGTTTGCCGGTAATAAAAATGATACGCCTCCTTTTGTAGTTAGTGAATCTGGCGAAGTGAGTTATGTCGGTGGTACCACCACAATTAATATTTTTATTGATGATTCACGCGAAGTCCCACTCAGTTTTACCGGTCTTGAAGCCTTTATGACAGGCTCTACCGTTAAGTTGCCAGACGGTTCGCCAGCAGAAAGTAATCTATTTGCGAGTATCGATTATGCGCTTGACGCATTAAAGCTCGATTTAGATGACAACAATGAAGATACCATTAAGCAATATCGAGAAGGCTTATCTAAAGCAAGTTGTGGTGTTGATAACTCATTTGATAATGTTTCGACCCTTAGAGCAAAAGGCGGAACAGTATTACAAGAAGTCGAAAGATTAACAACACTGGGTAAAACGCTAGATATTGAGTTTGAAACGCAAATTAGCCAACTTGAAGATGTAGATTGGTACGATGCCATTTCAGAATACGTTATGCTTCAAGCTAACTTACAAGCAGCACAGTATACTTTTATGAGTATGCAAAGCATGTCACTGTTTCAAATGAAATAGTCGAGTGAAAACAGATAATAGTATTCATTTCTACTCATTATAACTAGAATATATATCCAACAAGTTTAGGAGGCTTAAGCCTCCTTTTTTATGTCTCTGTTCTATAAGTCAATAATAACCCGTGGAATTAAATAGTTAGTTGCTAACTGACAAGGTTTAAACAGGGTGTTAGCAAAAATCCTGCCCCCTGTAAGGGGGGACATAAAGGCAATACTTAACATGACTATTTTTCCGCCCCGACTTCGCAACGAATTTTATCCCACCCTTGGTAAGGTTCGGGTTGGATATGTTTCATTGACTCAACCCGATTTTTATGTTCTTGATTATATAGAAGTCTTTTATAAGCACCAAACTTTGATCCATCTCTAATCCGTTCATCAGAAAAAGCGGCGGAAGGATAATAAAATTGGTTATATCTTAAACCTTGCCCATAATTAATATCGTCATAATCATAGGAAGCACCAAATATTACCTCGCCATTTTTTAACACAAAATAGCCGGTATTGCCCGAAATGGTAATAGGTGCATTTCTGTTTCCTGGTTTGCTATAAACTCCTTGTATTGGCGAATCATCAACACCAATAAAAAAATCGACTTCATCACCGGGTACCGCTGCCATGGGGGATACCACAGCAATAATAAAATGCCGCCCACCATCAACCGAAACGGCAAAATCGGTTAAATTTTGAGTAGGAATGGCAATATACTGCTTGCCGGGATTGTAATAGTGATATTTAGGTAAGTCATAAGCGGTATAAAACCGTTTTTGAATTAAGGTGTGAATATTATTTTTATCGTCATGAAACCAAATATGCCCACTGCAATTTTCGCCTTGCAGTTCAAGGTAGCGGTCAGCATCATAGCGGTAAATCACCTGCCGTTTGGTGCTGACATAATAGAATGATTTTTTCAGCACTTCATCGTTTCGGGCAATGCTATAAAAAAGTTGATACCCGTCGCGCGGTTCGGGTTTAGGTGGTCGCAGTGGCATTGGCTCTGAACTTGGAAAAGGGGCAATGATTGATAAAATACCAATCAGTACAACTGGCACAGCAAATAACATAATACATAATTTAACGAATGTCTGTTTCATTGATAAGTTCCTGATTTGGCAGTACCTAGCCATTGTTGAAAGACCGTCAATAAAGACAGATTATTGGGTAATTTAACGTCATCGGCATCAAAATCGCACTGCATTCATTATTCACCGGTAAAATTTTTATATGCCCAATAACAACAGCCAATACGTGTTGCTTGCACAAGTTTAAGACGTGGTTTAAACAGGTGTTAGCAAAAATCCTGCCCCCTGTAAGGGGGGACATAAGGGCAATACTTAACATGACTATTTTTCCGCCCCGACTTCGCAACGAATTTTATCCCACCCTTGGTAAGGTTTGGGCTGGATATGTTTCATTGACTCAACCCTATTTTTATATTCTTGATTATCTAGAAGCCTATCATAGGCACCAAAATTAGAGCCGTCTCTAATCCGTTCATCAGAAAAAGCTGCGGAAGGATAATATATTGGGTATTCTTTTAACCCAAGTCCGTAATCAATTTTGTTATAACGATAAGATGCGCCAAATATTACCTCGCCATTTTTTAACACAAAATAGCCGGTATTGCCTGAGATAGTAAGCGGTATATCACCTTTTATTGGATCAAAAAAAATGTCCTCAATGGGCGAATCATCAACACCAATAAAGAAATCGACTTCATCACCGGGTACCGCTGCCATGGGCGATACTCTGGCTGTAATAAAATGCCGCCCACCATCAACGGACATGGCAAAGTCGGTTAAATTTTGGGTAGGAATGGCAATATACTGCTTGCCGGGGTTGTAATAGTGATATTTAGGTAAGTCATAGGCGGTATAAAACCGTTTTTGAATTAAGGTGTGAATATTATTTTTATCGTCATGAAACCAAATATGCCCACTGCAATTTTCGCCTTGCAGTTCAAGGTAGCGGTCAGCATCATAGCGGTAAATCACCTGCCGTTTGGTGCTGACATAATAGAATGATTTTTTCAGTACATCACCGTTTTGGGCAATGCTATAAAAAAGTTGATACCCGTCGCGCGGTTCGGGTTTAGGTGGCCGCAGTGGCATTGGCTCTGAACTTGGAAAAGGGGCAATGATTGATAAAATACCAATCAGTACAACTGGCACAGCAAATAACAAAATACATAATTTAACGAGTGTCTGTTTCATTGATAAGTTCCTGATTTGGCAGTCCTAGCCATTGTTGAAAGACCGTCAATAAAGACAGATTATTGGGTAATTTAACGTCATCGTCATCAAAATCGCACTGCATTCTTTATTCACCGGTAAAATTGTTTATATGCCCAATAACAACAGCCAATACGTGTTGCTTGCACAAGTTTAAGACGTGGTTTAAACAGGGTGTTATCAAAAATCCTGCCCCCTGTAAGGGGGGCATAAAGGCAATACTTAACATGACTATTTTTCCGCCCCGACTTCGCAACGAATTTTATCCCACCCTTGGTAAGGTTCGGGTTGGATATGTTTCATTGACTCAACCCGATTTTTATATTCCTGATTATATAGAAGTCTTTTATAAGCACCAAAATTAGAGCCGTCTCTAATCCGTTCATCAGAAAAAGCGGCGGAAGGATAATATATTGGGTACTCTTTTAATCCAAGTCCGTAATCAATTTTGTTATAACGATAAGATGCGCCAAATATTATCTCGCCATTTTTTAACACAAAATAGCCGGTATTGCCCGAAATGGTAATAGGCGCGTTTCTGTTTCCTGGTTCGCTATAAATTCCTTGAATAGGCGAATCATCCACACCAATAAAAAAATCGACTTCATCACCGGGTACCGCTGCCATGGGTGATACTCTGGCTGTAATAAAATGCCGCCCACCATCAACGGACATGGCAAAGTCGGTTAAATTTTGGGTAGGAATGGCAATATACTGCTTGCCGGGGTTGTAATAGTGATATTTAGGTAAGTCATAAGCGGTATAAAACCGTTTTTGAATTAAGGTGTGAATATTATTTTTATCGTCATGAAACCAAATATGCCCACTGCAATTTTCGCCTTGCAGTTCAAGGTAGCGGTCAGCATCATAGCGGTAAATCACCTGCCGTTTGGTGCTGACATAATAGAATGAATCATCCAGCACTTCATCGTTTTGGGCAAAGCTATAAAAAAGTTGATACCCGTCGCGCGGTTCGGGTTTAGGTGGCCGCAGTGGCATTGGCTCTGAACTTGGAAAAGGGGCAATGATTGATAAAATACCAATCAGTACAACTGGCACAGCAAATAACAAAATACATAATTTAACGAGTGTCTGTTTCATTGAAAAGTTCCTGATTTGGCAGTGCCTAGCCATTGTTGAAAGACCGTCAATAAAGACAGATTATTGGGTAATTTAACTTCATCGGCATCAAAATCGCACTGCATTTTGTCCCATCCGGTGTAATCATCGGGAATCGGGGGGATGGTGTCGGGAATGATTTGACTGCGACCTAATATTTTTTTATGTTGATCCCATTTAGATAACATATGTGGTGCTTTCGTGCCAAAAGGGCGTTCCGAGGCATGTACATTGCCATCTTTAGCTAAAATAAAGGCTTGGTCATTAACTACATCGTATTGGGGAGAATCATGATTGCCTAACCAGTACCTGTTCGCTAAATGAATGCTTCTAAAGGAACGCCCACCGTCAATAGAAGTATCAATAGCAGACAGATCTGATAAAGGAACAGAAATATAGTTTTTAGCGGGGTGACGATAGGGTTCGGTATAAATTCGTTGTGAGTGAGCCGCTAAACGATAATAGACTTGCTCTTTATCATCAATAAAATAGACTTGTCCATTACAACGGTAGCCGGTTAATAACAGATAACGATTTTCGTCAAACCGATAGACAATTTGTGAAGGCCAAACATATTTTTGCTCTTGCAAATCGGTAATGGGTGAAATAGCGAGTATGCTAAAAATATAGATAAGATAGCTGAGTACTTGCCAACCTAAATGATATCGCTTAATGAATAACCAAGAAAAGCTTATTCCTCCAATTAAGGTAAGCAATATTGCTAGAATAATCATTTATTTTCTCCTTTTGGTGATAGGTTCAGGCATTGGCCATTGTATATCTTTATCAAACATATATGGGTAGTGTTTTCTAGTAATATCAGGGATTTTAGTTGGTAAGTTGGTGACAGTATCTTTCATTAGCGAGTAAGTCCCTTCTAACGAAAAAACAAACCTAAATTCATTCACTACGCTCTTAGGTACAGTGCCTTTTAAAAGATTCATACTCTTCTTAATTCCATCAGGTAAAATCCCCGAAATTTGGTAGATTATTGTTTCTTTCTCTTCATTTTGACGCGACCGCCAGTCGGCATTATTAATTAGCCGATGCCAAGTTCGCTGATTGGCTTTACTTGCAATACTAACTTCGCCAAGGGCAAGGTCATACGCCATAATATGCGATGGTACCTGTTCGTGTAGGGTTATGCCAGAGTGGTGGCTGCTATCCACGGGTGTAGATGCTTGGGTTTTTACGTCTTCATAAATCCTTTGTCTGATTTCGTCTTCATCAGGAAAACACCAAACTTCAAATTTATAAGGGTCGTCGGTAAATCGGTAGTGGACAACGTTTTTCCATTCAGGGTGCTCTGCTTCTCGATCTCTTTTCCATTGGTAATGATTATCTATAACGTTTTTATAAACCATCGATCCTAACACTGACTTTTTGGGGCGATTAGGTCCCCGATATTCAAATTCATATTTCGGGTAAGGCTTATAATGTTCCGATTTCTTATAATCATTTTCGTAATGTCTATATTTATCTTGTTGGATAAACAGATCATGATAATAAATTGCTTTGGCTAACTCAGTTTGAGGGCTTTTTCCACAGCCGGTGTAGGTAATGGGTTCGGGTACTTGTTCGCCATTTACTTTTAACTGCTCCTCTACTGCGTAGCTAGCATTACTGTATCGGTTAGCATCAAAAACACTATCTGACCCTGTTTCTGTTGGCGAATAAAGCCCGGATTGTTGATCTTGTTTTAATCGTTCTAAGTCTTCGTCATTTATTTTGTATTGAATAATGAGTTTACTTTTGAGTATATCGTAATAGCCGTTATGATAACGACCGTTTTTAACCGGATTATGTTGATTAATTAGCGAAATTTCATCTTGGGTTAAAAAGACTCTCGTTGTAATTTTATTATCATTAACAATTTCTAAATATCTGTTGTGCAAAGCTTTTCTATCAATATAGTTGGGCAAATCAATCTTGAATGTTCCACTGGGTCTAAAAAAAATAAACTTATCAGGATTTTCACCCACCGGAAAACCATGCCCAAAAGCGCGTTGCCTTAATTTGTCCCCACACTGTTTAAAAACGTAGTTAGGTATGCCTTGCCAACCCATTCCTTGAATGCTTTTTAACGAAACGACCTGATCATTAGGACTAAAGTAGTTATACACTTTACCGAAATTGTCACGCCAATACAGCGGATTGGTAAAATCGTAATCAGGCGTGGCAGGATTGAGTAAATCGGGTTTTGTTGGGGGCGATGCCACGTATTTTTCAATTAATACTTCAGGAGTATCAAATTTCTTTTCCCGTAAACTCTGTCCATCTTTGATAGCTTCTACAAAATTGATAAAGGTCTGTTCCCGTGCTTTATTGGTTTGTACCGCCATGCCCAGTTCTTTTGATTGCCCTTCTAAAAATGTGCCGTCAAACGCATACGGTGAGTGAGCCATAATCACGCAGTCTGCCGGTAAGTAATCCTCGTCTTTAAGCATAAGATTAGCTAACATAGTAATAATGGTGCCTTGGCTGTGGGCAACAATATTAATTGGCGCATGTTTTAATTTGTTATCATCCCTAATCTCTTTTATTAATTTAGCTAATCGATAAGCAGCGAATACCATATAGATTCGGTGCGGATTTTCATAAGCTTTTGACCCTTTTGGTGACCCTAATGTAGCCACGAAATTTGTCATAGATGTTAAACCGGGACCGTACATATCGGGTATGCAGGTGGTGGCGTCAGAAAACGGTCCACCATTACGCGTAAAAAGGTGATCGATCCAGTTACCAAATTGATCACTACTTAATTTGGAAAAACCAAACATGTCTTTTAGTTCTTTGGTTTCACGTTCAACCCAATAAGCATCATAGGGTAGTTCGGCTTTTTTGTCTTTTTTTAGTCGTTCTTCGTACGCTTTTTGTTCAGCGTAATAACTATCAATATCAACCGGTCGATACCCCCAGTAAAAAGGGATAATTGGCGAGTTACCTTTATGTTTTTCCTCACACGGTTTTAATGGCACCTTAATTATCTTGGGTTCTGTCCATTCTGTAAACATTTGCATTCTGGGCGAAAAATTTTCATGGTCGGTTTGCGTCCATTTCCATTTATTGGGTTTTAAATCGTTACGTCCTAACCGTTTGTTTAACCCCGCACAAATGCCTTTATCTAAATTAGGAAATGCTTCGCCTACATCGTTAACGCCGTGAATTAAAATCACAATACATGGCAATGGTGCAGGTACATCAACGACGTGGGTTTTCATGACATCAGTCGATTTTTCCGGTACTCCAATTACGCCTTCAACACAGGCAATGACATCATCATAGCTATTTTTATCCGTCATAAATTAACTCCTTGGGTAATCTTTTTACTATAATTGAGTTATTTTTGTTATTGTTAATTTTGATTTTTTCACTATTTAATCCATGAGCTGATGTTCTATACCATTGATAAAATACGTAATGCCATTGAGTGGATTGTTTAAGACTATTGGTATTTTTATTGAGTTTTTTCAACCAATTTTTAAAAAGGGTTGTTTTAACATGATTGATTGATAAAACGCGAAAGGTGGTTAGTTTTAGGGGTAACCTGTTATGGTTAATGACAGACATGATTAAAATCGACAATTGCTTAAAATTAACAATGGTGAACAAATTGTGATTAAGCGACAAAACGTCGATTAAAAAATTTTGCTTGTTTATTGTCGATTTCCTTGTGTTCATTGTGCATTCCTTTGGTGTTCGATAGTGATAATTTTTTACCGAATCATATCACTATCAGTATAAAAATTAGTCTAGTTAAAATACGTCTTTTTTTTCAACAATGCAACTTTTTTTTGATTAAAATTATCGAGATAAGTGATTAAACATGGTGAGCAGCTTGTTAGTAATCAAGGTGATCACTAACAATATAAGGCATTTATGACTATGCGATTATTGCATTCATAAACAACCCATATTGTGTTTTAAAAAAGGTTGTTAATTGTAAAATGTTACTCGTTAGATTGGTTCTTTTAGTCAATCAATTAAACATAATTCGTTTAAAACTTGTTATATGGGTGGTGGGGTGTGTTTGAGCAATTTGTTCTATACGCGCAATAATTTGTATGAGCTTGTCACTGTAGTTGGGATCGGTTGCGTATTTGGCTGCTTGTAATGCTTTGGCGGCGGTTCTTGCATCGGGTGCTTTGACCACCGCTTGGTAGCGAGGGCTTTTGGTTAATAGATTGATATAGTCAGTTAATGCATGTTGTTTACTGGTATAGACTTTAAAATTATCTTGAATTTTTATCATTCGGTCATTGATAAATTCTTGTGTTGTTAAGCGAGTCGCATTACCTTGCCATGTCGGCGTGGCTTTGATGCCAAAGTAATTATGGCTTGATTGGTTATCTGCGGTTTTAATCAGTTTTTGTCCCCAACCTGTTTCTAGTGCAGCTTGCGCTATGATAACTTCGTAAGGTATACCTGAACTTTTAGAAGCTTGTTGAGCAGGAATAAGCCATTCTTTGATAAATGCGGTTACATGATCTTGATTTGCCTTATCGGCAGGTTTTAACGATGTGATTTCTGATGCATTTATTTTTGAAGCATTATCGATTTTATGGCTATGATAAAGCATTTGTCCTAATGCTTCAGGCGTAACAGTCGCTGATGCGTTGCTAAATAAAGATTGTGCAAGTTTAAGGTTAGGTTGTTGCGACGATTTTTGGGGTTGAATAGGAATAGTGCCCGACGATGATACATTTGGTGACAAAGGTTTGCCATGCGTGAGTTGCTTGGTAATGATATTAGCAAGCCCCAACCCTTTACCTGCTGCTTGCTGAGCAATTTGCTGATCAAACATCGAGGTAAAGAGTTGTGTTGCAGGTTGATTGAATAATCCACTGTCCGGCACTGCTTTACGCATTGATTGCATCATCATATTAATAAATAGCGTTTCAAATTGTTCAGCAACTTGTTTAATACTTTGGTTAGTCCCTTTTGCCACATCGCGCTTTAATTGATTTAGTCCATTTACATCATAGGCAAAGCGGTGAACAGATTGATTAATCAAATTATTCATATTCTATTTTTTATATCTAAATGGTTTCTAACGAAGCATGTAAGCAACCGGCTTTTTTAAGTGCTTCAAGGATTGACATTAATTCGGTCGGATTGGCACCCAGTAAGTTGAGCGATTTAATTACACTATTTAAATTCACCCCTGCAGTGACTTTTTGCAATGCACCACCTTGCTCTTCAACCGCAATTTGTGTTTCAGGTGTGACCGCTGTTTCCCCACCCGCTAAAGGTGTATTGGGTTGGTTAACTTTGAGTCTATTATTGACGACAACCGATAAGTTACCATGGGCGACAGCGCAGTTATCCAACTGGACTTTTTGATTCATGACCACAACCCCAGTACGAGTATTAATAACAACTTTGGCTGAGATCGGCGTTGCACCAATTTCAAGATTTTGTATTCGTGATAATAATTTAACCCGTTCTTGACTGGTAACAGGCATTTTGACTGTCACCGTCGTGCCGTCCTGTGCCACTGCGGTGTTTTTTTGTAATTTATTAATTGCTTCGGAGATTTTTAAGGCACGAGTAAAATCGAATTGATTCAGATGTAGGTGAATAATGTCTTGTTCATCTAATCGCATGTCTAATTCACGTTCTATCGTTGCACCATTCGGGATTGTCGCGCCAGCTAATTGATTGACACTTACACTACTTCCGCCACTACTTGCGCCCATTCCGCCCAGAAAAAGATTACCTTGAGCAATCGCATATACTTGGTTATCTGCGCCTTTTAACGGCGTCATAATTAATGTGCCTCCTCGTAAACTTTTGGCATTACCCAGTGAGGATACCACGACATCTATTTGTTGTCCTACTCGTGCATAAGCGGGTAATTTTGCTGTGACCATAACGGCGGCAACATTTTTGAGTTGCATATTGCTGCCTGTTGGAACAGTAATGCCTAATTGAGATAACATATTGGTGATACTTTGAATCGTAAACGGTGTTTGCGAGGTTTGGTCGCCTGTTCCATCAAGTCCCACCACAATGCCATAACCTACTAACGCATTATCACGTACCCCTTGTATGGTGACTAGATCACGGATGCGCTCAGCGTAACTATAAGGTATCGCTAAAATCATCATTAAGATAAAACAGATAAGAGTAGGTAATTTTTTTATCATGCTAAGACTCGTTAAAACGGTGAAAGATTGAGAAATAAACGCTGTAGCCAACCCATAGTTTGTGCTTCATCGATGTAACCATTTCCGACATATTCAATACGGGCATCGGCTACTTGTGTTGAGATAACGGTATTATTGCCGCTAATTGTTCGAGGGTTAACTACACCTGAAAATCGTATAAATTCCGTTCCTTGATTTATCGCAATTTGTTTTTCACCAATGACTTTTAAATTGCCGTTTATCATGACATCTTGTACGGTGACAGTAATAGTTCCGCTAAAGGTATTTTTAGCGTTTGCTCCTCCAGATCCTTTAAAATCATTACCGCCAGACATGTCTGTTTCGACTTTTCCCCGTCCAACCAGTCCATCTAAAAAAGTGGGCACAGCTTTTACCCCTAAATTCAGTGAACTATTACGTCCGGCATTGATTGATGAGCTTTTGCTAGCGCTGACGTTTTCTTGTAATACTATGGTTAGCACATCACCAATATTGCGTGGACGGCGATCTTCAAACATGGGTTGGTAACCAAAATTACTTGGTTGTGCTGCTTGATAGATAGAGCCGCTGGTGTTAACAATTTCTGGCATTTGCGGAACGATACTCGTTTCACCTTTGACTAATGGTTTTTTCGGTAACTGTGCGCAATTCACTAAGCACAGCGCAGCGATCACGATATACAGGGATTTCATCACGTTTATCATGGTATTAATTTATAACTGATTTAATCGTTGTAGCATCTGATCGGATGCCGAAATCGCTTTACTGTTAATTTCATAAGCACGTTGTACTTGAATCATATTTACCAGCTCTTCGGCAACATTGACATTCGATGTTTCGGTATAACCTTGGTATAGCAATCCTGCACCATTTAGGCCGGGGGTGTTTTCAGTCGGCGCACCAGAACTTTCGGTTTCTAAGTAAAGATTTTCCCCCATGCTTTCAAGTCCCGCATCATTAATAAAGGTGTGTAATGTCAGTTGACCTACTTGCACTTGTGAGGATTGGTTGGCAAGGGTGACATTGACAATACCATCACGCGCGACCGTCATTTTAATTGCATTTGCGGGAATATTAATGGTTGGTTGAATTTCATACCCGTTGGCGGTGACGAGTTGTCCATTTTGGTTAACTTGAAATGCGCCACTACGGGTATAAGCTTGGGTTCCGTCTGGTAATAGCACTTGGAAAAAGCCTTGTCCATTAATAGCAATATCACTGCTGTTGTCGGTTAATTCTAAATTACCTTGGCTGTGAATTCGTTCGGTGGCAACCGGTCTTACCCCTGTGCCAATTTGTAAGCCTGACGGTAAGGTAGTTTGTTCTGAAGATTGTGCGCCCGGTTGGCGAACAGTTTGATATAGCAGATCTTCAAATACTGCTCTTTGCCGTTTAAAACCACTGGTACTGACATTGGCTAGATTGTTGGAAATAATATCCATATTCATTTGTTGTGCGGTTAAACCGGTTTTGGCAATCCAGAGTGATTTAATCATTGGTGATACTCCTAATTAAGTCAGTGATAATATTTGATTCGCTTTTTGAGCATTTTCGTCAGCGGTTGTGATCCCTTTCATTTGCATTTCAAAATGGCGAGAATGGCTGATTAAATCAACCATTGCGACAACGGGATTAACATTACTGCCTTCCAATACGCCCGACATCAATTTGGCATTGGGATTATCGGGTAATACGGCGCCACGGGCATTGCGTGTCTGTTCAGTCAATTGAAACAAACCATTATCACCGCGAGTTATTTCGTTGGGTTTAAGTTGGACTTTTTTAATTTTACCCATTTGGGCTATGGTGGTCGGTTTATCACCTGCGCCTAAAGCTGATAAAGTCCCGTCTGAACTGATACTGACTTTTGATTGTTGCGGAACAGTTAGTACACCGCCATCACCCATTAAAGGGTATCCTTGCACACGCAATGTACCTTCTTCATCAATTTGGATCGCACCATTACGGGTATAAGCCTCACTACCATCGGCAAGTTGTACCGCTAACCAGTTATCTTCGGCTAAAGCAACATCTAATTCTCGACCAGTATAATTAAATGCCCCCATACTGGCATCAAATGTGGGGGTGGTTGCTGTGACCATTGTTCGGGTTGGCATAGTGCTGCCAACAATAGGTACCGCTTTCATTGCGGCTAATTGGGCACGAAAGCCTGATGTTGAAACATTGGCTAGGTTATTACTGGTTATTGCTTGTCGATGAAGAGTCTGACTTGCTGCCGACATGGCTGTATAAATAACGCGATCCATAATTTATTCCTTAATTAACGCAAGTTAACCAATGTGTTGAGTATCTGATCCTGCGTTTTTATGGTTTGTGAATTAGATTGATAATTGCGCTGGGCAACAATCATGTTGACTAATTCTTGACTCATATCCACATTGGATGATTCTACTGCACCGCTGGTCAATGCGCCCATCGTGCCTGAGTTTGCGATACCTAATACTTCAGCGCCGGATTGAAGTGTTGAACGCCAATTGTTATTGCCTGCTGACTCTAGTCCGTTAACATTGGCAAAATCCGCCATCGCAATTTGACCTAACAACATGGTTTGTTGGTTAGAATAGATACCGTAAATCGATCCATCATTATTGATGTTGTACCCGACTAAGTCACCCGGTGCATAACCATCAACGACAGGGGTTTTGATACTGCCCACTTCTTTGCCCATATTTTGTTGAGAGCTATTAGCCAGTGATAGTGTAAAGGTGTTGTCAGCCGAGCCATTAATACCGTTAATATTTACGGTCATTTCTGGATCACTGATTAATTTACCGGATGAATCAAATTCCATTTGCCCCATTTTTTGTAATGTTGCATTCGGGTCGCTGCTGTCAAGATAATGCACATCCCATTGATTATCGGCTGTTTTGACATAAAACAGTTGTACATTACGTTGATTACCGAGCGAATCGTAAGTTGTCAGCGTTGTTGAGTAGTTGAACGTATCGGCATCAAGTGCATTAATAGGCTGTTTTTCAGGTACTGTACTATTTGAGTTTAAGTTAGTTTGTAATGATGCTTTTGTTGTTGCGGCAGCATTTAACATTTCTTGCGAAATTTTAAGCGGCCCCGGTGCTGCACCTTGTGCAATTTGTGGCGGTGTGCCGGTGGCTAAGTAGCCAGTGAGTTGCAAACCATCCGCCGAAATGATGTTGCGCTCGGCATCTAATTGAAATTGACCATTACGGCTATAATAAATTTGTCCACTACTATCCACTAAGCGAAAAAAACCATTGCCAGAAATAGCAACATCTAAACTATTGTTAGTGGCGGTTGTTGTTCCGTCACCAAAATTTTGCATGACGGCTGCAACTTTCACACCCATACCAACTTTTGATCCGGCATACATGTCGGCAAATGAGATACTCGCACTTTTAAAGCCAACGGTTGCAGAATTGGCAATATTATTACCAATGACGTCTAATTGTTTTGATGCAGCATTCATGCCGCTAATTGCTTGAGAAAATCCCATTTGAATTTCATCTCCCTTAAAGAATTTGACGTACTTCGTCAATACTAATTGAACCAAGTATTCCTAAATCGAGTAATACTTTATTATTAACTTTACTGTTTATCACACCATAGACAACCGAATAGCCAAGTGACGTTGAGGATACTTTTTGCCCATCGTAACTGGCATTGACCGAAAAGGTATAACTGCCATCGGGTGCGGTGGTGCCATCGTTTAGCTGACCGTCCCAAGTGAAGGAGCTAACTCCAGCAGGAATCGAACCTAAATCGACTTCACGTACGACATTACCATTTTCATCTAAAATCGTAATGATGACTGAATCAGCATCACGCATTAGCTCAAAACCAAATGGTGTGGTAATGGTTTCGGTTTCGTTATCAGTACCTTCAAGCTCAGAGGTCGCCACTAAAATTTTATTGCCAGGTACCATTACCCCTTTACCAATCATGTTGCTGGCATTGACCGATAAACTATCGTCAATTTGCCCAGACACCATGCCTAGCGTGGTATTTAATCTTTCAATCCCCGCTAATGTGTTAATTTGAGCAAGTTGCGAGGTTAATTGGCTATTATCCATTGGATTGGTTGGATCTTGATTCTTCATCTGGGCAATCAGTAGCGTTAAAAAGTTATCTTGTAATTCTTTACTGGAATTGCCATCAGTTGTACTTTTTTGTTTGGTTTGAACACCGTTTACGCCTACCGATTCGGATACAGACACATTTGTTACACCCATCTATCACTCCTTGCTATTGACCTAATGTCAATGTTTTTAACATTAGGCTTTTGGCGGTATTAATGACTTCGACATTGGCTTGATAGCTGCGTGATGCTGATATGGTGTTGACCATTTCGGCAACAACATCGACATTGGGTTTTTGGATGTAACCTTTCTCATCGGCTAATGGATGATGTGGCTCATAAACTAAGTTCATAGGTGACGGGTCTTCAATCACTTGGGCGACTTTAACGCCAGCAATACTATTTTGCTCACCGTTATTATCCACCTGAAAAATAACTTGTTTTGCTTGGTATGCTTTTCCTGATGTGCTGGTGATGCTGTCAGCATTCGCTAAATTACTGGCGCTGACATTCATTCGCTGAGTTTGTGCCATTAAGGCCGAGCCAGAAATTGCAAAAATTGAAAAACTCATATTGATTATCCTTGCTGTAATACAGACATTACATTTTTAAATTGTTCACCTAAAAAAGTTAAATTGCTTTGATAGTGGATACTGTTATCCATAAATGCTGTGCGTTCTTGATCCATTTCGACCGTATTACCGTCCGCTGATGCTTGATAAGGAATACGATAAAGCATATTTACATTTGTCATAGCAGGTGCATTGATCTGTATATGTTGAGTCGACGTTACGTTAAGTTGTAGCTGATGGCGACTATTCTGATGAGTTAGTGCTTTTTTCAATTCGGCATTAAAATCAATATCACGCGCTTGATAATTCGGTGTATCACTGTTAGCAATATTTGATGCTAAGATAGTTTGTCTTTTTTCACGTACATTTAATGCTTGTTGATGAAAATTAATAAAGGTGTCTAATTTATTCAGCATAAAATTGTCTCACTTTGTTTGATATTTAAAATTTTATGTGAATCAAAAAAAACTCATCGTATAAATAACAACAAAAATTGTCCTTATTTCAACATTCAATAAAATTGTTCATACAGTAAAATCGGCTTACAAATAATTTTAAAACAAGCAAATATGATTAAGGTTATTAGATTAATACAGCTTATTTCACTGTTATTGGTGACCAATATGGCGATGGCTGATTCATTTGAAAGAGCGGTGAATGATTTAGTTTCAAAACATATAACGGTTCCTGTCGATAATATTTCGATATCTTATATATCGCCTAAACCGCAGTTAATGTGTGATGAGCCCAAAATTACACTACTGAACAATAAAAAACAGTGGGGTACGATGACCATTGGCGTTAAATGTGGTAATAAAACGCAGTATTTGCAAATAAAAGTCAGTGCTGAGGGACGTTATTTTGTCGCTGATAAACCTATAAGTGCAGGAACGATCATTACTGATGCACTGATACGGTCAAAATTGGGGCGACTTGATCTTCTAGCCAATTCGGTAATTTTAAATAAACAGCACATTATTAATCATATTGCATTACGTAACATTGAGCTTGATGAGCCAATTCGAACTTCAATGCTGCAACAAAATTGGCACATCAAGGCCGGTCAAATGGTGAAAGTCTTGATTAATGGAGAGGGGTATGTGATTGCAACAAAAGGTAAATCTCTTAATAATGGCGCCTTAGATGATCATATTAGTGTAAAGCTTAATTCTGGCAATATTGTTGAAGGTATTGTTACGCAAGAAGGTGTGACAATTTTCGATAAATAAAATTAATGATTTTTTTATTTTTGCCGATAATTAGACTAAACAAATCATTAAATTTTTGATCAAAGGTATTTTATGAGTATAGAAGCGACTAAATCGGTAACGACAATAGCAGGATTACTTAATCGTGATGTTATCAATGAGCAACAAAAAAGCCCACGATCATCTCAGCAGACAGAAAATAGCCTGACCAGCAGTGCTAATGTGACATTAAGTCAAAATACCTTATCGCTTTTACAGTCTACGCATAATGACATTGACATGGAAAAAGTTGATAACATAAAACAGGCTATTACTGAAGGTAAATTAGTGATAAACACCACAAAAATAGCTGATGAACTTATCAAACAGATGATTGAAAATATTGAATAGTTAGTAAAGTTTGAAAGGAAATAAAAATGTTAGAATTAAATGACATCTTAAGTAAAATAACCGTCATGTTACAAACACTTTCAGACATTTTGCAGACCGAGCAACAAGTGCTTATTGAAAACAGTTCTATCAATCAACTCAATGAAATCATCAATAAAAAGAGTCAATTACTTATTGAATTAAAATTATTAGATGAAAAACGAATTAATACTAGTAAACAACTCAATCTATCTTCCCCTTATAGTGAAAATCCAGAACTGGCAGAGCAATGGCAATCCATTACAACCACTACGCGGTTATTAGCGAATATCAATCGTGATAATGGTTTGATTATTCAAAATCGTATGCATCGTACTCAGCAAACTATCGATCATTTAAAAAGTATTCATAATCCGGTTGTTTATACCAATAATGGTTATCAACAAACCGAAACAATCTCATCAAAACGAGCAAAAGTTTAATGATAATTGCGGTGTGTTCAGTGTAAACGCGTTAAATACACCTTAATTTGTCGTTTAATCAAGCCAATAACTTTAGTGTGTTAAGTACATACTGTGACTATTTTATTTCTATTTAGACAGTTAGATACTATTAACCCCTATCATGGCTAATGAAAGTGATGTAGATAAAAGCGAACGCCCCACCGATAGCAAACTAAAAAAAGCTAAAGAGAAGGGACAGATACCCCGTTCACGAGAATTGACTTCCGTCATTATTTTGTTGGTGGGCATTATGCTTTTGTGGTTAATGGGTTCTGCATTAGTCCAGAAGTTAATCATCATAATAAAAACTGCGATGCAGGTCTCTTTTCGTGTAAATGATGAATCTCGTATTCTGACCAATTTGATTGAGTTAATGACCGCAGGCTTTTGGGCTATTGTTCCTCTGTTTTTTGCCTTGGCTATCTTTGCTATTGTGGCGCCGCTTTGTGTGGGTGGCTTGTTATTTAGTTGGCAATCAATTAAACCCAATTTTAAAAAGTTGAATCCGATTTCTGGTTTTGGGCGGATGTTTAGTCGCCGAATTTTAGCGGAATTATTTAAAAGTATGCTAAAAGTCATATTAATCACGATAGCTGCTTCATTGTTATTATTCGACTTATTTCCAAATCTGCTTTCTCTTCCAAAAATGTATTTAAATAGTGCATTAACAAAAGCGATAGATCTTATTTTGATTTGTGGATTATTCATGGTGATGTCACTTATTCCGATGGTCGGTTTTGATATCTTTTATCAGATTTGGAGTAATTTAAAAAAATTGATGATGTCAAAACAGGAAATTAAAGATGAGTTTAAAGAGCAAGAGGGGAATCCTCAAATAAAAGGCCGTATTCGGCAGATGCAGCAAGCCATGGCAAGGCGTCGCATGATGAAAGATGTCGCTAAAGCAAATGTCATTGTAACCAACCCGACTCATTATGCGGTTGCTTTACATTATGATGAAAAAACCATGATAGCCCCTAAAGTATTGGCAAAAGGAACCGATCAAATTGCTTTACGAATCAGGGAGATCGGCAATCAACATCATATTCCACAATTAGAAGCACCACCACTGGCTAGGGCCTTATATCGTTATGGTGAAATTGGCGAGACCATTCCAACCGAATTATATACAGCTGTTGCGCAAATTCTTGCTTGGGTTTATCAATTAAAACGGTGGCATAAATTTGGCGGTGATAAACCGATTACACCTAACAATTTGCCGGTACCTGAGTCATTAGCAGAAAATCAATCAAGGCGGTAATTAATTACATGATTAAAAATAAAATAGTTTCGTTTTTATCAACCAATGGGCTTAAAAAAGGGCATTATCAAATTTTAGCAGGTCCACTGCTAATTTTATTGATTCTTTCAATGATGGTATTACCGTTACCTGCGTTTATTTTAGACCTGTTTTTTACCTTCAATATTGCGTTATCAATTATTATTTTGATTGTGGCATTGTTTACTAAGCGTGTACTTGATTTTGCTGCTTTCCCAACCGTGTTATTGTTTGCGACTTTATTACGTTTATCATTGAATGTTGCCTCAACGCGGGTTGTTCTGTTAAAAGGTCATACTGGCAGTCATGCCGCAGGTCGGGTGATTGAAGCTTTTGGTCATTTTCTGGTAGGTGGCAATTTTGCGATAGGTATTGTGGTCTTTATCATTTTGGTGATTATTAATTTTATGGTTATTACCAAAGGGGCTGGGCGAATAGCCGAAGTCGGTGCTCGTTTTGCATTAGATGGTATGCCCGGTAAGCAAATGGCAATTGATGCGGATCTAAATGCTGGATTGATTGGTGAAGACGAAGCCAAAGCACGTCGAGCCGAAGTCACCCAAGAAGCCGATTTTTATGGTTCAATGGACGGGGCAAGTAAATTTGTTCGGGGGGATGCGATTGCTGGCTTATTGATAATGGCAATTACCATTATCGGTGGGCTGTTAGTAGGGGTTGTACAACATGGTATGGCACTAGCGGATGCGAGTCAGACGTATGTATTATTAACTATTGGTGATGGTCTGGTTGCTCAAATCCCTTCTTTAATTATTTCAACGGCTGCTGGCGTGATCGTGACAAGAGTGACATCACAAGAAAACATCAGTGAACAGATGCTAAACCAGTTGTTTAAAAATCCACAAGTATTAATCTTGACTGCGGTAGTCATTGGATTATTGGGTTTGATTCCGGGTATGCCAAATCTAGTGTTTTTACTGTTTACTGCGATATTAGTTGTGTTGTCTTGGTGGCTTAATAAGCAGAAGAAAAATGATACGACTGCCAGCACTAAGCAAGTTGATACGCAAGCAACGACACCGAGTAATATTGAAGCATCTTGGTCGGACGTCAGTATTGAAGATATTTTAGCAATGGAAGTGGGGTATGGATTAATTCCTATGGTAGATCAGACTCAGAATGGTGAATTATTGGGTCGGATACGCAGTTTACGGAAAAAGTTTGCTCAAACGTTTGGTTTTTTGCCGCCTCAAGTTCATATCCGAGATAATTTATCGCTCGCGCCTTATCAATATAAATTATTTATTAAAGGCGGAGAAATAGGAAAAGGTGAAATCGTAAATAACAAATGGTTAGCGATTAATCCGGGGAATGTGGCAGAAACCATTGACGGAATACCCACTACCGAGCCTGCGTTTGGTTTACCTGCGGTATGGATAGACGCAAGTAATAAAGAAAATGCTCAAATCTTAGGTTATACCGTTGTTGATACCAGCACCATGATTGCGACGCATTTTAATCATTTGTTACAACAGTTCGCCAGTGATTTATTAGGACGAGTGGAAACACAAGAGTTATTGGATCATGTTAAACAAGATATTCCTGAATTGCTGGAGGACTTTATACCGGGCGTCATTACGTTAACGACATTTCATAAAATACTCCAAAATTTAATCGCCGAAAAAGTGTCAATACGTGATATGCGCACAATTATCGAAACCATAAGCGAACATGCACCGAATCAAAACGATGCTTATCAATTGCTTAGCTTAGTGCGAATAGCTTTAGGAAGAGTGATAACACAACAATGGTTTCCGGGGAATGGGGCAATTAATGTTATTGGTTTAAATGTGAATTTGGAGCGGTTGTTGCTACAAGCACTCCAAAATACCAGTAATGTTGAACCGGGACTGGCGGATCATATTATTCAACAAGTGAAGCAAGCTTTAAATCAGCAAGATGCCATTGGTGCACCGCCTGTACTCTTGGTTAACCACACATTAAGACCGATGTTATCACAATTTTTAAGACCCCATTTTCCACAGCTAGTGGTGTTGTCAAACTTAGAAATCACGGATAATCGAGAAATTAAAATGACTTGTCAAATTGGTACAGAATAATACCAGAAATCTGATTAATAAAACTCAAATTGAAGTTTATCTATAAAAAGCGCTATGAAATAGTGAACAGGCATCAGCTGTTCACTATATAAAATAGATTTTTATCTTATTCTGTC
The DNA here is from genome assembly GCF_046635805.1 of Gilliamella sp. CG13. Classification (NCBI taxonomy): domain Bacteria; kingdom Pseudomonadati; phylum Pseudomonadota; class Gammaproteobacteria; order Orbales; family Orbaceae; genus Gilliamella; species Gilliamella sp. CG13. Next base: position 97,377 of record NZ_JBIDFM010000005.1, read on the forward strand.
ACAACCGTAAAACGTTGTTTAATGTGTTTGGCATTTTCTGCTTCATCAACCATGGCAATGGCATAATCAGCATAGCTAATTTGGCTTTTTCCTTGAGTGTTGAATAAAACCTGTTCACCGCCTGCTTTGTAGTGACCTGTTCTTGCGCCATCGGCAATAAACTCAATAGCTGGGCTTAAGTAAGTCCAGTTCACATCCTGACATTTTTTTAATTCATCAAGTGCTTTAGCCATATTATTAGCTAATGGTTTGAATTCTTCTGGAAACTCGGGTGTATCAACTAAACGAACAGTATGTTCAGGATTGACATATAAACTACCTGCACCACCAACAACTAATAAACGGTTAGGTTTACCTTTTAAAATGTCAGTTAAATGTTTTAAACTTGTTTGATGTTGAGGCAGTGATTCAAGGCTCCATGTCGCAAATGCATCGACAATAACATCAAAAGGTTTCAAATCTTCATAAGTCAGATCAAACAAATCTTTCACTAAAACTTTCGCCTTGGGATCGACATGCGCATTTTGATGACGAACAATCGCTGTCACGTCATGCCCACGCGCAATCGCTTCTTTAACTATCAGACTGCCTGATTTACCACTTGCACCAATAACAGCTATTTTCATCTTTTTGACTCCTTTATTCTTTATTAATTTAATAATATTGTTGGATTCTGGTTTTAGGTTTTGTAAACAAAAATCGTTAAGTAATGAATATTTTTAGATTAATATTCAAAGTATCTATTGTAAAGTAGGTACTGAACAGTAATATAGTTACCAAAATAATACTATAATTGAATTTAAAGGATTTTTATTATGTCTCTCAATGAAAATTTACCCCCTTGTCCCGTCGAAACTACGCTTATGCTAATGGGCGATAAATGGAAAGTATTAATTGTTCGTGATTTATTAACGGGCACTAAACGCTTTGGCGAATTAAAAAAATCCTTAAACGGAATATCGCAAAAAGTCTTAACTCAGCACCTACGTGCAATGGAAAAAAACGGATTAATTCATCGCAAAGTCTATGCCCAAGTACCTCCTAAAGTGGAATATACTTTAACCGAAGTCGGACAAAGTTTAAAACAAGTGCATGACGCCATGTTAGCGTGGGGAAGTGCTTATAAATTAAGGCAATGTGTTAAGAAATAGGTTTTTAACATGAATAAAAAGCTATTTTTTGCCAATTATATTTAATGATCGTTTTGTTAATGATATTAATAGTTATTTAAGATTTTTTTGAAAATTTGACCTATATCACATATTTAATTAGATTTGTTCACTTTTTTATCTTGTTTTAAGTTAAACTTCGTTTCAAAAATTTATCTTTACAATAGATTATCTACTTTTGAAAGGAAAAACATTGGAAGCAATAAAAACATATTGGTTTTTAAGCGCTAAATTTAATGGTAGTGAAGACCAAACAGAACGTTTTGTTAAATTAGGTATTTGGGAAAATGGTTACGATAATAAATACTTAAATACCGTACGAACCATTTCAGTTGGTGATCGAGTTGCGATCAAATCCACTTATAATTTAAAAAAGAATTTACCCTTTGATAATAAAGGTCAAGCTGTTTCGGTCATGGAGATTAAAGCGACCGGTATTGTGACAAAAAATTATGGTGATGGAAAGTTATTAGAAGTTAATTGGCAAAAAAAGAATTTGAATAAAAAATGGTTTTTTTATACCAATATGGCTACTATTTGGAGTGTTAAAGATGATGAATGGTTATCAAAACAATTAATCAATTTTACTTTCTATAATGAACCACAGGATATTGACTATTTTCGGAATGCGCCTTATTGGCGATCACGTTATGGTGATGTTGCCAATCGTACCCAATTGTTCAGTTGGGTACGTTTTTATGAAGCTATTGCAGATAATTTATTAATTTATCTAGACAAAAGCAAACGTTCAATATTAATGGAATTTGTCAATCAGCTGGCCACCGAGTTTAAGCTGTCTTATTTACTCGATAAAGGTTTACAGGATATTTGTCCATTTACTGTATTAGGAACATTTAATCGTCATATTAAAGAAACGACAAGAATAGAAATCGCTAAAAAGTGGGCTGAATTTCTTAATATTGAAGAATCTGTCCCTAACTCTTTTGAGGGCATACCATTACTTAATAATCAACTATCTTGGTTTTTTACCAACTCCGAAAATCAACAACAAGAGATTGATAATTTGTGGGAATTTTATGATATTGCACTGAAATTTTCTAATGTTGATGAAAACTATCAAGATGAGTTTGAACAAAAATTTGACTTAGTCATGTCGCAATCATATTTTCCATGGCAATTAACTAGTGGCTTATTTTGGATTCGTCCTCATGCCTATGTCGTATTGGATAAAGCTTCAAAAACTTATCTTACTGATGAATTGGAGTTGATAAAAGATGATCGATTATCTAAAGAGCATTTTAATGGTAATGTTTACCTAAAATTACTTGATGATTTAGCAACGAGATTTAACGAAGATTACTTTCCTATTCACTCTTTTCCTGAGCTTTATTTCACTGCACTACGTAAATATGAAAATCGCACATTAATTAATGAAAATTTAGCATCTAATAATCAATGGCAAATTATATTATTACAATTCATCCAAGAACTTTGCCAAGATAACGGAAGTAATGTTTTTAATTGTAAAGAGTTGCTGGATAAATACGGACAACAACTTGAGGAGGAATTTCCAAATAATAGAGTTACAAGTAACTTGTTAACTTACACTTTACAACGAATGAAAGATAAAAAATTTTTTCAGTTTTTGGGGAATGGTAAATATCGGTTACTTAATCATAATATTGATGGAAAAAGAGGAGAAATCATGGAAAATGAACCAGATATTGATGCACCATTAACTGATGATCCATTATTTGTTAGGCATCCTTATACATTAAAAGATTTAATTCAAGAAGATTGTTTTATCGATAAACAGCAATTGCAACAAATGATATCCAGTATAACAAAAAAGAAAAATATTATTTTACAAGGTCCCCCTGGTACGGGTAAAACTTGGTTAGCTAAAAGATTGGCTAATATTGTAATTGGCTATAAAGATTCAAATAATATTCGAGCAATTCAATTTCATCCTAATCTATCTTATGAAGATTTTATTCGAGGTTTTCGTCCTGCTAGTGATGGTAAGTTAGCGCTGATCGATGGTCCTTTTTTGGAGATAATTCATCAAGCCAGAAATGATCCTCAATCTAAATATGTTATGGTTATTGAAGAGATTAATCGAGGTAATCCGGCACAGATTTTTGGTGAAATGCTAACACTGCTTGAAGCGGATAAGCGAACACCGAGTGAAGCATTAGAATTGACCTATCGCCGTGAACATGAAAATGGAATATATATTCCTGATAACTTATATGTCATTGGTACGATGAATATAGCGGATCGTTCTTTAGCATTAGTCGATTTTGCACTACGTCGACGTTTTGCGTTTTTTACTTTAGATCCTAATTTTTCAGAAAAATGGTTAAGCTATATGATTAAAAAAACAGGGCTCAATAGTAAGCTTCTAGAAGAAATAAAAGAAAGAATGAATGAATTAAATGAATTCATTGCTCAAGATAGAATGTTAGGAAGCGCTTTTGCTATTGGTCATAGTTATTTAACTCATCATAGAGCTATACCGAAAAGTGAAGGTTTAGTGTGGTATCAAAATATTATTGATACAGAAGTTAAACCATTATTGGAAGAGTATTGGTTTGATGAAAAAGATAAACTTAACAAAGCAATGAAACTTATTACGATTGCATATAAACAATCTCAATGAATACTAAATCGACAACAAAACAAAATACCACATTAAATAAAATACCTATTAGAAACATATGGTTACTTTTATTGTATGCATCAGATTATTATAAAGAGCTTGATGAACAGCAGCGAATAAATTTTGAAGAAAATCCTGAAAAAATTGTTGAGCTGACTGCTGAAATTTATTGCAAGGCAGTGCACAAAGGATTGAGTTATTCATTATCTAACAGTTATCAACCTGAAAAGCAGGTTTTAACACGTGTTAGAGGAAAAATTGATTATTTAACTACCACACGTAAATTATTACTTGAAAAAGGTAAAATCCATTGTCGATATGATGGATTAACAAATAATACACCAAAAAATCAATATATTCATGATGCTGCCCATGTTTTATTAAGGCAATTAACTAATGATAAATTGATAAAGCAATGTAAACAAATAACCAATCGTTTTAAAGAGTTAAAAATCGGTAAATCTAACTATTACAACCCTGTTATCGATCAGTTCAATCGATCAAATCCTCATGATAATCTATTAGTTTCGGTGGCTAAATTGGTTCATAGTTTGTCTATTCCAACAGAATTATTCGGTAAAGAAACACTTAATCAGTTGGAAAAAACAGATCAGTGGTTAAGATTATTGTTTGAGAAAGCGGTAATTGGTTTTTATCGGGTTAATCTCAATCCAAATGAATGGCAAATCGAGTCGGGAAAAAGGTTTAAATGGCAATGTACCCAATCGACGGACAACATTGGACAGTTTATGCCAGAAATGATTACCGATTTAATTATAGAAAATAACAAAACAAATTCTCGCTTAATTGTGGATACTAAATGTACCTCAATTTTTAATCATAACAGTTTTTCTTTTAAGACAGATCATTTGTACCAACTTTATGCTTATGTAAGAAGTCAAGAAAGAAGTGATGACCGATTATCCTATTCTGCATCAGGTATGCTGTTATATCCAACAACAAATCAATCGATTAATGAAAATACCACCATTCAAAATCATCAGCTATTTTTTTGTACAATTGATTTAAGTCAAGCAAACATGAGAATTAGAGAGTGTTTGCTGTCTTTATTGGCTCAAAGTACATGAGCAATTTACATCAAGATTAGACACTATTAAAATGCATTGATGCATTCACTCGAAAAGTTTATAACCAAGTACCACCTAATATGGAATTCACACATTATCCATACATAAGATAAATAAATTAATAGGATAATATTAATTAAGCAAAGAATTATGGTTCATTAGCCTCAACTTTAGAACAAATAACATAAAATTCATTCGGCTTTGAGTCTTTATCCTGACCAATAATTATTGTATCAAGATAAAGTTTATTGTCCGTAATAGGGGTAATATCTTTTCGGTATATGTCTGTATCATTCAATGGAATGGGTTCTTCACAGCTACGCAATATAGCGTTAGCACCAATCAATTTAGCGAACTTGTGCATATCACCTTTGGCTTTAGCATAAAAAGATGTGACGAAATTATCGCTTTCATAACGAATCATATTAACCCATACATTCTTGATTTTGATAGGTTGCTCAAAATGGTATTCGATTTCAGTGATATTATCTTGTTGTTTGTTTTTTTATGGTAATTTTTTGTTTTTCAAGTTCAGCAATGATTTTTTTATCTTCGATGGCAAAAGGCTTTGATTGACATAATAGAGCAGTTTTAAATTGTTCTTTAACGGTAGCTATTTCGGTGACATTACTTGATGCGTGTCCGGATAAACTGACAAAAAATAAGATATAACCTAACAGTAAATAAAATTTTTTCATGTTTAATAGCTTGTCGTAAAGTGAGATATTGAGTTAAACAGTACTACTAATGACCTGTTAAATTTTAATCTGATTCTACCATTAGACATTAAATTAGGTATATCAATATTGCATGATTTTTAATATCATCCAAGCAGCTACCATATCGCAATTTTGTTGAAACTATATTACTATAATTTTATTGATCTTTATTCAGCAAAATTATTATGAGCAAGTCATCGAGCCACTTAACCATTAAAGATATTGCCAAACTAAGCGGAGTAAGCAAATCAACGGTTTCAAGAGTAATTAACCATGACCCAATGGTGAAAGAAGCAACACGTAATAAAGTCAATGCTATTATTGAACAATATCAATTTACGCCGTCTAAATCTGCAAGAGCAATGCGAGGTTATGGCAATAAAGTGATTGGTATTATTGTCACTCGTCTCGACTCGATGTCTGAAAATCAAGCTGTCAGTAGCATGCTGCCAATATTTTATCAACATGGCTATGACCCGATTATTATGGAAAGCCAATTTAATGTTGAAAAGGTTGAAGAACATTTAGCCATGTTGAAAGATAAGCAGGCTGACGGTGTCGTAGTTTTTGCTTTTACAGGATTAGATAAGGGATCATTGTCTTTCTGGCAAAATAAGAGTGTGGTTATTGCTCGTTCATTCCCTAATCATATGTGTGTTTGTTACGATGATATCGGTGCAGTAACTTGCTTACTTGAGCATTTATACCATCAGCAAAAACAGCGTAATATTGCTTTTATTGGTATTGAACAACAAGACCAAACTACCGGTGCATTACGTTATCAAGCTTATCTGGATTTTTGTCAGCTTCATCAAATAACCCCTAATGCTTGTTTAGGAAAATTAAGTTATCTATCAGGCTATCATCTTGCTCAAACAGTCATTAAATCATCACCTTCTTCCATTGTTTGTGCGACTGAAACGCTTGCTTTAGGCTTACATAAATATCTTCATGAAAAGCAATATAAAAATATCATTGTTGCGAGTATCGGGCAGAGTGAATTGCTCCGTTTCCTTTTTCCACAAACGTTATCTGTGGAGTTAGGTTTTGATAAAGCTGGAACTTATACCGCTCATGAATTACTCCGAATGTTAACCAATGGGGTGGAACTTAAAACGGTGACGATCCCTTGCCAACTGGCTGTTAATAAATAGTAATAACAATCTAACAGTATTATATTTTTTATTAATTATGTGAGATCAATCACAAATAGGGAACGTTCCCATTTATTGTTTGTCTTTTTCAATTTATGCTGAATCCTAATTTAAACATAGCCAATGTATTAATAGCTAATTCGGCTAAATATTTATGATAGGGAGACTTGGAGATGGCTAAAGATCCTAACATCACCTCAGAATCGATAACCGCATTGATTGATTGTGTGGGTGGAAAAGAAAATATTGCGAGTGTTACCCACTGTTTAACACGATTAAGATTTGCACTGTCTGATCCCAAATTAGCCGATATAAAAGCCATAGAGGAATTACCTTTTGTAAAAGGTTGTTTTAATAATGCCGGGCAGTTTCAAGTTATTATTGGAACGGATGTTGATAGTTATTACAAATTATTGATTGATCGATTAAATATTGATGAAGCGACTAAAGAGCAAACAAAAGCCGCAGCTAAAAAAAATATGTCATGGTTTGAACGCTTAATTTCAAATTTAGCTGAAATTTTTGTGCCATTATTACCCGCACTGATTGCAGGGGGATTATTACTCGGCTTACGTAATGTTATTGGTGACATGCCAACTATAAACGATAAACCGCTTACTGACACTTATACTTGGTTGGTACCTATTCATAGTTTTCTTTGGTTACCTTGTGAAGCGATTTTCCATTTTTTACCGGTTGCCATTTGTTGGTCAACAGTCAAAAAAATGGGTGGTTCGCCTGTTTTAGGTATCGTATTAGGCATTACTTTAGTTTCACCACAATTGATGAATGCTTATGATCTTGGCAGTAAAATACCTGAAGTGTGGGATTTTGGGTTGTTCACCATCCAAAAAGTAGGGTATCAAGCACAAGTGATTCCATCGATTTTTGCTGGTTTAGCGTTGGGGTGGATTGAAACTCGATTACGCAAAATTATACCTGATTATCTTACGTTGGTTATTGTTCCGATCGTATCGCTACTGCTTGCTGTTTTTCTGGCACATTTTTTATTAGGCCCTTTAGGGCGAATGTTAGGTAATGGTATTGCCTATGGGGTTAGATATTTGATGACTGGAGACTATGCTTTTATCGGATCAGCTATTTTTGGTTTCTTATATTCACCATTGGTAATTACCGGTATTCACCATACGACATTAGCCATAGATATGCAGATGACCCAAAATATGGGGGGAACACCTATTTGGCCAATTATTGCGTTATCAAACATTGCTCAAGCCTCGGCGGTGGTGGGGATTATTTTAGTCAGTAAAAAACATAACGAACGTGAAGTGTCTGTTCCTGCTGCCATATCAGCTTATCTGGGCGTGACTGAACCGGCGATGTACGGTATCAATTTACGTTATAAATTCCCTATGCTATGTGCCATGATTGGTGCGGCCTTTGCTGGCTTAATTTGTGGTTTGTTTGGGGTATTATCTAATGGTATAGGTGTGGGTGGATTACCTGGCATTTTATCCATAAAACCGATTTATTGGGGAATTTATGCATTAGCCATGGTTGTGGCAATTGTCGTACCTATTGTTTTAACTTCAGTTGTTTATAAAATAAAATTGAAAAAAGGTACGTTAGATATTCGCTAAACACGATTTAATAACCGTTAACCGTTCTATTATGGAACGGTTAATTTATGACAGATGAATAATTAAGAGCAAACAATGAATACGAACGAAATCCCTTGGTGGCAAAATGGTACTATTTATCAAATCTATCCCAAAAGTTTTCAAGCCAGTGGTACTGGTTCAACGGGGGATTTATTAGGCATTATCAGCCGATTGGATTATCTTAAAAATCTAGGCATTAGTGCGATTTGGTTAACGCCAATTTATCCCTCTCCGCAAGTTGATAATGGTTATGATGTATCGGATTACTATAATATTGATCCGGCTTATGGCACGATGGAAGACTTTGAATTATTGGTTAAGCAAGCGCATGAACGTGATATTCGTATTATGATGGATATGGTATTTAACCACACGTCAACAGAGCATCCATGGTTTAAATCCGCCTTAGATAAAACCGGTCCTTTTCGATCGTTTTATATTTGGAAAGATGCCAAAGCTGACGGCTCAGAACCCAACAATTGGCGGTCAAAATTTGGCGGTAATGCTTGGCAGTGGCATGAGCAATCAGGACAATACTATTTACACCTGTTCGCAAAACAGCAAGCTGATCTCAATTGGGAAAATCCAACCGTACGCCAAGAGATTAAAAACGTCTGTCAATTTTGGGCGGATAAAGGTGTCGATGCATTAAGGCTGGATGTGATTAATTTGGTCTCTAAACAGCAAGACTTTTTGGATGATGTCCAAGGAGACGGTCGAAAATATTATACAGACGGCCCCAAAATACACGAATTTTTGCAAGAGATAAGCCGAGATGTTTTTCAACCTAATGGTTTAAAAACAGTGGGTGAAATGTCGTCTACTACGCTTGAAAACTGCCAAAAATATGCCGCATTGGATGGCAAAGAGTTGACCATGACGTTTAATTTTCATCATTTAAAAATTGATTATCCAAATGGGGAAAAATGGACGCTGGCTAAGCCCGATTTACTTGAACTCAAAAAGATACTTGGCTATTGGCAAGTGGGTATGCACGGAAAGGCGTGGAATGCGATTTTCTGGTGTAATCACGATCAACCTCGCATTGTGTCACGTTTAGGTAATGAAGATCAATATCACAGCGAATCAGCAAAAATGCTAGCGATGATTCTTTATGGACTACAAGGCACACCGTATCTTTATCAAGGTGAAGAGTTCGGGATGACAAACCCCCATTTTACTCATATTTCGCAATATAAAGATGTGGAAAGTCTTAACATCTACCAAGAAAAAATTGCCGAAGGTATGTCAGAGTCTGACATGTTAGCGATTCTTGCCAGTAAGTCACGCGACAATAGCCGAACGCCAATGCAGTGGGATAACACCGCCAATGCCGGATTTAGCCAAGGTAAACCTTGGATTGAGGTGGCAAACAATTATCCAAAAATCAATGTTAAGGCTGCGCTTGATGATCCCAATTCCATTTTTTATTGCTATCAAACTTTAATCAAATTACGCAAAATGTATCCGATCTTTATTTTCGGTGACTATCAAGATTTGACGCCTGATATTGCTAATTGTTGGTGCTATGTCAGACATTGGAATAATCAAACGTTACTTGTGATAGCCAATCTGACCGAAAATACGGTTAAATGGCAATTACCTAAAGCGTTAGAAAATCGTCATTGGCAAAGATTGCTAGGTAATTATGAAAACCAAACTGTATTAAAGCCAGAAATGGTGTTGCAACCTTATGAAGCTATGTATTGGTTGCATATAAGTAGTTAAACGGTTGTATCAGGTTACAAGGATATACACAAAATAATTTTGTTTTATTGAATTAAAAAATCGTTGAGCGAATTAGGTAGTAAGAAAATGCCAACACTTGTGTTGGCTTCTTGACTGAAACGCCATAATATGTTGTTCCTCAAAAATTGTGGATAGTCCATATGGGTCATCAATTCCGTTATGTTAGTTAATCAATAGTTAATCAAAATCATGTAAAATAATGGGTAAATCATACTCTCTTTATGTGTAAATCTAGCTTTCCTGTTATAAAAAACGGGTTATCAGAACGTCAACTATACTCACTTGAACAGTAATTAATTAGCATAAGTGATGAATATCAATATTGGGTTATCTTAAGATAAAGTGTTATAGAGATCATGATGAATGATCTAATTAGTAAAACTATCGAGAAATAGAGCAATAACACATTTGTTTTATACTAAAAATATTCTTCAATCATATTCATTGGGATAATTTTGATTTTTAGAATTTGGTATTTAAAAAAAATTATTATAAAATAATAAATTATAATTCCATTGAAAATAATAGATTTATCATCGTTAAAAAACATAGTAAAAATGAATACAAAAAGAAAACAAAATAAACCATTAAAAAAATCTTTTATGGATATTATATCAACAGCACTGACTTTTGGTGTTTTATTTTGGTCTCCTTTGTTATTAGTTTTTATTTTTCTAGCTGTTATAAATTTATTTATAGGTGTTGATGAATTATTATTTTCAATTCACGGTGTGTGGTTTTTTCCTGCTACTATTTTAGTATGGCTATGCATGACTCCAACTTTCCATATCACAAAGAAAAGCATTATTATTTTACCAAAAATTAGACCAAAAATTTATATTCCAATTTGCCAAGATCTTGAAGTTAAAATCATTAAGGTCGAATATTTCAAGTATCCACCTAAAGGGATACAATGGAAAAGGATAAGACGGATAGGGAAATGGCATCCTATATATATATTATTTATAACTTTTAAAAATAAAAAAGTAAAACTAAAAAAAAGCGTGATAAGTGGGGTATACACACATGACCAAATTGATTATTTTTTACGTAATTTATATTTGTCAGGTGTTCGCTATGAAGTCAAAAATTTACATATACCTGTTTAGTAAAAATTTAGAGATTTATTTCCATATAACCTTAATGATTTGGATATTTCATTTTTATAATTTGGAACATTTAGGTAATTGATTTCTCTTTCCTCAATTGTATATATTCAATAATTTTTATAGTTGTATCTATTATAATTTATACATCGAAAAAGAGTGAATGATTCAAAATAAATCTCTTGAATTAAATGGTTTGGGTGATAAATATGTTGTTTGAAAGTATAGTGTTTATTAAGAATAAACATCTATAATTTTATTGTTTAGAGATTAAAAAGAATTATTGTAATTTACTCATTAGCTGATTATTTTTTATTACTTACCATCGATTATATAACCACTCCCGCATTTTAATTAACCGAGCAATAATTTCATCTGAATCGGGCATTTCAGGTAAGGTTGTGGTTAGTGTTGCGGTTTCAATGTCATCAAATAATGATTTGGCCATATTCATAATTTCGTCATAGCTTAATTGACCATTTTTAATGGCGAGCAGTTCGTTTCGATTAGTGCGTTTATTGGTAATGGTGCCTTTGGTCATTATTTCATGAGCAACTTGTAATAAGCGAATGGTATGCATCATATTTTTAGCATCAAAATCATTACCATTTTCAATATTACTGCGATAACGTTGTTCATTACGTTTGGCAACCCATTGCCAGTAAGCCTTATAATCACGACAATGCGATGAAAAACCATCACGATTAAAACTTAAGTAAGCATTTACTGGGGTGTCAACTTTCACTGAAGACAAGCACAGCTCGGTCGAATCATCCTGTTGAATAATACCATGATAACCACAATCCCCTGATGCATCATAAAAAAGGGCATATAAATCTCGACTATGTGGAACATTCACCAAACCACATAAGTGTTGATCAAAACACTTTTCATTTAACCAATTGGTGAGAGGATAAGCATGCTGACCTTGAATAATATAACAAAAATCAAGGACCGTTTTACGCTTCATCTCGACCGGATTATTAATCTTTTTATTCAATCCATTGGCTTTTTTAATTTGTGACATGGCATAGTGAGCAAAGGTTTGTTTAGTTTGCTGGGATAAAAATAGATCAAGGGTTAACTGCTGCATAATTGGATGCTGATATAAAATACAGTCGGGTGCAGAAGCCATTACTTCTAAAATATTCGGGTTATTTTTAAGTAAAAGCTCTACAAAACGACCTAATTCATAATAGACGATATCATTGGTTTCATTACTAATTTGCGGAATATACTCGAGTCCATAAAATTTATCTTTAGGTAAATAAAACACCCCTTTGATATCTGTATCCGATGTTTCAGTAGCTAATCCGAACGAACGACTACCACTAATCACTTCAAACAAAATGAGATTTTGTGCTTTTAAATCATCAATTGTCATGTCGTATTCCTTTCCTTATTTTAAGCTCATTAACGTTTGTATAAAAAAGCGATCTAATTTATCTGCCTTAAAACGCTGTTCAGTGATAGACTCAACTTCTGCACTGATATCAATCGTGGATTGTTCAATGAACGATAAGATTTCTGGCGCAATAGTTATCGATGCTGATTCCACCATAGTTGCTTTTAATCTAATAATATCATTTATTTGCTGGCTTAAATTATCCGGTAATAGTGTTAATAATGGCACAATTGCCATAGGAGCAATTTGCCGTTTTTCTAAACACCATTTAGCACACAATAAAGGTCTTAACACATAAAACAATTTTTTAACACCAATCTGTTTGCCATTGATAGTTTGCAGCGAGCTTTTAGCAATACCTAAATAGTGATAGATGTTACCACGTGCATTAAAAAAGTCTGCACACAATTGCCATAATTGCTGAGCAATTGATTGATTTTGCCGATAAATAATTGGAGATTGCAACCACTCAAACGGCGTAGTATTGGATTTTCGGATTAACTGTAGGGTCTTTTTCAAATCCCAACCTTGTAAATCCAGTTCGTCGTCTACGGGAAAAGTAAAATGTGATTCAGGATTATCAATGGCTAAATATCTATCCAACGGATGAACATAAATAAAACGTACATCATAATCGCTATTTGGCGAAGGAAACCCCCACGCCCGACTGCCCGATTCGCAGGCATAAAGAATATGGACACGGTATTGTTGTTCTAATTCGGTAAGTTTTTGTTTTATTCGCTGTTCCATTTTAATTATTCCTTAATTTTTGACACAATTTAAGCATTTTACTCATTATCATTGATAATGAATTATTTAGAAATGAAAATTTATGATTAGAACCTTCAAATCTGAAAAAACTTAACAAAAAATAAGCTTTAGCATTTTTTTATTAAATTTGTACATTTAATATAAAATCCATCCTACCTATCAATCATGTAGTGGTTTGAGTTAATCACTGCTAAGTTTAAGAAAAATATGCTATATTATTTTTTAAGTGATTTTACAAGGTAATAAAATGGATATTAAATTAACCAAGCATGACAAACGCTATATTGAAGGCACAGACGATGTCTACAGCATTATGCAACGTGTGTTATTGCGTGATAACCAAATCGACCAAGAAAAAGAACATCTTTGGATGATTGGCATGAATCAAGCTGGTTATATCCTGTATATCGAACTGATTGCGCTTGGCAGTTATAAATCGGTCGATGTTGAACCGATGAATGTATTTCGTGTTGCGGTGATGAAAAACGCCTCACGCGTGATATTAGTACATAATCACCCGTCAGGATCGCTGACGCCGTCCGAAGCAGATAAAGATATCACCGATCGCCTAATTCAAGTCGGCCGTATTTTAAATATCGATTTAATCGACCACCTAATCATCACCCCTAAATCCTATATTAGCTTCCGCAGTACTAAGCTTATGGACGAGTTAGAACAAAGCCTAAAATATGTACCGACTTATCAAGTGGTTGATATGATCCGTAAGGAAGAAAAAAAGATCGCTAAAGAGAAGTTGGCGGTTGAAAAGGATAAGACAAAAACAGCTCAACAAAAAGCAAAAGCGGAAAAAGAACGTCGGGAAAAATCAGAGACTGAAAAGAAAATATTGATTAATGCTTTGTTGGAAAAAGGTGTTTCGGTTGATGATATTGCTAAGATTTTGGGTATTACAGCAAAGGAAGTTGAGAAGCTCGTTAATTTAAAATAAAAGTACGTTTTATAAATAAAATGATTGGTTTTAAAAGTAAAAAATCCTGATAAGGAACATAAAATGGAAGATAAGCAAAATAAAGAAAAACCGTCTGCGCCAGAATCCAAACATAAGTTTACTTTTGAAAAACTCACACCAGCATATCTATCTGATGATGAAATGCAAGGTTATACCGAAGCTCTCGACTTTGTATTCCAAGAAGATGATTTGCTCAATATTGCTGTTACAGGGCCTTATGCCTCTGGTAAAAGTAGTGTAATTAAAACTTATGAAGAAAATCATAAAAAGCTTAATGGAATACACATTTCACTTTCTTATTTTTCGCCTATATTAGCGTCAAAAATCAAAGGTAAAAAGAACGGTAATGAATTAGCCTTTGAAGATGAATTAATGTTAGAAAGGAAAATTATCAACCAACTCATCCATCAAATCGAGCCACATAAAATCCCTGCAACAGATTTTAAAGTAAAAAATGAATTATCGAAGTGGCTAAAGCTAACTTGGGCAGGCATCGTTTCTTTAATTATTTTTTGTTTAATTTATATAAATGAAACATTACTTACAAAACTCCTGAATGAGTATACAACTATTACTTTAGTATTAATGGGGGTTTCATTTATCCTTATAGGTTTTATTGCTTTTAAAATTATTGACCAACAAAGTGGTAAAAGCTTAATTAGAAAGCTGAAAGTTTTTGAGAATGAAATTGATATTTCATCATCAGAATGCGATGTTTCTTACTTTGATAAATATTTGAATGAAATTATTTATATCTTAGATAAATCAAAATTAGATTATATCGTTTTGGAAGATATCGACCGTTATGATGATAATTTAATTCTCAGTAAATTAAGAGAACTAAATTACATTTACAACAAAAAACAGTCAAAAAACAGACCAAAACCAATTAAATTTATTTATCTAATTAAAGATGAAATTTTTGAATCAAAAGAACGAACAAAGTTCTTTGATTACATTTTACCTATTGTCCCTGTTATGGATAACTCAAATTCACTAGGGAAAATGGAAAAATTATTCAAAAATCAAAATATTTATAGCGATTTTACAAGTTCTTTTTTGGACATCCTCTCTGACTACTTAGATGATATACGGCTTATAAAAAATATTTGTAATGAGTATAAAATTTATAAAACCAAAATAGCACATGATTCTAAGTGGTTTAAATATGAAAACTTACTAGCCATTATTATTTATAAAAATATTTTTCCTGAAGATTTTTCTTTAACTCGCTTAGGTTTAGGGCAAGGTGTGGTTCATCGAATTATTGAATCATTAAAAATCCAAAAAAATATAATATATGAGACTGAAATTGAAAAAATTAATAATCGAATTAAAATGCGAAAAGAAAATATTAATTCAATAGAAACAAGCCATTTAAAAAATCTTGATGAGTTAGACGCTTTATTTATCAATATCCCATGGAATATTAAAAAAGATTATAACTATATAGATGGTGTTGATATTTTCACATTAAACGCAAAAGATTTTATCCATACCTTAAAGGAAAATAATTTAACAATCTCCAATTATCGTCCAAGAGATGATTATTACTATCGTGAGCATAATTGCCAACAATATTTTAATAACCTAGAAACAAATTCAGAATATCAAGAAAGAAAAGAAGAAATAGAATTTATTACCACACATAAAAAATCAACACTTGAAGCAGAGATTAAAAATTTAAAAAAAGAAAGATTCAATTTGCAATTACCTAAAAAGATTAATGAAGTGATCGCAATTAATCTGAAAAATGGTATTTCAGCAAATACATTAATTCAAAAACATTTTAGTGAAAAAACACCTGATACAAGTGAGAATGAAAAGTACAAAAAATATAAAGAGGAGTATGAAAAATTATCCGCTTCATGCTATTTTCCTCTTTTACGTGTACTAATTATTCAAGGCTACATTGACGAATATTATAGTGACTATACTAGCTTTCTTGATAAGGAAGGACTACCTCAAAATGATACATTATTTTTACGTAATATTTATGAGTATACCGAAAATGATTGGGAGCTTGAATTAAAAAAACCAGAAATAGTTCTGCAAAGATTGAATTTAGATAACTCAAATAAATTCAAAGGACGTGCTATTTTAAATTACTCTTTACTAGACTATATCCTTTTGAATAATAAAACAGACGATCTATACAAATTTAATATTTTATTAAAATCATATAATGAAACTGATTTTGCGAATGAATATTTGGCAAGATATTATGCTTTATTAATAAATCAAGATGCTGGTTATGATCAAAAATATCTGTGTTTATTGATAAAAGAACTTAATATTCAAATCTGGGATATATGGAAATATATCGATTTGTTTAATATGAAACTTTATCTTTATCTTTCATTTATTAGTAACCGACCAATAGAATTAAAAGGGATGAATGAAGATGATGATCTAAAAAACTTCATTACACATTCAACTGATTTTTTATTAATTGATGATGAATGGAATACGATTTTTGAACTAATTGATGAGAATCAAAATAATTTACGCAAAATTGCGAATGCTTTTGTAATATTAGATATTCAATTCAAACAAATTGATAATTCAAAACCAGAATTGTTAGAATTAGTTGAAAAAAACAATAGTTATAAACTCACTTATACTAATGTAAAACATATATTAGCAAATCAATATAGTTTAACAAATTGTGATTCTAACATTATTCAAACTGTATTAGCGCTAAATGATGATGCACCAATTAAATCATACTTTCAAAGTAATACCGAAGCATTAATTATATCTATCACTGAATCCGATGTTTCAATAATCGACGATAATGAAGAGACAGCATTATTTATATTAAATCATGACGACATTTCTGTGTCAGCAAAAATAGCTTATATCAATAAACTATCAACCATTATCGATAATTTAACTCAAGCAACTGATAAAGATATATGGAATAAACTACTTGAAAATCAAAAAATAGAATACTCAGCAGAAAATATTGTCCACTATTTCTTCAATTACGAATTGGAAGATGATAACAATATTGAAAAAAGAGAAATCAATGAACAATTAGCTAATTTTATAAATCATAGTGATAAAAATATCTCTTCCGAAGACGCGTGTTTAAACAAATTGATAACTGAAGAGGATGAAATAGATTTATTTTTTAGTCAAACAATCATAAATCCAAGTTTAAATGATACTAAGTATAGTATGCTAATATCATGGTTTAATGGTAAATACTATTATAATTTTGATTATAAAAATATTGATAAAGCAAAAATATCTATTTTAAATAAATATAAAGTTATTAAACTATCGCATGAGCAAGATTTAAACTTTTTAAGAGAAAATTACCCAGAAAATATTCTGGAAATTATTACTAATAATTTTGAAAGTTATGTCGCTAAATTAAATGATGATAACGCATTAATTAGTCATGAGGAGATAGTCGACTTATTATCTGAAGATTTAAGTTTAAAACAAAAGCAATTATTATTAAATTTCACAGATGAACCGATTTCCATTATCGATAAAAATTACGTTGAAGAAATACAAAAAAATATTTTAGAAAAAAACTTTGATATCGATGATTTAGTTTATGTAACTAGTGAAGAATTCTATAATTCCGCAAATAATCAAATAAAAGATATAATAAAAAATCTGTGTATAGAACATAAAACTGAAATTTTACAATTTAAGCAAATTTCTAAGGTTTTATTAGTTGCATTACTCAAGCTTACTCAATTATCACTTGACGATAAATACACTATATTGTGTAACCAAATTTATCAATTAAATACCGGTGAAATATTCAATACATTCAAAATAATAGAACAAGAACCTGCAAATCAAAGTTTTTTTTCAAGCTTATTTATTGCTAAAAGACCAAGTTTTGAGTATACGGAATTAAACCTAAAAATAATGAAAAATTTATATGAGAAATGGCAATTTAAATTCAATATAGAAGGAGATAAAATTATTTCTTTTGGTAAAAAAATGATTTAAGGCAATGTTTTAATTAATAATCTGTAGTGTGTTTTGCAAGAGTTTTTTAAAAAGGTGAAGAGACAAAAGATATAAATAGCGCGACGAGAAATATTGAATTTAAAATCATAAATACTGGACATTAACTATTACTATTCTCAGTATTTATGATCAATATATTATTTATGAATATCTACTTTAGTATAATCAGAGCCATTACAAAGATAAGTTGTCATTTGAATATCACTTTTATCTTTTTCAAAATAAAACGTCCGAAATTCTAGTTCATCAATCTTCAAATAACGAGCAGTATCATTAGGTACGTTTTTTATAATCTTATTATTGCATTTAAAATAATTTATTGTATCTGCTTTATATGTTATAGCAACAGAAGTTTTAATAATACTTTCTCCATTAAAAACAATCAATTGACTAGGTAATGCAATACTTATGAAAACAAGGAAGTACGTTATAAATGGTAATTTATAAGAAAGTTTTCGATTTTTCGCTAAATCTAACCAAAATATGGCTATCAACTGTAAGAAAAAACTTGCGAATAGAATAAAGCAAAACCAGTATAATCCTTGTGTTATGGTTGGAATTTGTTCTGGATAAACAGATATCATATCAGTGACAAATGTTCTTCCTTGATTTTCCCCTATGAAATCAAGCACTATATAGATAAGAGTTAATAAAGCAGCACCTATAATTTTTTCTAACTCATTAAATTCTCTTTTAATTATATAAGTTATCATTATCGTTATAGCTGAAAGAAATTGTAATATAAAAAGAAGAAAACTAATTAACCAGTAACATTTAAACAAGAATGTAAGAAAAGCTAAACAACCAAATATAGCTCCCCAGCCAGATAAAAATAATATTAGATGTAATACTTTTTCGGGGTGTTTTTTTTGTTTTTTTTTGTTGATTTTCTTTTTTGGTAATGTAAATACAATTTTAAGCCAATCCTTTGTAAATTTCTTCTGCTCTTTACTGGTATAAAATTTATAATAAATTGTATACCCCACCCCCAAAACAACATAAGAAATAATAAAATAGAAAGTAACTGCTTCTCTTTTATTCATAGTAAGAATAATTACGCTCACAATGTAAGTTAGAGCTACTACCCAAAATAGAACGGGATATTTTAAAATATAATTCTTTAATTTATATAATGGTTTTTTCATTACCACTCCTTTTTTGTTATCTTTTATCTATATGCAAAACTGAATAATGAAATTATCTTGATAAAGACTAAAAATAATTTTTAATGAAAGTGAATAACATAGATTTTTTTCCATAATAACTTTCACATTTCAATCACCAAAAATTAATCGTCTAAACAAAAATATAATAAATAATAGTTATTTTGATAAATCAACAGTAAATCACACCATTGTGTCGCATACCACTTTGGTGGCATTGTTTCGATTTCATATAGATAACATTTATTTAATTCTAGGGGGGACAATATATCGATAAAACTTGAAACTTCCCTCATTCCATTTTCTCTATGCAAGGTTGGTGAATAGCTTTGCTTAAAAAAACATTTATTAATTTGCTGTATAAATTCATCAACGGTGATCTGTTTTGGTTTTATATGCCATAACTGAGCATCGAAAAATTTTCCGTGTCCATCGGCAATTGATTGAAAGTGATGGGATAATGTGTCAGTAAAATTCCCTTTATTATTCAGTAATTTCATTGAATAATCGCAATAATGGTTAAGTCCAGCATTCAAACAACACATTGCATTTAGATATCCATTTATGTAATCAAGATTTATCATACCTTAATCTCCATTAATATCGAGGATCGCTCCTCGATAGTTTTATCCCTTCACACACACCACTTGCCTTAATTGATGCACTATCTCAACCAATTCATTTTGTGCGGTCATCACTGCATCAATATCTTTGTATGCCATTGGGATTTCATCAATCACGTTGGCATCTTTACGACATTCGACATGGGCCGTGGCCTTGATTTGATCCTCAATGGTAAATTGCTTTTTGGCCGCTGTTCGGCTCATCACGCGGCCGGCACCATGCGAACACGAGCAAAAACTTTCTTTATTTCCTAGTCCTCGCACAATATAGCTTTTAGCCCCCATTGAGCCGGGAATAATGCCAAATTCTCCTTTACGTGCGGATACTGCGCCTTTACGTGTGATAAAAATTTCTTCACCAAAATGTTGTTCTTTTTGAACATAGTTATGGTGACAATTTACTGCCGACATATGGGTAGTAAATGGTTTAGTGATAATTTTCTGCATTGCCAAAATCACATTATGCATCATTGCCTCTCGATTTAGCCTTGCAAACTCTTGCGCCCAATGCACAGCCTCGACATAATCGTGAAAGTGCTCTGTACCTTCTTCTAGATAAGCTAAATCTTTATCTGGTAGATTTTTTATATGGATCTCCATATCTTTTCGAGCTATTTCAATAAAGAAGTTACCAATAGCATTACCTATACCTCGAGAACCACTGTGCAACATAATCCAAACACGATCGGCCTCATCTAAACAGATTTCGATAAAGTGGTTGCCGGTACCTAATGTGCCTAAATGACGGTAGTTATTGGTTTTTAAAAAGCGCGGGTATTTTTCCGTCAGCTTATTAAAACCTGGCGCTAGCTGTTGCCAGTACTGTTCGACAATAGCAGGGGCGTCATGCCAGCTACCATAATCCCGTCCTCGGTGTTTTGGGGTAATTCCATGCGGCACCGCTTTTTCAATTTCAGTACGTAATGGTAATAAATTATCTGGCAAATCAGCCGCCATCAACGAGGTTTGTACCGCAATCATACCGCAGCCAATATCTACCCCAACTGCGGCAGGAATAATCGCGCCGCGCGTTGGGATTACACTGCCAATGGTTGAGCCTTTACCTACATGCACATCGGGCATCACGGCGATATGTTTAAAAATAAATGGTAGTTTTGCCGTTTTGGTTAGTTGTTCTTTAGCCTCGGGTTCGACCGGTACCCCTTTAGTCCACATTTTGATTGGCTTGGCGTTTTCTGCCTGCAATAAATTATATTGTGTCATTTTTATTCCTCACACCGCCCTGCGATTGTACATGGCGGCTTAATATTTTCTTTTTATCACGCGCTTTTAGGTTGGATATTTACCAAGCCATGTAACACTTGATCAAGTCCGCCTACTACCGAGATTTTATCGATACGTTCAGCAATGCGTTCTAAAGTTTCCATCTCTTTTAACCGCAAGGCTACTGGGTTATTTTCCATTACTTTGGCGGTGTTCAATAATGAACGGGTTGCTGATGTTTCCTCGCGGCGACGAATCACATTGGCTTGCGCCACTTTTTCCGCCTCGACCACTTGTGATAGAATCGCTTTCATATCGCCCGGTAAAATAATGTCTTTTACCCCTAGTGAAACAGTTTGTAAACCATAGCCATCTAAACGCATTTTGATATGTTGGGTTACCACTTCATCAATAATATTTTTGTTCTCAAGTAACTCATCCAACGTACGCATACCAATCGCTTCGCGTAATCCAAATTGTAATTCACGATACAATAAATCAACCGGCTGTGCAGTTTTTTCAAACGCGGTTAATACGTCAGTATAGTGCCAGTTAGCCACTAAGTTTACCCGCAAATTGACTTTATCTTTGGTTAAAATCTCTTGTCCTGCCACTTCTAAGGCTTGCAGGCGAGTATCCACCATATCAACCGAGATTTCCCGGTTAAAACGCCAATAAGCGGTAATGCTAGCTGTTAATAACTGCTCAATTTTACCGTTCACTTTTAATACCCCGACATGATAAGCCGGCACTTGTGCAATTAATACGCTGTTATCACCGAGTACTTCTTTTTGGCGTAACTTTGGTTGTAGTAATTGCTGTACCATTTCATCACTTAAGGTATACCCTTGGTTTAAATCCACTGTCACCATATGCTGTTTATGGCTATTTTGCCAATATAGGCGTTTAGTACCCGGGGATAAAATTTCAACCAATAGATCGTTTTCATAACGCAAACCAGCCTGATTTGCACCGACTTCCATTGCGATACAGTATTGTGATAGTTGTTGTGGTGTACGTTGTTCTATGGCATCAGCGATACGATCATCAATGCGGTTGTCCCTTAAGTTAAATTTACCCAGTACAATCGTATGTTTAAATTGGCAATAACCGACGATTGATTCTGGCGCAATAATCTGTATTAGCTGGTTATCAACAAATAAAGTCCCAATTTGTTCATGAATAAAGTGATGTAGCACTAGTTTTTCGATATTCACAATGGCGTTATTGCTATTTTTAGCTTCAATCAATTCTTGTGCGATATCGGTTGGCAGTGCATAACCGTCTTGTAATGCCACTTTTTTAATCGCATGTGCTTTGTAGCTTTTCCAATATAAAGCTTTGTTTGTTGGTAAAATGACTTCAACCAATTTTTGCTCTTCATAACGTAAGGCAATTTCGTTTTCAGCCACATCCACTAAATAACAGTGTTGGTTAATAATATTTGGATAGAAGTTGATTAACTGTTCTGCTATGTTGGCTACAATTTTTGTCTCAGCTAAATTAATCAATTGATAACTGGAGATATTAAATGGATCAAAAATTCGGTGTACCCCCGCAGTTAATACTTTTTCAATCTCATTATTTTTAAATAAAATTGCAATTTCATATTTTTTGACTTTAATAGTTTTTATCATTTTACATTTCCTTTTTAGCACAATCAGCAACCGAGTTTGCACAATTGAAACGGGCTAAGTAACGAAATAGTAGGGTGAAGGCTAAAAGCAATAAGAAAAATAGTGCGCCACTTATTGGTATTTAACATTCTGCCTATTATCCAGTTTGTTTACCTTGAAAGTCGTGGTGACCTGACAAGTTAACCGGTTTTTTTTGCGGATAAGCTTGTTAAGGTGCTTTGTCACTTAGCTTATCTAACGACGATCACTGACTGTGTTTGTTTTTCTACTTTTGTTTTACGGTTTTTGAAGTGGGATTCGAACCCACTACATATCGATCCCTAGTCGATTGTTCTACCAGATGAACTATTCAAAATTGACTTTTCTACAGTCACCTAATCACACAATAAGGAATACATGTTGATAATCTTCCGTCCTTTTATCCCGTAGATAAACCCGTAAAGGATTCGCGATGTACCTTGCTGTGATAAAAACAGCATTTGCTTGCTTAGGTATATTTAATATTGCGAAAAGCGTGCCAAAAAATAAAAAGTAATAAAAATATTTTTTAAATATTTGATTTATAGATATAAAAAATAAATATCATATAATGTATATGATATTCAAATAGATTTTAATGACTATAAATATTATAATTTAATCTAGCTATTTATATAATATTATAAATTTAATTATGAAAAAGAATGTGATATTTGGTTTTTTGGGTAATGTGCTGGATAACCGAGGTAGAGGTAAAAAACGCTGGGCGCGTTGGCGACCAACGATTGATTTGTGCCGACAAACTGATTTAGCTATTTCTCGTTTGGAACTGCTTTATTTTGCCAATGATGAGCAGCTACTTTGTGATATTGTTAATGATATAAAAATTCTATCCCCCAATACCGAAATTAAACCCATTGTCATTAATATTGCTGATCCATGGGATTTTGAGCAGGTTTATACTTGTTTATTTGATATTGCTAAACGATATTCTTTTGATCCAGATAAAGAAGATTACTATTTGCATATCACAACCGGAACCCATGTGGCGCAAATTTGTTGGTTCTTATTAGCTGAATCACGTTACTACCCAGCTAAGTTATTGCAAACTTCACCACCAGTAAAATCAAATAAAGTTGAAGAAAGAATTTATAATAATGAGGCGGAACTGATTGCCAATAGTCCTAAAGGAAAAGCTAACACCATTGATTTGAATCTTAATCGTTATGATCAAATTCTTAACCGCTTTCAGCAGTATGCCAGTGAAGCTACCGAGCTTTTAAAATCGGGCATCGCCACGCGTAATCAACTGTTTAACCAGTTAATTGCTGAAATCGAACAAGTGGCCAGCCGTTCTTATGCCCCTATGTTATTATGTGGGCCAACTGGTGCAGGAAAATCATTTTTAGCAAAACAGATCTATTTACTTAAACAAAGTAACCATCAAATCAGTGGTCAATTTGTTGAGATTAACTGCGCCACCTTACGTGGCGATAGTGCTATGTCTACCTTATTTGGTCATGTCAAAGGCGCGTTTACGGGGGCAAATCTGGCGCGGACTGGATTGTTAAAAAGTGCCGATGGTGGATTACTGTTTTTAGATGAGATCGGGGAGCTTGGACTAGACGAGCAAGCAATGTTATTAAAAGCGATTGAAGAAAAGCAATTTTATCCATTTGGTAGTGATAAACCAATTAAGAGTGATTTTCAGCTGATTGCCGGCACCAATAAAGACCTTAAACTGGCAATTAGCCAAGGTGAGTTTCGCGAAGATCTTTACGCCCGTATTAATCTGTGGAATTATACATTGCCAGGGCTAGCCGAGCGTAAAGAGGATATCGAACCGAATATTGATTATGAACTGGCGCGTTACGCCAAAGAATATGGCTTGAT
This sequence comes from Gilliamella sp. CG13, assembly GCF_046635805.1. Classification (NCBI taxonomy): domain Bacteria; kingdom Pseudomonadati; phylum Pseudomonadota; class Gammaproteobacteria; order Orbales; family Orbaceae; genus Gilliamella; species Gilliamella sp. CG13. Next base: position 122,271 of record NZ_JBIDFM010000005.1, read on the forward strand.
GCCACGTTTTAATCGTGAGTCGCGTAGCGCCTATTTACAGTTTGCCACCTCGAATGAAGCATTATGGCAAGGAAACTTTCGTGAACTCACCGCATCTATTACACGCATGGCAACGCTGGCACCACAAGGAAATATTACGATTGAGCAAGTCGAACAAGAGATTAAACGTTTAAAACAAAACTGGCAAGGCGATCAGTCAAATAATTCATTAATTCCACAAGAAATTGATGAATTCGATCGCTACCAGTTAGAAAAAGTTATCGAGATATGTCAAGAAAGTGCCAGTTTATCAGAAGCTGGTCGAAAGCTTTTTGCTGTTTCGAGAACCAAAAAACAGAAGAGTAATGATGCCGACAGGTTGAAAAAATATTTGGCGAAGTTTGGGCTGAGTTGGGATGAGATTAAACAGGTATAGCTAAATGAATAGCATTAGAGAACTTTTTTTCTATATTATGAATTTTGACTGGTTTTAATTCGATTTTATTTGGTGTTGAACAATGATGAACTAAATAGCAAGTTAAAAAAGTTAACAGTTGAGCTCGATTAAAAAGTTGTTGGAAGGAATAAGAAATCGGCGTATCAAGATATTTGATATTTATGGATAAGGTTTTATCGATTAAATAGTTAGTAATATTTTTCAGTGGTTCACTATTTTTTTGTAATTGAGATAGTCCTAAATTCGTGGTTAATTCATAGAGAGTTAAATAATCTGATATACAACTATATTGATTGCAAAAAGTTCTAAACTGTTTTATTAAATAAGCATCTAAATAACATTCTTTAATTTTGAGATGGAAGTTTTGTGAATTATCGATAGGTTGTATAATTCCCGCCACCTCATATACTGCGATGGTCGTATAAATATAAAAACCGACTAATGTATCTTGCCCTTGTGATGATAATTCATCAAAGTTAAGGTTAGCTTTTTCGAGATCTTCCGAAATTACTTCTTTGTACAAATTTAATTGCGCTAAGAAATTTGCTTTATTCCCAGTTTTGCTATCACTAAGCACTAAATCAATTCCACAAATATAAGTTTGGTAGCAATTAAATTTAGTTGTATTAAATACAAAATGTAACACAGACTGTTTATATCGTTTTATTATTTTTGCTAATGATTTACTAACATATTTATCGATTAATTTATTCGAGCATTGCCAAGGTAAATATAATAACCCTTTAAACAATGTGTTGATTTCAGGGTTACTATTTTGTTTATTGGTGATTATTTCCAGCAAATCAATTTGTTCTTGACGCATTGATTATTTTTTCTTTTTGTTTTTATTGTTTTGCGCGCGCTCAACCTGAATTTTTTCAAGTAAGGATGCCGCTGAATTTTCGCCCGTAATTAAATCAACATTTTCAGCGCGCCATTGTGCGGTTAATTCACCACGAAACGCTTTGGCTAAAATTGATTGCGGTAAATGATTCACTTTTTCTAAAGCTGTATTAACCTGTTGTTCAATTTTATCAGCATAGGCAAATAATTGTTCTACACGACGGACGATTTCGTTTTGTTCTTCTAGTGAAGGTAACGGTATATTTAAGGCTCTAATTGAAGCCTGGTTAATCGTATTTTGTCCTGCACTTGTTGACAAACTATTCTGTAAATATAAACGTCCCTCCCCATTATTGGCCACAAATAATAAATATTTAGAAAGGATTTTTTTTTCATTTAATCGTAATCTTATAAAATGATCACAAAATCCTTCAATTTTTTTTTGTAATGAATACTCGATAAATCTTCCAGCTAAATCGACACTGCCGTTAACTCGAATAACCAAAATATCACCATTTTTTAATGTAAATTTCTCTATTTCTTTATCTGTTAAAACAATTTTCCGTTCATTCCCAAATACTCGACATGCATTTTTAAAATCTGCTAACCTTAAAACAGTAATCTCTTTACCATTAGTCCCTTTTCTTTTGGATAAACCATTTGTTGAATCTAAAATTAAATTGCCTAATATCGCTGAAATCCAACATTTATCATTTTTTCTCCAATCTTCCGTTAACTTACCACTCACGGCATCCGATAACACTGACTGCCGAAACTGTTTTAGAAGTTCGGGAATTTGTTCAAGGCGTGATTTTGTTTTTTGTGCTTCAGCTAGTAATAAGTCAAGTTTTTCAGCTATAATTTTTTGTTCTGTTATAGGAGGTAAAGGAATTTTTACATTAACTAATCCTTGCCTTGTAATTTGTGGTTGAGCCGAGCCTGAGATAACATCATTTAAGCCTCTTGCTCGCAGAACATAATAAAGTAATTTCAATCCATATAGATTTTCAATTAATCCATCCAATGCCATACCATTACCATTTACATATGAAAAAGGTTCTGTGATATGTATATTTCCACACGTTGCACCACGGCAAGTTATCATTACAATTGGTTCTTTATGTGTATATTTATTATAAAAACCAATTTTCCCATTAGCTCCATATACAGTATAACCATCATCAAGTAAATCTTTGGTTGCTATGGTTTTCCACTGTTTTGGATTTGCAACCTCAATTAACAAAATAGTTTCCCATTCGGAAGGAATTTTCTCTATAAACCCTAAAGACATTATTTTCTTCCTTCTAACACAATTAACAAACTTTCCAACTCATCCAAAGCAACTATTAACTCATCTTTAGCTTGCTTGGCGAGTATCGCTGGTTCTGGGAGTTTGGTTGCATCCACACTATTTTTATCTTTTAACCAACTGATATCGAGTGAATCATGTTTTGTGTCAGCAATCCAATCGCGGCTAAAACAGCGCCATCTTGATTGTGCTAGTTGATCATTAACGTCTAAGTTTTCTTGACTGACTGACGAGTCTGCTTCGATATCGTCTGAACTGAATGACCATTCACCTTCCTGTCTTGGGCTGGTGCCGTCGGGATTGATACCATAAACGGTTTCAAATGGTTGTAAATATTGCTCAGTAAATGGTGTACGTTTACCAAAGTTTGGCATATTGGTACGCAAATCATAAACCCAAACATTTTGCGTACAGTTTTCTTGTTGTAGTTTGTCTGTTACTGAGCCCTTAGTGAAAAATAGCACATTGGTTTTTACACCTTGGGCATAAAAAATCCCGGTCGGTAAGCGTAGTATGGTATGTAAATTACATTTATTCATTAAATCGCGACGAATATCAGTCCCTTTACCCGTTTCAAACAATACATTATCAGGTAATACTACGGCAGCGCGACCACCGGGTTTTAAATTACGGTAAATATGTTGTAAAAAAGCTAATTGTTTGTTGGTGGTTTCATAAGTTAAATCTTCACGAGTAATACTGGCATCGCCACCTTTACTGGTACCAAATGGTGGATTAGCGAGAATAATATCCGCAGGTTTAAGGTTTTGCCCTACTTGACCAAGTGAATTACCTAATAAAATTGCACCGTCATTACCGCCTTCTATACCGTGTAATAAACAATTCATTAAGGCAAGTCGACGAGTATTTGGCACTAATTCAACACCAATAAACGCTTCGTTTTTTTGAAAATCAGCATCTTTAGCATCAAGATCATAATAATCGTTGGTTTGTTGCCGTAAATACTGATCTGCTGCGACAAGAAATCCTGCCGTTCCGGCAGCAGGATCTTGGATGATATGTTTTATTTGTGGTTTAATACATCGCACCATGCAATTAATCAGTGGTCTTGGCGTAAAATACTGACCGGCACCGGATTTTGTTTCATTGGCATTTTTTTCTAATAATCCTTCATAAAGATCGCCCAGCCCATCCTTTTGAATACTAAACCAATCAATTTGATCTAATGTTTTGATCAGTTGTGCTAAATGGCGTGGTTCTCGTAATCGAGTTTGTGCATCGGCATAAATGGCGCTTATTAATGGGTCATTATGTACTGTCACTTCAATGTATTGTTCTGGATTTTCAGGATCGATTTCTTGACGCTTACCTGTTGATAAAGCTAATAACATGGCTTTATAATCATTTAATAGGGTAATACCTGATTTATCATTGAGATTAGTCCAACGACACCCAACAGGTAAAGGATGTTTTTGCAAAATCCCGGCTTCAGTATTTTCATGTACCATTTTAATAAATAATAAAAGTACTAATTCAGTTACATAATCTGAATAGTTAATACCATCATCACGCAATACATCACATAAATTCCACAGTTTTTGTACAATATTGTTATTAGTCATTTTTTATCCCAAGTTTATACTCGTATACTTAATAGGCAAGACTAGTATTTTCATCGCCATTATGAATTAGAGTAAATGTATATTTTAGTAACTTCAAGTGACTTTGCTATATTATGCGGTAAGTGCTGGCCAAATAGCCTCGCTTAATTCATCTAATACCGTATCAAGTTGATTGCCCAATATTTTATCAAGCTGCTTAGCGCCACCACTATCAGTAAAGCGATGATTAATAAATTCTTTATCAATAACAACCTCAAAAATAATTTGTTTGGCTAAACGATCTAACCAATTGCGTTGAGCCGGTGTCCAATTATGATTTTGGTAGATTCGTTGCATGGCTTGATTAACGCGTTGTTCAAAAGGAATTAATGGTTCGCCCAAAGTAGCACGTCGGATATAACCAATAATACTCGCTGCAATATCTTGATTAGTTTGATTGCGTACTGCGGTGCGTAAATTAGCTTCCGAATAACCTGCACCATCCAATAACAGTTTAACTTCTTTCAATTGCGCACGGGTTAAATCACGTGGGCGGTTAACAACCACAGACAACGCAGCACTTTCATTTAATTGATTATGAATGAAATGATTAAAACTATATAAATAATCCTCGGGTTGTTGATGTGAGCCATAACTTTGCGAGCGTTCTAGAATATGATCATCATGTTGAGAAATGAGTGGTAAACGTTCACTACCTAGCAATCGATTGACTTCAATTAATTGATTAATTAACCCATGATGTTGTTTGATAAAATTCGAAGCAGATTCAGGACCAATTTCATGTAAATAGTTATGTAATTTTTGGGGCTCAACATTCCATAAAGTTTGTAATTCATCTAACTTTTGTCTTAATTCAGGCTTATTTTCCGCTTTTTGCTCAGCCTTACGCAAGATTCGCATTAATTTTTGATTTAATTGATTTAAAATTACATCAGCATAAGTTTCACCCGCCATATCACCTAATGTTTGTAATGCTTTAGTTAATAATTTAGGATCACTTAGTTCATCAATTAATTGCTCAAGGGTGATATTAGGATCTTTAACTAACGGTTGCATAGTGTTGACGTCTTTTAATGCGACATAAATATCAACCGGATCATATATCCTAAATACCGTTTTACCTATGCTATCACATCGTCTTGTTGCGCGACCAATCATTTGCTCATATAAAATACGGGATTTGACTCGGCGCATGAAGACTAAATTACAAATTTTAGGCACATCAATACCGGTTGTTAATAAATCAACAGTGATAGCTATATTTGGATAGCGTTCATTTTTATATTGTTTGATTAATTGATCAACTTTATCACTTTGCCCGGTAATTTTTGCGACAGTAGCCTGATTATATTCGCTATTATAGAGATTCTTAAATGCTTCATCTAATAAGCGTTTAATCATATCTGCATGCAGATCGGTAGCACAGAAGATTAATGTTTTTTCTTCACCAAACGGATCGAGTTCATTTACCAATTGTTGGCAAATTACTCGGTTAAAGTTTTCATTTATTACCCGACGATTAAATGCATCTACTTCAAAATTAAGCTCATCTTCTAATTCAGAAGTTTCAATTTCACCGGTTTGCGTATTGATGGCACTTACTTTTTCACCTTTGGTAAACGTAATACCATTTTGTGTTAATAAAGTTTGATAACGTATTGGCGGTTCATGATCAATTAACCAGTCATCGGCAACAGCTTCTCGATATGAATAAATATAAACAGGCTTACCAAAAATATCGCTAGTATGTTTTGCGGGGGTTGCCGTTAGCGCAATTTTTACCGCATCAAAATAATCTAATACTCGACGATAACTTGATAAATATTGAGTGGCGTCACGTATTGTCATCTCACCTTCTGTCATTTCTTGATCTAATGTATAACCACGGTGCGCCTCGTCAATTATAATACAATCAAACTGATCGATTAAAGGTGGATTATCGCTCGTAAAAATGCGTTTGACCATTGCTTGCACGGTTGCCACTTGTATTCGTGTTTCAGCTTCAGTCACCATAGAACCAAGCTCGGCTAAGTTATAGATTTTAGATAAAGTGAGATTTTGTTCTAACGTGGCTTCATTAAAAGAATCTATTGCCTGTTTTCCTAAAGCGGTACGATCAACTAAAAATAGAATTCGTTTAAATCGTTCAGTTTTTAAAAAGCGGTACATCAAACCTATAATTGTTCGAGTTTTACCTGTTCCTGTTGCCATCGCAATTAAAGCTGTTCGTATCCCTTTGGAAAGGGTATTTTCTGTCGCAACAATTGCTTTCTCTTGATAATCCCTTAATTGCAAATAGGCAAATGGTTCTTGTTTTAGTTGTTGTTCAGCGTTTTTTCGACTACGATTAAGTAGATCTAAGAGTCCTTGTGGTGAATGAAAGGAGAATAAAGGACGCTTTAAATTGGCGCCATCACGAACATCACGAAACCATGTTCCTGACTGTTCAGCTAATTGCTTAATGTATGGACGACCATTACAAGAATAAACAAAAGGAATTTTGTAGTGGCAATCTGATTCATCAGGCCAAGCAATCGTTCTTTTTTCAAGTTCCCATGCACCAATCAAAGGTGGTAATACTTGGAAGCCTTTACTATAACGTTCAGCTTGACCGATTTTTCCGGAAACATTTTTATTCTTTTTCTTAGCTTCAACAACTGCAATTGGTGTTAATCCCGCAAATAAAACATAATCAGCCCATCCTTTTTCGCCTTTATGTTCTGTCGGCCATTCGGCAATGGCTAAATATTTATTTTTTTCTGGGCGAGTACCCTTTTTATAATTTAACTGTTCGGTGTCAGCTTGCCAACCCGCTTCAATAAGCTGCATATCAATTAAAATTCGTGTGAGTTCTTCGCTTAATTCTATTTGTTGACTTGCTTTCTTAGCTTTATTACTTATTGTATTACGAGATACTTTTTGAGCTTTTAAATCTTGTAGAGCAAGTGCTTGTTGTAAATCCTTAATCTTTATTTCATATTCTTTCTGTTGTTTGAGTAACATTGCCTCATTTTCTTGGGCCTGTTGAGATAGGGATCGCGCCTCTTCATCCATTTTTAAAGCTAAGGTTTCAAATTCAGTCTTTTCTTTAGCGAGTAATTCATTAAATTGTTGACTTGAATTGAGTTCAATATTGGCTTGTTCTAGTTCTATTTTAAGTTTACTGATTTCTGACTGTAAACTGCGCAAATGCTCGCTGGGGTCAACAAGTGGTTTAAAAGGTTCTGGTTTAAATTGCACACCAGCTTGACTAAAAGATTGGTGAAACCATATCGCTAATTTGTAAGCAACTAAAAGTCCATCTTTTGCTTCTTTGTGCTTGGTTTTAAATTGATGAGTAGCTTTATTCCCTTCAATACGTAATGTATGAAAAAGATTTCGGATAATGGGTTCTAATTTGAGTTCATTACTAATCTTATACAACAAATCAGACTGCGAAGTGCGTTCATTAAATTCAATACCAGCCTTGGCAGCAATATGTTGTGCCATTGCTTCAGCTAATTGCCGTAATTTTATTAATGTGGTATTAGGATCACTGCTAAATGCTCGCTCAGCTGTACACGCTAATTCGACAAACAGTGGATCGTGTTCAACTAGAAAACCAAAATTTGATTGCTCTTTAATTATTATCATTAAGCACTATCTCCATTGAAGTTATATCCTTTATCCTTTTTTATTATCTCAAATTTTGTATAATTTTATAGCTATTTTTTTATTTTCTAAGCATTTCTTCGGTAGACTATTTAAGATGGTGATTCGTTAATTAATTTTTTTTTGTTGATAAATTTATTTTTATCATTCGACACTCAGCATTTAACCTAGCACCTAAAAACTTATCTTTTATATAAAAAAAACATAATATTAGTAAATAGCAGTTAAATTTATCACATGCGAAATATTAACGACTAAGTTTTAGTTATCGCATCGTTCGTTAAGTTCAACATCAATATTCAGTTATTTATTACGAACGTTGTTTTGCTAGTGATAGTCAATTTTATCTTTTTAAAAGGCTAATAATTTTAAAACATCTGCATGTAAATCTTCACCAATTGGTTATAATAAAATTATAAAAATAAAAAGTGCCATTTTGTTGGTGAAAAATATTACAGGTATAAGAATTTAAGCAATAAAGTGAAAAAAATAGTCAGCAAAATGTAGAAGCTAATTTACTGTAAGAAATGACATTTTAGGATATGGAACTCATCCTGCACTATACATACTTATTAAAGGCAAAATACCTAACTTTTTGATCCCAATGGCGATTACATGCGACAATATCGAGGACAAGCAGAAGCTTTTTATGATGATGGAGATATCCCTTTTTCAATTGAACAATTTATCAAATACCATGCGGAAGATGGTGATTATGTTTCTCAACGTGAAATCACTTTAACACGAGAGGAAGCGCTGAATATTGAAAAAAAAATTATTAATGGTAATTATGCAATTGCCCCTTTTTATTTACCGTATTGTGCATATGCCATTTCATCTGTTTTAGATGAATATGGTCTACAAGAACTTTATTTGTTACCTGGTTCTTTGGAAGAAGCGGTAAAAGAGATTGAAGATAAAAAAGGACTATCTAATGAAAATAATTAATTTAGTCATTATCGTTTTATTTAATTTTATCGGTGCCTATCTAAGTTACCAATGGTGTTATCGAATGATTATCGCAAAACATCGCACACCAGAATTATATTATTTGATATGTTATGGTTTGTGTTATTTCTGTTTTATTCTGATTTCAATCTTTCTTTTAAATAAAATAAAACGACCGATAGATTTAGTGATTTGCGGAGTGCCAATTGGTTTTATCATTACCTTAATGTCACCAATTTTCTTCATGTTAATTATGGGAGATGATTATAACTCGATTTTTAATCTAGATTTTATTATGGGGATGTTAGGTATCACATCAATGATAACCCTTAATTTTATAATCTATCCAGCAATATTATTATGCTGTCATTATTCTATTGGTGGGATACAAAAAATATCAAGTAAGCTTGCTTTGAAGCAATAATCATTTGTCCGAACTAGCCAAAAAAACGCCCAACTATTTTAAACTGTTGAACTTATTAGATTGGATTGTTGATATTGAATTATCTGCTGTTATTTTAGGCGTTTCCTAATAAAAATTAGTAAAATTAGAATCCATACTAAAGTGCTAAATTATTTTTATTGCAGTTTATGATGAACCTATCTGGCAAACATAAAATAGTTATCATAGGTATGACCAAGATTAATTAACTACTGCTAAGTCTAAGAAAAATATGCTATATTATTTTTTAAGTGATTTTACAAGGTGATAAAATGGATATAAAACTAACCAAGCATGACAAACGCTATATTGAAGGCACAGACGATGTCTACAGCATTATGCAACGTGTGTTATTGCGTGATAACCAAATCGACCAAGAAAAAGAACATCTTTGGATGATTGGGATGAATCAAGCTGGTTATATCCTGTATATCGAACTGATTGCGCTTGGCAGTTATAAATCGGTCGATGTTGAACCGATGAATGTATTTCGTGTTGCGGTAATGAAAAACGCCTCACGCGTGATATTAGTTCACAATCATCCGTCAGGATCGCTGACACCTTCCGAAGCGGATAAAGATATCACCGATCGCCTAATCCAAGTCGGACGAATTTTAAATATCGACCTAATCGACCACCTAATCATCACCCCTAAATCCTATATCAGCTTCCGCAGTACCAAACTTATGGACGAGTTAGAACAAAGCCTAAAATACGTCCCAACTTATCAAGTGGTTGAACGCATCCGCAAGGAAGAAAAGTTGATTGCTAAAGAGAAGTTGGCAGTTGAAAGGGATAAGACAAAATCAGCTCAACAAAAAGCAAAAGCGGAAAAGGAACAAAAAGAAGCAGCGCTTGCACAAGCCAAGGCATTAGCAAATGCGTTATTTAATAAAGGTGTTGATATTGAAACTATTGCTAAAATAATGGAAATCACACCGAAGAAAGTTGAGAGGACTATCAGAAAAGGAGAATAAAGTGATATCTTCAATTCAAGACATTGAACATGCAATGAATAGTTATGGTTTTTTGGGGATTCTTTTTGTTATATTATCAGTATTTAACTGGTTCTTTAAAAACCTATTCCCTTATCTTTTTCGAAAATCAAAACTTGAAAAACTAGATGAATATAAAGATAAATTTAAAGAATTAGATGGTTATAGCGAAAAAACACATGTTATCAATAAAATAATGGAACAAGAATATGGTCGTATTTTTTTGAATGAGAGAGATATATCTAAACAGAAGATCATGATTTTTTTGTTAAAATACAATCTTTGTTGGACAATTAAAGAGGCTAAAAAATTTGCTACCTATTCAGTATTCAGAGAATCTAAAAAAGCTCTAATATTTGATAAATCTGGTTCTTTAAAAAAAATTTTTGGTGTACTTGTAGCTTTCATTTTTTTCTTAGGTTTATGTATATATTGTAAATTACAGGCAATAGAAAAGTCAGTCTTAGCACAAAATAATACTAATTTTGAAGTAATTGTCTGGACTATCTTTTGTTTAATGTTTTATTTGGCAAGTTTAATATGCGTGTTAATTTTTTTTCAAAAAATAGGAGATTCAATTTCTACCTATAAATTGATTAAAAAAAACTCAAGAGCTATTCAAAAAATTAGTTCTCGATTATCCGAATTAAACACCCAGAAATGCTTAAAAAAAGAAGAGAAAAATTCCAAGGAAAAATCAGCAATTGAAACAATTAAAAAAGCACATCGAAAATAATTTAAACATGCTAATGCAAAAAGGTATTAACTGGATTATAGAGTTGGTTGTTAAACGGGTAAAGAAGATCATGAACAACTCAAATATAATGTTCTTAAATGTTATTATTTAATCTATAAAATCATTAAAAGATAACGTATCACTTTTGGGTTTATGTTTATTATCTAATTCAGTCACTCTCAATTTAAGTGGCATCTGACTTAACACACCACTAAATATACATGTACCTCTTGGCAATGTCGGTATTGATTCTTCACTAACTTTATCAATATACGAAACTGCTTTTTGAATGGCATATAAATCATTTTGATTAATTAATCGATGGATGAAATAGTTATGAGCTTGTGAAATAATTGTTGGCGATATGTCATTTGGTCTTTGACTGGAAATAGTAACAAATACACCAAATTTTCGACCTTCTTTGATAATTTCTTCAAATGTTTCTAGGCGATAATCTTTCCAATTTTCTGACTCTCTATTTGATGTATTGGAAAGAATGTTATGAGCCTCATCAATTATAAGTGAAAGTGAGGATTTTTTATCTTCCTGTTTTTTATTTTCATAAGCCCATTTTGATATTAATAATGGAAGTGTTTTTTTCATTGTGAGATTAACCATATTTAGATTAATAACAATAAAATTACTTTCTTTCCAAAATTCCTCTTTTCCCGAAGTATCAAAAATTTTTTTGATATCATTTTTATTACTAACAAGTCTATTAATTACAGGGGAAACATGAGAGTGTTCGGATTGATTTGATAATATTTCTTTTATTAATTGCAAATAGCTAAATTTTAAGAAATCATCTAATAAATCTGAAGAAAATTCAAATTTTTCAGCATATTGAAATATTTTTGTGCAAGGAACATTTTCTTCTTTGTTCATAAAATTTGAACTATTTTTTATTTTCCAAACTTTATTTGCATAAAAAAATTCTAAATCAGATGTTAAATCTTGATCGTCAAATAACAACCTGAAAAAATCAATGATAGTATCTGTTTTTACTTTATCGCTACTAGTAAGTGTTTCCTTAATACTTTTTTCGAGAATTGTTCTAAAATATTCTATCGGTTTATCAACAGAGTTAACTTTAGAATAAAAATTTAAAACCCTTTTTAAAAAAGGTTTTTGTGTTTTATCAGTTGCATCGGATAAAATAGAAAGCATTTCATGTTCAAGTAACATTTCTTTAGGAATTGGTATTTTATCGCCATTATTTGTCTGAGTAGCGAGATTATAAACCTTTTTGTCGGGAGTAATACAATCATTAGAAGTATATTCACCATTAAAATCAAATAACAAAAATCGGCATTTATTTCGAAAATCATTTTGAATATTAGCATTCAATTTTTCATAACCATTTTTATACAAAGCAGCTAAAGTATTTGATTTGCCACTACCGGTGTTACCAAAAATAGCTATATGTGAATTTAATAACCCGTCAACAGGAATTGAAATATCAATATTTTCTAGGTCTGTTTTAGCAAAATTTATACTAAGATCGTTTTTAGTTGTTATAGCATGAATGCTTTGAATAATATTTTCAGTGACGATAAAAGCTTCGTTACCAATCAGAGGAAATTCCCTTGTTCCGCCTGCAAATTTTCCTTGATTATCAATGTATCCAAGTAATGATGTAGTTAAAAAACGAAGGTAATGATTTGCACTGGAACCACCGGTATTATTTAAATCATTTTTTTTATCTTCTATAATTTTTTCTGATTCAATTTTTACAATTAAACTAAGAAACCCCTTTTTTATTTCAATAAAACTGTTTACAGAAACATTTTTTAAAACTTTTCCTTTAAAAAAGAGATCACTAAGATTTTTATTTTTATCAACCAGAATAGTAATATATCTTCCTGATACTTCAACAACTTCACCAATTCTAAGTACTGCTTCATCTTCAATGAAAAATTCATTCATAGTTATAACCTAAATAATTTCTAATATTGAGCAAAACTTTTCTAAATCCATATCCTCGTCTTTTAAATAAACAATTTCTACATTGGCAAAATCTTTAAATTTATCATTATAAGATTCAGTACTGCTCTCGTTATAGGCAAATATCATTAATTTGAGTGTCGTATTTCGTAAAGCTTTTTTAGTTAATAATTCGATATGCTCATCAGCAAAAGAAAATCCAAAAACAATTAATAATGTTCCTTCTTTATCCAATTCGTTAGAATAGGTTCTTAACAAATCATAATAAATATTTTCTAAGACAGTTTCTTTAAATTTCTCTTTACGAGGAAGAACTAATGCATGTTGATTAACCCAATCTTTTTGGTTTTGGCTATCTTCAAATCGAATTGGTTTTATTGGAGGAATTTTATAATAGACATCATCACCCTCTTTTTTCCATGAAAGAGAACCATGTAATTTAATTAAGTTTATCGTTGGTAATTCAATGCTATAGTTATAAAAGTTTCCAGTGTTATAAATCGATCGATAAAAACTTTTAGAGTCATAAATATACTCATTATAAATATTTTTTCTATGGGTAAAACCATCATTTAAAATTAAATTATGTCTATATGTTGCTGCATCTTCTATAAATAAATCATAATTAGTCGTAAAAATATTTGCTCTTCTTGGAAGTAAACCAGTTCGCCTTTTAATTAAGATATTTTCTAGAATAGATATAAATTTTATATAATTTCTCTGTGTAGTTTTTACATTATTAACAAATTCTTTTAGAAAACAGTAAATAGAACTTTCATAAGTTCTATCTAACAAAATATCAGTAGCATCCCATACACCACGCAAAAAACTTTCTGAAAGATTATAATAACTAACTTCGTCTCGATTTATTATATGTTGTTGTAAGTCGAATTCAATGGTCCCTAATATATTTATGGCTGGTTTAGATGCCCCCGAACCAATCAAAAAATTAATATTGGCAGATTGAAATATGCGTTGAAAATATTCAATTTCATTTTTGTCATTTTTATTATATGTTTTTACTAATGCCACAAATATTTTTTCCTCTTCTTTATATCGGTTTAATATATCATACAAAATTCATACTAAACAAGTATCTATAATTGTATTTAAATTTTAGTCAATTAGTTTTAAATTACGTTAAATATGGAATTCAATTTCAAAGATAAAATTTAAAAATATAACTTATCCTTTTAAATTTCCTAAAATCCCCTTTTTTGCTTTAAAAATTATACTGAGTCACTTTACAACCCCATAAACTTGGTATAGAATTCGCCCGCTTTCCTGAATAGTGCTGCTGCAGGAAAACAGTAATTATCTTCTCAATTTGAGGAGACGCTTTTTTATTGTTTTCTAGGTGGCTATTATGTCTACATTTTCTCGTTTACAAAAACGTTTGTCCCGTCTTGGGATTGAAAGTCATTTTAATAATGATATTTATACTTTAGATAAAGAAAATACATCTGCTCAGATTTTGTTACCAAGTCCATTGCCATTAGAGCAAAAAGCGGTAGAACAGCTTCTGAACTTTGCATCAGTGAACGTCCCTAATAGTGTAGGGAAAGTTTGCATGGCTCGTGCTACACCTGATTTTCATCCAGGTGCGGTTGCGCCTGTTGGTAGTATTGTTGCAACTACCCAGGATTTAATTATCCCGGCAGCAATTGGTACCGATATTAATTGCGGTATGCGGCTTTTTACCACCGGTTTAAGCTTTGATCAGGTGTGTGAACAAAAATCGACAATTATTACACAATTAAAACGTGTATTATTGCAAGATGAGCGTGATGTACCTGTTACTCCGCAATCTTTTCAAGCATTATTCGATCAAGGTCTTGCAGCATGGTTATCGGCGTTACCACAGCAAGGTTTGTGGAATTCAGTTAATTATGAACGGTTACACGCAGAGCTTGATAAAATATCCGGTAATCATTTAATTAAGGCAGATTGTCAGTATGCGCCTGAAGCCTTTTTTGAAAAGCGCGATATTATCCGCCCAGCGAGTTTAGGTACTGTCGGATCTGGTAACCATTTTGTCGAGTTACAAATTGTTGATGATATTATCGATCGACATTTAGCTTATCAATTAGGTCTTGAAAAAAATAGTATCGTCGTCATGATTCACACCGGATCGCGTGATGTTGGTTTTTACATTGGTCAGCGTTGGCAAGATAAAGCAAAAGCTTTATGGCCGACTAATGAAAAACAACCAAAATCAGGATTGTTTGGTTTAACAGATAGTCATGCACAAGCCTATTTACACGCTATGGGCGTTGCTGCGCGTTATGCTTGGATTAATCGAATTGTGATTACCGAATTGATACGTAAATCACTTTCAACTATTTTTCATCAAGATGATAGTCAACTCGTGGTCGACATTTCGCACAATATCATTTTGCCTGAACATGAGATGAATATTCATCGTAAAGGGGCGACGCCTGCTTATGCTGGTCAGATAGCTTTAATCCCAGGTTCAATGGGTGATCACTCTTATGTAGCAGTGGGTAAAGGCCATCCTGATTGGTTATGGTCTTGTTCACACGGTGCTGGTCGAGCAGAAAGACGACAAGCTATGCGTAGCAAAAAAGTTGAATATGATAAGGTTAATTTGCCATGGCAATGTATTACCTTAAAAGAAGAACGCCTACGTGAAGAGGCCCCTACCGCCTATAAACCTATCACACCTGTAATTGAAGCACAGCAAAACGCCGGTTTGATTCAAACAGTGGTTAAACTTAAACCGTGGGTTACGTTTAAAGTATAATTTTGATAAAACCATGCTAGTTTTGGCTAGTGTGGTTTAGCATTGTGGTATTAATATTTTAAATAAAAAAGGCGCACAATGTACGCCTTTCTTACTTGTTTGCATCGGTGATGCGATAAAGGTTTTAAATTATTTAATAACCTTAGCAACAACACCTGCACCAACAGTACGACCACCTTCACGAATCGCAAAACGTAAACCTTCTGCCATCGCGATTGGGTGAATTAATGATACTGACATTTTGATGTTATCGCCTGGCATTACCATTTCTACGCCTTCCGGTAATTCGATTGTACCAGTCACGTCAGTTGTACGGAAGTAGAACTGTGGACGGTAACCTTTGAAGAATGGAGTGTGACGACCACCTTCATCTTTACTTAAGATATACACTTCTGATTCGAAATCTGTATGTGGGGTGATTGAACCTGGTTTTGCTAATACTTGACCACGTTCGATTTCTTCACGTTTAGTACCACGAAGTAATACACCTACGTTTTCACCAGCACGACCTTCGTCTAGTAATTTACGGAACATTTCAACACCAGTACAAGTTGTTTTTGCTGTTGG
>NZ_JBIDFM010000006.1:0-115295 GCF_046635805.1 Gilliamella sp. CG13
TGCGTATACTACGCTACACCTTTTTATTCGTCAAGATCTTTTTTCAAAATTTTTGATCCTGCTCACTAACCTCTTTTGCCGCCTGCTTTCGCTGACGCCGTGTCAGTGGATGCGCATTATAGGCACTTCATTTTTTTTTACAAGCAAAAAAAGCAGATCTTTGCTCCGTTCGAGTAAGGTTTAAACACGCTAAATATTAATATATTGATATTTATTAAGTTTATATTTAGTTAATTTGTCAGTTAATTTTTCAACATATTGGTTATAGTTGGTACTCATTACAATATTTTCCTTAGCACTCTTGTTTTCTGCATTTAAATCAAATTGTTCGTTGAGTAAATTATAGACACGAGTAGCAATAGCATTTCCTGAATCAATAAATGTCGCATTAGGAAAAATTACTTGTAACTCTTCTTTGATAAATGGATAGTGAGTACAACCTAATACAATAGTATCTGGTATAACAGGTTCAGAAAGCCACGGCGCAAGTAAAGTTTGTAATTGATTTATATCGACAGTAACACCTTGCAATTTATTTTCTGCAATAAATGCAAGCTCAGATAAGCCAAGTAGTTTAACTGTACAGTCCTTTGCAAATTCTTGAATGAGATTTGTTGTATAAGCGCGTTCAATGGTTGCCTTTGTTGCCAGCAGTCCGATACATTTGTTTTGGGTAATTTGGCAAGCTGGTTTAATAGCAGGAACAACACCTACAATAGGAAAAGAAAATTTGGATCTTAAACTCGGTAAACAGATAGTACTTGCTGTATTACATGCAATAACAGCTATGTCAATTAAATAATGTTTCGAAATATGTCCAATAATTGACGTGACCCTATCAATAAGAAATTCGGATGACTTATCGCCGTAAGGAAACATTTCATTATCAAATGCATAAATGTAATGTAGATTAGGCATCTTCTTGTAAATGGCGTCATATACCGATAATCCACCAATACCGGAATCAAATACTAGCACTGTAGGAGTTGTATTTTTTATTTTCATATTTCTGTAGATGTTTAGCTAATTGATAGGTAAAAACGCAAACTATCGTAAATTGATTAAAAATTAATGCAAGTTATTTTATTACCTGTCATTGAAGAAAAGACACTATTAGAAAAATTTTTTAACTAGACGTCTAGATGGTAAAACTGCTAAAATGAACGCTATTTTGAATTTATATGTTATTCGTACGAATAAATTTAAGAAGGTATTGAATGTCAGAATTTCTATTCACTTCTGAATCAGTTTCAGAAGGTCATCCAGATAAAATTGCCGATCAAATCTCAGATGCGGTACTTGATGCTATTTTAAAGCAAGATCCTAAAGCTCGTGTTGCATGTGAAACCTATGTAAAAACAGGTATGGCACTTGTTGGTGGCGAGATTACAACCTCAGCATGGGTAGATATAGAAGAGTTAACCCGAAAAACAATTAGTGATATTGGATATACCAGTTCAGAAATGGGATTTGATGCTAATTCTTGTGCTGTTTTAAATGCAATTGGAAAACAATCACCCGATATTAACCAAGGTGTAGATCGTGAAGACCCTTTACAGCAAGGAGCAGGTGATCAGGGGATAATGTTTGGCTACGCAACCAATGAAATGCCAAACTTTATGCCAGCAGCAATCAGTTATGCTCATGAGCTTATGCATCGCCAAGCTGAAGTTAGAAAGAAAGGAATACTTCCATGGTTAAGACCTGATGCCAAAAGCCAAGTAACATTAATTTATGAAAATGGCATAATTAAAGGTGTTGATACGATTGTTTTATCCACTCAACATGCAGAAGATATTGAACAAAATGCATTACATGAAGCGGTAATGGAGGAGATCATCAAACCAACCTTACCAGCTGAGTGGTTAACTTCCCGAACTAAATATTTCATCAATCCAACTGGGCGTTTTGTTATTGGCGGACCTATGGGGGATTGTGGGTTAACCGGACGTAAAATAATTGTGGATACTTATGGTGGAGCAGCTCGTCATGGTGGTGGGGCTTTTTCTGGTAAAGATCCATCAAAAGTTGACCGTTCGGCTGCTTATGCTGCTCGTTATGTTGCAAAAAATATTGTTGCTGCTGGATTAGCTGATAGATGTGAATTACAACTATCTTATGCAATTGGTATTGCTAATCCGACTTCAATTTATGTTAATACATTTGGCACGGAAAAAATTGCGCATGATAAAATTGTTGCATTAATTAAGGAATTTTTTGATTTAAGACCTTATGGACTGATTAAAATGCTAAATTTAATTCAACCAATTTATCAAAAAACAGCAAGTTATGGTCACTTTGGACGAGATATTTTTCCTTGGGAACAAACAGATAAAGCGGCTCAATTACGAGATGCAGCAGGACTTTAAACGTATCCCCATAAATTTGCACAACCAAGTTATAGCTTGCCTAAGAAAATACTTAGCGCAAGCTAATCAATTGCTAAATATGCAATTTACCGAACCTAAAATAATTTATAAACCTAAAGGAAGTGTGGCAGGAAGTGCTTTTCTAATGCGTTGGGAAATCCAATTGAATTCAATAATGCTTGCCGACAATGGACAAGTATTTATTGAAGAAGTTGTGCCCCATGAGTTAGCGCACCTAATTGTTTTTAAAAAATTTGGCAACGTAAAGCCTCATGGCAAAGAATGGCAATATGTTATGTCAAATATCCTAGGTAAAATGCCTAAAACAACTCATAATTTCGATGTTAAACGAGACTTTTTTTTATACTATTGTGAGTGTCAGGAGCATCAATTAACAAAGATTAGACACAATAAAGTTCAGCACAATAATATAAATTATTTATGTCGCAAATGTGGTACACAACTTAAACAAAAAATGTTGTCCTAAATGTGAGATGACGAGCACACGTTACCTATAATCTCTTGCCATATACACTTTAAGGCTACAAAGTTGAAAAAATCCCTTTCTGACTTATAATACTCATTCTCCTTATATTTAGGTTACACCGATATCGCAAAATATAGTTTATATGGCTATCAATTTCTGATGATAACATCAGTATTCAACTTTAATTGAAAATTAATGAAAATGACTTGCCTACTTTATTAAGCTTTATCTATTTCACATGCAAAATAATAAACAAATGAGGCTAAATTTTTAATGTTAAGTTATCGTCATAGCTACCATGCAGGTAATCATGCAGATGTTTTAAAACATATTGTATTAACACTATGTATTGAATCGTTAAAGGAAAAAGAAAAACCTTTTTTATATCTGGATACTCACAGTGGTGCGGGGCGATATTTATTAAAAAGTGAACATGCTGAGAAAACGGGAGAATATTTATCTGGGATTAATTTATTATGGCAACAACCGGATCTTCCAAAACAACTTGATACTTATCTATCAATTCTTAAGCGCTACAATCCATTTGATACTTTAAAGTATTATCCTGGTTCACCGCTCATTGCTAAACAGCTACTTCGGGAACAAGATAAACTTAATCTTACCGAATTACATCCAACCGACTATCCTTTGTTAAGGCAGGAATTTAATAAGGATAAACGCGCAAGAGTATTACGTGAAGATGGCTTTGCACAATTAAAATCAAAATTACCTCCCGAATCACGCCGAGGACTGATATTAATTGATCCTTCATATGAGATCAAAGATGATTATCAAAAAATTCCAACGGCGATAAATGAAGCGTATAAACGTTTTGCGACTGGTGTTTATCTTATCTGGTATCCTGTCGTATCACGAACACAGACCCAAAGGATGATTGATGGAATTGTAAATTTAGGAATTAAGCGAATTTCACAGTTTGAGCTCGCTCTAAAACCTGACAATAATCAGAAAGGAATGACAGCATCCGGTATGATTGTAATTAATCCGCCTTGGAAGCTACATGAGCAAATGCAATCGATTATGCCATGGTTAAAAGAGAAGCTGGATACAGAAAAAACAGGCAACTTCACCATTAAAGAGCTAGTATCGGAATAAAAAAGAATGAAATGCGAGTATTTCACTCGCACTATTATCATTCAAATTGTCAATGAGTTAGAAAGAATTTAGGGAAAAAAGTGGCAAGAAAATAAGTAAATCCATAAAATTACCGTTAATAATAACGATAAAAACACGGCTGCAGATCCATAATCCTTAGCACGACCCGATAACTCGTGTCTTTCACTACCGATTCTATCTACCACACATTCAATGGCACTGTTGATAAGCTCAACAATCATCACAACACCAATAGAACCTAATAATAAAATACGTTCATATATCGTGAAATCAATTAGCATGACCACAATATAAGCCACAATCAACAACAATAATTCTTGACGAAATGCGGTTTCATATTTGATCGCTGATTTAAACCCTTTAAAAGAGTACTTTGTTGCATTAATTATACGTTTTAAACCCGTCTTTTTTTCCATAATAATAGTATTCCAATAAGGCTATCTTGCATAACCATAGTTCATAAGGCGTTGAAATCTTCTTTCAAGCAGTACGGATAAATCCATTTCTTCAAGTTCATTAAGATCATTAATTAACTGTTTTTTCAAAGAATCGGATACCGCAAAATAATCACGATGAGCACCACCTAGTGGTTCAGGAATTATTGAATCAATTAGATCTAATTTAAGTAATTTATCAGCTGTCATATTCATTGCTTCAGCAGCAACAGGAGCTTTATCAGCACTTTTCCACAAAATAGATGCACACCCTTCAGGAGAAATAACCGAATAAGTACTGTACTGCAACATGTTCACTTTATCAGCAACACCAATCGCGAGTGCTCCACCAGAACCGCCTTCACCAATAACAGTACAAATAGTTGGAACGTTAAGACGAGACATTTCGCGTAAATTTCTAGCTATTGCTTCAGCTTGTCCTCGCTCTTCGGCACCAATACCAGGATATGCTCCCGGCGTATCAATAAAAGTAATAATAGGTAATTTAAAACGTTCAGCTAATTGCATTAAACGTAATGCTTTTCGATAACCTTCAGGTGCAGGCATACCAAAGTTACGATATATTTTCTGTTTTGTTTCACGACCTTTTTGATGACCAATTACCATAACTGGTCGATCATCAATACGAGCAATACCACCGACGATTGCTTTATCATCAGCATAAGCACGATCACCTGCTAACTCATCAAAATCAGTAAAAATTTCTTTGATATAATCAAGTGTATAGGGTCTATTTGGATGTCTGGCTAATTGTGCGATTTCCCATGGAGATAAATTTGCAAATATTTTTTTTGTTAACTCTCGACTTTTTTTATTTAGTTGTTTAATCTCTTTGTCTAAATTGATATCTAATTCAACTTGTTGTGAATCAATATTCTTTAAGGAATTAATTTTTGCTTCTAATTCCGCTATCGGCTTTTCAAATTCCAAAAAATTGTTCATAACGCTTATGATTGCCTCTTAATTTATTTTGTATTTGTAATAAATACATTATTTAATATAGTATAAAGACTAATTCTTAAAATAAAATTAAGTCAATTTTACTATGTAATACTAATTAAAGTCATCTACATTTATCAGTTATCGACTGGGATATAAAAAAGAACAACTTATTTTTATCCTTAAATGTAGATTTGCTATATTCCTTTATTTTACTTAATAGGAATAATTTTATACTAATTTACTAAAATTCAAATTCAATACGATCATTACCTAGCAAGGTTTTAAGCTCTACAATCAAAGCATCCTCAGGAATAACTCGCCAAGTTGTACCGAATTGTATTCTAACGATCGAGTCATCCCTATGATAGTAAAGATTTACAGGTACACTACCATGTCGATAGGGTTCAAATAGTTGTTGTAGACGCTGCAACATTGCTCTATCAGCTTCACTGTCAGTTAATGTCACCGCCAAACCTTTAACATACTTCGCTCGGGCATCCTTCAAGTCAACCATATCACGTACCGTCATTTTGAATCCACCATTAAAATCATCATGACTGACTTGACCTGTGACTATCAAAATTTTATCTTTAACCAATAAATGCTCAAATTTTTCCAGTGCATCAGTAAAAAGCATACCGTCAATACGACCTGAGCGATCATCCAACGTAAATAAACCGATTTTGTTCCCTTTTTTAGTAATGCGAACTCTAGCATCAACAACAATACCAGCAAAAGTGGCCATTTTTCCCCAACCCGTTGGAGAAGCTTCACTTATCCGTAAACCTCCAGCATAACGATTTAGCTCCTTCAGGTATTGTGTAACCGGATGCCCCGTTAAATAAAGCCCTAAAGTATCACGTTCACCATCAAGTAAAACTTGTTCTGGCAATTCTGGAACAGCTGCATAAGCATGTTCAACTTGTTCTGGTTCTTCAGCTAATACACCAAACATATCTTCTTGACCAATATCTTGTGCTTTAGCATATTGATCCGCCGCTTGCATAGCGTCGTTAATACTATTTAAAATCGCTGCTCGATGTGGACCTAATTTATCAAAAGCGCCAGCCATGGTGAGTTTTTCTAAAACACGACGGTTAATTTTTTTCATATCTGTTCGCGCACATAATTCAAAAATATTTTTGAAATATCCACCACTATTGCGCGCTTCAACTATCGCCTCAATCGGACCTTCGCCCACACCTTTTATTGCACCAATACCGTAAACAATTTCACCTTTTTCATTCACATGAAAATGATACAACCCACTGTTAATATCGGGCGGATTAATTTTGAGTCCCATACGTAGGCATTCATCGACCAGACCAACGATTTTATCGGTATTGTCCATATCAGCCGTCATAACTGCCGCCATAAACTCTGCAGGATAGTGTGTTTTTAGCCAGAGAGTTTGATAAGAAACAAGTGCATAAGCAGCCGAATGCGATTTGTTAAAACCATAACCTGCGAATTTTTCAACTAAATCAAAAATCCGCATAGCCAGTTCTCCATCAACGCCTTGCTTTTCAGCGCCTTCTTTAAATACAGAACGTTGCTTAGCCATTTCTTCTGGCTTTTTCTTACCCATAGCTCGACGTAATAAATCCGCACCACCTAAGGTATAACCAGATAACGTTTGTGCTATTTGCATGACCTGTTCTTGATAGAGAATAATGCCATAAGTTGGTTCTAATATAGGCTTCAAGGATTCGTGCTGATGATTAATATCGGGATAAGACACCTCTTCACGACCATGTTTACGATCGATAAAATTATCCACCATTCCTGATTGTAGAGGCCCTGGTCGGAATAATGCGACTAATGCAATCATATCTTCAAAGCAGTCGGGCTTTAAACGTCTTATGAGATCTTTCATACCACGCGATTCAAGCTGGAAAACAGCAGTCGTTTCTGCATTTAATAGTAAATCAAACGATTTCTGATCATCAAGCGGAATGCGTGTAATATCAACCGCTTCCAGACCTTCTCTTGCCTGACGCTCATTAATCATTTTGATTGCCCAATCAATAATGGTTAACGTACGTAATCCTAAAAAGTCGAATTTGACCAATCCTGCATATTCAACATCATTTTTATCAAATTGTGTAACGGGATGATGACCTTCAGAATCACAATAGATAGGCGAAAAATCTGTAATTTTAGTTGGTGAAATCACGACTCCACCGGCGTGTTTACCAGCGTTTCGAGTCACCCCTTCTAATTGTCTGGCAATATCAATTAATGATTTTACATCTTCATTATTGTCATAAATTTCTTGCAATTGAGGCTCGAGTTCAAACGCTTTTGCAAGGGTCATTCCGGGGTCAAGAGGTATGAGCTTTGCGATACGATCAACAAATCCATAAGGGTGTCCCAGCACTCGTCCCACATCGCGTATAACGGCTTTAGCAGCCATTGTACCAAATGTAATAATTTGTGAAACTGCATCTCGACCGTACATGTCAGCAACATGATCAATCACTAAATCACGTTTTTCCATACAGAAATCAACATCAAAATCTGGCATTGATACCCGTTCAGGATTTAAAAAACGTTCAAAAAGTAAGTCAAAGGCTAACGGATCCAAATCCGTTATTTTCAGTGCATAAGCAACAAGAGAACCAGCCCCTGAACCACGACCCGGACCGACAGGAATATCATTATCTTTAGACCATTGAATAAATTCCATAACGATCAGGAAATAGCCAGGAAACCCCATTTGGTTGATTACGTTTAATTCGGTTTCTAAACGTTCATCATATTCTGGTCGTTTTTGTTGTCTAACGTTAGGATCAGGAAATAAAAGTTCTAATCTTTCTTCCAAACCTTCACGTGATTTGTGAACTAAAAAATCTTCTGTAGACATATTCCCTGTTGGGAACTTAGGTAAAAAATACTCCCCTAATCGAATCGACACATTACAACGTTTGGCTATTTCAACACTATTTTCTAATGCTTCTGGAATGTCAGAAAACAGTTCGCACATTTCTTGTTCTGAACGTAAATATTGTTCAGCTGAGTAGTGTTTGGGTCTATTAGGATCTTCAAGGGTATTACCATCGTGAATAGCAACCCGAATTTCGTGAGCTTCAAAATCAGAAGGAACCAAAAATCTTACATCATTAGTTGCCACAACAGGTAATGCATATTGTTCTGCAAGTTTAACCGCACTATGAATAAATAGTTCTTCATTAACACGTTTGGTACGTACTAATTCAAAGTAAAAATGATCTGGAAAGTTTTCACAATAAAATTGAATAGCATTATCAATAATTGATTGATTATTGCGAATGATTCCGATACCAATATCACTTTCACGACCTGCTAAAACAATTAATCCAGATCGATACTCTGTTAACCATTCTTGATCAACAACCGGAATATCACCGATGTAACCTCTTTCATAAGCTTTGGAAATCAGTAAGGTAAGATTTTTATATCCATCATTATTGGCTGCAAGTAAAGTTAACCGAAAAATATCATCTGGCATTTGTGGATTTTTTATAGCAAGATCAGCACCAATGATAGGTTTGATGCCTTTTGACATTGCTGTGCCATAAAATTTTACAAGACCACATAAATTAGTAAAATCGGTAATCGCAAAGGCTGGCATCTGTAACTTGCTCACCTCATTTACTAATGTGCCTACTTTCGCAATTCCGTCAACCATAGAAAAATCGCTATGCAAATGGAGATGAATAAATTGAGGTTCTGCCATAATTTCCAGTAATGATAATGCTTTAAAATTTATATCAGATTATATCACAAGCTATATAAATATTCTTTTTCTCTTTGTCGATAAGATATAACACACCAAAATAATTTTCAGGAAGGCTTTCGTCGATAATAAAAATTACCGACGAATAATTTCAGAATAAGAAATTAGATTTTTTTGAATAACACTGAACCATTCGTTCCACCGAAACCAAACGAGTTACACAGTGCATACTCTAAATTCTTAACTTGACGAGCTGTATGAGGAACATAATCGAGATCACATCCTTCATCAGGATTATCTAAATTAATTGTTGGCGGTACAGCTTGATCACGTAATGCAAGTACAGTAAAGATTGATTCAACAGCACCAGCTGCACCGAGTAAATGACCAATCATTGATTTTGTTGAACTGACCAT
Source organism: Gilliamella sp. CG13 (assembly GCF_046635805.1). Lineage (NCBI taxonomy): Bacteria > Pseudomonadati > Pseudomonadota > Gammaproteobacteria > Orbales > Orbaceae > Gilliamella > Gilliamella sp. CG13. The sequence continues at coordinate 9,525 of NZ_JBIDFM010000006.1, forward strand.
AACTTTGCTTGAATTTTCTTTAAAAATACTTTTTACTGCTTGAGTTTCAGCTTTATCACCTGCAGGAGTCGATGTCCCATGCGCATTGATGTAACCAACTTGATTAGGTGTAATACCTGCATCACGAATTGCACATTTCATCGCTAAAGCTGCACCACTACCATCTTCTGGTGGTGAAGTCATATGGTAAGCATCGCCGCTCATTCCAAAACCGACAACTTCAGCATAAATTTTAGCACCACGTTTTTTAGCATGCTCATACTCTTCTAAAAACATGATTCCTGCACCGTCGCCAAGTACAAAACCATCACGGTCTTTATCCCAAGGTCGACTCGCCGCTTTAGGATTGTCATTATTGGTTGATAATGCACGTGCTGCACCAAAACCACCAATACCAAGCGGTGTACTCGCTTTTTCGCCACCACCGGCAAGCATGCCGTCTGCATCACCATAAGCAATCATTCTTGCTGCATGTCCGATATTATGAACGCCAGAAGAACAAGCGGTAGCTATAGTAATACTCGGTCCTTTTAATCCATAAATAATGGATAAATGACCAGCAATCATATTAACGATGGTTGATGGAACAAAAAATGGGCTAATTTTACGTGGTCCGCCATTAATTAGCGCACTGTGATTTTCCTCAATTAATCCAAGTCCACCAATACCTGAACCAATAGCGCAGCCAATACGTTCTGAATTTTCTTCCGTAATTTCGATGCTAGCATCTTGCATTGCTTGAATACCAGCGGCTATGCCATATTGGATAAAATAATCCATTTTACGTGCATCTTTACGTGAAATATTATAATCTTCGCCATTAAAGTTTTTAACCATCGCTGCGAAGCGCGTTGCAAAAGGGGCTGTATCAAAATGTTCGATGAGTTCAACACCACTTTGACCTGCTAATAAAGCTTGCCATGTGGATTCAACTGTATTACCAACTGGAGATATCATGCCCATTCCAGTAACAACAACTCTGCGTTTAGACACATTGTCCTCCAGAAAAGGATTGAGATGAAATTTGAATCAATGAAATTTTTACTTTGAGTTTTCTAATAATAAACATCAAGTTGATATACTTCAACAAGTTAAAGACATAAATATAAACTAGGCGATCAGTTGACCGCCTATTATGAAAACTCAGCTAAAATTATTGATTTGCAGTAATATAATCAATTGCTGATTGAACAGTTGTGATTTTTTCAGCTTCTTCGTCAGGAATTTCTGTATCGAATTCTTCTTCTAAAGCCATAACTAGTTCAACAGTATCAAGAGAGTCAGCGCCAAGATCTTCTACAAAAGAAGATTCATTTTTTACTTCGTCTTCTTTCACACCAAGTTGCTCAACAATAATACTTTTAACTCGCTCTTCAATAGTGCTCATACTCTTTTTTTTCCTATAAAAATCGCCGAAAGTGGCGGTGAATGTAAGTTTATAAAATGTTGAAAAAGATGCAAATCATTTTTCAACCCAATTGCTTAATTTTTGTTCGAATCGTCAAAATATTAACTTATTTTACACTATTCCAATCAATTACACCATATACATGCCACCATTGACATGCAAAGTTTCACCCGTGATGTAAGAAGCTTCATCAGATGCCAAAAATGCCACAGCACTTGCAATTTCAGCGGGTTCACCTAAACGCCCTGTAGGGACTTGTGCTAATGTTAACGCTTTCTGTTCATCAGTAAGTGCTTCTGTCATATCTGTTGCGATAAAGCCTGGCGCAACAACATTGACTGTAATTCCTCGTGATGCGACTTCACGAGCTAATGATTTACTAAAACCAATTAAACCTGCTTTTGCTGCCGCATAATTCGCTTGACCGGCGTTACCCATCGTTCCCACAACTGAACCGATAGTAATAATTCTGCCATAACGCTTTTTCATCATAGTTCGCATTAAGGCTTTTGAGAGACGAAACACAGAAGTTAAATTGGTATTCAAAATATCTTGCCATTCATCTTCTTTCATTCTCATTAATAAATTATCACGGGTAATACCTGCATTATTAACCAAAATATCAATATCACCAAATTCCGTTTTAATTGCACCAATAACCGATTCAATTGATGCTTCATCTGTCACATTCAAAGCATAACCTTTACCGTGTGAGCCTAAATATTGGCTTATTGCTTCAGCACCTTTTTCCGTTGTTGCTGTACCAATAACTGTTGCACCACATGCAACTAATTTTTCTGCAATCGCTTTACCTATTCCGCGGCTGGCACCTGTAACTAAAGCAATTTTTCCTGATAGGTTCATAACTACCTCTTTTAAATTTTTATTTAGTATTTTCTAACGCAACTTCTAATGAAGCTTTATCATTGACTGCACAAGCAGACAATGAATCAACAATACGTTTAGTCAATCCTGTTAATACTTTACCTGGTCCCATTTCAACTAAAAGGGTTATACCTTGTTTTGCCATTTCTTCAACTGTTTCAGTCCATCGAACAGGACTATAAAGCTGAGCAATAAGCGCTGCTTTAATTTGATCTGCAGATGATTCAACTTTAACATCGACATTATTAATTACTGCAAATTTTGGCCTATTAAAAGTAATGTTTTCTAATGCTATTGCTAATTTATCTGCTGCCGGTTTCATCAATGCACAATGTGAAGGAACACTCACGGCAAGAGGTAATGCGCGTTTAGCACCTGCTTCTTTACATAAAGCACCAGCACGTTCAACCGCTTCTTTATTACCAGCAATAACAACTTGACCCGGTGAGTTGAAATTAACAGGTGCAACAATTTGACCTTGAGCGGCTTGTTCACATGCTTTACGAATTGATTCATTATCAAGTCCAATGATTGCATACATTGCGCCTGTACCTGTTGGTACGGCTTCTTGCATAAGTTGTCCGCGTAGTTCGACTAATTTGATAGCATCTTTAAAATCAATAACACCTGCACAAACTAATGCTGAATATTCACCTAAACTATGGCCTGCCATAAAATCTGGTTGTGCACCATTTACACTCTGCCATACCCGATAAATTGCTACAGATGCAGCAAGTAACGCAGGTTGTGTTTGCCAAGTTTTATTTAATTCTTCTACTGGACCATCTTGTACAAGTGTCCATAAGTCATAGCCTAATACCTGTGAAGCTTCATCAAAAGTTGATTTCACAATTGGATAATTATCAGCAAGATCTTTTAGCATACCTACCGCTTGTGAACCTTGTCCTGGAAATACCATTGCAAATTTGGTCATTTTAAAATCCTTGATCACATAAAAATAATTGATTAGTTAAAATCTAATGAGCGCAGAGCCCCATACAAAACCGCCACCAAATGCCTCTAATAGAATTAATTGGCCACGTTGAATGCGTCCATCTCGGACACCTGCATCTAATGCACAAGGTACCGATGCAGCTGAAGTATTTCCTTGTTTATCCAACGTTACAATGACTTTACTCATATCCATATCTAATCGTTTAGCTGTCGCTGAAATAATTCTTAAATTTGCTTGGTGAGGCACCAACCAATCTAAATCGGCTTTATTAAAAGCATTTTCAGTTAAAAGCTCATCAACTAAATTTGAGAGTTCTTTAACTGCTATTTTAAACACTTCATTACCATGCATCGTCATATAAACAGGCTCATTCATATCACGGCGATCAACATAAGGATATTTTAATAGATCCCCGTAACGTCCATCGGCATGTAAATGTGAAGCAATAATACCAGGCTCTTCAGATGCGCCTACAACAACAGCACCTGCTCCATCACCAAAAATAATAATAGTGCCACGATCATCCGGATCAACACCACGTGTTAACATGTCAGACCCCACTACTAAAGCATATTTGATCGCACCACTTTTTACATATTTATCCGCAATATCTAACGCATAAACAAATCCTGAACATGCAGCCGAAACATCAAAGGCAATAACATCACCTATTTCAAGTTTAGCTTGTAGTTCAGTTGCAGAACTTGGAAAAGCATTCACTGAAGTTGCTGTTGCAACAATGATCAAACCGATATCATTTTTATCGATACCTGCCATGTCAATAGCATTAATTGCCGCTTCATAGGCCATTGTTGTTACAGTTTCATCTGGAGCGGCAATACGCCTTTCTTTGATGCCAGTGCGAGTTGTAATCCATTCGTCACTAGTATCAACCATTTTTTCAAGATCTGCGTTGGTTCGTATCTGTTTTGGAAGATAACTTCCTGTTCCTAATATCTTTGTATACATCTAATTATTCGCTCTTAGGTAGTGCGGAAGAAAGACTGGTTGCAATCTTCTCTGGTATATTTGTTTGTATAGCCAAAATAGCTTGTTCTATTGCTGCAAAAAAAGATTTTTGATTGGCACTACCGTGACTTTTAATCACAATACTTTGAAGTCCAAGTAAACAGGCTCCATTATATCGCCCAGGATCCAAATAACAAAAATTTTTTGCAATCTTTCTTTGTATCCATTTGCTCAGTAATTTCATTAAAAATGAATTATGATTTAAGGATAATTTGAGCGAAGACATAAAAATTTTGATTAAGCCTTCTACCGTTTTTAATGTTACATTACCCACAAATCCATCACAGACTAATACATCGGTTTTACCAGTTAAAAGATCATTGCCTTCTAAATAACCGATATAATTAATTTGTTCATTCGATTTTAAAACTGCCGCTGCTGCACGAATTTTATCTAATCCTTTAATATCCTCTTCACCAATGTTAAGTAATGCAACTCGTGGAGTTTCGATCTTAAGTACGGTTTTGGCAAGAATCTCACCCATTATCGCAAATTGTACTAACATATCACTATCACATTCAGCATTAGCGCCAAGATCCAAAACGACTGTATCATGATTATTTAATGCTGGTATAGTCGCAACCAGAGCGGGACGGTCAATACCGGTTAGAGAATGTAATAATAGTTTAGATAACCCCATCAAAGCGCCCGTATTACCCGCACTAACACATGCCTGAGCAGAGTTATCTTTGACAAGTTCCAATGCGATTCTCATTGAAGAGCCTTGACTATGACGAATTGCGTAAGAGGGTTTCATGTCATTCGTAATCACAGTGGTTGATTCTATCAATACCAATCGACCATCATTTTGATACTGTGCAATAAGTTTGGTGTTTTCTTTAGACAAAAAGGAGCTTATTTCTGTTAGATTACCTACCAGAAAAATAGAAAGATTTGGATAACGATTTAATGCTTGTATTGCAGCAGGAACAACAATACGAGGACCGAAGTCCCCGCTCATAGCATCTAACGCGATGGTTAGATTATCCAAAATGTCACCTGAGGATTTCTAAATTCGCAGTAATTATTTAGAAATCACTTTACGACCACGATAATAACCATCAGCGGTTACGTGATGACGTAAATGTGTTTTACCTGATTCATCAACTGAGATATTAGCAACAGTTAATGCATCATGTGAACGACGCATACCACGTTTTGCACGAGTTTTACGATTCTGTTGAACAGCCATGGATTTACCCCTTATTCTTTAAACTAACTAAAATTGCAAATGGATTTGGCTTTTCATTCTCTTTTGGAATATCACCAAATACCATATCTGCCTCTGACACTTCGCAGTGTTTACTATCATGTACCGGCGCAATTGGTAACGAGAGAATAATTTCGTCCTCAAGTAACGCTAATATATCCACTTCACCGAACTCGTTCATCAGAACAGGTTCATAATGTTCCGGTAGTGTCTCTGCTTGAGCATCGCTCTTTACAGGACTAAATTTATTCATCACATGAATTTCAGTGATAAAAGGTTTAAAACAACGTTGGCAAATCAGTTCCAACGTTATCTTCGCATCAATGTTGATAACACAGAGTTTTTGCTCATCATAATCAAAAGATAAGCGGCACTCGATATCACTTTTTGGACTTTCAATCCTTGTTGCACTTTTTGCTGGATAATATCCAACATAATCAAGTCGTTTCTGTGCAGCTTTAATAGGATCTATCGTTAATGGCAATTTATTTTGCATAAAATATGCACATCTACCTTAAAAAATTATTCAGTGTAGCTAAAAACTACACGATGCCGTAAGGCGCGCATATTACCTTTAAATCAAGGTTTCGTCAATGGGATCGTAGAAGATAATTTGTTTTAGTCGTTGATTATTGGCTTGATATTTTTATTACTCCATTATTTCAATAATATAAAAACATCAAATTTGAGATTTTTATTTGATAATTATAAGCCAATTTTAGACAAACAAATTAAAACGATTTCTAATCAATTTACCAGCTACCAGAAGCGCCACCACCACCACTACGACCACCTCCGCCACCGCTAAATCCTCCTGAGCCGCCTCCAAACCCACCACCGCCAAAACCTCCTCCACGGAATCCGCCGCCACCTGAACCACTGCTACCATTTATTCGTAAAAATCCACTCGCAATCGTACTCATGACAAACGCCAAGAATAGTAAGATAAAAGCAATGGATATAGAATGACCATTCCATAAGGTAAACCCACCTACTGATAATCCATTAAGTAGCCCAGTACCCAAATTTCGACTGGCAGAGCGTTTAGACGATCCTAGCGGAATAATACTATTGATAACAAAGCAAATGAAAAAAGAGACCAAACCATAATTAAATAATTTAGCACCAAATTCACCAGCAAGTAGCGTACCAATATCGGATTCATTGCTATTTTCATTACCTAGGGATTCTGAGTTATCTATTTTTTGTTTCAAGACGGATATAGCATTTTTGATACCTTGATAATAGTTATTTTGTTTGAATTCCGGTGTTAATTGTTCACGAATAATATGACTAGCAATTAAATCGGTTATGGTTCCCTCTAACCCATAACCGACTTCAATATGCATACGTCTATCGTCTTTAGCAATTAATAATAAAATACCATTATCTTGTCCTTTTTTTCCTATTCCCCATTGAGCAAAAACTCGAGTCGCGCATTGTTCAATGGTTTCATCTTCAAGTTTTGCAATCATTAATATGATAATTTGAGCACCGTCAGTTCTTGGTTTTTCAAATTCAATTAGGCTCGATTCTAAATCATCAATTTGTGATGGCGTCAGTGTATTTGTCGTATCAATCACCCGCCGGGTAAATTGTGGAATTTCAGTCAGCCCAAAACAAAACCAACTGAATATTAACAATAAGCTAACTGGAAAGTATCTCTTCATTATATTCACTACCCCAAATTAACTGCAGGTGCATTAGAAATCTGTTTTTCATTTTCAACACTAAACTGTTGTTTTGGTTTCACACCTAAAACATCTGCTACCCATTTTGTGGGTAATTGACGGATATAAATATTGAAATTTTGCACTGCTTCAATGTAGCGTCCTCGAGCAACAGCAATACGGTTCTCAGTACCTTCAAGTTGGCTCATTAAATCTTGATATAATGTATTAGCTTTAAGCTCTGGATAATTTTCACTAACTGCTATCAAACGACTTAATGCAGAACTCAATTCAGATTGTGCTTGTTGAAATTTAGAAAATAAAGCAGGATCGGTAAGTTGATCTGCATTTAATTGTATTGAACCAACTTTGGCTCGGGCGTCAGTGACTTGTGTAAACACCTCTTTCTCGTGTGTCGCGTATCCTTTAACAGTATTAACCAAATTAGGGACTAAATCTGCTCGACGTTTATACTGGTTAATAACTTCTGACCATGAAGCTGCCACTTTTTCATCTTGAGTTTGGATACTATTGTAGTTTTTAAAAAAAATGAATCCGGCAACAATAAGTAACGCAATAATGAGTAACACAAGTTTTGATTTCATCGTAAACCCCTTATAAAATTGTCTAATTAATAGGTAACTTAGAAAAACACAACTAATCGAAACTAATAACAATTAAACTAAGGACATCAAAATATAGTTCAATATATGAAATGAGCACTGAATATCATCAATACATAAACTTGAGTTGAATCAGAACTAAAAAGAACACTATAAGTAAAAAAGAAAAGATAGTCAGGAAAAAAGTAATTCAATGTGGATTAGCTTAATTTTTCATTAGTTTTGTATTTTTTTTGAATAAATATACGCTAATCACACCAACATTTTTATAATAGTTAGATTGTATTATAGCTATTTTTATAAACTTTGCGAAGTATAATCATAACTTATTATTAAATTTCATTATGTCACTATTGGATTATTGCTCACATAACCTTAATGAATTAATGATGAATCGGAATATTAGATTTTTGCTTGTTTCATCAAATTTATTATTTTAGTAAAACATCAAAACATTCTAATTGTGCCGGTTCAAAATAGATATCACTATTATTCGGTCGATTATTCGTATTACGATGAGTATGTTTGAAGTGATCTGAATTTACCCAAGCTTCAAAATCAGCCTTTGATTCCCACTCGGCAAATGAAGAAAATAAAGTATAATCCTGTTCAGTTTTTCCTTGTAGAAAGTAAAAGCGATTAAATCCTTTCATCTCTTTCAAATGGCTATCACGATTACGCCATATGTCAATAAAAGTCTCTTCACTACCTCGTTTTATTTTAAAACGGTTCATAACAATATACATATAAAACTCCTTTCATTTCATTTGAGATAAAAAAATAGCACGTGCGATCACGTGCTATTTTAATAACTCGTCCTACTGACTATTGGTTTTCTTCTGCAGAATTAAGTAACTCAGCTAAGTTAGCTGTTGCTTCTTCAGCAGAAATTGTTGTTTGAATATCATCACTTGATGGTACTGCACGTTTACGTAAACGCTCTTTATGGTAAGCATAACCAGTACCAGCCGGAATCAATCGACCAACAATGACGTTTTCTTTTAAGCCACGTAATTCGTCGTTTTTACCAGCAACTGCTGCTTCGGTTAATACGCGAGTCGTTTCTTGGAACGATGCCGCAGAAATAAACGATTCAGTTGTTAATGATGCTTTAGTAATACCAAGTAGATCGTGTAAATAAACAATTGGTTCTTTACCTTGTGCTTCAAGTTCACGATTAATAATTTTCAAGCGTGAAACTTCAAGTTGTTCACCGTCAAGTAGACGAGAACCACCCGGATGAATAACCGTTGCTTTACGCAGCATCTGACGAACGATAACTTCAATGTGCTTATCATTGATTTTTACACCTTGCAGGCGATAAACTTCTTGAACTTCGTTAACAATGTAACGTGTTACCGCATTTACGCCACGTAGACGTAAGATATCATGTGCTGATTCAGGACCATCCGAAATCACATCACCACGTCCAACTTGTTCGCCTTCAAATACGTTAAGTTGACGCCATTTAGGAATCATCTCTTCATATGGTTCACTGCCATCTAATGGCGTGATGATCAAGCGACGTTTACCTTTGGTCTCTTTACCAAACGAAATAATACCATCAATTTCAGCAAGAATAGCTGATTCTTTCGGTTTACGAGCTTCAAATAAGTCAGCTACGCGTGGTAAACCACCGGTAATATCTTTAGTCCCTACAGAGGCTTGTGGAATACGTGCAAGTGTATCACCCACATTGATTTCTGCACCATCTTCTAATTGAACTAATGCTTTACCTGGTAAGAAGTATTGTGCAAGCATTTCAGTACCTGCAACATAGATATCTTTACCTTTAGCATCAACAATCTTGATTGCTGGACGTAAATCTTTACCTACACCTGTTCGCTCAGCGACATCTAAAATAACAATCGATGATAAACCTGTTAATTCGTCGGTTTGACGGGTAATCGTTTGACCATCAACCATATCAACAAATTTAACAAAGCCTTTCGCTTCAGAGATAACTGGCATTGTATGCGGATCCCAGTTAGCAACTGTTTCACCAGCATCGACTGCTGCGCCATTACCTTTTGTTAAAATCGAACCATAAGGAACTTTGTAAGTCTCTTTCATTCGACCTAAATCATCGATAATCGTTAACTCAGCATTACGTGATGTAATAACCAATTTCTTGTCTGGGTTAGTCACAAATTTAGCATTAGTTAATTTAATACTACCTTTGTTTTTAACTTGAACACTTGATTCTGCTGCCGCTCTTGATGCCGCACCACCGATATGGAACGTACGCATGGTTAACTGTGTACCTGGCTCACCGATTGATTGAGCTGCGATAACACCGATTGCTTCACCTTTATTCACCAAGTGACCACGTGCTAAGTCACGACCATAACATTTCGCACAAACACCAAAATCAGTATCACACGAAACAACAGAACGAACTTTAACACTATCAACCGATTCAGCTTCTAGTAAATCACAATAGCTTTCATCAAGTAATGTGTTACGTGGAATCAATATATCGGCACTGCCTGGTTTTAACACATCTTCAGCCGTTACACGACCTAATACACGTTCACGAAGTGGCTCTTTAACATCTCCACCTTCGATAACCGGTGTCATCACTACGCCTTCTAATGTGCCACAATCGTCTTCAATAACAACTAAATCTTGTGCAACATCAACTAAACGACGAGTCAAATAACCAGAGTTCGCCGTTTTTAACGCTGTATCAGCAAGACCTTTACGAGCACCATGGGTAGAAATAAAGTACTGAAGTACGTTTAATCCTTCACGGAAGTTTGCTGTAATTGGTGTTTCGATAATAGAGCCGTCCGGTTTTGCCATCAAACCACGCATACCTGCTAACTGACGAATCTGTGCTGCAGAACCCCGCGCACCTGAGTCGGCCATCATATAAATACTGTTGAAAGAAGATTGTACTTCTTCTTTACCTTCACGATTAATCACTTTTTCAGTTGATAAGTTATCCATCATGGCTTTTGCAACACGTTCATTGGCTGCTGCCCAGATATCGATAACTTTATTATAACGTTCACCTGCTGTGACTAAACCTGATTGGAATTGCTCTTGAATTTCAGCGACTTCAATTTCAGCTTCGTTGATGATTTGTAATTTCTTAGCCGGAATTTCCATATCATCAATACCAACTGAAACACCAGAACGTGCAGCATAAGCAAAACCGGTATACATCACTTGGTCAGCCAAAATTACGGTTTCTTTCATACCGAGTTGACGATAGCAAATATTCAAAATACGTGAAATTGCTTTTTTGCCAAGTGGTTGGTTAATCACTGAGTAACTCATCCCTTTTGGCATAATCAACCATAAAATAGCACGTCCAACAGTAGTATCAATAACTGACGTTGTTTCTTCCCACTCACCAACACTATTACGTTGGCTTTCAGTGATACGCACTTTAACTTTAGCATGTAGCTCAACAAGACCTAAACGATACAGTTTTTCTGCTTCTTTAGGACCGGTTAAAATCATGCCTTCACCTTTCGCATTGACTTTATCACGAGTCATATAGTAAAGACCTAATACCACGTCCTGTGAAGGAACAATAATAGGCTCACCACTCGCAGGCGAAAGAATGTTGTTGGTTGACATCATTAACGCACGCGCTTCTAATTGCGCTTCTAACGTTAATGGTACGTGAACCGCCATTTGGTCACCATCGAAGTCAGCATTGAATGCCGCACAAACTAATGGATGTAACTGAATCGCTTTACCTTCAATTAAGATAGGTTCAAATGCTTGAATACCCAATCTGTGAAGTGTTGGTGCACGGTTTAGTAATACTGGATGTTCACGGATAACTTCATCTAAGATATCCCAAACAATCGCATCTTCACGTTCAACCATTTTCTTCGCAGCTTTGATGGTTGTTGCATAGCCACGACGCTCTAATTTACCGTAGATAAATGGTTTGAAAAGCTCAAGTGCCATTTTTTTCGGTAAACCACATTGGTGTAAACGCAAGTATGGTCCCACTGTAATTACAGAACGACCTGAGTAGTCAACACGTTTACCTAATAGGTTTTGACGGAAACGACCTTGCTTACCTTTAATCATATCGGCAAGTGATTTTAATGGACGTTTGTTTGAACCGGTAATAGCACGACCACGGCGACCATTATCTAATAATGCGTCGACAGATTCTTGTAACATACGTTTTTCATTACGTACAATAATATCTGGCGCAGCTAAGTCTAATAAACGTTTTAAACGGTTATTACGGTTGATCACTCGACGATAAAGATCATTCAAATCTGATGTTGCAAAACGTCCGCCATCAAGTGGTACTAATGGACGTAAATCTGGTGGCAACACAGGCAATACGTTTAAGATCATCCATTCAGGTTTATTTTCTGATTGAATGAATGCTTCAATAATCTTAATGCGTTTAGTGATTTTCTTCCGTTTTGTTTCAGAGTTTGTTGTTGAAAGTTCGTCACGTAGTGCTTCACATTCCGCTTGTACATCAATATTACGCAACAACTCTTGGATAGCTTCGGCACCCATGCGAGCATCGAATTCATCACCAAACTCTTCTAACGCATCTAAATATTGCTCTTCTGTTAAGATTTGACCACGCTCTAAGTTGGTCATACCACCATCAAGAACCATAAATGATTCAAAATAAAGAACACGTTCGATATCACGAAGTGGCATATCTAACAATAAACCAATACGAGATGGTAATGATTTTAAAAACCAGATGTGTGCAGTTGGCGATGCAAGTTCAATATGCCCCATACGCTCACGACGTACTTTCGCTTGAGTTACTTCAACGCCACATTTTTCACAGATCACACCACGGTGTTTTAAACGTTTATATTTTCCACATAAACATTCATAGTCTTTAACTGGTCCAAAAATACGCGCACAAAACAATCCATCACGCTCAGGTTTGAACGTTCGATAGTTGATTGTTTCAGGTTTTTTAACTTCACCAAAAGACCATGAACGAATCATATCAGGAGAGGCAAGACCTATCTTGATAGCATCAAAATCTTCTGTTTTTGTCTGTGCTTTTAGAAACTTTAGTAAGTCTTTCACAATTGGCTCCTATGGAGTTAAACCAATTAGATAACTTATTATCGCTAATAAGTTATCCCTATAAATAGAAATCATTTTTAGTGAGTGAAGATTACTCTTCATCTAACTCGATATTAATACCTAACGAACGAATCTCTTTTAACAATACATTAAATGATTCTGGAATCGCCGGTTCCATACGATGATCACCATCTACAATATTTTTATACATCTTAGTACGGCCGTTTACGTCATCTGATTTAACCGTTAGCATTTCTTGTAGTGTGTAAGCAGCACCATAAGCTTCAAGTGCCCATACTTCCATCTCACCGAAACGCTGACCACCAAATTGAGCTTTACCACCCAATGGCTGTTGAGTAACCAGACTATATGAACCTGTAGAACGTGCATGCATCTTATCATCAACTAAGTGATTTAATTTCAGCATGTACATATAACCTACCGTTACCGGACGTTCAAACTGTTCACCTGTACGACCATCATATAATGTAATTTGACCTGAAGTCGGCAAATCACCCAATTCTAGTAATGACTTGATTTCTTGCTCTTTTGCACCATCAAACACTGGTGTAGCAAGTGGCATACCATTACGTAAATTTTGTGCCAATGTCATCACTTCTTGATCGGTAAATTCTGCAACATTAACTTTTTGTGCAGCACCTAAACCAAGATCGTATGCTTTTTGGATAAACTCACGTAATTTAGCAAGTTCTTGCTGTTCTTTAAGCATTGTGTCAATTTTTTGACCAATACCTTTAGCCGCCATACCTAAGTGGGTTTCTAGGATCTGTCCAATGTTCATACGAGACGGAACCCCTAGTGGGTTTAGCACGATATCAACTGGACGACCTTTGTCATCATATGGCATATCTTCAATTGGATTAATCTTAGAGATAACCCCTTTGTTACCATGACGACCCGCCATTTTATCACCAGGCTGAATTTGACGTTTAACCGCTAAGTAAACTTTAACAATTTTGAGCACACCAGGTTGTAAATCATCACCTTGGGTAATCTTCATGCGTTTAGCTTCAAGCTTTTTGTTAAACTCAAGTTTAATTTCTTCGTGCTGTTCAGCAAGTTGCTCTAACTGTGCTTGTTTGCTTTCGTTTGAAATACCGATTGTTAACCATTTTTCTCGTGGTAAGGCATCTAATTTATCAGCTTTAATACCACCTGAAATTAACACATCACGAATACGCGCAAATAAAGCTGCTTCTAAGATTTTAAGCTCTTCAGTTAAATCTTTTCTTGCTTGTTTAAGTTGCATCTCTTCAATTTCAAGTGCACGTTTATCTTTTTGTACACCATCACGAGTGAAGACTTGGACATCAATAACCGTACCAGAAACACCATTTGGTACACGTAAAGACGTATCTTTAACATCAGATGCTTTTTCACCGAAAATTGCACGTAGTAATTTTTCTTCTGGTGTTAATTGTGTTTCACCTTTAGGCGTCACTTTACCAACAAGAATATCACCACCTTTCACTTCAGCACCAATATAAACAATACCTGATTCATCTAATTTAGAAAGCGCAGCTTCACCCACATTTGGAATATCAGCTGTGATTTCTTCAGCACCTAATTTAGTATCACGAGATACACAAGATAACTCTTGGATATGGATCGAGGTGAAACGATCATCTTGTACCACTTTTTCAGAAACTAAAATAGAATCCTCAAAGTTATAACCATTCCATGGCATAAATGCCACACGCATGTTTTGACCTAGTGCGAGTTCACCTAAATCAGTTGATGGACCATCTGCAAGTACATCACCACGTTCAACTTTTTCGCCTAATTCCACACATGGAATTTGATTGATACAAGTATTTTGGTTAGAACGGGTATATTTAGTTAAGTTATAAATATCAATCCCTGTTTCACCTGCATACATTTCATCGGCATTGACATTGACTACGATACGTGACGCATCAACATATTGAACAGTACCACCACGACGAGCAACGGCTGTTACACCTGAGTCAACAGCTACCGCACGTTCCATACCAGTACCAACAAATGGTTTTTCCGCTTTTAATGTCGGAACTGCTTGACGTTGCATGTTTGCACCCATCAAAGCACGGTTCGCATCGTCATGTTCCAAGAATGGAATTAATGACGCACCAACCGACACGATTTGTTGTGTTGAAACGTCCATATAATGAACTTGTTCAGGACTATATAAGCCTGATTCACCATTTAAACGACAAGTCACTAAATCTTCTTTAAAGCGACCTTCTTCATCAAGGTTTGAGTTCGCCTGTGCAATAACAAATTCACTTTCGTCAATTGCTGATAAATAATTAATTTCATCAGTCACAACACCGTCAATCACTCGACGATATGGTGTTTCTAAGAAACCATACTCATTAGTACGAGAATAGACCGCTAACGAGTTAATCAAACCGATGTTTGGACCTTCAGGCGTTTCAATCGGACATACGCGACCATAATGAGTTGGATGTACGTCACGGACTTCAAAGCCTGCTCGCTCACGAGTTAAACCACCCGGACCTAATGCAGAAATACGACGTTTATGCGTAATTTCAGATAATGGATTGTTTTGATCCATAAACTGAGATAACTGGCTAGAACCAAAGAACTCACGGATTGCCGCTGAAATTGGTTTAGCATTAATCATATCTTGTGGCATTAATGAATCAAGATCACCTAAAGATAAACGCTCTTTTACGGCTCTTTCAACACGCACTAAACCAATACGGAATTGGTTTTCTGCCATTTCACCAACGCTACGAATACGACGATTACCTAAGTGGTCGATATCATCAACATCACCATGACCATTACGAATACTGATTAATTTCTTCATAACGTCAACGATATCATCTTTAGTTAAGACGCTTTGACCTTCGATATCATCACGACCTAAAGAACGATTAAATTTCATTCGACCAACAGCTGATAAATCATAACGTTCATCAGAGAAGAATAAGTTGTCAAATAACGCTTCTGCAGCTTCTTTTGTAGGTGGCTCACCTGGTCGCATCATGCGATAAATTTCAACTAATGCACCTAAACGATCGCGTGTTGAATCAACATTTAATGTTTCAGAGATAAACGCACCATGATCAAGATCATTGGTGAATAATGTTTCAATTTTTTTGTAGCCTGCATTCGTTAATTCTAATAACAATTCTAAAGAAATTGGTGTATTAGCGAATGCAATGACTTCACCTGTCGCGTCATTAACATAGTTTTTAGCAAGCACTTTATTAACGATGTATTCAACAGGTACATCAATTTTGCTTACTTTATCTTTTTCTAATTCACGAATATGACGTGCAGTAATACGGCGACCTTTTTCAGCGTACACTTTACCTTTTGATTCAATATCAAATAAGGCTGTTTCACCACGTAAACGCTCTGGGACTAAATCCATTTTTAATTTAGATTTGCCAACTTCAAAAATGGTCTTCTCAAAGAAGATATTTAAAATTTCTTCTGTTTCATAACCTAATGCGCGCAAAATAATTGTTGCTGGAAGTTTACGACGACGGTCAATACGAGCAAAAAGATTGTCTTTTGGATCAAATTCGAAATCAAGCCAAGAGCCACGATAAGGAATAATCCGAGCATTATATAAAACTTTACCAGAAGAGTGTGTTTTACCTTTATCACTATCAAAGAACACACCTGGACTACGATGTAATTGTGAAACGATTACCCGTTCGGTACCATTGATTACAAATGTTCCATTGTCCGTCATTAAAGGAATTTCGCCCATGTAGACGTCTTGCTCTTTAATATCTTTTACAGTTCCTTCTGGTGCATCTTTATCATAAATAACTAAACGTAATTTTACGCGCAACGGTGCTGAGTAAGTGATCCCTCTAATTTGACATTCTTTTACATCAAACACAGGTTCGCCCATCTTAAAGCTCACGTATTGTAACTCAGCATTACCACTATAACTTTTTATCGGAAATATTGAACGAAAAGCGGCTTCTAAACCATACTGACCTTCTGGATCTTGCTCAATAAATTTCTGGAACGAATCAAGTTGAATAGAAAGAAGATACGGTATATCCAAGACTTGTGGACGCTTACCAAAATTCTTACGAATTCGTTTTTTCTCGGTATAAGAGTAAACCATTAGTTCCTCAACTTGCTTATCTGCTATTTTAGCATGATTAAATATTCATCAGGAGCACTTCAATCGAATAATAACGCCTGACACCTCATCGAAAATATCTATAAATATCAATTGATTAGGCTTAATAAATATACTATTTCTTTATTGCTTTTTATTGATAGTCTTCAAATAAAATTCTTCGACTTTTTACAGCGCAAAAAGGCTGGAGGTAAAACCCCCAGCCATTTAGCTTGCTATCGATTAACTTATTTAAGTTCGACAGCTGCACCAGATTCTTCAAGTGCCTTTTTAAGTTCTTCAGCATCAGCTTTGCTAACACCTTCTTTAACTGTTGCAGGAGCTGATTCAACAAGATCTTTAGCTTCTTTTAAGCCTAAACCAGTTGCACCACGAACTGCTTTGATAACAGCTACTTTATTTGCACCAACATCTTTTAAGATTACATCAAATTCAGTTTTCTCTTCAGCTGCTTCAGCTGGACCTGCTGCTGCAACTGCAACTGCTGCTGCTGCAGAAACACCGAATTTTTCTTCCATCATAGATACTAGTTCAACAACGTCCATTACAGACATTTCAGCAACTGCATCTAAAATTTGTTCTTTAGTGATAGACATAATATAGTTTCCCAAATTTACAATTTTTAATTAATAAAATTCGTCATCATACTGCTAATTAAGCAGCTTCTTTTTGATCACGAACAGCTGCAAGAGTACGAACCAATTTGCCTGCTGCGGCTTCTTTCATGGTTGACATCAAGCGAGCTAATGCTTCTTCATAAGTAGGTAATGTTGCTAAGCGATCAATGTTCGCTGCAGTAATTAACTCCCCTTCAAAGGCTGCGGCTTTAATCTCAAATTTATCGTTTTCTTTTGCAAACGCTTTAAAAATACGCGCAGCAGCACCTGGGTGCTCGTTTGAAAACGCAATTAGAGTAGGACCAACAAACGTATCTTTTAAACACTCATATTGAGTGCCCTCTACAACACGGCGTAATAGCGTATTACGAACAACACGCATATAAACACCCGCTTCACGAGCAGATTTACGTAATGCAGTCATTTTTTCTACAGTTACGCCACGAGAATCGGCAACAACTGCAGATAGCGCACCTTTGGCGATTTCATTAACTTCAGCAACAATTTCTTGTTTATTTTGAAGATTTAGTGCCATTGGTTTTGCTCCTGGATTAAAACTAGGCAAAGCCTAGACTTATTTAAACTAACTATAACAATATAGTTAGCACAACCACGATGAGCAGAATTCCTGTATTATATCTTATCAGGTTCTGTCACCGTCTACGTAGGAAAATTAAGTAATTAAACGTCAATTACACCTACGGTCTTGGACGGGGTCTGGTTAAGGCCAGACACCAACCGATTTTTTTGTTTAATTAATAATGATTAATTAAACAGATGCATTCAATGTTGTTTGATCGATAGCAACACCAGCGCCCATAGTAGTAGAAAGACTTACTTTCTTCACAAAGACACCTTTAGAGGATGCTGGTTTTGCACGTTTTAACGCAACAAGTAATGCTTCTAAATTTTCTTTAAGTTTAGCTGCATCAAAATCAGCTTTACCGATAGTAGTATGGATAATACCATTTTTATCGTTACGGTAACGGATTTGACCTGCTTTCGCATTTTTTACTGCTTCAGCAACGTTAGGCGTTACAGTACCTACTTTAGGGTTTGGCATTAAACCACGTGGTCCTAAAATTTGACCTAATTGACC
Source organism: Gilliamella sp. CG13 (assembly GCF_046635805.1). NCBI lineage: Bacteria > Pseudomonadati > Pseudomonadota > Gammaproteobacteria > Orbales > Orbaceae > Gilliamella > Gilliamella sp. CG13. The sequence goes on from NZ_JBIDFM010000006.1 coordinate 28,202, forward strand.
AACTACACGCATAGCGTCTGGCGATGCGATAACAACATCAAAATTCATTTCGCCTTTTTTGATTTGATCCGCAAGATCGTCCATACCAACTAATTCAGCACCCGCTTCTTTAGCTGCTTCTGCATTTGCACCTTGTGTAAACACAGCTACACGAACGCTACGACCAGTACCATGTGGCAATACAATTGCACCACGAACATTTTGGTCTGATTTACGTGAATCAATACCTAAATTTACAGCAACATCAACGCTTTCAGTAAATTTAGCAGTCGCAAGCTCTTTTAATAAAGCAATTGCTTCGTTGATTTCATATTGTTTAGTTGCATTCACTTTTTCGCGGATAAGTTTAGCTTTCTTAGATAATTTAGCCATCGATTAACCCTCCACTTCCAAGCCCATTGAACGAGCGGTTCCTTCAATAGAACGCATCATTGATTCAATGGTAGCACCATTCATATCTGCAGCTTTTAATTCAGCGATTTCGCGAATTTGAGCACTCGTTACTTTACCTACTTTTTTCTTGTTAGGCTCACCTGAACCAGACTTGATTTTAGCAGCTTTCTTCAATAGTACTGCCGCAGGAGGAGTCTTAGTAACAAAGGTGAATGAACGGTCTGAATAGACTGAAATAACAACTGGAATAGGTAGACCTTTTTCCATGCTTTCTGTTTTCGCATTAAATGCTTTACAGAATTCCATGATATTAACACCATGTTGACCAAGTGCTGGACCAACTGGTGGACTAGGATTTGCTGCACCAGCTGCAACTTGCAACTTGATGTAAGCCTGTACTTTTTTTGCCATTTTTTGGTTTCCTTCTCTCGGGTGCAAACGCTTCTATTATATAAATAGACAGCTCCCCTAAGTTAAATGAGGGCAGAATTATCCTACAATTGATATACAAATGCAAGATTTATTTTATGAACAATTAATACAAAGTAGGCGATTCCCCCACTTTGTATTAAAAATGAAAACGTTAATTAAAGTACGTTAACAGCGTTAAGTTCTTTAAATGCAAGTTCTAAACGAGCAACTAAAGAATCTTGACCTTTACGTAACCAAACACGTGGATCATAGTATTTTTTGTTTGGCGCATCAGGTCCTTCAGGATTACCTAATTGACCTTGTAAATAAGCTTCATTAGCTTTGTAGTAATCTAAAATACCCGCCCAGTTAGCCCATTGAGTATCGGTATCGATATTCATTTTGATAACACCATAACTAACTGCTTCTGCAATTTCTTCAGGTGTTGAGCCTGAACCACCATGGAATACAAAATTCAGTGATTTTTCAGGTAAGTTGAATTTTTCTGATACGTATTTTTGTGAGTTATCTAAAATTTTTGGTGTTAATTTAACATTACCTGGTTTATATACACCATGCACGTTACCAAATGATGCAGCGATAGTGAAACGAGGACTAATTTCGCTTAAACGCTCATAAGCATAAGCGACATCTTCAGGTTGAGTATAAAGTGCTGAACTGTCCATATGGCTATTATCCACACCATCTTCTTCACCACCAGTACAACCTAATTCTAGCTCTAATGTCATTTTCATTGCAGACATACGAGCAAGATACTGACAACAAATATCAATGTTATCTTTTAATGTTTCTTCTGACAGGTCGATCATATGTGAAGAAAATAGTGGTTTACCGGTTTTAGCAAAGTGAGTTTCACCAGCATCAAGTAAGCCATCAACCCATGGAAGTAATTTTCTTGCACAGTGGTCAGTGTGAACAATCACTGGCACACCATATTTTTCAGCCATTAAATGAACATGTTTTGCACCAGAAATAGCACCTAGTACTGCACATTCTTGTCCTTCTAATTTAAGACCTTTACCAGCGATGAACTGTGCACCACCATTTGAGAATTGAACAATAACAGGAGAACCTACTTTTGCCGCTGTTTCAATTACCGCATTAATTGTGTTGGTATCAACACAGTTAACTGCTGGTAAAGCAAAGTTATTTTCACGAGCGATTTGAAATACTTTTTGAACATCATCACCAGTTACAACACCGGGTTTAACGACATCAGAAATCTTTGTAGCCATTTTATTACCTATGATTTAATTATTATAAAAAATAAAGGATGAGTAATCATCTCATCCTTTTTACTGAATCTATATTATGCTTTTGCTCTCGCTTCTAACATTGCAACAGCAGGAAGTTTTTTACCTTCAACAAACTCAAGGAAGGCACCTCCACCAGTTGAGATGTAAGAAATTTTATCTTCAATTCCAAATAAGTCAATTGCAGCTAACGTATCACCACCACCAGCAATTGAAAAACCTTCACTATCAGCAATTGCTTTAGCAACAATTTCAGTCCCACGACGGAAATTAGGGAATTCAAATACACCAACTGGACCATTCCATAATATGGTTTTCGCTTTTTTAATAATATCAGCTAATGCTTCAGCTGATTTATCACCTAAATCAAGAATTTGTTCATTTTCTTTAACATCAGAAACAGATTTTTCTGTAGCCGTTGCTGTTTCACTGAATTCAGTCGCAACACGCACATCAGTTGGAACAGGAATATGGCAGTTAGCCATCAATTTTTTCGCTTCCGGGATTAAATCTGCTTCATATAGTGATTTACCTACATTATAACCTTCAGCCGCAATGAAAGTATTAGCAATACCGCCACCGACAATAATTTGATCAGCGATTTTTGAAAGCGAATCAAGTACAGTAAGTTTAGTTGATACTTTAGAACCCGCAACAATCGCAACCATTGGACGAGCTGGGTTATCAAGTGCTTTTCCTAATGCATCAAGTTCCGCAGCTAATAAAGGACCAGCACATGCGATAGGTGCAAATTTACCCACACCATGCGTTGAAGCTTGAGCACGGTGAGCTGTTCCAAATGCATCCATTACATAGATATCACAAAGTGCGGCATACTTTTTAGATAACGTTTCATCATCTTTACCTTCACCCACATTGAAGCGTACATTTTCAAGAACCACTAATTCGCCTTCTTTAACATCTACACCATCAAGGTAATCTTTAACAAGACGGACAGGAAATGAAACATGTTCTTTTAAGTAATCAACGACTGGTTGCAATGAGAATTCAGGGTTATATTCTCCTTCTGTTGGACGACCAATGTGAGAAGTCACCATCACTTTAGCGCCTTTTTTGATTGCTTCTTCAATTGTCGGTAATGATGCCTTGATACGTGCATCAGAAGTGACTTTACCATTTTTGACTGGTACATTAAGATCTGAACGAATAAATAAACGTTTCCCTTTTAGATCAAGATCTTGCATTCTAATAACAGACATGAGACTTCCTCTTAATAAAAAAATATAAATAAAAATAAACTTCACGTATTCTAACATAAAAATTCTTTTTAGGTTATAGCGATTATTGTTCAAATAGTAAACGTTTGTCATCAATGTGTAATTTATAAATTGCAAATTTTTTATGTAACAGCATTGACAACTGGCAGAAAATCAGGCATATTTTGCCGCCTTATTAATATGTAATTTTATTTAAACTTGGGAGTTGACTTTGGCTAATATCAAATCAGCTAAAAAACGTGCGGTTCAATCCGAAAAACGCCGTAAACATAATGCTAGTAACCGTTCAATGATGCGTACTTATATCAAGAAAGTTTACGCAGCTGTTGCAGCTGGTGATAAACAAACAGCTGAAGTAGCATTCAAAGACATGCAAGCAGTTGTTGACCGTCAAGCGGCTCGTGGCTTAATCCACAAAAATAAAGCTGCACGTCATAAAGCAAATTTAATTAAACAGATTAAAGCATTGGCTTAATGCCCGAATCTGTTAACTATTGTAGTTAAAGAAAATGCTAAAAAGTGGTGTAAGCCACTTTTTTTATTTGTATAATAATCAGTTATTCCATATCAATAAAAAAAGAATAAGAGAGTATATTGTGGTTCAGCGTGATTATGTGAGAAGAAAAAGTCGACCGAAAAAAAACAAATCAAGCTTTATGCCAAAATTTATGATATTTATGGCAATTGTTCTTATTGTCTTATTTTCCGCCATTCTCTATTTAATTACCAATAATAAACCTAACAAACCCGTTGAACAACCAAAAGTCAAAACGCCTCCACCTGCCGTTACCTTACCAGAGCAACCTCAGGAACGTTGGACATACCTTAAAGCGCTAGAAACACCCAATGCCAGTTCAAACGCAACATCGAATTCAGTTGCAAGCGAACGGCAACAAATTTTAGACAGTTTTGCGAATAACACCAATACACGATCGAATACCAATCAAACCTCATCGACAACAACGAAATGGACATTACAATGTGGTGCTTTTAAGGAAAAAGCCAATGCGGACACCCTAAAAGCTCAACTTGCTATGACAGGTATAAATGGTAATATTTCTTCTGGTCAGTTATATCGCGTTACAGCTGGGCCCTATACTAGCAAAAGCGAAGCTGATAAAGCGTTGAACTCATTAAAAAATAGTGGGATCAATAATTGTATTCTTTCTAACAAATAGAAAAAACCATGAAAACATTTCAGCAGATAACGTTGTTCTTAAAAATGTTGTGGGCTAAAATCAATCAAGATCAGTTGACCACATCCTCTGCCAGCCTTGCCTATACCACAATACTGGCACTTGTTCCGCTTATTACTGTTATTTTTTCATTATTATCCGCTTTTCCAATGTTTGATGAAATTAGCTTATCGCTAAAACAGCTCATTTACAGTAATCTCGTGCCTACCGCAAGTGATACCATTCAAAATTACTTAGAACAATTTATCACCAATACTAAAAAGATGACGGTAGTGGGTATAGTTGGATTAATCGTTACCTCATTATTGCTTATTAACTCAATTAATAGTGCCCTTAATCATATTTGGAGAACAAAACGCAAACGCTCATTTATGTATAATCTAACTATGTACTGGACAATATTGACTTTGGGGCCTATTTTAGCGGGCTCAAGTGTAGCGGTCAGTTCATATATATTTTCGTTAAACTGGTTATCAACTGGAGCAACGGGGAATATTATGCTGAGTAGTTTACCGTTTATTATTTCTGTCGTTGGATTTTGGTTACTTTACAGTATTATCCCTACTGAATCCGTTCCTTTTAAAGAGTCATTCATTGGTGCGATTGTTGCAGCAATATTGTTTGAAATAGGTAAACGTGCCTTTGCGTTTTATGTAAGTTCATTTCCAACTTATCAGTTAATCTATGGCGTAGTATCTTCTATTCCAATCATGCTTGTTTGGATTTACTGTTCTTGGTGTATTGTCTTATTTGGCGCTGAATTTGCAGCAACCTTAACCGAATTTAACCGCCCTAAAAAACGAATATCGGATAACCAAGCTCAAGCGGAGTAATATTTTTATGATTGCCTTAATCCAACGTGTTAAACAAGCTTCTGTCACTGTTGAAGATCAGATTATTGGAAAAATTAATCATGGTTTGTTGATATTACTCGGTGTCGAGCAAGATGATGATGAACAAAAAGCAATTCGATTATGTGAAAAAGTTCTTGGCTACCGTATTTTTAGTGACAGTGACGGTAAGATGAACCTTAATGTTAATCAAGCTCAAGGTGAAGTTCTTGTTGTATCCCAATTTACTTTAGTTGCAGATACCCAAAAAGGAATGCGTCCAAGCTTTACCAAAGGGGCTAAACCAGAAGATGCCAATAGACTGTATCAATTCTTTGTTGAGCAATGCCAAAAGAATATTAAGACGCAAACTGGTCAGTTTGCAGCAGATATGCAAGTATCATTAATTAATGATGGTCCAGTAACCTTCTGGCTTCAGGTTTAGTCATTTGACGGATCATAGGCTTATGCAGAAATAGTTTCTACTTTACCTAATTCAGTAAAACAGTCATTTACCATATGCTCAATCTAGAATCATTTTAATTTTTTAAGCATATCGATATCGGATTGATTTTCATTTAAGCCTAATTGATTTAATTTATTGGTATAATACTGTTTAACATCCTGCCAACGATAATAAGGATATTGTTGGGTACTAATTGGCAGATGGACTTCTTGTTCATTTAATAAGATTTTAACTAGTATCGGATGATGTGGTTGTTCACTTTTATAAAAAATCCATTGTATATTGGCGCCCATAGGAATAATTTTTTCTGCATGCCAGACAGTCGGATAATCAAATAGCGTCTTGGCAACTTTTGCTGTACCCTCTATTTCCATTAGCGTTGCTAATGGTGAAAGCGTCTCTGCATGGGCAAAACGCAAATTAGCATCAACATTATTATTGGTAATTGCGTTATCGGCTGTCATTAGCATATTCCTTAATAAAGGTGCAGCAGTTTTAATTTGAATACCATTGGCATCAAATGCCGGACCAATTTGTAAATAATTTTTTGCAGTGACAACCGTATTAAACCACGCATTTGCTTCCTCTGAAAAATAATTATCAAAATTAAGTTGATGATTAACTAATACCTCTGTGGGTAATGCCTGTAACTCTTGATAGAGTTGATAAACGGCCAGACTAAAATCTTCGGTTTTAATCGAATAATATTCACCAATATCCATTCCTACATTTAATTTTTCAATAAAATTATGGGTAAAAAATTTTATGGCGACGGTTTGACTCAGTGCGACAGTTTTAGGTGAACATTTAATTGTTTTTAAGGCATTTTTAACCGCTTTACTCTGTTTATATTTATCATAAGCAGGCGAATAGTTAAAAAAGCGTAACAACGTTTGTCCATTTTCGGGCTGGGTGGTGACTTGAATATGAGGATATTTTGCTTTAAAGGGTTGGACAAAAATTTCAGCCGTCTCTTTAGCCCTAGGCGACGTAGATGAAATTACCGCAATGTTATGGCCTTTAAAGACCGTTGGATTATTTGCTAACATTCGCTGACTGATGAGACCTATATCTTGACGTCCTAAATCGGTTAACTCTCCATAGTGATTATTATTCAACTGTTTAATATACAAAACTTGCTTGAGTAACGATTTTCCTTCATCAGTGAGTTGATTATCTTTGTCGGCTAATAATAATGTCTGATAAACAATCTCTTCATATTTTGATTTACTAATATAGCGAGAACCATGACGACCAATATGATTAATATAAAATGCTTGATAGCCTTTTGGAGCAGGGGTAATGGTTTGCTTAGTGTCATAATGATAGGCCGTCTTTGAGCCTGCTAGTTGTGGTAATGCAAAACAAAATGAAGAGAAAGCAAGTAACATAATTGCACCTATTCCCCTAAAAGAATGAATAAACACGTTTTGATTAATTACTACCATACATTGCTCCTGCTAATCATACCATATTAAGAAAAGCGAATGGGTCTACGACATTATTTTTAAACGATACTGGTATCAAATCAATAGAAAAAAGCACCTTAGAAACAATTTACAAAATCATTCCTAATAAACTTATTTATGCCTCAATTGAAAAAGCCTAACGCAATTAAATGACAATATAAATTATTTTAATAACACTCTTTTAATTTTTGTAAAAAAGATTATCTTAGTAAGCATTTCAAAAAACTTCTATTAGTCGAATAAAAATAATGAAATTATATGGCATAACTGGCACCAAAATTTGTTGCGCTTTTATCGCAGCGTGCATAAAAGATCGTTACACATCTACCCGTTTTTTTAAGGATTTAATTGCTGGTATTACGGTTGGTATTATTGCTATACCATTAGCCATGGCTTTAGCAATAGCGAGTGGTGTTCCACCACAACATGGGCTTTACACCGCAATAATTGCAGGTTTTGTCATTGCATTAACCGGAGGTTCACGCTTCAGCGTATCGGGCCCAACAGCGGCATTTGTCGTGATTTTATATCCCGTTTCATTACAATTTGGTTTGTCTGGATTACTTGTTGCGACCTTATTATCCGGTGTCTTTCTAATAATCATGGGAGTAATTCGACTTGGTCGATTAATTGAATATATTCCTTTACCTGTTGTTTTAGGCTTTACCTCTGGCATTGCGATAACTATCGCCACCATGCAAATCAAAGATTTTTTTGGTTTAACACTTGAACACATGCCGGAAAGTTATATCAGCAAAGTAACCGCTTTAGTTAAAACCTTTCCAACTATTAATTTTGCCGATACTTTAGTAGGGATTGTAACACTGATAGTACTGATTGTATGGCCGAAACTTCGAATAAAAATATCCGGGCATTTACCGGCATTAATAACGGGTATTTTGGTCATGTTTATTTTGAATCAATTTGGCTATGAAATTGAAACTATCGGTTCTCGATTTACCTATATTTTACCTGATAATAGCATCGGTCATGGTATCCCGTCCGTTTTACCCGAATTTATCTTACCTTGGCAGCACGCTGATTTTAAATGGGATTGGTCAATGTTATCCGCTCTGCTTCCAATTTCGCTTACAATGGCAATGCTATGCGCGATTGAATCATTATTATGTGCCGTCGTATTAGATGAAATGACCCATACAAAACATCACTCAAATAGTGAACTTATCGGACAAGGATTAGGCAATATCATTGCGCCGTTTTTTGGAGGGATTTCAGCAACAGCCGCTATAGCCCGTTCCGCTGCTAATGTCAAAGCAGGCGCAACATCACCTATTGCTGCCGTGCTGCATTCGATTGTAGTATTGCTTGCACTCATTTGTTTTGCACCATTATTATCCTATATTCCTTTATCAGCAATGGCGGCCTTGTTATTAATTGTGGCATGGAATATGAGCGCTGTGCAACGAGTTATATATATAATTAAATGCGCACCTAAAGATGATATTTTAATCATGCTTATTTGCATGTCTTTAACCGTATTATTTGATATGGTTATTGCTATAACACTTGGCATAGTCTTAGCTTCAATCCTATTTATGCGTCGTATTGCACACATGACACGATTGGTTGAACTCAATCGAAGCAGTGAAAAAACATTAGTACTTCGCATTAATGGACCACTATTTTTTGCCGCCGCTGAACGTACCTTTTCTGAAATCTATCAGAAAATAAATGGCTATGAGCACATCGTATTACAGTGGGATGCGGTGCCTATTCTTGATGCGGGTGGGCTTAATGCATTACGCCATTTTGTTGATGAATTGCCAGAACAAGTAGATTTATCTATTTGTGAATTACAATTCCAACCATTGAAAACATTAGCCAGAGCCAAGTTTATACCGATTTCGAATAAATTAATGTTTTATTCAACATTAGACGAAGCACTGAAAGATAAAAATTAAAAGGACAATTAGTTTTATTATATTGATTAATTATTATACGCAAAGGAAATGGTACGCATTTTCTTTGCATATTTAGCATTACCTCCGTCATGCCTTCTTTTCGCTCGCTAAAAACGTCTGGCAAGTTTGAATTGAAAGGCTATGTTGATTACAACCGAAAGTTAACCATATAAAATAGGAATTTAATATGATATCTACTGAAAATAATACTCAAGATCTTAAACAAAAAACAGGCTGGTTTATTTTTATCGGTGTGATTTTAATTATTTTGGGATGCTTAGCATTAGGCTACCAGTTTATTGCAACTGTCTTTTCTGTTTACTTTATCGGTTCATTACTTTTAATTGCAGGTATTGCGCAAATAATACATGCTTTTAATATTAAAGGTTTTGGTCAAACATCCTTATGGGCAGTGATGGGGATTTTGTATATCTTTATTGGATTAATGGCGTATTTCCAACCTATTGCCGTTTCTTCTGCATTTACATTACTAATTTCACTCTTACTGGTTATCAGTGGGTTTACGCAAATATTTGCATCATTAAATAACCGAGAAATACCACGTTGGGGATGGATTTTAGCATCGGGGATTATTACGCTAATTTTAGGTTTAATGATTATTGCCGGCTGGCCATACGATAGCCTATGGGTATTGGGCATGTTTTTAGGAATTGACCTTATTTTCCAAGGTTGGGCGTATGTCGCTATCGGTTTTGCACTAAAAAAACGCCAATAGTTAAAATAGCTAATCTGATTGCTCATAATCATGTGTTTTGAGATTATGAGCAATGTTTTCTAACTCATTCAAGCTCACTATCATTTTCTGAACGTATTGAAAAGCAGGCTATTTATAGCTTTTATTTGTTTTAGCTTTCACATCCTTCATGGATTGTAAAATACGATGATAATTATCAAGTCTCGATGGTGCTATTTTTCCTTCTTGTACCGCTTTTTGTAACAAGCACCCTGGCGTATTTAAGTGATTGCAGTCACGGAATTGGCACCCGCCTAAATAATCACCGAACTCTATAAAGCCATGAATAACCTGTTCAGGTTCAAGATGCCATAATCCAAATTCACGAATCCCCGGCGAATCAATAATATCGCCACCATTGGGTAAATGATAAAGCCGTGTAGAGGTTGTGGTATGTTGACCAAGACCCGATAATTCAGAGATATCGCCCGTTAAAGCTGATTGTGCCTGTTCAGGCAATAACAGATTAATAATGCTTGATTTACCTACACCAGACTGACCAACCAAAATAGACACTTTTCCTTGTAATGCATCTTGTAAAGGGGCTAACCCTTGCTGATTTTGACAAGAGACAAACAATAACGGATAACCAATATCCCGATAAATTGATAACTGCTTTTCAATCTCCGTACGCTGTTCAGGGGTAAGTAAATCAATTTTATTTAACACAATTATGGGCTGAATATTGGTTGCTTCACAAGCCACTAAATAACGATCAATAATGTTCAAGGATAATTCCGGTAAAACTGCCGATATAATGACAATCTGATCGACATTGGCTGCGACAGGTTTTACACCGTCATAAAAATCCGGACGCACCAATTCTGAGTGTCGAGGATGTACCGCCTCAATAATACCATTAGTATTGGGTTCCAAACTCTCTCGCCATATTACTTTATCACCAGTAACCAACGACGGTAAGGTACGGCGAATACTGCAACGATAAATTAGTCCAGTATCATCTTCGACGTCAGCGGATTTACCATAACGACTCACAACGACACCTTCACGCGGCAACGAAAAACTCGACAAGTTATCATCTTGTCTTGTCTCTAATCGTTGCTGATGTTTAGCAGCTACACGCCTTTTTTGATTTTTTGATAATTGATTTTTTGCCACAGTTACGAATTTTTTACTAAACAGTTTGACAGATATGCTACACTACTCGGCATTAAAAAGAAAATTTCCACAGCAAATTATGATCAAACACTCTCAAATTAATAGTAGTAATCTAATTTGGATTGATCTTGAAATGACGGGACTTGATCCAAAAACTGATCGTATTATTGAAATTGCCACTATTGTAACTGATTCTGACCTTAATATTCTTGCAGAAGGTCCGGTTATTGCTGTTCATCAATCAGATGAACAATTAGCGCTCATGGATGAATGGAATCAAAACACTCATGGTAATTCGGGATTAATCGACCGTGTACGCAAAAGTACTATTTCAGAACAGCAAGCCGAACAACAAACCATCGCATTTTTACAACAATGGGTACCAGAAAACTGCTCACCAATATGTGGTAATACGATTGGTCAAGATCGACGTTTTTTATTTAACTATATGCCGAAGTTAGAAAAATATTTTCATTATCGTTATTTAGATGTCAGTACTATTAAAGAATTAGCAAAACGTTGGAAACCCGAAATTTTGAAAGGCATTACTAAACAAGGTACTCATCAAGCGCTTGACGATATTCGTGATTCCATTTCAGAACTTATCTATTATCGTCAGCATTTTTTTAATCTAGATCATTAACGTGCATGCAAATTATCTATACCCTTTTATTATATCTAATTCAGCCATTTGTTTGGCTAAAACTATTATGGCGCAGTCGTAAAGCGCCAGCCTACCGTCAGCGCTGGTTAGAACGATATGGTTTTTGCAAAAATAAAGTCAAACCAAATGGTATTTTAGTGCATGCCGTATCCGTAGGTGAAACAATAGCGGCGATTCCGCTAATTAAAGCATTGCAACAAAAATATCCACAGTTACCAATCACTGTTACCACCATGACGTCGACAGGTTCTGAGCGAGTAAAATCGTTATTAAAAGACAGTGTCAGTCATGTTTATCTACCCTATGATCTGCCCGGAGCCATAAAACGATTCTTAAAAACCACAAAGCCTAAAATTGTTATAATTATGGAAACTGAACTTTGGCCTAATTTAATTAGCCAATGTTATAAACAAAAAATTCCTTTAATTATTGCAAATGCCAGATTATCAGAACGATCTGCTGCTCGCTATGGCAAATTAGGCAAAGCAGTCAAACAATTATTTTCGAAAATCAGTATGGTGGCAGCTCAAAATCAGCAAGATGGTGAACGATTTGTTTCACTTGGTTTACCTGCTGATCATTTAGCAATAACAGGCAGCATAAAGTTTGATATTAACTTATCCAATGAGCAGCGCCAAAACATAAACCAGTTAAAACAACAATGGCAATTAAAAAGGCCTGTGTTAATTGCAGCAAGTACCCATAGTGGCGAAGATGAAATTATTTTAACTGCATTTAAAAAATTACTGCTTAAACATGCCAATTTATTGTTAATTCTGGTTCCACGTCATCCTGAACGTTTTAAAACGGTTGAAAAACTCATTAGTGATAATGGTTTTAATTATTTAAAGCGTAGTACAAATCAAATACCTACAGAACAAACTCAAATAGTTTTGGGCGATACAATGGGCGAACTAGTAGAGCTTTACGCAATGGCAGATATCGCTTTTGTTGGTGGTAGCCTAGTAAAACAGGGTGGACATAATCCTTTAGAGCCTGCACTGCACCATATTGCTATTATTACCGGTGAATATTTTTTTAATTTCCAAGTGATTTGTGAACAGTTGATTGAAGCGCAAGGAATGATTGTTTGCACAAACTCAGCGGATGATTTATATTCAACAATAGATCGCCTATTAAATGATAATAGTCGCCGAGTACAACTGGGCGAAAATGCCTATCTCGTTTTGAAGCAAAATCAAGGAGCACTCAGTAGACTTTTAGCAGTTATTAACCATTATCTTAATATCAAATGAGGCTAAGCTGTGGATAAAAAAAACGGTTTATTATTGGTTAATTTAGGTACACCTAGCGCGACAACGCCAGATGCTATAAAACAGTATTTAACAGAATTTTTGCTTGATCGACATGTTGTTGATCTGCCCAGCTTTATTTGGTATCCAATTTTAAAATATATTATTTTACCTAAACGTATCCCCTACATTCTCAAGCATTACCAAAAAATCTGGATAAAGGGTAGTTCACCTTTGTTACATTACAGTAAATTGTTACACGAAAAATTGCAGCAACACTTACCCAATATAAAATGTGAACTTGCCATGACGTATGGTGAGCCGAGTCTTCAAGCTGCCTTAAATAACTTAAAATCCTGTAAAAAAATTACGTTGTTACCCCTATTCCCGCAATATTCTACAACCACAACACTTGCCGTTCTGGATAAAATCAAACAATTAAATGATACCAATATTATAAGAAGTAATATTCACTATATTCGAGACTATGCTGATCACCCAAGTTACATTAATGCACTCTATTTACAGATAAAACAGGCTTTTTTAGAACAAGGGCAACCCGATGTTTTACTCCTTTCTTATCATGGTATGCCTGAGCGCTATATTATTAAACGCCATGATGATTATATCGAGCGATGTGAACTCACCACCTTATTATTAATTGAAAAGTGTTTAGCGAACGGCATCACGCTGCCAATACAAATGGCCTATCAATCAAAATTTGGAAAAGGAAAATGGGTTGAACCAAACACGAGTGACATACTTAGAAATTTAGCTTTAAATGGCGTGACTCGTGTTCATGTGATGTGCCCAGGATTTTCTGCGGATTGTATTGAAACTTGTTATGAAATAGATCAAGAAAATCGAGAAATATTCCTTAATTCAGGAGGAAAACACTTTCATTACATCCCTGCATTAAATGATTCACAACAACATATTAATACTATCATCGATCTCATACATCAGACGGAATCTTAAAAACCGATCCGACTTTTTTTTCGATTAATTTGATTTAAAATAAGATTAAAACTATATTTGCAAGTGAAATGTTAAATTTAACACATCATTGTACATTTATTACAATTAAAATGGACAATTATGAATACTTATCGATATGCTTTGTTACTTTACCTTGATCAATGAGCAGATAAGTGTTCAAAATAGGCGCACAAAGGAGAATAATAGATGAAAATAATCATTATTGGAGCTCAAGCAGCTGGGGCGAGTGCTGCAGCTAAAGCCAAAAGAATAAACCCTAATGCAACAATTCGTATCTATGAAAAATCGGATATTGTTTCATTCGGTGCGTGTGGCTTACCTTATTATATTGGCAATCATTTTACTGATGCTAATGAAATGATATCCCGAACACCTGAACAATTTCAAAAAGATGGTATTGAAATAAAAACACGACATGAAGTGATATCTGTTGATGTTAAACAAAAAAAATTACTTATTAAAGATTTAAGTAACGGTGAAAACATTGAAGATAGCTATGACAAATTGCTATTTGCTGTAGGTGCAAGTCCAATTATTCCAACACTGGCGAATGATCAGCTGGACAATATTTTTACGTTACGCAATCTTTATGATGGATTAGCAATCAAAGAAGCGCTGTCAAAACCGGAATGCAAAAATATTATTATTGTTGGAGCTGGTTATATTGGATTGGAAATAGCCGAATCACTGGTTGCATTAAAAAAGAAAGTAAAATTAATTCAATTAGACAATCGAGTATTAGTCGAAGCATTCGATGAGCAACTTACTGACATTATTCAGGAAAATATTGAGCAACATTGTGACTTACATTTACAAGAAAGTGTCCAAGGTTTTGTTGGTCAAGATAAAGTGACGCAGGTTATTACAAATAAAGGACAATATCCTGCTGATCTGGTCATTATCGCTACCGGTGTTAGACCAAATAGTCAAATCTACAAAAACATTGGCATTAATACCCTAAATAATGGTGCCATTATTACCGATGATTTAGGTAGAACAAATATCACTGATATTTATGCCGCTGGAGATTGTGCCACGCTGTTCCATAAAGTCAGCCAAACTAAAGTCTATATTCCATTAGCAACTGGCGCAAACAAATTAGGGAAAATTGTAGGTGAAAACATTGCAGGTGGCAATTGTCAATTTCCTGGTACGTTAGGCACATCAGCACTCCGAGTATTTGATATTGAAGCAGGACGAACAGGAATAACTGAAAATGAAGCCATCAAATTAGGTATCCCCTATAAAACGGTTTTAGTAAACGATAAAAACCACAGTAATTATGTCGAAGGTCAATCACCCGTTACGGCTAAACTTATTTATCATGCTGAAACACGCAAGATTTTGGGGGGACAATTAGTCGGCGGCAGTGGTTCCGCATTGAGAATAAATGTATTAGCAATAGCAATATGGTCACAAATGAAGATTGACGAACTTACAATGCTAGATTTTCTGTATGCACCACCTTTTTCACGGCCTTGGGATATTTTAAATATTGCAGGTTCTATTGCCAAATAGAGATGATGAAAAGAGTGTTTACTAATCACTCAAAAATAGTCAATAAAAAAATTAAATTTGTTAATCAACGGCTTTAGTCTCAACACAAACTCTTAAAGCACTTAACAAATTGATTAATAGATAAAATTAAAGCATTATTGATAATTATTTAATTATATACACCCTAAAAGGGCGAGGATCGATTATGTCAGATGCCATTTTTCACGGGATTTTTTTTGAAAAGTTCCTATCCATTACTCATTACCAAACATTAATTGGTCTTGGGTTATTACTCATCTGTTTTTTTGTCATAATGAAACCATTACAAGACAAAAAAGTTAATTTTTCAGTACGCATGTTAGTTGGCTTGATACTTGGAGCGGTTCTTGGTCTGGGAATCCAATGGTCGGCAGGTTTTCCAAAAAGTTCAACAGTTTGGATGCAAGAGATTGCAACATGGTATGGTCTTTTTGGGCGTGCCTTTATTGCCTTTATACGTATGCTAGTGATTCCACTGGTATTTGTCTCAATTGTTAAAGTTATTATTGATTTTTCGGGAAAAAAGAATTTACCCCAAATAGCATTCCGTGGCATTTTTTGGTTACTTTTCACCACGGCAATCGCTTGTATAGTCGGCATTGTTTTAGCTAACGTTTTTGAACTCGGTGAAATAAGCTCAACATCAGTACATCACGCTCAAGCTAAACATTATACCAATATTATTGATACCTTCGTTAATCTGATCCCTAGCAATATTATCGGAGCCATGGCAAAAGAAAATATTGTAGGATTAGTTATCTTTTCAGCATTAATGGGGCTTGCCGCCAATAGAATGGAAAAGAAAAACCCTCAACCGATTGCCTTTTTTAAAACATTTATTGAAGCGCTATATAAAATTGTTATGTCAATTGCAATGACTATTATTAAATATATGCCGTATGCTGTCATTGCGTTACTCGCCCGTACAATTATATCTAATGGTATTCCTGCAATTGTTGAAGTATCAAGTTTTGTTGCAGCGGTTTATATTGCAACTCTCGTTATGCTTGTTGTACATGTATTAATTGTTTTAATTCATGGTATTTCACCAGTAATGTTTATCAAAAAAGCATTAGGAACATGGCTATTAGCTTTCACTAGCCGCTCGTCAGTAGGCACCTTACCAATGACTATTTCAACATTAACCGTCAGAATGGGCGTCAACACCGGTACAGCAAACTTAGTTGGCTCACTTGGCAGCACCATGGGTATGAATGGTTGTGCTGGATTTTTTCCTGCATTATTAGCGGTAATGGTCGCCCATATGGTTGGGATAGATACCAATATTCAATTTTACATTATGCTTGTAATAGTCGTTGTCATTGGATCAATAGGAATTGCAGGCATTCCAGGAACAGCAACCGTTGCAGCAACAGTGGTTTTATCTGGGATGGGAATGGTCGAATACTTCCCGTTAATTGGTATGGTACTCGCTGTCGATCCAATTATTGATATGGCTCGAACTTTAGCTAACGTATCGGGTGCAATGACCGCAGCGGTTGCCACAGATCGTGAAGTAGGATTGATGAATATGAATGTCTTTAACGATCCGAATGTCACTCTGGATAATGACAACGCCGAAGCTTAAGTAACAACAATATATATTCAATGATAAAAAGGACGCGATTAAGCGTCCTTTTTTAGGTTAATAAAACCATTCAAACCAATTAAATTGATTTCAACCAATCAGAAACATCTTTACCTAATGTTTTGTGACGCATGGCATATTGAACAAACGTTTGTATATAACCAAGTTTATTGCCACAATCATGACTTTGTCCTTTAATACAGTACGCATCGACAGGCTCTTCTTCAAGTAACATTGCAATGCCATCTGTTAATTGAATTTCACCGCCAGCACCTAATGGCGTTTTAGCAAGTAATGGCCAAATTTTCTCAGATAATACATAACGCCCAACTACAGACTGATTTGATGGCGCATCCTCAACCGACGGTTTTTCAACCACACTATACATCTGTGCCACATTCCCTGCGGCAAGTTCTTCACCACGACAATCGACAATACCATATGAAGACACTAATTCCTTAGGCACAGGTTCAACCATAATTTGACTATGTTTAGTTTCGTGATAATTATGAATCATGGCAGCTAAATTGTCACAAGCCAGATCGCTTTCATATTCATCAATAATCACATCCGGTAATACTACTGCAAAAGGTTCATCGCCCACTAAAGGATAGGCACATAAAACAGCGTGACCAAGCCCTTTAGCTAAACCTTGACGTACACTTGTTATCGTTACATGTTTAGGAAGTATACTTTGTACTTCTTGCAACAATTGACGCTTCACCCGTGCTTCTAACATGGCTTCTAATTCAAAGCTGGTGTCGAAATGGTTTTCTATTGAATTTTTGGATGAATGCGTAACAAAAATGATTTCGGTAATACCGGCTGCAATACATTCATTAACCACATATTGAATAAGTGGTTTATCCACAACAGGTAACATTTCTTTAGGAATTGCTTTAGTTGCGGGTAACATGCGTGTTCCTAGACCAGCAACAGGGATAACCGCTTTTTTTACTTTACCCTTTAGGGAATTTTCAAAATTAAATGACATAATCATTCCTCAAAAAAATTAACGGCTAATACTATCATAATTTGCTTCCGTTGGACGACCATTTATAAATGGTATTTTTAACGCTCACAGACTTTAACATAAAAGGTATCAAAATAAGTGTATGAATAAATGCTCTCTACATCTTTTTTCGATCAAACTGGTCTAAAAAATTGAACCAATAGATTTTGGTATAGACCATGATCGCCTACGATAAAAATAGTATTGAAAATCTGTAAAAAAACGAATGCGTTAGCAAATTTATATTGTTTTAGAAAATAAGTAAGTTAAATAGATGTTTATAACAATTAACAGCGAACTCCCAATTAGTTCAAATAAAAACAACTTATCAATATATGGAATAAAATGATGTGAATTACTATAAACAAATTCTTCCCAAAAACAGCGAAAACATCATATTGAATCAATCATAAAGTTAATAACCAATAAAAAATAAGTTAAAAAATACCAATGTCGACTACAATGAATTAATCCTTTAATCCTTACAATTTTTTTGTATTAGTATTAGCTTGTCTCAATTTAATAAATTATCAAAAATCATTTTATGTAAATATTCATTTCAAAAAAATAAGATCTGACGCAATATGAATTAATATATATTATTAAATATCCAATAGTTACTTGATTAAAAGCACAGTTCGTCAACTTGATGAACTGTGCTTTTATGAGAAAAATAGATTTATTTTAGAAGTAAATGTGAATGATAAATTATGTATATTTCGACTCACTGCTCCATTTATAATCTATCGCTCACTTCATCAGCCGTATGGGTAATTGCTTTACCACCAGATTGAACATCTTTACCGACACCACTTACCGTATTACAACCCACGACAAACGTTGCCATAACTAACCCTAGCATTAACATTAACATTTTTCGGAACATATTAAATACTCCTCTAATTAATTACATGGTTATTTTAATGTAGCAAACGCTTCTGCTACTCGATGAATATTATGGTGATTTAAACCCGCCACACACATCCGTCCACTGCCCACCAAATAAACAGCAAAGTTATTTTTTAAATGTGTGACTTGTTCTTCAGAAAATCCAGTATAACTAAACATACCTCGCTGTTTGATCAGATAATCAAAATTGTTTTCGGGTACTAACTTATTTAGTAATTCAACAAGCTTTATTCGCATTGAGATAATACGTTCACGCATTGCAGTAACTTCATTAATCCATTGGGTTTTAAGTTCGACATTATTCAAAATATAACTAACAAGATGAGCACCATAGGCCGCAGGACTTGAATAATTTCGACGTACGGTTGCTTGAAGTTGACCAAGTACACGATTAGCGACTTCGCTGTTATCACATAAAACGGATAAACCACCCACTCTTTCACCATATAACGAAAATGTTTTTGAAAAAGAGTTACACACAAAACCACATATTCCTAACTCTGCCACTCGTCTAATTGCATATGCATCATCTTCGATACTCTTACCAAATCCTTGATAGGCAATATCCATAAAGGGAATAAGATCGCGTGTTTTTAATATATCAATAACCTGATCCCACTGTGCATGTGTTAAATCGGCACCGGTTGGATTATGACAACAAGGGTGTAGCAAAACAACGCTTTTAGCCGGTAATTGATATAAAGTTTCAAGCATTGCATCAAACTTAACGCCACAAGTTTGTGAATCAAAATACGGATATTTATTTACCTTAAATCCAGCACCATGAAAAATGTCTATATGATTTTCCCATGTTGGATCACTGACCCAAACTTCTGATTTCGGAAAATAGCGAAACAAAAAATCAGCACCTATTTTTAATGCCCCTGAACCACCTAAAGTTTGAATGGTTGCAATGCGTTTATCTTTAAGAGCGCTGTGTGCTTCACCAAATAGCAAACATTGAATAGCTCGACAATAATCAGGTAATCCACTCATCGGTAAATAAAGTGATGCAGTTTTATCGTTTTGATAGATAAAATCCCGTGCAGCTTTTACACATGCTAATTGAGGTACAACACTGTTTTCATCATAATAATAACCGATACTTAAATTTGTTTTATTCATTCGGTTATCCTGATTAAACTCAGCAACTAATGATAAAATAGGATCCCCTGCGTACGACTCAACTTTTTCAAACATATTTGCAACCTAATTACACGGCAACTAATGATAAATAATTGTAGATTATTGCATCAACTCAATCGGCAATCAATCATTAAATAGAAGTTTACACGTTCTGGGTATGATTAATCATTCACTTGAATGATTAATGTAAAAAAAGATAAATATGGCAAAGCTTAAACGATAAAATTTCTTTAGATATTGCTGATCATAAAAGATGTTTGTCCACCTAAACGAGTATACTGACTACCTTATAGGATTATCTAAAAAAAGCGGAAATGAAGGGCGAAAATTCATGCAATTAAAAAGTAGTCACCAAGTGACTACACCAATTCGATTTGGGCACTAGGTATAAGTCCAAAATTTTTCAGAGTAAAGGATGTATTGCGTTTATTTTACAGCAATGACTTCAATTTCAACCTTAGCATCTTTGGGTATTCTGGCGACTTGTACGCAAGAACGAGCAGGAAACGCAGCATGATGTTCTGTAAAAAAGGCTTCATAAATTGCATTAACGGCCGCAAAATCATTCATATCAGCTAAAAAAATGGTGGTTTTAACGATATCACTAACTTGATAACCCGCTGCCGTAATAATAGCTTTTACATTTGCTAAACTTTGTTTAGCTTGTTCTTTGACACAATCTGACATTTTACTGGTAACTGGATCTAACGGTATTTGTCCTGATGCAAATAACATATTGCCCAAATCAACGCCTTGTACATAAGGTCCTATTGCTGCGGGTGCGTTATCTGTATTAATGATTTTTTTCATATCAATATCTCCTGTAATCATCTGCCCTTGCTAAAAAAATAAAGGGGAATATTATGCTAAGTTAATTTTCAACATTTGAACAGGAACACTATTTAGTGTCAAGTAAGAACAAAATTATGATCATGGGACTTCTTAAGATTTTCTGTTATGATAATCACAATTTTTTTGTTTATTGAGAGTTAACATGTTTGAGAATTTAACCGACCGTTTATCGCAGACATTCCGTAATATCAGTGGTCGAGGACGACTGTCTGAAGATAATATTAAAGAAGCACTACGTGATGTACGTATGGCTTTACTTGAAGCCGACGTAGCACTTCCTGTTGTACGTGAATTTATTAATCAAGTAAAAGAAAAAGCCGTTGGTCTGGACGTTTCTAAAAGCTTAACACCAGGTCAAGAATTTATCAAAATAGTGCAGGCTGAACTTACATCGGCTATGGGTGAAGTTAATAGCACCCTCAATTTGGCAACACAGCCCCCCGCTGTTATTTTGATGGCTGGTTTGCAAGGGGCAGGTAAAACCACCAGCGTCGCTAAATTAGCTAAATTTTTAAAAGAAAAGCAAAAAAAGAAAGTGCTGGTTGTGTCTGCTGACGTCTATCGTCCGGCTGCAATTAAACAATTAGAAACGCTTGCAAAAGCTATTGATGTTGAGTTTTTCCCATCGGATATTCATGAAAAACCAGTGAATATTGTTAATAAAGCCATTTCTCACGCTAAACTTCAGTTCTTCGATGTGTTAATTGTCGATACAGCGGGACGCTTACATATTGATAGCAACATGATGGATGAAATCAAAGAACTGCATCAGGCTATCAACCCAATCGAAACGTTATTTGTTGTTGATGCAATGACAGGGCAAGATGCCGCCAATACCGCAAAAGCCTTCAATGATGCCTTGCCACTTACCGGTGTGATTTTAACCAAAGTTGATGGTGATGCCCGTGGTGGTGCGGCATTATCAATTCGTCATATTACGGGTAAACCGATTAAATTCTTAGGAATGGGAGAAAAAACAGATGCTTTAGAGCCATTCTTCCCAGATCGTATTGCTTCACGAATTTTAGGTATGGGAGATGTCATCTCCTTAATCGAAGAATTGCAACAAAATGTTGATCGTGAAAAAGCAGAAAAAATTGCCAAGAAGTTAAAAAAAGGCGACAAGTTCGATTTTAACGATTTCCAAGATCAACTTAAACAGATGCGAAATATGGGTGGAATGGGAGCTATGTTGGCAAAACTTCCCGGTGCGGGGCAACTACCTGAACACATTAAAGCGCAAATGGACGATAAAATTACCATTAAAATGGAGGCGATTATTAGTTCAATGACGTTAAAAGAAAGAGCCAATCCTGAAATCATCAAAGGATCTCGAAAACGTCGAATTGCTAATGGATCAGGTACTCAAGTACAAGACGTCAACAAACTACTTAAACAGTTTGAAGATATGCAAAAAATGATGAAAAAAATGAAAGGCGGCGGCATGATGAAAATGATGCGCCAAATGAAAGGACTTATGAGTGGCGGAATGGGCTTCCCCCACCGCTAATAAGCTGATATCAACTCGCTTGTTATGCTTTAAACAAAGTATAACAAGCGATATTTACACGAGCATTGCGTATTAATCTGCGTAATGCTGGTAAAAACATTATGGATTAACCGATTTAATTTTAGTTGGTCGGCTCATTGTCAATACCGTCCCGATTGATGAAACAATAATAAATGTAATGGCTAACCATTGATAACGCGTTAATTGCTCTTGCAAAACAATGAAGCCTGACAAAGCAGCAAAAACTGGCGACAAACTCATTAATGTACTAAATGTTTGAGCGGGTAATCTTGGCAACGCTATCATATCTAATCCATAAGGAATGGCCGACGCCAATAATGAAACCACAAACACTAAAGGAAGAAGTTCCAAAGAAAACATAGCACTTCCACTATCCCACACACCAATAGGAAATAAAAATAACGACGCTATTAAAGACCCTATCGCAACACTTGATGAACCATATAATGCCCCAGCTTTACGCCCAAAGACAATATAACATGCCCAACCTGAACCTGCTAATAATGCCATTAAAATGCCAACGGGATCTAAATCACCAGAAGCTTGATGAATCGGTAAAAGTATCGCAAGCCCGATAACTGCAACGCCTAACCAAATAAAATCAACTAACCGACGCGAATAACACATTGCGACAACTATCGGTCCAGTAAGTTCTATCGCAACGGTAATACCAAGCGGAATTCTGGCAATGGCACTATAAAAAGCCAAATTCATGCAACCGGTTGCTACACCATATAAAAACACATACTTAAAAGCTTGTTTAGTAATGGGTTTACGCCATGGTTTAAAAATAATGATAAGCATCAAGGATGAAAAAGTTAATCGCCAAGCAGTCATCCCTTCAGGGCCTAATACCGGAAAAAGATATTTGGCCATAGATGCACTTGATTGTAACGAAATCATAGAGATAAAAATAATAAAGACCGGCCAAGATCGTTTAAACATGCCTAATTACCTTGTTAATATAATCAGAAAAAATTGCTCGTCATTTCACAACATACGATGAAATCTAAAGAAATCAATTTTTGATCATTGCTAATTATGATTTAATATAAAATGTCCATATAAGTACGAGTAGGAATGTTTTCAATCCATACTTCGATTTAACTCCTGTCAATTTTCTCTTTTTACTGAGAGCAATGCGAGATCTTGCAATGCTTTTTTATAGGGAGAGTCTGGCAGGATAGCAATCACATCAAAAGCCTTTTGGGCTTCTTGCTGTGCTATTTGTAAAGTATATTCAAGTGAACCACACTCATTCATGATCTGCAAAATACGATCTAACAAATGTCGCCCGTTTCCTTGCTCGATGGCTTGACGAATCAACTTGGCTTCCTCAGCATTTTGACAATGACGCATCGCATGTAACAATGGTAAAGTTGGTTTGCCTTCATTAAGATCATCACCCAAATTCTTACCTAAGGTTTGATTACTATCAGCACTATAATCTAATAAATCATCAATAATTTGGAAGGCCGTACCTAAATATTTTCCATATTCTTGTAAGGCAAATTCTTGTTCTGCATTGGCGCCAGCTAATACCGCTGCCGAATGCGAAGTTGCTTCAAACAAACGAGCGGTTTTACGATAAATGACTTCTAAATATTGTTCTTTAGTAATATCGGGATCATTACAATTGATTAATTGTTGCACTTCACCTTCAGCAATCACATTTGTTGCTGCCGACATAATAGTTAAAACTTTGAAAGATTCAGTCCGTACCATCATTTGGAAAGAACGCGTATAAATATAATCACCAACTAAAACACTGGCTGCATTACCAAATAATGCATTCGCGGTTGACTTTCCACGCCTGAGATCGGACTCATCAACGACATCGTCATGTAATAATGTAGCAGTATGAATAAATTCAATGAACGCAGCGGCAACGATGTGCTTGTCACCTTGATAATTAAGTGCTTTGGCAACTAACAACGCAATAATAGGGCGAATACGCTTACCGCCACTACTAATAATATAATTACCTAATTGATTAATAAGCACAACATCCGAACTAAGCTCCGCCTGAATTGCCTCATTAACTTTAACTAAGTCATCTTTTACAAGATCGAGTATTTGACTCATTGAAGGATTATTCATCACCCAAACCACTAAAAAAATAGATATTTAATTGCTATTATCTGATAAATATTGCCGAGCAACAAGGTGTTGGATTAGCATATTTTAAAAAAGACTACAAATGATAAGCATTTTCATTTAGAATGATTACCTTAAGTTAAACATGATAATTGTTATGAAAATCAATTTTGATATAGACATTAGCAACGAAAAAGCGCCTCAATCGCCAACACATATCAAACCCAAGAGTGTTTATTTATTCACGTCACTTTCGATTGTGTCACATCTATTTTTACTGGCGTTGCTGTTCAGCCCTATGCTTTTTGCCAAAAATATCATCGTTGATGAAGGTGACAACTCAATTAAAGCGATCATGATTGATATATCGCAAATGGCAGCGCCTGAACAATCATTAGTTGAAAATACACCTGATATCAAAGGTGTAAAAGAAAGTGACATTATCGATAATAAACCAATACCAGAACCGATAGTTGAGCCAGTTATTGAAACCCAAATGACTAATGAAGAAAAACCGGAACCTATCGTTGAAAAAAAACCGGAAGTCATGCCCGAAAATAACATTGTCATCGAGCAAAAACCGAAACCGAAGCCAAAACCAAGAACGGAATCCAAACCGATTCAAAAAGAGTCTCGTCAGCAAGTCAGACAAGAAGTGATCACGGATAACTTTGCCAAAACAGCCGTCGCATCTTCCATTTCTGACAGCCGTCAACATTCGGGTAATCCCTCGCCAATTAGTCGTAATCAGCCAGAATATCCTCGTCGGGCACTTGATATGCGCATAGAAGGCTATGTCGTTGTACTCTTTGATATCAATAGTAATGGGCGAGTCGAAAATATTCGAATTATCGAAACCAAACCGAACAATATTTTTAATCGTTCAGTTATCACAGCGATGAAAACGTGGAAATACGAAGGTAAAATAGCAAAAGATTTAAAAATAAAAATAATTTTTAATCGGGATAAATCAATCAGATTAGATAATTAATGGTCTAAACAGTTTCTTAAAATAATAAAATACGATTTTATTATCTATAATCAAAACAAAAGCAATAATCACAATTAGAAGATTATTGCTTTAGCGATAAGATTATTGATCCGATAACATCAATTTTTCGATTTGCTCTGGTTCTTTTGGCACATCACTGGTCAATACTTCATTACCCGATGTTGTGATTAAAATATTATCTTCTATACGAATACCAATACCTTTATAACACTCTGGCACATCTGCATCTTGATTGATGTAAAGCCCCGGCTCAACAGTCAGCACCATACCCGGCTCTAAAATACGATCCCTTCCACTACCGACATCATGTACATCAATGCCGAGCCAATGCCCTAAACCATGCATATAAAATGCGGTATAAGCTTTATCAGCAATGAGCGAATCGACATCCCCTTGCATAATGCCTAATTTAACTAAGCCCGTCACCATTGTTTTAACAACATGATCATTTACTTCCATAATCGATGTTCCGGGTTTAAACAGATCAATTGCTTGATATTGAGCAGCTAAAACAATGTGATAAATATCCCGTTGCGCTTGGCTAAATTGACCATTAACAGGAAAAGTCCGTGTTATATCCCCTGCATAATATTGATATTCACAGCCGGCATCGATTAACACTAAATCACCCTCGTTTAAAAGCGCACTGTTATTTTCATAATGCAATATACAACCATTGTTTCCGGCTCCTACAATCGTATTATAGGAAGGAGAACGCGCACCATGCCAGGCAAATTCATGTAAAATTTCTGCCTCTAACTGATATTCATACATCGAAGATTTACATCTACGCATAGCTCGACAGTGGGCTTGGGCACTAATTTTGCACGCTTGACGTAAAAGGTCTATTTCAAAATTAGATTTAAACATCCGCATTTCATGCACAATAGGACGCCAATCAATCACGCTACTGGGTGCTGAAAGCTTAAATCTTGCACCTTGTTTTAAAATCGTAAGGGCTTTTTTGACAATCGTGTCAGCATAATCATATTGCAGATCAGCATGATAAATTGCCTGCTTACCATTCAACAACTCAGGCAAAATAGTATCAATTTTATCAAAAGGATGCGCTTCATCAACGCCAAGGGTTTCTAACGCAGCTTGCTGCCCTAAACGATAGCCTGTCCATGTTTCAGCCAGAGGGTCTTTTTTACGATTAAACAGCACATATCGAACATGATTATCTTGTTGTTTAATCATCACTAATACGGCTTCGGGTTCATCAAAACAGGTAAAATACCAAAAATCACTATTTTGCCGATAAGGATAATGCGTGTCATTGCTTCTGACGACTTCGGGTGAGGCAAAAAAAAGTGCGACGCTGTTAGGTTGCATCTGCGAAAGAAGCTTTTCTCGACGAGAAAAAAGCTCTTTTTTGGTATCGATATTTAGCATAGTGATAACCTTTTAAAAACAAGTTAATATTAATGAATGGTTGGTGCGATATCAGCCTCATTAAATTCATCAAAACAGAGAATCGAAGTCATGCGAACATACTCTTTGATCTCTTCAAATGCAAAGCCTAACTCTTGCTGATCTTCATTTTCATCGTAACCTAGCTTCACAATTTGCCTTAAATCATAAATTGCTTCACCTACATCACCTTGAATACGATTTAATTTTGGTTGAACTAATCCAATCCCTAATAAAAAATGGTTAACCCAACCGACTAAATCATCAATTTGTGAAAAAAGATCATGTTCGTTAAGTATCAATTGAAATTCAAAATCATCATCCAAAAATTGTTGCTTGGTAATACAATAAAGTTCCACCATTTTCTTATTTAAAGATTCTGGTATTTTTTGCCCATTATTGAGCATATCTTCAACTAAAGGGCGCCAACTTTCATCATGATTGCCTCCGGCTAAAATACCCGAAATAAAACCATGTAATTCAGCAGCAGTAATACCCATTTTATTTAAGTTTAATTCATGATTAAGTTCATCATAATTTACAGTTTTGGTCATTAATGTCACCCTGATTTTGTCATATCAATAAAAAGCACTCTGCACTTTCATTAATTATTAGTATATAATCCACAACTAGCTATAAATAATAAACAGGTTACTAAGCTTTATAAAGGAATTATTTTGAATATTGTAAGATTTGTGATGAAATTTTCCCTTCTCCTTCTGGCGTTTGCTATATCATTAACTGCTTGTAGTTCATGGTTATCTAACAAAGGCACTATCATCCTTGACGTGCAGAACAAAACCCAAACATTCATAACAAGTCACGATTTACCTCATAATTACCAATTAGGTAATGGTGAAGAAGAACTTCAACGATTTGAAACATTTTGCAGTAAAGAAATAAAAGAGTCACAACTTGATGGAAGTGAAGAAATTGTTTTTGAAAATATAAAGCGTGGTATACATGGAGAAGTAGAATTTAAAAAATGTAGTGATAGAATCACTCGAATTTACCGTTATTGAGAAATATGGATATAACAACTATATTTTGATTTGAATAAGATTAACTAAATTTCCAAAGATCGATTAAATGTTACTAGCCATTAAGGCGGTTTTTATTTATATTGGTCGCGTAAATGAAAATATTTTTAGGAGTAGAATTATTATGTATAAACAAGATGTAACCATTACCGCACCAAATGGTCTCCATACCCGCCCTGCTGCACAATTTGTAAAAGAAGCAAAAAACTTTAATGCTGAAATTACCGTCACATCAAATGGTAAAAGTGCTAGTGCTAAAAGTCTATTCAAACTACAAACACTTGGTCTAACACAAGGTACCACCATCACCATTTCAGCAGAAGGCGAAGATGAAAAAGAAGCGGTAAATCATCTAGTTAAATTAATTCCTGAATTGGAATAATTAGCTCCAAAATGCGATAAGAACAGATTTAAAATTGAATAAGGATTAAATGTTATGGTATCAGGTATACTTGTTTCCCCCGGTATCGCTTTTGCAAAAGCGCTATTATTAAAAGAAGAACCTATTGTTGTTAATAATAGGGCAATTCCAGATAACAAAATTGATGCTGAAATTGCGCGTTTTAAAGATGCTCGTCAAAAATCCAGCGAGCAATTAAATGCGATAATGGAACGAGCAAAATCCACATTAGGCGAAGATAAAGCTGCTATCTTTGAAGGGCATATTATGCTTTTAGAAGATGAGGATTTGGAGCAAGAAGTTATTTCTCGTATACAAAGCAAGCATTCAACCGCTGATGCCGCTGTCCAATCAGTATTTGAAACTCAAGCTAAAGAGCTTGAAAACTTAGACGATGAATACTTAAAAGAGCGTGCTGCTGATATTCGTGATATTGGCAAACGTTTACTCAAAAATATTTTAGGGATTGAAATTGTCGATTTAAGTGCTATTAGCCAACCTTGTATTTTAGTTGCAACAGATCTTACTCCATCTGAAACTGCACAACTAAATCTAGATATGGTACTTGGTTTTATTACTGATGCAGGTGGACGTACATCCCATACTTCAATTATGGCTCGTTCATTAGAAATTCCGGCAATTGTTGGTACATCAAATGCAACACAAACAATTAAACAAGGTGATTTTGTTATACTTGATGCTATAAATAACGCCATTTATATCAATCCTGATCATACTACCCAAGAAAAACTCAAACAAGTTCAAGCAAAATATATTGCCGACAAAGAAGAGTTAGCAAAATTAAAAGACTTACCTGCCGTCACGCTTGATGGTCACCAAGTTGAAATTTGTGCGAATATTGGTACGGTGCGTGATATCGCTGGTGCGGATCGCAACGGTTATGAAGGTGTTGGTCTTTATCGTACTGAATTTTTATTTATGGATCGTGATGCCTATCCTAACGAAGACGAACAATTCAAAGCTTACAAAGAAGTAGCCGAATCAACGAATGGTTTATCTGTTATTGTCAGAACAATGGATATTGGTGGCGATAAAGATGTACCTTACATGCATTTACCAAAAGAAGAAAACCCATTCTTAGGTTGGCGTGCAATTCGTATCTGTTTAGATCGTAAAGAAATACTCCATGCACAGTTACGCGCAATATTACGCGCATCAGCATTTGGTAAATTACGTATCATGTTCCCGATGATCATATCGGTTGAAGAAATTCGTATCTTAAAATCTGAAATTAATATCCTCAAAGAACAACTAACTGCCGAAGGTAAAGCATTTGATAAAAATATCGAAGTTGGTGTAATGATTGAAACGCCTGCGGCTGCTGTCATTGCTCATCATTTAGCGAAAGAAGTTGATTTCTTCAGTATTGGAACCAATGATTTAACACAATACACATTAGCGGTTGATCGGGGTAACGAATTAATTTCACATCTTTATAATCCACTTTCACCATCTGTCTTAACACTGATTAAGAAAGTCATCGATGCTTCGCACAAAGAAGGTAAATGGACTGGCATGTGTGGTGAGCTTGCTGGTGATGAACGAGCAACGATTTTATTACTTGGTATGGGACTTGATGAATTTAGCATGAGTGCAGTATCAATTCCTAAAATCAAAAAATTAATTCGTAATACACATTTTGAAGAAGCGAAAAAACTTGCAGACAATGTGCTAGAAAAAGCAACTTCTAAAGAAATTATGGATTTAATCGAAAAATATAACGCTGAAAAGCAAATTTGTTAGGAGAAAATAATGGGGTTATTCGATAAATTGAAGCAATTCATCAAATCTGATGATAGCAATGATAGCATCGAAATTATTGCACCTCTGAGTGGCGAAATCGTTAAAATCGAAGATGTACCAGATGTCGTTTTTGCAGAGAAAGTCGTTGGTGATGGTATTGCAATTAAACCTGCTGGTAATAAAATTGTTGCACCACTAAACGGTAGAATTGGCAAAATTTTTGAAACTAATCATGCGTTTGCTATTGAATCAGATGAAGGTATTGAGCTATTTGTACACTTTGGAATTGACACTGTTGAATTAAAAGGCGAAGGTTTTACCCGTATCGCTGAAGAAGGTCAACAAGTAAAAGTTGGTGACACCATTATCGAATTTGATTTACCACTACTTGAAAGTAAAGCAAAATCAGTGTTAACACCTGTTGTCATTTCTAATATGGATAGTATTGTCGAACTGACAAAACTATCTGGTACCGTAGAAGCAGGTAAAACACCTGTTATGCGCGTGAAAAAATAATCATAAAAAAACCTTCAGTTTTACTGAAGGTTTTTCTGCTCAATTCATTAACTGTCTAAAGTTAAATCAGTTTAACGCCACTTTTTATATTGATTAATCAAATTATTTGTTGAATCGTCATGTGAAGTTACTGGCGTATCACTTGCTAATTCGGGTAAAATTCGGCCGGCTAATTGCTTACCTAACTCAACACCCCATTGGTCGAAACTAAATATATTCAGAATAATACCTTGAGTAAAGATTTTATGCTCATACATCGCAACTAATGCACCCAAGCTATACGGAGTAATTTTCTTAACTAAAATTGAATTAGTCGGTTTATTTCCTTCAAACACTTTAAACGGAACAATTGCTTTAACTTCATCAAGCGTTTTTCCAGCAGCCATAAATTCTTGTTCAACTTGTTCTTTGGTTTTACCAAATGCTAATGCCTCAGTTTGAGCAAAAAAGTTAGATAACAATTTAGGATGATGATCACCAACCGGATTATGGCTAATTGCAGGCGCAATAAAATCACACGGAATAAGTTTAGTACCTTGATGAATTAATTGATAAAATGCATGTTGACCATTGGTACCCGGTTCACCCCATATGATTGGGCCAGTAGTATAAGTTGTTTTATGACCATTACGATCGACACTTTTACCGTTTGATTCCATATTGCCTTGTTGAAAATAGGCAGCAAATCGATGCATATACTGGTCATAAGGTAAAATGGCTTCTGTCTCAGCACCATAAAAATTATTATACCAAATCCCAATTAAGGCTAATAATGCAGGAATATTTTTATCAATTGGTGTATTTTGGAAGTGTTTATCCATTGCATGACCACCAGCCAAAAATTGTTTAAAATTATCAAATCCAATAGATAAAACGATCGATAAACCTATCGCTGACCAAGAAGAGTAACGACCGCCTACCCAATCCCAAAATTCAAACATATTCGCCGTATCAATACCAAATTTTTCAACTTCTTTGGCATTAGTGGATAACGCAACAAAATGCAAAGCAACAGCTTTATCATCTTTAGCCGCATCAAGTAACCAAGAACGAGCCGTTTGTGCATTAGTCATGGTTTCTTGTGTGGTAAATGTTTTTGAAGCTACTAAAAACAAGGTTGTTTCAGGATTTAATCCTTTTAATGCTTCAACAATATGAGTACCGTCAACATTTGAAACAAAATGCATGTTTAAATGATTTTTATAAGGACGCAACGCTTCGGTAATCATGACGGGTCCAAGATCTGAACCTCCAATTCCGATATTTACCACATCAGTTATCGCTTTACCGGTATACCCTTTCCACTCACCGCTAATAACTTTATTACTGAATGATTCCATTTTTGCTAATACCGCATTGACATCATCCATCACATTTTTGCCATCAACATAAATAGGGGTATTCGATACATTACGTAAGGCAACATGTAAAACAGCACGATCTTCGGTGCGATTAATTTTTTCACCACTATACATAGCTGAAATTGCACCTTTAAGATCACATTCATCAGCAAGCTTATAAAGTATTGCTAAAGTCTCTTGCGTAATACGATTTTTAGAAAGATCAACCAAAAACTCATCCTCAAACGGAATACTGAGTTTTTCAACTCGTTTTGGCTCTTCTTTTAAAATCTGCGCAATGGTCTTATTTTGATGCTTTTGATAACTTGCTTGAAGGGATTTCCAAGATGAAGTGGTAGTTGGATCAATTGATTTTAACATAACTCATTCCTTAAATAATAAAGCACTCTATCCATAATATAACTATGCCTAAAATGATGCAAGATAAGGATCTTTTATCTTTTATTTTTGAATTAAGCACACTGACCAATTGACTAAAGCACCGATTCATAATCGTTTTAAACGACTTTTTAGTCGTCTTTCTGCAAAATTATCGTCCGGTTTACTTGTAAATATTCGGTTATTGGGTTAGCCAGTTCGGGAAATTCTTGTACTAGGTTTGAGAGGTGTTCTTTATGTGGGCTAAATACCACAAAATCCGTGACACTGCCAATAAGCTCAATTATTCTTATCGTGTTTTGGAAATCAAGATAAAATCTTTTATCAACAAAGAAATTATTAATTATTCTAGCTTTGTTAGTTCTTGCTCAATTTACTCAATAAGTTGTTGACCATTCAATTTATATTCATCTCTGTCGATATCAGGATTATAAAGATCGGCTAAACAAAAAATGGTGAATAAACATTCATTAATACTATCTTCATCATTAATCAACAAGTTGTTATCTCGTTCTATTCGGTAGAGTTCAATATAAGCTTCAACAAAAATTTGAGGAGCTATTCTTCCTTCAACTAGTGATCTAGCAAATTCTAATAAAGTAATGCTCATCGTAATACTCAATTTTTCAGTTAGAAAATAAATAATTTCACAATTTGATTAATGTAACCTTAATCATCTTCTATTTTAGGAATACATGGAGACAAAAACTGATCTTTTTCTTTTTTTATTTTCCCTCTAGCTAAGACATATACTTCAAATTCATTGAATTTATCCGAAGATTCATCGTTTTTAACATACAATAAACCATATGAGCCTTGAGAAATTTTTGCTACATATTGATATAACTCAAAAATTTCTGCTACATCCTGAGAATAATGATTAGTATTCCCACTAAACAAAAGCTGACAACAACCATTAACTTTATGGATTTTAATAAATCCTGCACTATTTTCAAATTCATGTTCTGATATGAATGAAGTAAGTTTATCTAGAATTGAATTCATCTCATTTTCATTGTTTTCGTATGTAGAATTTCTTAATGATATCCACCCATAATATTCGATCATTTTATTACCTTATTTTTTAGTTAAGAGGTTGAGTATCTATAATGACTTTCACATCATAATGATTACTATATTCATTTAATTTATTTATTACTGATTTTGCAGGTTCACCCTCAAAATGATAGTATACAGAACGGTTAGTTTCTTTAGCTGCTTCAAATGTTGCTTTCATTTGAGATCTTACACTTTGATTTAATTACTTTAGGGGCGGTTTTGTTTGAGCTATATATAAATCACTAATCACATCAAACTCTCTTGTATCATTAACAAATCTTACCCTTGACACACCATTTAATCTTATCGCTAAAGCATCAGCTGCTACATGTGGCTTGTTTACTTTTATCATGTCCCCCAAAGTATCGGCTCACTTCTTTTAATAATGCTTCTAAATTCAACCACTAAAAATTTGGTTGAATTTAGTATGGTCAATGATCACTTTTCAAAGTAGATTAATAGTGAGCATTACAACTACTCCTTTAGATAATCACATACAATATTGTGTGGTTTTTTATATTCTGCCGATTTATAAAGCACTAGTGACATTAACATTCATGATAATTTGTAATATTAGATTTTCTAACTAGATAGATTTAATTTTGATATACAAGTTTTTGGGGGCTTCAGGAAAATACTTAAACAAAGCAGGACAAAGCCAGCCTTCCATATCAAATTCTTTCGAGTAATACCAGTTACCAGCATTATCAGATCTTCGCCATTCTAAACAAAGATCGGTATCAGGGAAGTAATCTTTAGAAAAGATTAAAATAAATCCTTTTTCAGCATTTGGGATTGATTCAGTGGCTTTATCAATTAAAGTATCTGCGCCAGAAACAAAAGGCTCTTGTAACAAGCCTACCTTTTCATCATCAAAGACCCACATATCAAGATATTTATATGGTTTTATAATATTAATTGAGTTCATGTATTTTCCCTTTATGGAAACATTCGTAAAATATTCATGAGCGCGAAGAAAATTTTGGAGTTAGGAGTCCAAATTGGTAGCTTTTCGTGACCAATAAATAAAAAATTGGAGTCGTATTTCAAGTCATCATCAGAAATACCTTCTTTCCTAATATCAATTAACTTCTCTATACTATCTAATTTTAATTGATAGATACTATTATTATGATAACTAATATATGTTTTCATTAAATTTAATGAAAACTTATAATTTTCATTTATCATTTTATTATTAAGCCTACGAATATTAATAAATTATCTACGCAATTTATTAATATTCGTTACAGCTAATTCCATTCTTCTTCGAGCTGAAATATTAGCCGAATGAATTTTTATTTTTGGAGGCTTTCGAATATCATTTAAAAATATTTTCATAATTATTCAATAATTAGATAAAGAATCATAATATGCTATTAACTCTTCAAGCAATAAATCAAGTTCCGCACCATCTTTTCTGAAAAAACCATCTTTTAACTTACCTCCCGATAAAACAACAGAATAGAAATTATCTTTACTCCGTTGACCATCTAACTTAATAATAACGGATGCACCATCTTCTGCTATCGCTTCAATATTTTTCCAATAACACTCTAATTTAAAATTATTTTTCATATTTTAAAGCCCTTGATATATCTTCAATTTCTCTTAATTTTCCGGTTGCTACATCATCTATTACTTTTCGAATTTGTACAGGTGACAAATTCATATTATTTTTATTTACTAATTGTTCAACAACTGTTTGTGCAGTGCGTTTGTTACCATCATTAAATAAATGTCGCCCTGCAATATCCCTTATAGCTACAGCAATTTTGTCATAAAAATTTTCTCTATATGACATATTAGCAAGTATTGTCCCTATTTCATCTGTTAATGTATGACTTCCTCCATATGATTTATTTATGTTTGATATTTCTTCAATACTTAATTCCTTAAATGATGAAACGACAAAATCAGTTGCTTTTTCAGTATTATACCAATTCCCTTCTACTTCAACTGTTTCAATTTTATGATGCACCTTGGTTCTGACTTCAGTGCCGGTTATTTTGATGCGGGCGTATTTTAATAAGCGTAGTGAACGGGTTAAGGGTTTGGCTTTCTAACATCATTCACTTTTTATCGTTTTTACTCACTTCACTTACTATGCAGCTATAAGAACGTAAAAGCACTCTAATAAATTAGAGTGCTTTTACGTTATGACTACTCTAATTCAGTTATACTTACTGAAGCAGATTTTACTTCTTTTGGTAAAGTATAGATTATTTCTTTTATATTTTTCGGTAGGTCTTTTAAAGATAATGGACTCAGGGGTTTTACAACTAAAAAATAGCTATTATCTTCATAGTTAACATCATAACTAAATAATCCCTTTAAAGCCGAATCAACATAGCTTTTTAAATATTGTTCTCTTTTAAGTTGATCGGGAAATTCAGGCAAATTATCTTCAATGATTTCAATATCAGATCGTTTTTCTAATTCAAAAAAATAATCACATAGTTCTTCATAATTCTCAACCGAATCAGCTACTTTCTTCGGTACAGCTCTTGTGCCACCTGAAGCAAAGTGTGCTAGATTACCATTATAAAATGCAGCATACCAGTCAAGATCGTTAGTACTTATAAACTCATCAGTCATTTTCATTATTTTTCAACTCCAAATATATTTGTGCAATTTTCACAACGGGACACTGGTTTACCATTGCGAGGGCGTACGGCTTGAGTAAATTGTATATCTTTTAATTTAAGATTAGGATTATTTAATAACAATTCGTTGGCTGCTCTAAATTCAGCACAAGCTCCTAATACATTACCACATGAAGTTTTAACACCTAAACCTCCTAATTTATCAGCATAAACTTGTAGTTCTGGTGCTATTTTAGTGGGAACTGTTCCACTTGATGCAGTAACAACTTTCTCCGTTAATGGATCAACAGCCCCAACTGCTGTAGCTGGTTTATATTTGCTGTTAGCTAAAGATGCTATGTATTGATCTAATTCTTTATTTGCATTAGCCAATAAAGAATTATTCCTTATTGTTTCTTTTTCAACAACATTATTCCAATTAACCTCATCTAATTCAACCTCTACCGCTTCAATTTTATGATGTACCTTCGCTCTGACTTCAGTGCCGGTTATTTTAATTCGGGAGTATTTTAATAAGCGTAGTGAACGGGTTAAGGGTTCGGCTAAACCGCCGGCTATTATTCCTTCTAAGCTGTTTTTTAATCGTCCTTCTGCAAAACTATCGTCTGGTTTGGCTTGTAAATATTCGGTTATTGGGTTAGCCAGTTCGGGAAATTCTTGTACTAAGTTTGACAGGCGTTCTTCATGAGGGCTAAATACCGTAAAATCTGTGACACTGCCTGCTATCATCCCTTTTACCCACGAGCCTACATTTTTCAAGGGTTTTATAAATTTGGTTGCCCTTACCGCCGGTATAAACCCGACAATAAATTGACTGACACCATGTGTTATCCCACCAGAGATAGTCTGTGGTGGTGATACCTCAGGCATTTGTATAGGATTAGGTGCCTGACCAATCGGTTTATCACTGATAATTTCTGCATGCACTCGAGCCAAAAATAGCGGCGATATCGGATTAATTAAGGTGCTATCCCATAATAAATCGAGTGTACTTTGCCCTGCATCTCGTAACCCACCCAATATCTGTAAGGGGACATCTTGATACCAGGCTCGGTGCTGTGTTTGTCGGTCAAAGATAACATCCACTAATTTTATATCCGGCTCAAGATTGACGTAAGCGTGTCCTCGACTATCAAGTTGACCCTGATAAATCATTCGTTGATTACTGTTATTAAATAACGTAAAAGAGTGATTCGGTAAGTTTTCGACACTGAATTCTATCCAGTTATCATCATCAAAGAAAAACAACTCCCGTTCCCGTATTTCTGCCGGGGTTAATTTACGTGGCGCTTTGTTGCTCGGTAGTCTTAAAAAATTGGTTTGAGGCGGTAATAATCCACAATCAAGTGTGAGTGGTTTTTCAATTAACAACGCCCGACCGGTTGTCAGTGCTTCTGTTAAGGCTTGCGTGACTTTGGCGTTATCATGACCATAGTGATTGTTGCCATAGTATAACCCCAAGTTTTCCAGTGTCGGGTAAAGCTGTTGACATTGTTCAGGATGTTGAACGCAATGAGCGATAGCTTCATCTTGTGCAGCGCTGTAATCGAAACGAACGGTGTTATAACCGGATGCCTGTAACTGTGTTTTGGGAAACTCATAAAACCCATACTGGGCTAACAGACTTTCGGGGGCTTTCTTTTGTAGTGCCAGCCACTCTTTTTGAGTAATCAATTTATAACATTTCATACAGCTTGTTGTTCTCTATCCCTTATATACCAAATCCGTAATGCATAAGCTTAAACTGACGATTTAAAGCTAACATTTTGCATTTTATGGTTTTATTTTGCATTTTTATATAAAACCATTTTTTTAGGATAGATTATTTTTTGACAGGCGACAAGCTTTTTTTTCTTTTTTTGGAAACAAATACGCAATTTATTGGAAATGATTACCCGTTATTTTTTTAATCTCAATAAACAAATTCTAATTATAAATCATTAATCAAATGGTGTTGCACAAGCAATAACCGATAAAAGTCAGAATAATGAGTTTATTTCTGGCTCTTTTAATCTAGGTATAATTTCTTTATGTTCGGTTTAATCATCAATTGTTAAATTGCGTGTCGTTAAATCAAATGGTGTTAATTGATAGACATAATAGTTAAGCCAATTGCTGAACAATAAATAAGCGTGACTACGCCATGTGGCTTTAGGGGTTAAGTCTGGATTATTATGAGGAAAATAATTTTCTGGGATAGTAGGCTGAATACCAGCTTTAAGATCACGAAAATATTCGTTGGCTAAAGTAAATGAGTCATATTCAGGATGCCCGGTAACAAATGCCATCCGTTTATCTGCTGTTGCCATTAAATAAGGGCCGGTAATATCAGAATCTGCCAGTATTGAAAGATCGGTATAATTTTTTATTTTTTCAATCGGAAAATCTGCATACCTTGAATGCGGTGCTAAAAAAGAGTCATCGAATCCTCGGGTTAAAATGGCATTAGGTTGTAAAATCTGATGCTGATAAACCCCAGATAATTTATGTGATCGTGTAAATTTTGGTAAATCATATAATACATTCAATGCGGCTTGTACTGCCCAACACACAAACATGGTTGAGGTGACATGTTCTTTTGCCCATGTGATAATTTCAACTAATTTTGACCAATAGACTACATCCGTAAAGGCCACTTTTCCTAACGGTGCGCCAGTGATAATAAGCCCATCAAAATTTTGTTCACGTATATCGTCAAAATCACAATAGAAACTATTTAAATGCTCGACTGGTGTATTTTTCGATTCACGCTGATCAATACGTAATAGTTGAATATCGACTTGTAATGAGGAGTTGGAAAGCAGTCGTAAAAATTGGTTTTCTGTCTCTATTTTTTTAGGCATAAGATTAAGAAAAAGCAGCTTTAGCGGACGAATTTCTTGTGTATTTGCACGAGAAGATGTCATGATAAAAATATTTTCTTTACGAAGTACATCAACGGCTGGTAATGAATCAGGAATACAAATAGGCATAGCAAAAACTCCTAATAATCAACAATCTTTTAAAACTTAAAATAGACGTCTAGAAATCTGTATAGCTAAATATAAGATGTTTTAGATTATTTGTCGAGGTTTTTATTTTGATTAGCTAAATCCAATATCTTAAAGAAAATCATGATACTACTATAAACGAATAACGTTAAATTCGCATTGGTCTTTTTTAGATTGGATAATTGACAAAAGTAAGGGAAGAGTTAAAAAGCCCGTGTATCGGTGCGCCATGAGTCAGCGGTTAACGCTTCGCCAAAATAGCTATTAACGAGTTTTTGCGTGATATCACTAAGTGGCGAGGCTAACACTTCGGCGGTATTCCCGTATTCAACAAGTTCGCCTTTGTGCATCACTAAGATTTGATCACTAATATGCTTCATCATCCCTATATCTTGAGTCACATAAATATAAGAGATGTTATGCTCGGCTTGTAATGACAACATCAAATTAACAATCTGTGAACGCATCGAGATATCTAATGCGGCTAACGCTTCGTCTAAAATAATAACTTTAGGTTTTAGAATTAATGCTCTCGCTAGGGCGACCCGTTGTTTTTGCCCCGATGCCATCACCGCTGGATAATAAGAAGCATGTTCAGGCAGTAACCCAACTTGCTTTAATACGTCGCTTATCATTTTTTCACGTTCAAACGCATCGTAATGTGTATTGTGTTTGAGTGGAATTTCAAGCAATTGACCAATGCGAAGTCTTGGATCAAAAGAGCTTTCAACATGTTGAAAAATCATGCGAATAAGTTGACAACGGTAACTATAATCGCCATATTCGACTTTTGTACCATCAATCCAAATATCACCACTATCCGGTTTGACCATTCCAACTAACATTTTAGCTAATGTTGATTTGCCCGATCCATTTTGCCCAATAATAGCTAGAGTTTTTCCTTCATTGATCGAAAAAGATATTGGTTTAACAGCATCAATGTATAGGTGCCCCAAAAATCCTTTAGGAATTTTAAATTGCTTTGACAAATTACGCACTTTTAAAATTGGGTTCATGGTTTAGTCCTGGTATTGATAATTTTACTCATCAGTATTTAAAGGAAAATGACAAGCAACAAAGTGATCTTTAATTTGGATTAATTCGGGTGCTTGAATACATTTTTTTTGTGCATAAGGACAACGTGGGCCCAATCGACAGCCAATAGGTAAATGTTCAAGTGACGGAATAACACCCGGTAAAGTATTTAACGGGCTTTTATGTGGCATTGCCTTACCAAAATCTGGAATGGCGTAAATGAGCGCCTGTGTATAAGGGTGATAAGGCGATTTTATTAAATCTTCGCTATCCGCCACTTCAACCGTCTGTCCACAATACAATACATTAATTCGATCTGTCCACCTTGTAATCATTTGCAAATCATGGCTGATAAGTAAAATCGTGGTGCCCATATTTTGATTCATGCTAGCCAGTAGCCTAAAAATTTGGGCTTCTGTCGTGGCTTCCATGGCATTAGTCGGCTCATCGGCAATAAGTAATTTAGGTTGATTGGCCAATGCAATGGCTATCATGACTTTTTGACATTCACCTTCTGTCAGTTCAAACGGATAAGACTTTAATATTTCTTTATGCTCTTTGATTCCAACCCGATGCAATAGTTCAATCGCACGATTTTTACGCCAAAATAGCCGTTGCCACCAATGACCTTTAAAGGTGCGTCTAGGTATTGCCTCGATCAGTTGTTGCCCAATTTTCATGGATGGATCTAAACATGATTGTGGTTCTTGGAATATCATGGAAATATTCGCACTAATAACTTTACGGCGTTGTTTAGGCGTAAGTTTTAATAAATCAATATTATTAAAATGAAAGCGATCTGCCGAAATTTTCCAATTGTGATTGGTGATCCCTAAAATCGCTTTGGCAATTAAGCTTTTACCAGAACCGGATTCGCCTACTAATCCTCGGATTTCACCTTCTGATAATCTAAGGTTAACCCGGTCGATAGCACGTAACAGACCGTCAGGAGTAATAAACTCAATCGTTAAATTACGAATATCTAACAATGCCATGATTAATGCCCTGCTCGTCGACCATTTAATCCAAAGTTTAATAAA
Organism: Gilliamella sp. CG13; assembly: GCF_046635805.1. NCBI lineage: Bacteria > Pseudomonadati > Pseudomonadota > Gammaproteobacteria > Orbales > Orbaceae > Gilliamella > Gilliamella sp. CG13. Next base: position 69,475 of record NZ_JBIDFM010000006.1, read on the forward strand.
TAAACAAAGATAATGGTAGCTGAAACCGCAATTCCGGGGGATAAAAAGGCTAAATAATTGGTACCAATAATGTCTTTCATTTTAAACATCATCATCCCTAAATCGGGTCTGGAGGTATCGTTAGCAAATCCTAAAAAGGTGATGCTGGTAATGGCTAAGATAATTGAACTAAATAACGATACAATTTCAGTTAAATAGACCGGCAGAATATTAGGCAAAATATAGTGATTTAAAATCGTTATTTTGGATAAACCATCGAGCCGATAAGCCGTGATATAAGTTTTATTCCACTCCTTAATCACTCGTTGATGGATATTGTATATAAATCGTGGTGAATAAGATAACCCAATGATTAACAACATATTGGTTATATCATCTTCAAATAACATACTGACAACGATAACCCCCAATAAAGGTGGTACGACCATAAAAAATCGGAAAATCAATAAAATAAAAGATCGTAGAAATGGAATAAAGAACATTAAATAATTAATTAATCCTGCAATCACAACAACATAAAATACCGCTTTTAGTGTCATCGATAAGGTTGAGCGATAACCAATTAATAAGTAATCAAAAATATCTTGTCCTTTAGCATTGGTGCCTAAAATGTGATTAATATCGCCATTTATAAACCATGCTGGCGGTAAGGAACTTGCATAAATAGGATCTAAATGAGCATGAAAAAACCACTTTGTTGAAACAGCAACAAAGACAATTGCCATAATGCCATAAAAGCCAACAATTGAATAAAGATTACTATGTAGCTTATTAAAACATAATGCCACACTATTTAATAACCTTTTTACCTTAGACATGATGTTCCTTATGACGTAATGGATAAATAGCCACAGCGGTAATTTCGCCCAATAGTGTTAAAAAGCTTATCACCGTTCCACAAGCAAAAATAGCAATTGAGATAATAAAATAATTATGATGATGATAAGCACCCATGACCCATTGCCCTAATCCAACACGGTTAAATAATATTCCGACAATCATTGTTGAAAACAACAATGTAGTCGTATTATAAGTCAATTGAGGAATAGTTGCTGGAATGGTATTGGGCAATAAATGTCGACGTAAAATTTTTAAAGGTGACCTTTCTCGAATTGCAGCCATTTTTATGTAGTTCTGGCGTGAGGTATTTTTGACATTTTGGCTAATAAGCTGAATAGTTATAATGCTAGGCTGTATTGCAAGAATGATTATCGGAAGTTTTAAATATTGAAACTGCTCAATCAATAAATCTATTTTATTCTGTTTGTCAGACAGTAAAATCTCTAATAACGATGTACCAATAGTGGAGGAAGAAGTATCAAAATGTATTGATACAGACCAATTTGGAGAGACCCAAAACATAACAATCACAATTAGCATCACAATAGGACATGAATATAGTAATAAGCACCCTAACCGAATCGTGCTATTTAACCAATTAATATTACTTAGCCCTAAAAAGATACCCAACGGTAAACCAACAATTAGTGCTACCGCTAAGGCTAGAATACACAGTTCAATCGTCGCGGATAAAGTATAAAGAAACGAGACCTTTTCCCCTGAAGTTAATGTGAATTGTCCTTGCAATAATTGCCTAAAGAAAGAACTGTAAGCATCAACAATATGAAGATGATTAAACATAGAATGGGGCGAAAAATAGACAAGGCAAAAGCTGATCTGAGCCAAAATGCAGATAATTAATACAAAAGTGACTATTTTTTTCAAAATATAAATAATCATGTTTATCTTATCGCTTTTATTTGTCTAAGTAGGAACAGAAGTGGTCTGATGACCACTCTGTTTATAAATATCAGTTTTGAAACTATTATTCTGAAGGATAGGAAGGTTTACTTGCTTTAGCAAAGGCATGGTTTTGAGAGCTTAAACCGCCCGCTTCTCCTTTCCCTTCAAAGTGATAGTCTGATTCTTCCCGTAGTTTGAAACCAATTTCAGAATCTACATACTCTGGTGCAGGGGCTTTAGTCATTACTGACGAAGCGTGACCCGTAGCTTGAGACACATCAGTATTCACATCGCTATCATGACTTTCTTGTTCACTGTCTTTTGCAGCATCATGAACTTGAGTTGATTCAGAATTGATGGATACATCATTCAAATCAGCTGTGTCAATTGTCGGTTCAGAACGGGCTTCTGTCACTTCATTTTTAACGATAACAGGTAATAAAAGTGAAGGAATAACAGGAACCACATTACTTGGTTCATCTTGTGTGATTTGACTATAATCAATCGCAACCCGACCTAATGCCAATTCAAGAGATGCAGCAGCAAATTGTAACGGCATAGGTGATTTTTTAAGATCGCCACTTCGTACCCGTCGTTTATTACGTTGTCCATTCATACGTAGATGTCTGGAAGTGCGTCGTTGACGTTTTGGTTGTGACTCTAAAACAGGTGTTGTCTCAGCCTGTTCAGGCACTATCACCGGTAATAATAACGATGGAATAACAACACGCTCTTCATTGACTTGAATCGCTGCTTCACTATTTTTCACACGTACGCTTTTTGTCAATGAACGTTGTTGACGTCTTGGTTTCACTTCTTTTTGTTTCGGTGTGACCACTTCATTACTATTCGCTGTTTTTTCAGCTTTAGTCGCGTTTACCGCATTCGCCGAATGACTATTATTTTGCTTAGTACGACGACTGTTACTACGAGTAGTCTCTTTCACGTCTTCTGTTGCTGCGCTGCTATTAGCATTTGCACCATTGCTATTGCGACTATTACGCTGACGGCGAATATTTGATCGATTATTTTCACGTCTTTTAGTCGGTTTTGGTTTAACTTCTGGTTCAGGTTCACTTTTTTCAGCAACAAATAATTTACGTAACTTACTGAATAATCCACTAAACAAGCCCCCAGATTTTTCAACTTTAGGCTCGCTCTTTTCTTTCGATGTCGTGTTCGCTTCGACTTTTGGTCCCGATAATACCGCTTGTTCAACGATGATTTCAGCCGCTGCGTCTTCTTCCTCTTCTTCCAGTTCTCGGATTAATTTCGGTAAGTTATAACTCAGTACATCAGTCTCTTCGCCAACACGTTTACGAATCACTTTATAAAGTGGCGTTTCCATCTCTTCATCACCCACAATGACAATTTTTACATCAGGGTGCATTCGTTCGATATTATTAATCGCACGACGTTTTTCATTCAATAAATAGCTGGCAATTGGCACTGGCACGATAACATCAATTTGGACAGTGTTATCTTTCATCGCTTCTTCTTGAATTAATCGAAGAATAGAAAGCGATAATGAATTATTATCACGAATCGTTCCCGTTCCTTGACAACGTGGACAAATGTGATGAGTCGCTTCACGCAAAGACGGACTTAATCGTTGGCGTGACATTTCAAGTAGACCAAATCGAGAAATTCGTGTTGTTTGAATACGTGCTCGGTCTGTTTTCATCGCCTCTTTTAAGCGATTTTCAACTTCACGTTGGTTACGAATTGGTGTCATATCGATAAAATCGATAACAATTAGACCACCTAAGTCACGTAAACGTAGTTGACGAGCAATTTCTTCAGCTGCCTCAAGATTAGTGTTAAAGGCTGTTTCTTCAATGTCACTGCCCCGTATCGATTTAGCGGAGTTAATATCGATTGCTGTTAATGCTTCGGTCGCATCAATTACAATAGAACCGCCGGAAGGTAAACGCACTTCACGTTGAAACGCAGATTCAATTTGACCTTCAATTTGAAAATGGTTGAATAGAGGTACATCCCCCTCATAAAGTTTTAGTCGATTGACGTATTCAACACGCCCCAAATCAACTAATCGTTTTTTAGCGATCTCAAGGACTTTCGGATTATCGATTAATATATCACCCACATCATCACGTAAATAATCACGAAATGCTCGGGTAATAATATCACTTTCCTTGTGGATTAAACTTGGTGCTGGATGATTCTTAGCTTCATTTTGAATCGCTGCCCAATAATTGACTAACGCATCTAAATCTTGTTGTAACTCTTCTTGGCTTTTACCAACACCCGCCGTTCTGGCAATTACGCCCATGCCTTTAGGCTTTTCAATAGCGTCAATAATACGTTTTAAATCTGCACGATCTTCACCTTCAATTCGGCGAGACACACCACCAGCACGTGGATCATTGGGCATTAAAACTAAATAACTACCGGCAAGACTAATATAAGTCGTTAACGCAGCACCTTTTTTGCCTCGAATCTCTTTTTCAATTTGAATGAGAACTTCTTGACCTTCTTCAAGATGTTTAATGGTGCGACGACCGGTCATATTGGATGGAAAATAACTATCGGCAATCTCTTTTAATGGTAAAAAACCATCTCGCTCTCCACCATATGAAACAAAAGCCGCCTCTAAACTTGGATTGATTTTAGTAATTTTACCTTTATAGATATTGGCCTTTTTCTGCTCATGCCCAAGACTTTCGATATCTAAATCATATAAGCGTTGGCCATCAACAAGCGCAACTCGCAGCTCTTCTTGCTGGGTTGCATTGATTAGCATTCTTTTCATTATTCTACACTCTTCATTAATCTTAATTAATTGTAGGTAGAATCGTATTATTGATAAATGCTTATTTTAACAATGATAAAAAAAGTACTTAATTCGATATTTCTATACAGTGTTCATTATTTTATTTGTGTTATTTTTGTTATTATTTTATGTGACACCGATTTCACATTGACTACATTAAAATAATATTTTAGGGGGATAACCGCTAAATTCAAAAGTACAAATGACACGCCGAATTATTCCTAAACATATAATTTATTGATATTATTTCAATGGTTAATTTGCAAACCTTCATTTTATTGGTTCTAGCAAATAAACTAAATCTTTATATGATTGTTTAAAATAAACATATTATCTAATTATCTTGATTCTACTTACGCTATATTGTTTTGACAAACTGTAATGTCTAACGCCATTGCTGCATTACAAGGATAAAAATATCCCCCCTTATTATTCACGTTTCGGCAAAGGATAGCAAGAAAATTAAACTTCATATTTCATCGATAGTTAGATTAATATTTTGAGTTATTTACAAATAATATTTATCATTTCAATAAAATCATATTAGATATATTAAAAATTTATATTAACCACACTAAAAAGCAAAAATTGCTTTACATTTTTTTCTCATTTTTAGAAAACAAAAAATGGGCACTTACTTAGTAGTACCTAAAGTAAGTTAATTTGTATAATAATGGACGAAATATAAAATAAATTCAAAAAAGAGATTTAACTTATTTATGAAATCACCCGAAAAAACAGCCTTACTTGATTTTACTTCTCGTTGGATGAATCAATTTGATTATGCCCCTAAAAGTGAAGAATTACATGCCATTCCTTCACCTTGTATACTAAAAACAGCGCAACTTGCAGTATATTGGCAACCTTTTTTATTAGAGCCGGCAAGAGATCTAACTATTGTAGAACAAGTCGTTAACATCAATCTGTGTCAAAGTGCTCATGTTTTTTATGGCACACAATATGCCGGAAATATAAGCGCAAACTTTGCTGATACTCATTTAGTATTACTACAAGCATGGAATGATGACGATTTCTCAAATTTAGAGCAGAACTTAATTGCCCATTTGTCGCAACAAAAAAGATTAAAACGAATACCAACTATTTTTATTGCCTCTACCGATGAAAGTACCGAAATTATCGCCATAAATAATTTAACTGGCGAAGTGGTTAAAGAAGATCTCATTAGTGGAGAACTGACGATATTAGCTGAAAATTTAACATCATTTTTTAATAATCTTTCAATTTAATGTAAAAAAATAATTCATAAAAATTAACAAGATTATCGTCTAAACATTTATTCACAAATTGTCTGTATCGAAATTGTGTATTATAAAATATTATGTATATAATGCGATGAAAGTGATTAGACGAAATAGGTGAATTATGTTTGAAAGTTTAACAGCAGCACCGGCCGACCCGATACTTGGATTAGCCGATCTTTATAATAAAGATGAACGCACCAGTAAGATTAATTTAAGTGTCGGTGTCTATAAAGATGAAACCACCCAAACACCTATTTTAGAAAGCGTCAAAAAAGCCGAACAATTTTTATTAAATAACGAAACCACAAAAAGTTACTTATCCATTGACGGAATCAAAGAATTTAATATCGCCACACAAATCTTATTATTCGGTAACGAAAATGAACGAGCCAGAACTGCACAAGCACCTGGAGGCACAGGCGCTTTACGAATCATGGCCGATTTTTTAGCTCGCCGAACCAAAGTAAAACGTATTTGGGTCAGTAATCCTTCATGGCCAAATCATCGAAGTGTCTTCCAAACTGCTGGTCTTGAAGTGCGAGAATACCGTTATTATGATGCACAAACCCATAGCTTAGACTTTGATGGATTGATGCAAGATTTAAGTAAAATTGCAGCAGGTGAGGCGGTACTTTTTCACGGTTGCTGTCACAATCCAACTGGTATCGATCCAACTCCTGAACAATGGCAAGCCATTTCAGATTTAGCCTTAAAAAATGGTTGGTTACCGTTGTTTGATTTAGCTTATCAAGGATTGGGTCAAGGTATAGAAGAAGATGTGTATGGATTACGACTATTCACCCATCATCACCCAGAATTATTAATTGCTAGCTCATACTCTAAAAACTTTGGGCTATATAATGAACGAGTTGGTGCTTTTACCTTAATCGCTGCTGATACGGAGATTGCGGATCGGGCTTTTAGCCAAGTTAAAACCATTATTCGTGCCAATTATTCTAATCCACCCGCTCACGGCGCCAAAATTGTATCTTATATTTTAAATAACAAGGAATTAAAAGAAGAGTGGATCGATGAATTGACAAGTATGCGTCAACGTATTCATCGTATGCGCCAATTATTTGTCAAAACATTACAAGATAAAGGTGCAAATCAAGATTTTAGTTTTATCGCTAAACAAAACGGCATGTTCTCTTTCAGTGGATTAACAGAACAACAAGTACTGAAACTGCGTAACGACTACGGTATTTACATCGTGAATTCGGGACGAATCAATGTCGCTGGCATGACCCTTGATAATATGTCACGCCTGTGTGAATCGATAGTTGAAGTGTTATAAGCCTATTTTATGAAGTCAATTTTTAGGCATTATTGTTGATTAACTGTTGTGTTAGTTTGATAAAGACAGCATGAGGGATTGATTATCAATCCCTCTGCATATTAAGGATATCACGACTTATCTGGTAAATTTTTTAAATAATAAACAGGCAAATACAATATCTAACACACACAGTGAAATCAGCACTAAAAACGAGCCTAAAACACCGCCTGAATCTAATCCTAAACTAAACAGATACGGATAGCCAAATACGCCAATAAAGTAGCTTAAACTAAAAATAGTTAAATAGATACTTCGCTTTTCAGCATCGATGTCTTTAACCATTTGAGTTTGAATTAACGGATAAACCAAACCATAACTTATGCCTAATAATGACGACGGTACAATATAAAAAATATTATTTGTCGTAACCAAAAACAGACACAAAGCGATCAACATAATGAATAACAAGCCGATCATGGCTAACTGCTGTGACAGTTTTAAAATAAATTTAGCCAGATAGAATCGGGCAAATAATAATGAAAAAGTATAAGAAATATAAAATATCGAAAAGTTTAAATTCTTCTCTTTCGCAAACACAAATTGAAAGTTCATCATTGAAATGTAAATACAGGCGCCTAAAAAAACCATTATCAACGGAATGACCGCATTTGAAGTAACAATGGTTTTCATTACTGGCAAAATCGATAATTTACTGCTATTTTGCTCATTGGATAAGGTTACATTAAAAAATATCCCACCGGCTAACAAACTCAACAACACAGCAAACATAAACATATATTCAATAGCAATATTATAATCGAGCAGTGTTTTGACTATCACTGGCGATAATCCGGCACCTAACATATTAAATGCCGAAATAAACATAAAATGACGACTTAATTCGGCAGTATTACTGGTTGACGACACCATAATCGGCCCCAACGTATAAATAATCCCCCACCCTGCACCAAGCAACAAACCTGCAATATAAAGAAAAACACCACCTGTATACAAAATCAATGCGATAGCAAAGGCATAAATTAACGCCCCCATTGCAGCAATAACATTAGTAGAAACAGATTTCAACAGATAAGGAATCGACAAAATCGACGCCACCACCCCAATGATCCCCATTGAAATAATTTCACTCGACATCACCAACGAAAGCTTTAAAGTGTCGGTTAAAAATAACGGCAGCGTTAACATCACGCCATAGGCAAAAGAGGTCAAAAAAGAGCCTAAGCAGACTAATTTAAATAATTTGTTATTCATCACTATTTATTCCTTTTTATTAAGCAGGCTCACGTTGTCCCCACGATGATAACATCAAAGAGATCAAGTATCGTGCATAATACGAATAAAAAATAAGAAATTTTGAAAAAATTCCCCTATTTAAGTCTATTCATCAAAACGAAATAAACATTCAACAATTAACTTCCTCTATCACCCGTGATCAAACCCAACAACCTTAATTCTTTTTAGTTATATCCATAGTCCAAGAGGATATTAGACGCTGTTTGAATAATCTTTAATAATTGAATAATAAAACATTAATTAATCTTTGAGGATATTTCGGTGGCGTCACATGTTATTGATTATTTGATTTTAGGTAATAATTTTAGTACCAGTGAAATGCGAGCGATTTGGTCAGAACAAAATCGCTTAGAAAAGCAAGTTACTGTAGAAGTCGCACTAGCAAAAGCACAAGGTGAACTAGGTGTCATTCCTTGCGATGCCGCTGATGCAATCGTTGCTAAAGCCGATGCTTCGAAACTGTCCATTGAACAAATGGCCAAACAAGCTGCAAAAGCCAAGCACTCTTTAATGTCAACGATCAATGCGCTACAAGATCAAGTTGGCGATGCCGGTCAATTTATTCATTATGGTGCAACCACGCAAGATATTGTCGATACGGCAACCGTTTTACAACTTAAGCAATCATTTGCCATTATTGAACGTGACACCAAACTGGTGGCATGTGAATTAAAAAAGTTAGCCAAACAGTATCAATATTTACCTATGGTTGGACGCACTCATGGTATGCAGGCACTTCCTACTACTTTTGGGTTTAAACTTGCCGTTTGGTTGGATGAGTTTGTTCGCCATTTACAGCGGTTAAGTGAAATTAAACAGCGGGTTTTAGTGGGTAATATCAGTGGTGCAATTTGTACTTATGCCGCCATGGGCGAATTAGGGGTACAAGTTGAAGCCAGAACATTAACTTTATTAGACCTCAATACACCCAACATTGGTTGGCAAGCTGCACGTGATCGGTTTTCCGAATATGCATCCGTCATTGCATTAATCAGTGGGACGCTGGGTAAAATGGGTAATGAGTTTTATAATTTAATGCGCACTGAAATTAACGAAGTTGAAGAGCCCTTTTCTGACGGAAAAATCGGTTCAACCACTATGCCTCATAAACGAAATCCCGCCGCATTAGAAGGCTTAGCTAGCTTAACCGCACCATTATTAAAAAGTGTCGCTTTAATTCATGAATCCATGAAAGTTGAACATGAGCGAGACGCCATGAGTTGGCGAGCCGAGTGGATAGCTCTTCCTGAAATTAATCTCTACCTTTCTTCACAACTACAAACGGCATTAGCTGTACTGCAAGGGTTAAAAGTCAATGCTGAACGCATGTTAACTAACTTAACCTTACAAAATGGTTTACTACTGTCTGAAAAAGTGATGTTTGAAATAGGCAAGCGATTAGGCAAACAGACCGCTCATCGTTTGGTTTATCAAAGCGCCATGCAAGCTTTTGAGCAAAATAAAACCTTTAAAGCAGTGTTATTAGCTGATCCTATCTTGAATAAAGAGTTTACCGAAGATGAACTCGATAGTTGGTTAGAACCTGTTAATTATGTTGGTTTAGCACCTGAAAAAGTGGAACAAGTAATCCGGTATGCTGATCAAAGTGGAGTCTTAGTATGACGTTCCGCCTAATGACGCAAAATGATATCCCAGCTTATCAAACGCTATTGCATAATGCTTATCAAGCAACCCTACAACTTGGTATCCATTTTGCTGCTGCGACAGTTAATCAAAAACAAATTGCCGATCATATTGAATCAAATGCTGTTTATCTCTATGAAAAACAGGGTAAATTAATTTCAACATTAACGATTCGTTTTCCATGGGGCAATAATCCCGGGCCTTATGGATTACCGCATTTAGGTTGGTTTGCCACTGACCCACAATATAAAGGTCAAGGCTACGGTCATGCGTTATGGGATTTTGTTGAACAACAAATTTTAATTAAACAATTAAGACTTCCTGCGGCGACATTAGGAACAGCCGCAAATCATCCATGGTTAGCCACACTTTACATCAACAAAGGTTATAAACCTATTGGGCAAGCCGATTTAACCCCTGATCACACCACACTCTATTTTGAAAAAATTTTTAATTATAAAAACTACACTGAATGGAAAAAAAGGAATCACAAACAATGAAAACAATCAGAACTATTTTCTCTGCGATACTACTCGCCAGTTTAACATTATTATTCGGATGCGATACAAATAGCCAAGATTCGACCACAAAGCAGCCGATCATAAGAGTCGGTTCAACCGGTCAAAGTTATCCAAATGGATATAAACAACAAGATAAATTAATCGGATTTGATGTTGAACTGACAGAAGCCATTGCCAATGAACTGGGTTATCAAGTCGAATGGGTAGTTGCTGAATTTGGAGGATTAATGGGACTGTTTGATTCTGGACGTTTAGATACCATTGCCAATGCCGTTGCAATCACACCTGCTCGCCAAGCTAAGTATGATTTTTCTCAGCCATATAGTTTTTACGGTAGCCAGATCGTTACCCATCAAGAAAATAACGATATTAATACGTTATCTGATTTTAAAGGTAAAACCATTGCTGGCGTGTTAGGTTCAAATCATATCAATAATTTGAAAAAAGCCTTTCCAAATAATGAAGTGACGATTAAAACTTACGAAACCCGTGACGGAGCCATGTATGATACCGAATATCAACGGGTTGAAGGTTATGTTAATTCAAAACCCATCTTACTGGCTGAAATCAAACGTAAAAATCTTCCATTTAAATTAGTAGGCGAGCCAATAACGATTGAGCAAGTTGCTTTTCCATTTAGTAAAGATGAAAAAGGTCAAGCATTACGTCAAAAGTTTAATCAAGCTTTGGACAAGTTACGTAACAACGGCACGTTAAAAAACCTTTCGATTAAATATTTTGGTGAAGATATTACCTCATGAACTTTAATGTAAACTATTTTTTAAGTGTGTTTCCTCAGATATTACCGTATCTACCGGTCACACTTTTTATTGCAGTTGTCTCAATTTTATTTGCTATGGTGTTAGGTCTGACTATCGCATTGTTACGTAACAATAAAATCATCATTGTTGACGCAATTTTTTCGCTGTTTATTTCGCTATTTCGTGGGATTCCCTCGGTCGTATTGCTCTTTATTATTTATTACGGTTTACCGCAGATCTTTCCTGTATTAAAGCACATGGGAGCAACAACCGCCGCTATTGTCTGCTTTAGCTTAAAATATTCTGCTTATCTAGCCGAAATTTTCCGTGCTGGTCTGGCGTCAGTCGACCCAGGACAAAAAGAGGCAGGACTAACCTCGGGACTAAGCACGATTCAGGTTTACCGAAACATTATTTTGCCACAAGCATTGGTTAATGCTTTGCCTAATACCGGTAACATGTTTATTTCATTACTCAAAGACTCGTCTGTCGCTTTTTTCGTTGGCGTACAAGAACTGCTAGCAGCAGGCAAAATGCTAACGGCGAGCTCCTTTCTCTATTTTGAAACCTATTTAGCGGTCGGCATTGTTTATTGGCTAACGGTTGTTGCTTATTCATGGCTACAAAAACAGTTAGAACGTAAATTAAGCAAACCGTATTACCGTTAAGGAGCAAGCTCATGATTTCTGTATCACATCTGTCTAAACGGTTTGGTCATCATCAAGTATTAAAAGAGATAAACCTTCATGTAAAACAAGGTGAAGTTGTCGCCATTATTGGGCCTTCAGGCTCAGGTAAATCCACGTTATTACGTTGTCTGAATTTATTAGAAAAACTCAATACGGGTACAATTCGAATAGGTGATGTCATTCTGGATAGTGAACATTATCGCCATAAAGAAGAAGTCCAATTACGCAAACAATCAGCGATGGTATTTCAACACTATAATTTATTTAAAAACAAAACGGCGTTAGAGAACATTACTTATCCCTTGATTCTGGGTAAAAAGATCAATAAAAACGAAGCCAAACAACAAGCATTAACGCTACTAAAACGGGTTGGCATGTTACCTTATGCAGACCAATATCCAATAACATTATCCGGCGGGCAACAACAACGGGTGGCTATTGCCAGAGCATTAGCGGTTAGACCTAAAGTTCTATTATTTGATGAACCGACATCGGCACTCGATCCAGAGCGTGTACACGAGGTGCTGCAAGTCATGTTACAGCTTGCTAAAGAAAATATCACGATGATCATTGTTACTCACGAAATGGAATTTGCTAAATATGTTGCTGACCGAATTATCTTTATGGCAAATGGCGTCATTGTAGAAGAAGGCTATGCTAAAACTCTTATCGATCATCCACAAAACGAGTTAACTCAACGTTTTTTGCGTCAGCTAACTGATGATATTAATTTCGAAATTTAATAAAGAAAAAATCGTTCGCTCACTAAATGCTTATATCAAGACAAGAAATTGGGGAATTTTGCATCGTTCCCCCCTATTTAGAATTTACGCAAAATTAAAAAATCACCTTATTAACAAGTTTCAACTTTCATTCTTTTAAGTGAATCCAGACTTTTCTACTATAGCTGAACAATATAACGCTTTATAAAATCGCTGACATCTAACCCTTTTGCAAATGCTTGGATATCTTGGCTTAGCGCTATTGCAGTTGATTGATCATCAATAGCGTTTACGAGTTTTGCTGTCATTTCATTTTGATTGTATGGATTCTTTGGTGATCCTTTGGGAAGGTCGATGCGTTGACTGATTTTTTGACCGTTATTAAGTAATATCTCAACCACCACATAACGACCGTTATAAGCTTGAGGATATGGTGCAAGGGTGATGTGATAACTGCGTTGCATTTTTTGCATCAGTTGTTGAATGTTGTCAGCGATTGGCGTTGCCGAAAATGCCTTAAAATCAGTGGGTAAACCTAATAAAATTAAGGCCAAAATATATTCAGCTGAAAAGCGCCCTTGCTCAGCAAGGGTTGGCTGTTGATAAATTAATGCAGCATCACTCTTAGGTGGCGCAAAGTAAAGGGTAATGTTAGCCACATTCTCAACACGAAATTGCGGATGTTGAGAAAGTAATTGTCCAGCATCCGCAATATAGGCTCCAGCGGAACAAAAACTATAAGTTTTAAACCACAATCCAGGGTCAATTATCTTCCAAGGCTTTGCCCAACTGGTTAAATTCAACGCCGTATTCCCTTGTCCATACATGGCGAGAAATCCTAAATTTTCATCTAAAAAATTTTGATCTGCTTGTAGTCCTGCTCTTAACCAATCAACAGTTTGGATGGCATGTTGCGCAGCCAGTCCTGCATGTAAAAATTTTATGGGTGTGCCCATTAACAAGCGCATACCCGAAGCTTGGGTTGCTGCAAGTGCTAATGCTTGCGATAAAAAAGGTTCATTATACAAATAACAAATTGCGGCTGTGGCTGCTATGCCACCAAGCGTAATAGTGGCATGCCATCCTTTTTCATAATGTTGTGGATTGACGCTTTTACCCAGCAACGCCATGACTTCAATACCAATAACATAAGCCGTTAAAAATCGCCGTCCATTTATCTTGAATGGTGAATGATCTAATCGAATATTGGCAAACAGTGCCGATAAAATCACCGCTGAAGGATGGCCTCGTATATCTGAATGAACATCATCATAATCTAAACAGTGGGCTTGAAAGCCATTGAATAATGCCGCTTGACGTGGTGTAGCTAACTTTTTTTGACCAATCAGCCAAGACCGCTCATGCCCGCCTTCTTCTTTTATCCAAGCGAGTAATCTTTGAACATTCATATCCTGACGAGCTTGTAAACAACATGCAAAATAATCGACGATGCCATTAATCGCATTATTAATAACAGTCGAATCACTAAGAATAGGCGTATTTTTAATTAACAAGCATAATTGTTGGTTTAAGTTCATCATATATTCACTCATCAAACTATCATAAATAGACTTGACCAAAATAGCGTAAAATCAACATTAAGTTAAAGATTATCTAGTTATATTTTAATAACTAAACTTAATATTATTGCATCATGCAGTCGTCTTTTTCCCTTCATATAACTATTTTTGACTCATCATTAGTATGCTAATATAGATGACAAATGATTAATCTAAAATTTCACTTATCTAATTATGTCAACTTGTTATATTGCGTTAGGAAGTAACCTTGACGATCCTTTTGCTCAAGCAAATCGAGCAATAGCCGCTTTAACTCAATTGCCTCATACTCAACTGATTGAAGTCTCGCCTTTTTACCGCAGTAAACCTTTAGGGCCACAAGATCAAAATGATTATCTCAATGCAGTGATTAAGTTAATAACAAGCCTTTCACCAATTGAATTATTAGATGCCTTACAATCGATTGAAAAATCACAAGGGCGAGTTCGCAAAGATAATCGTTGGGGGGCAAGAACTTTAGATTTGGATATTCTTTTATATGATGATTTGATTATCAATAGTGAACGATTAACCATACCGCATTACCACATGAAAAACCGAGAGTTTGTCCTTTATCCACTCTTTGATATTGAGCCAGAACTCGTCTTTCCCGATAATGACAAATTGTCAGATCTTGTTGCTAAGTGTCCTAAAAATGACATGAAACAGTGGATAGCATAATTATATACATTAATACATATAGTTATGTTAATTTGCTCTAATTATGTAAAAAAAATCATAAAAAAATTTTGCCAATGGCTAATTTATTGCTATAGTTTAGCGCTTGCAAATAATCTGTACTTAAGGGGATTGCTGTGAAAAAGGAACAAAAAGTTAATACATCTTCTCTTAGCCTGCTTTCAATTGCTGGGCTTGAGCCTTATAAAGAGGCGAAAGGCGAGGAGTATATGAACCCTAAGCAATTGAAACATTTCAAACTTATCTTAGAAGCATGGCTTGCGCAATTACAAGGCGAAATGGGCAAAACAGTCTCGCACATGCAAGATGAGGCTGCAAATTTTCCAGATCCAGCTGACCGAGCAACTCAAGAAGAGGAGTTCAGTCTAGAGTTAAGAGCACGCGATAGAGAACGTAAACTGATCAAAAAAATTGAAAAGACATTAAAGAAAATTGAAACTGATGATTTTGGTTTTTGTGAATCTTGTGGCGTTGAGATTGGTATTCGTCGCCTTGAAGCTAGACCTACGGCGGATCTATGTATCGATTGTAAAACGTTAGCGGAACTTCGCGAAAAACAAATGGGAATGTAATTTTAATTACTTTCCTCAAACATTACACTACCAGATAAGCCCATGTGCTATATTGGTCGTTTTGCTCCCTCACCATCCGGACCATTACATTTTGGTTCGTTGGTGACGGCTCTCGGTAGCTATTTACAAGCTAAAGCTTATCAAGGTAAATGGTTAGTCCGTATTGAAGATATCGATCCACCACGCGAAGTCAAAGGCGCTTCCTCACTCATTTTAAAAACATTAGAAATATTCAATCTGTTTTGGGATGATGATGTTCTATACCAATCAACATGTAGTGAACGTTATCAATCGGTATTGCAATCATTACTATCCAAACAGCAAGCCTACTATTGCGACTGCTCGAGACAACGAATCCATCATCTTACCAATCATATTTATGATGGCTTTTGCCGTCAGCGAAATTTAACCCCGAACCACCAGCAGCATTTAGCCATTCGGTTAAAGCAAACCCATCCAATCTTTGAATTTGAAGATAACATTCTTGGATTACAAACAGTTGAACCAGCCAGTGCGCAAGAAGATTTTATTATTCACCGAAAAGATGGACTATTTGCTTATAATTTGGTCGTCGTTCTGGATGATCATCAGCAAGGCATTACCGAAATTGTTCGTGGTGCTGATTTGCTACCGGTTGCCGCAAAACAGATATCACTTTATCAACAGTTAGGCTTTACCGTGCCAACCTATTGCCATTTACCACTCGTCTTAGATCATAATGGTAATAAACTGTCGAAACAAAATCATGCTAAGCCAATCGAATTGGATAATCCAACCTCATTAACCATTCAAGCACTGCAATTTTTAGGGCAACAGATACCACAAGATTGGCAAGATGCAACCCAACAACAATTGTTAGATTGGGCAATAGCACATTGGCAGCTTTCAACTATCCCGAAACAAAATGCAGTATTAACCACCAATGTAAGATAAATTAGGCACCATACCCACTTGATTATCGTGTAATCGATGTTTTTCTGGTTTGACTACCAATGAGGCAAGAATGCGTGATTTAAGTTGTGCTTTTTGGTCTGCACTGACCAGTAAATCACGTAAATCAATCGCCGAATCACCAAACAGACAATAGTGTAACTGCCCAATTGATGACACTCGCAATCGATTGCAACTTTTACAAAAATCTTTTGAATATGGCATGATAAGACCAATTTTACCTTGATAATCATCATGTGCATAAACTTTTGCCGGCCCTGATAGAGCTTGCTTCGGTTGTAACTGCCAACCTTGCTCAATTAATTGACGTTCAATTGATTGACCAGCTAAGTGATAACGATGAAATAAATTACGGCTTTCATTGGTTTCCATAAGCTCGATAAAACGCAACTCAACTGGTCTGTATTTAATCCAAGATAAATAATCAGATAAATGGCTATTGAGATCTTTCATTAAAACAGTATTAATCTTCACTTTCGGTATGCCAATTTCTAACGTTTTTTCAATGCCAGCTATCAGCTCTTTCAGCTTATCTTGACCTGTGATTAGTTTAAATATATGAGGGGAAAAACTATCTATACTAATATTGATTGAATTTAGACCGGCTTGATGCCAATGGTTGATATTTTTTAATAACCGTGTGCCATTGGTCGTGATTGCAAGCTCACGAATACTGGGATAAGCCGAAATAACCGACAAAATTTCGGTAAAATCTCGACGTAATGTCGGTTCACCACCTGTAAGTCGAATTTTATGAACACCAAGCTCAGCAAATGTTGACACAATATTATCAATTTCATTAAGCGATAAAAAATGGTGAAGCTTATTCGGATGATAACCATTGGGTAAACAATACTGACATTTAAAATTACATAGTTCGGTAATCGACAAGCGCAGATATTGAAATCGACGCTGATAATTATCCACTAATTGCATATAAAAAAAACACCTTATCCAAATCGGGAAGCATAGCCATTTCTGCGCTATACCGCGGCTAATTCACCATATGAAACAGGCCAAGGCAACACTTAGGTAAAAAAGCTTCAGAGTTTGGTTTAGTCTAACATAGACAATATTTTTTGACTATAATCAATTAATCAATTCACACATCCTGAATAAAATTATAAGGTTAAGTTGATTCATCACTGTTTTCACCATTCTCAACTATTTAGAATAACAATTACTGCTTTCTCAACGATTATTCGCTTTAAATTAATCATTTAGCACAACAATATTAATTGATTGATTTATTTACATCCAAATAAAGTCAGAGGTATATTAATATCAAATAAATTTAATTATGATAAATCAATCCTTTTGCTGTATTTCAATTATTCAATAGGATAATTACGATAAAATTGAAAAAAGTTCATTTTATAAACTTTACTTATTCAATCTGTTTGAGTATATAATAACTCCTTTGTCGATAAAACCGTCAAATGGAGGTTGTGATGATTACCACCCATATAAGTCCATTAGGATCTATGGATTTACTCGCTCAAGCTGAAGTGGATATTCTAAAGAGATCAGCAAATAGTGAATTATATCAATTATTTCGAAATTGCTCATTGGCAACACTGAATGCGGGTAGTAAAACCGATAATACGAAAGAGCTATTAGATAGGTTTCAATCGTTCGAAATTAATGTGATTAGTAAAGAACGAGGCGTTAAGCTAGAGCTCATCGATGCGCCGGAAAGTGCTTTTGTAGATAAACGCATCATCCGTTCAATTCAAGCTAACCTTTTTGCGGTGTTGCGCGATATTCTTTTTTTAAATAGTCAAATCAGTGCTGTTAAACAACTAGTTTCAAATGTCAATCTTGATAGAGATCATTCCTATTATATTACTAATCTGGTTTTTTCGATTTTACGTAATGCTAATGCGCTACATGTCGGCGAAGAGCCTAATCTTGTGGTTTGCTGGGGTGGTCACTCAATTAATGAAAACGAATATTATTATGCCCGTCAAGTCGGCATGCAGTTAGGGCTACGTGAGCTTAATATCTGCACTGGCTGTGGCCCCGGTATTATGGAAGCTCCTATGAAAGGCGCCGCTGTTGGTCATGCTCAGCAACGCTATAAAGATAGCCGTTTTATTGGGATGACTGAACCTTCAATTATTGCCGCTGAACCACCTAATGCCTTGGTCAATGAGCTTATCATCATGCCAGATATTGAAAAACGACTTGAAGCTTTTGTCCGTATGGCACACGGTATTATTATCTTCCCTGGTGGTCCGGGTACTGCTGAGGAACTGCTCTATATTTTAGGCATTATGTTAAACCCAGCAAATAAAGATCAGACATTGCCACTTATCTTAACTGGCCCTAAAGAATGCGAAGGCTATTTTGCTGCCATTGATGACTTTATTCGTCAAACCTTAGGCGAAGAAGCCACCAAGCTTTATCAAATTATTATTGATTCCCCAGAACAAGTTGCGCGTATTATGAAAAAAGGGGTTAAACATGTAAAATCCTCACGCTTAAAAACAGGTGATGCTTACGGTTTTAACTGGCTCCTTAAAATTGATGGTTCGTTACAACAACCTTTTGAACCCATTCATGAGAATATGGCTTCATTGAATTTACACAAAGATCAGCCTGTGGAATTATTAGCCGCTGATTTACGTCGTGCATTTTCGGGAATTGTTGCCGGTAATGTGAAGGAGTTTGGTATGAAACAAATTGCTGAACGAGGCCCTTATAAGTTACAAGGCGATAAGGAAATAATGAAACAGTTGGATGATTTATTACGTAGCTTTGTTAAACAAGATCGGATGAAATTACCGGGTGGAACGGCTTATCAACCTTGTTATGAGATCTGTTATTAACACATCATCTAAAATAGCTTATTCAACTGTTATTTTGCCGGTATTTTTTATCGGCAAAATAACAGACGCATCTACCAATTAGCTATAAATCATTCAAAATATCTAAAGCTTCAGAAACTTTTTTGACACCAAAAACTTGCATATTTTCAGGTCTCTTTTTCGGCATATTGGCAATCGGTACTATCGCTTTTTTAAAGCCATGTTTTGCCGCTTCAGAAATCCGCTCTTGACCACTTGGCACAGGGCGAATCTCGCCACCTAAGCCAATCTCGCCAAAAATAACCACATCTTGTGGCAGTGGACGATTTCGAAAACTTGATACTAAGGCGGCAATCAATGCTAAATCGGCACTGGTTTCAGTAACTTTTACACCTCCGACGACATTAACGAAAATGTCTTGGTCAGCCATTTGTAATCCACCATGCCGATGCAAGACAGCCAGTAAAAGGGCTAATCGATTCTGATCAAGCCCAACTGTTACGCGTCTTGGATTCCCATACATTGAATGGTCTACCAGCGCTTGAATCTCAACCAATAATGGACGTGTCCCTTCCCATAACACCATCACCGAGCTACCGGGTAGCATTTCATCCCCACGACTTAAAAAAATCGCTGATGGATTACTGACTTCTTTCAATCCTTGCTCGGTCATGGCAAAAACACCTAATTCATTCACTGCACCAAACCGGTTTTTATGGCTACGCAACGTCCTAAATCTGGAATCCGCATCACCATCTAATAAAATTGAACAATCGATGCAGTGTTCAAGGACTTTAGGACCGGCAAGTGATCCATCTTTAGTAACATGTCCAACCATAATAATGGCTATGCCTTTGGTTTTAGCAAAACGAGTTAAATAAGCAGCGGTTTCCCGCACTTGAGCGACACTCCCCGGCGATGATTGAATATCAGCAAGATGCATAACTTGGATGGAATCAATAACCATGAGTTTAGGTTGTGATTGTTCAGCCAGCAAACAGATCTGCTCAATACTGGTTTCAGACAGCATATTAATATTATCGGTTGGTAGTCCTAAGCGATGAGCACGCATAGCCACTTGCTGTAAGGACTCTTCGCCCGTCACATAAAGGGTGTTCATTTGCGTAGAAAGCTTACTCATGGTTTGTAATAACAGGGTACTTTTACCGGCACCCGGATTACCCCCAATGAGAATAGCACTACCAGGGACAACACCACCCCCTAACACTCGGTCAAATTCGGAAAAGCCGGTAGAGAATCTAGGTAACGCTTCTAAACTGATTTCAGACAGTTTTTGAATTTTTGCCTGTCCAACGCCACTACCTGCATAACCGGTTAACCGATCATTGCGTGATGATGCACTTGCCAGCCTAACTTCGGTAATGGTATTCCAAGCATGACATGCACTACATTGACCTTGCCAACGAGGATAATCTGCACCACAATCATTACAAACAAAAGCACGTTTAACGGTTTTTGCCAACTTAATCTCCTAACCTTCACTTAATAAACTGGTCGATAAGATACACCATAATCCAGTTAAATCTGCATAATTAATGCTAATTCGTGCCTTTTCAACCACTTTAGGTTTACCATGATAAGCCACACCAAGACCTGCAATTCGAATCATCATTAAATCATTCGCACCATCGCCAATAGCAACCGTTTGTTCAATAGGTATATCTAACGATGCAGCTAAATTCTGTAATGTTCGAGCTTTAAATTTGGCATCGACTATTTGACCTGTTACTTTACCGGTTAATTTATCATTTTTGATTTCTAACTCATTTGCATACGCATCGACCAATTTTAATTTTTGTTTTAAATGGTCGGCAAAATAGGTAAATCCCCCTGATGCGATAGCGACATACCAATTTCTTTTTTGTAATTCTTTAACTAGATAAGTCAGTCCCGATGTCAATGGTAATCCATTTTTTACTTGCTGTAAGAGTTCTTGAGGAGCTCCTTTCAAGGTTGCAACTCGCTTACGTAAGCTGGTCGCAAAGTCTAACTCGCCCCGCATAGCTTGCTCGGTAACAGCCGCTACTTGATGTCCAACACCATATAATTTGGCAAGTTCATCGATGCATTCAATTTTAATCGCCGTGGAATCCATATCCATAACAAGCAAACCCGGTGAGTGTAAGGTGGGTAAATTATCAATAGGTGATACATCAATGCCTAATGCTAGGGAAATAGATTTTGCCTTTTTAGGCATAACGCCAGCAATCCGGACAATTTGGTAAGTTTTAATTTTCCAAGAAGAAACTATCACCATTGGCATCGCCAACTGATTTTGGAATTTTGAAAGTATCGTTTTATTTAATTTTTTACCATAGATGATCCAACCTGTTTTACCTGCATTATAGTCAAGCGGAACCACTTCACAACCATTCAAAGATAATGGTAAACCTTGCCAGTTTTGAATATTTTCGGGGAGATCACTATAGGTGAGAGTATAAGCCATTACAAATATCTTTATAACACAAAATAAACCGAGAATTTACCACATCTACTAAAAATTGTCCAAGCGACCAATAATTAACCTATAATTTAGTTTATACTAGTATTATTTTTATACTAGTATATAGTTTATACAATTGAGTAACGTGCATTTTTTACATAAAAGGAAAGGAAATTACTATGACATTAATGATTTTAGGCCATCCCAATATGGCGCAATCCATTGCTAACAAAACAATTATTGAGACATTACAGCAAACTGTTACCGATCTTGAAATCCGAAATATACATCAACTTTACCCTAATTATCAAATCGATGTAGAACAAGAACAAGCCGCATTATTGAGACATGATCTTATTATTCTTCAATATCCTATGTATTGGTTTAATATGCCAGCTATATTAAAGTTATGGTTTGATGAAGTGTTGACTTACCAATTTGCTTATGGCTCACAAGGTGATAAATTAAAAGGTAAAAAGTTATTGCAGAGTTTAACAATAGGGCAAAAAAGTTACCAAGAATACGGTGAAAATTTAATTGACCACTTTCTTGAATCAGTAAAATTTTCGTCTCTGTATATACAAATGGAATATCTTCCACCAGCATTATTATATGGTGTATCACCATTTGATGATAAAACAGAAATAAAAACCAAAGCCTTAAAACATGGTCAGGAATTAGCTGAATTGATAAAAAGTTACTGCTAATGACAAAATGTGATGATATAGCGTGAGGCAGACATCATCACATTAAAACGTTCTGTTAGCTATGTTTGGTTAAAACCGTATAAAAAAACCCATCACCGCCGTTATCGGTAGGTAAAAACTGTTTCACCTCGCCTTGCAATTTTGCATCACTATTTTCATGTAAAAAACGCTCAATTTGCAATCTATTCTCTTCTGGAAGAATTGAACAAGTCGCATAGACTAAAGTACCACCTGTTTTTAAATAAGACCAAATATTCGTTAAGATCGCATGTTGTAACTCAGTGAGTTGGGCTATATCACTATCACGACGTAACCATTTTATATCTGGATGACGCCGAATAACGCCCGTAGCTGAACATGGGGCATCAAGTAAAATCCGGTCAAATTGACGCCCTGCGCACCATTTTTCTGGCGTTAATCCATCACCGACTTTCACTTCAGCACATTGTTTTAAACGCGTTAAATTGTCATTAATCCGTTTAGCACGACTCGCATCAACATCAACCGCTAATACTTGAGCATTTGGGGCGACTTCTAAAATATGTGTAGTTTTACCACCAGGGGCGGCACACATATCTAAAATTTGCTCGCCATTTTGCGGGGCAAGTAGATAAGCCGCATATTGTGCAGACAAGTCTTGTACTGTCACCGCACCTTCAGAAAAATAGGGCAATTTGTTTACATTAACAGGTTGTAATAACCTAATGGCAGAAGGTATATCGGTAAAAACTTGCGATTCAATACCTGCTTCGGTAAGCAGTTGTTGGTACTCACTCACTGAATAGTGATTAAGATTCACTCGCAACCACATCGGAGGTTTTTGATTATTAGCCGCTACAATTGCTTGCCACTGCTGTGGATAGGCTTGCTTAAGACGCGTTAGTAACCACGTCGGATGGAGAGTTCGGGCGGTGTCTTGTTTACTGTCTTGCGAAAATTTGTTTGTCAAAACAGCTTGTTGACGCAAAAATTCCCGCAACACACCATTAATTAATCCTTTGAGAGCAATTTTTTTTAATTCCTTAACCGCATTAACTGTTTCTCCTACTGCTGCATGCTCCGGAATACGGGTATAGAGAACTTGGTAAACACCCACTAACAATAAATAGTGTAAAACTCTATTTTTACCAGTAAGCACTTTGTTCATCAAGCTATGAATATAGAAATTCAGTTCAGGTAATACCCGCATTACCCCGAAACAGATTTCTTGAACTAACGCTTTATCTTTATCGGTAATTCTAGGATTTAAAGTCATCAATGCAGAGCTGAGCGATTGCCCTTCTTCCAACACATTAAAAATAGCCTGAGCACAAACCGCACGGATATTTTGATATAACTTGTTATTCATAAGCAATGACAGCCTTTATTGATGTTATTACAGAATTAACGATCCAACCCAACCCGCAATAAATAAAGGGATATTAAAATGGGTGAATGTTGGAATAACACTATCACGAATATGATCATGCTGACCATCACTATTAAGCCCAGCCGACGTTGCTAAAATGGTGTCAGAAGGTGGAGAACCAGCATCACCAATCGCCCCAGAAGCACCAATTAAACAGACTGTTGCAATAGGTGAAAAGCCAAGTTGAATACAAAGTGGGACATAGATTGCCGCAATAATTGGCACCGTCGAGAATGACGAACCGATACCTAACGTGATCACCAATCCGACTAACATCATCATAAATGAGGCAATAACTTTATTACCCGCGAATAAAGCAGCACTGTTAATCACTAACGGTTCAATATCATTTGTTTGTTTTAGCACTTCGGCAAAGCCTTGGGCAGAAATCATAACAAAACCAATCATGGCCATCATTTTAATGCCATCGGTAAAAACGCCGTCTGCTTCACCCCATTTAATGGTTCCCGAAACAATAAAGCAAATAAAACCAATTAGCGCCCCTAAAATCATTGAACCTGTATAAAGTTGGATAGCAAAAGAGAGAACAATCGCCAATAAAGACACAATAAGTGAACGCTTATTTACACTATTTACCGTTTCTAAATTCGTCTCTTCACGAATAATTTTATATTCTCTTGGTTTACGGTAACTGACAAAAATTGCCCAAAGTAGCCCAACAAACATCCCTAGCGCTGGTATCGCCATAGCATGCATTACATTCACATGACTAACATCCATGCCAGATGCAGTGATATTTTTTAATAAAATTTGATTTAAAAAGATATTACCAAAACCAACCGGTAAGAACATATAAGGTGTAATGAGTCCAAATGTCATTATACAGGCAATCATTCGTCTATCTAACTGTAATCGAGACATCACATATAATAGTGGTGGGATTAACAGTGGAATAAAAGCAATATGGATAGGTATGATATTTTGTGAAGAAATACTGACCAACGCAATAATAATAATTAATAACCATTTTATGCGTTTTTTAGCACTGCTCGTTGTCAGCTGTTTAACCGCTTTATCAGCTAATAATTCAGGCAATCCCGATTTTGAAATTGCAACCGCAAAAGCACCAAGCATAGCATAAGAAAGAGCGATATTTGCACCATTGCTAATACCTGTATTGAATGCATCAATTGTTTGTTTTAACGTTAAATGGCTAAATAAACCACCAACAAAGGCACCAATAATTAAGCTAATTACCACATGAACACGGCAAAGAGATAAAATTAACATACAAATTACCGCAATAACCACAGCGTTTATTGACGATAAAAGCTCAAAAACTGTATTCATAGATATATTCTCTTAAATAAACAAAGTTAATTATTTTAGTGGATGACTATAGAAAGTGCAATTGATAGTAAATGCTGACTTTTAACCATGATTATTCTAAAAATAGTTGACGTCTAAATGGATTTTAAGTGACAGATTAAAATAAAAAGCAAAATCAACACATTGCTCAATAAACTCCCCATATTTTTTATAACTGTCTGATTAATTTTTTATTGATAAAGATCTCATTTTGATAAAAATCCTTTTTTTATCCTTGCTAATTACAGAATAAATGGCTATTTTAAATAATAGATATTTTTAATAGAAATCATTATATTTATAGAAATATAATAATGAATCATAATGTGGCTTATTTAAAAATTACACTAATTTTATGCTTTAGATGAATTAAATTTTTAATTAAGGAGAAAGATATGTCTAACCGTCCAATTGGATTGGCAGCGTTAACTGTCTTAGATGTTTCACCTGCTAACCAAGTCCTCGTTGCAGCAGAAGCGGGTTATACTCATGTCGGTTTGAGGCTTATACCGGCTACGCCAACTGAACCGGTATATGCGACCGTCGGCGATACGCCATTGGTTCGAGAAATTGAACGCCGTTTAAAAGAGACAGGAATTAAGGTATTAGATATAGAAATCTTCCGTTTAAAACCCGATACCCGTGTCATTAACTTTTTACCCGTACTGGAAACGGGCGCAAGATTAGGTGCCAGTCAGGTACTTTTGGCGGGTAACGATCCCGATCAAAATCGACTAGCCGATAATTTTGCCCAGCTTTGTGACATTGCCGCTCCCCTTGGCATTGCCATCAATATCGAACCGATGCCATGGACAAACATCCCTGGCGTCAATGCCGGTATTGAACTGCTAAAAAAAGCGAATCAAAACAATCAAGGTATGATAATTGATCCCCTGCATTTTGATCGAGGTCCAAATACCCTTGACGATTTGAAAAAAGTACCTAAAGATTGTTGGCGTTATATGCAACTGTGTGATGGTACTAAAGAAAAACCTCAAGACACAGAAGGACTACTTTATCAAGCCCGTAACTATCGTTTATCGCCGGGGCGTGGTGGTATTGACCTAGTATCTTTGTTGAAAGCTTTACCTGAAATGCCGATTTCAATTGAATGTTGTAATGACGAATTAGCTTTATCTAAATCCCCAATTGAACGCGCTAAAATGTATATTGAAGATACACGTGCATTATTGAAACGTGTTGCTGAACAATCTTAATTGTTAACGCTTTATTGAAAAAAAAGCGTGTAGTGGAGAGTTTTAAATGAGAAATAATATTGACGGCCATTATTTATTGATTGGTTTAATGGCTTATCCAATACGTCACAGTTTATCACCGCAAATGCAAAACACTATTTATTCAAAACTAAATATCCCTTATGTTTATTTGGCTTTTGAAGTTGATCAAGAAAAATTACCCGATGCAATAAAAGGTCTACGTGCCTTAGGTTTGCGAGGTAGTGCGGTATCGATGCCCAATAAACAATTGGTTTGCCAATATCTTGATAAGTTAACACCTGCGGTTGAAATGAGTGGGGCTTGCAATACAATTTCGAATGATAACGGCATATTAACCGGTTATAACACCGACGGCATTGGCTATATGCGCATGTTGAAAGAAGCAGGCATTGATGTCATAGGTAAAAAAATGACGATTCTTGGCGCAGGCGGTGCAGCAACAGCTATTGTAGTACAAGCTGCGCTTGATGGTGTGAAAGAGATCGCCATCTTCAATCAGAAAGATGACTGCTATGCAAAAATTGAAGCAATTGCAAAAAAATTAAATGAAAACACACCATGTAAAGTCAGTGTGACCGACCTTGCTGATAAAGAGCAACTCCGTCAAGCCATTGCCACCAGTGAAGTACTTTGTAACGCTACAGGTGTTGGAATGAAACCATTAGAAGGGCAAAGTTTAATTACTGATCCAACGATGTTAAGACCGGATCTTGTCGTAACAGACTGTATTTATAGCCCACGTAAGACCAAATTGCTTGAAATCGCAGAACAGCAAGGTTGTAAAACCTTAAATGGGATTGGCATGATGCTTTGGCAAGGTGCAGCGCAAATCAAAATTTGGACGGGTGAAGATGCACCTATTGAGTATGTAAAAGAAAAAATGGGATTTAATGATTAGTCGATAAGTAATCTTTTTACCTAATAATCCAATTAAAAATGAGTTAGCAGATTATTTTATGTTATTGTCTGATTTGAATCACACAATATAAGATTAATCATTATAAACATAATCTTTTACCAACAGGATATAAAATGAAAACAGTTACAACCAAAAATCTAGTTATAGGATCGGGTGCGCCGAAAATTATTGTCCCAATTGTGGGGAAAACTGAAACCGAACTGCTTGATGAAGTCACATTTTTACAATCGATAGATTTTGACGTTTTAGAGTGGCGAGTGGATCACTTCACCCAAGTTGATAATATTGATGCTGTGAAAACTGTTGCTAAAAAAATTGCAACCTTATTACCGAGCAAACCTATTTTATTTACCTTTCGTACCGCTAATGAAGGTGGAGTAAAACCGTGGCCACTAACCGATTATCTTGAATTAAACAAAGAAATAGCTAAGAGTGGACTGGTCGACCTGATCGATGTTGAAGTCTTTATCGGCGATCAATACGTAAAAGAAATTATTAATGTAGCGCATCAACATAATGTATTGGTTGTCACATCCAACCATGACTTTGAAAAAACACCTGCGAAAAACGATATCATTTCTCGATTACGTAAAATGCAAGATTTGGGTGCTGATATTCCCAAAATTGCGGTTATGCCACAGACCACTGATGACGTCCTTACCTTATTAGCGGCAACCACAGAAATGAATAAAAAATATGCAACCAGACCCATCATTACCATGTCAATGGCAGGGCTGGGGGCAATTAGCCGAGTGGCAGGAACAACATTTGGTTCAGCAATGACATTTGGAGCAGCTAAAAATGCCTCAGCACCGGGGCAATTAGATGTCAAACAGTTACGTTATATTTTAGATGTGTTGTATCAAAGTAAACAGTAGGTTAAATAATTTGGTACTTACTTTGACATTAAGATTTAATCAAACAGAAAGATATGCGAAGAAAGTATAAATAAAAGTTATCAAGTTGAACAATAGGAGTTTTTATGAGCCAAAGTTGGTTAGGATTAGAAAATGATGTTTGTGTCATCACAGGTGCAATTGGTGGCATGGGCTCCGAAATTTGCCGTGAATTTGCCAAACAAAAAGCGAATCTCGTACTTATCGATTTAGATGAAACAAAATGTCAACAACTCGCTAAATCGTTAAGTAATGAATATGGTATAAAAGCAATCGGTCTTGCCTGTAATACCACTAACGAAGCACAAGTAGATGCAGCGGTCGCAAAAGTAAAACAAGAATTTGGACGTTGTGATGTACTGGTTAATACTGCAGCAATTTTACGTTTTTGTCCGATTGAAGACCTTCCTCTTGATGAATGGAATACTACCGTTAATATTAACCTAACAGGATATTTCCTTATGTCTCAACGCTTTGGGCGTTTAATGATTGAGCAAAAATCAGGTCGTATGGTGCATATCTCAACGGTGGCGTCGCACACGCCTGAAACTTACAGTGGTGCTTACAGTTCAACCAAAGCTGGAGTTTCGATGATGTCTAAACAATTTGCTGCTGAATGGGGACAATTTGGCATTCGCAGTAATGCTGTCTGTCCATGTTTTGTCAAAACACCTTTATCAAAAAAATTCTATGAAGATAAAGAAGTTGAACAAGGTCGTACTCGTATGATTGCCAGCCGTCGTATTGGTGAAACCATTGATATTGCTAATGCTGTTTTATATTTGGCAAGTAAACGTTCTGATTATTCAAATGGTACTGAGCTTGTGGTTGATGGTGGTTACGAAGTGATGCTTGGAGATTTAGTCCCACGTCCGGGTGGTCGTCGCCAATTTGCAGAACAACAACATGCGGCTTCGAAAGCATCAAATAAATAAAAAATATCAGTCAATTAGGCTTATAGCTCACGACCGTGATCACGGTGGTTAATTGGCTTTTTAGGATTTGAAAACCATAATCAAAATAGAGAATAACCATAAGGAATATCGATGTGTGAGCTGAATATTATTGCAATACATGAGGTAAAACCAGAGTGGGTAACGGAATATCAGCAAGCAGCCCTAAAAGTGCGGGATGAAAGCATAAAAGAAGCTGGTTGCATTCGTTATGAACTCAGTATGGATACCAATAACCAACATATTTTTATTTTCTCAGAAATATGGGCAAACCAAGCTGCCATTGAGTTTCATAATACGACTGCTCATTTTATGGAATTTAAACAATTCTTAGAGAATAAATTAGTCGATAGAAAATGGTATAAAACGAAAAAATTCTAATTAAATAGATAACGAATTCTCATAATGGCTCGCGCTTAACATAACGCGAGCCATTCTAGTTTTCATCTATTTATAGATAAAATGAATACATTAAACTTGATCTATAAAATATAAGCATAAGTTAGCAATGGATTTATTATTAACTTTAACACGTTTAGAAGACTATTTTGCAATGTTTGATAGAGAAATTATTTAAATAAAAAGGAGACAAATATGCCCAATTTTTCAGCTATATTTGAACCGTTTGTAATTAATAAAACAACTATACGCAACAGAATTGTCATGCCACCGATAGGGACTAACTTTGCCACATTACATGGCGAAATGGTGGATGACCATATTCAATACTATGAACAACGAGCAAAAGGCGGAACTGGGCTTATTATCCTTGAAAACGTATGCGTAGATTTTCCTTATGGTACTAACGGTACCACACAACTGAGAATCGACAACGATCAATACATTCCCGGATTGTATAAATTTACTGAACGTATGCACAAGCATGGGGCATCGGTCGCAGTACAAATTAATCATGCAGGCGCATCCGCTTACCCCGGTCGCTTAAATGGCTTGCAACCTATTTCTTCATCCAATATACCATCTAAAACAGGTGGCAATATTCCCAGACCAGCAACGATTGAAGAGCTTCATGATATTGTTAAACAATATGGACTAGCAGCTCACAGAGCCCAAAGAGCCGGTTTTGATGCTGTTGAAATTCATGCCGGACACTCATATTTGCTGAGTCAATTTTTATCACCGCTGTATAACAACCGTACAGATGAATTTGGAGGCAGTATCGAAAACCGAGCACGATTAATTCGTCTGGTTATTGATGAAATGCGTAGCAAAGTCGGCTCTTTCTTTCCAATCCTTTTACGGATTAGTGCGGTCGATTTTGTAGATGGAGGAAATACTTTAGACGATACCTTAGCTATTTTAGAACACCTGAGTGAGGGTGTGGATGTTTTTGATGTATCTGCCGCCCAAAATGATACTATCCAATTTCAGATTGATCAGATGAATCTCCCAGACGGTTGGCGTTCTTACATGGCAAAAGCTGTGCGAGATAAATTTAATAAACCGACCATTGCGTCTGGTAACTTTCGAGACCCGTCAATCATCGCCAAAACAATTGAAGAAGGGATTGCTGATTTTGTCGTTTTAGGACGAGGGCTAATTGCCGAACCTTATTGGGTTGAAAAAGTACAAAATAACGAAATCGACACATTAAGAAAATGTATTTCATGTAATATTGGTTGTGCAGATCATCGCATTGCGAGATCTAAACCAATTCGCTGTACAGTTAATCCGGATATTATCAGTTATGAAGACTATAAACGCTATCAGATCTCAACCCCGCTTAATGTTGTTGTAGTGGGAGGCGGAACGGCTGGACTTGAAGCCGCATGCACAGCAGCAGAAGTCGGATGTAATGTTACATTATATGAAGAAAAGCCTTTTTTGGGTGGTCTGTCAATGATGATTTCTCGATTTCCATATAAACAACGTATTGCCGATTTGCCTAAATTTCTTATCAACCGTGCCAAAAGTTTAAAAAATCTCACAATCAATCTTAATACACGAGCAACGCCTGAAATAATCGAAAAATTACAACCCGATTTAGTGATTAGTGCAACCGGTTCAAAACCTTTATTACCTCCTATTAAAGGATTACACGATCAGCTTAGTGCACCAAACAGACAAGTATTTTCGATTTTTGACATCATGGAAGACTTCAATCAATTTACCGATATTGCCAATAAAAAAGTGGTTGTCATCGGTGGGGGAGCTGTCGGGTTGGATGTCGTTGAATATTTTTCTGAAAACAACGCCAAGGCGGTTTCCATTGTTGAAATGAAGCCTGCTATGGCTGAAGATTTGGATTATATTGGTCGTATTTCTATGATGACCATGCTCAAACATAATCAGGTTGATGTTCATCTTTCTACAACTTTACTGGAAGTCGCTGAAAATCACTTTTTAGTTAAAGATAAAGATGGTCACCAATTTAAATTAGAATTCGATTATGGTTTTGTCTGTTTAGGAATGCTAAGTGAAAACACCTTTAGCCAAGCTTTTTCTGAACATGCAACTAAAAATAACTATGTTTATCATAAAATTGGCGATTGTAAACAAGCTCGTAAACTTATCGATGGCATGCGTGAAGGACGAGATGTTATTACCCTGATCCAACGATTGGAGAGGATAAAAAACAAAGAGATTCGTGGAGTTGATATCAATAAACCTTTATAATGCTTTCAACTATCGTTATAAATAGAGTTATTTAACTCAAACTATATCGACGAAAGATTGTGCAAATTAGCTAACGTTTAAATGATAACAAGTATATACTTAGTGTTTTCTCTCTTATTTAAACAATAAGAGAGATTCACTATTATGATTTAAATACTAATTTCTGTATTAGCTTGATTAAGTATATTTCATTATTTAAGCCTATAATTAGCGAAATACGATGAGGTTTATTTTTATGTTTTCGTGGTGGACTAAAGTTTCTTTTTCACTAATCCAAATCCCAATTAAATTATTTGTTAAAAGTAAACCTATACCAGCAGATCCGGTTTCTGAATTAGGTCTTGATACGAATAAACCCATATTATATGTTTTGCCCTATAATTCTAAGATTGATCTTATGGTTGTTCGTTCTTTATGTTCCAAGTTCGGCTTACCTGATCCGCTAGAAGGCATCGATATTAATGGTAATATGGTTCCTTCATATATTTTTATTGATAAGGGCCCGGGTATTTTTGCCTCTAATCAACAAAAAACAAAAGCAATTGACATTTTAAGAGAATATATTTCTGCTCATCAAGAAAATCCCGAGTTGGATATTCAAATGTTACCGGTTTCGGTGATGTTCGGACGCAGTCCAGATAAAGAAGGCAAAAAAAGCCCTTCTCTACAAGTGCTGGGAGCAACTTATAAATTATATAAAATCATTGTTTCAGGTCGAGATTGCTATACCCGTTTTTCAAGAACCGTGTCATTAAAAAATATTGAAATCAATAATCAACAAAATATTTCGGTCTTAGCCCATAAGCTTGCTCGTGTTGCACGTATTCATTTTACCAAACAAAGAATGGCATCAGTGGGTCCTAAACTGCCTGTACGGCAACAAATGCTGAATAAATTATTAACTAATCCTAGCCTTTCTGATGCAATTCAAGAAGAAGCCAAAAGCAAAAATATTAGTCTTGATAAAGCGAAAAAAAATGCACTGGCAATGTTAAACGAAATTGCCGCTAATTTTTCTTATCGAATGCTAAGAATTACCGATATTGTTTTAACTTGGGCATGGAATAGACTTTACCAAGGTTTAAAAGTAACCAATGCCGATCCAGTTCGGGAACTGGCGCAAAATGGACATGAAATTGTTTATGCACCGTGTCATCGCAGTCACATGGATTATCTTTTATTATCTTATGTTCTTTATCGACAAGGATTAGTACCACCTCATATTGCTGCTGGTATCAACTTGAACTTCTGGCCTGCTGGTCCGATTTTTAGACGACTAGGTGCCTTCTTTATTCGTCGTTCGTTTAGAGGAAATAAACTTTATACTTCCGTTTTTCGTGAATATTTAGCTGAGTTATTTATTCGAGGCTATGCTGTTGAATATTTTATCGAAGGTGGGCGTTCACGTACCGGTAGATTGCTCGATCCAAAAACAGGCATGCTCATGATGACCATTCAAACGTTATTGCGTGGCGATGCAAGACCTATCACCGTTGTACCGGTTTATATTGGTTATGAACACGTTTTAGAAGTGGCGACTTATGCCAATGAATTACGCGGCGCAAAAAAAGAAAAAGAGAGTTTATGGCGTACGCTAAAAGCCTTTTTAAAATTAAAAAAATTAGGTTTTGGCTATGTTAATTTTGGTCAACCTATCCCACTGAACCAATTTTTAAATCAACAAATACCAGAATGGCGTGATGCAATTGAACCAACAGGCACCGCTCGCCCAAATTGGTTGACACCCACTACCAATGTTCTGGCAAAACAGATCATGGAGCGTATCAATGCCTCAGCAGCTATTAACGCCATGAATTTATGTTGCTCTATCTTATTGGCAGCGGATCAACGGGCATTAACTAAAGTTAAACTCATAGAACATATTAATTATCTTCTTACATTATTAAAAAATATTCCTTATTCTGATTTGATAACGATTCCCGCTCAAAGCGCAGATGAACTATTTGAACATGCTAAACAGATGGGTAAATTTGTTATCACAACCGATGAGGCTGGCGAAATTGTCGGTTTAACCACTGAACAAGCGGTTTTAATGACTTATTATCGTAATAATATTCAACATTTGCTGATCATACCTGCAATCGTTGCCAGAATTCTTGTGAAGAATAATCGCATCTCCTCAGAAGCGGTTTTAGAACAGGTAAAATTGCTTTTCCCATTAATTAAATCTGAACTGTTTTTATATCATAATGAAGCGCAGTTAGTTGAATATGTAAACCAAATTATCGCCACCTATTGTGACTTAAATTTAATTAGTTGTACGTCAGATAAATTAGTGCTCAATTATGCAAAAATGTCGGGGTTACAATTAATTGCTTCGTCATCAAAAGATACCTTACAACGTTATGCGATTGCTTTTTCGCTTTTGCAAAAAGACCCTTCAATTAGTCGAGCTAATTTAGAAAAAGAAGGTCGATTAATTGCGGAAAGATTATCGGTATTACATGGAATCAATGCGCCAGAATTTTTTGATAAAGGGGTCTTTTCAACACTGGTTGCATCACTACGAGAACAAGGTTATCTGGATGATCAAGATAGTGCCAGTTTTCAAAAAATTGAAAACATGAATAATATCTTAAAACCTCTCATTACACATCGAGTCTTGCAAACAATTGAGGAAATTAATCCTTAATCACGAATTGGTATCGATAGAGTTTGTCCTTTTATCAGTGGCAAGCTCTATCAATATTGTTGAATATAGCAAAATCCACAATACCAATCGATTCACTTGATAGCTTGTATATTGATAATAATTTTAAGTTTTGTTAGGATGAGCTTTACGCAATTATTGCAAAGTGCTGTTAACAATTTTAGATAAAATTTAATAAAAATTATCGGATCTTTTCTTCTGATTTTTTGATCAAAGTCAAATTTTAACCATTGATATCTGTTTTTTCCTTTATTTCCAATTAATAAACGATTATTATGAATTATTATCCAATAGGGATATTAGTACCTACCAATATTATAAATTAAAATGTAATGTCAGCTTTTAAGGAGTTCATATGCTATTTAACCGTAGACAGTTCTTTAAGATCTGCGCTGGTGGCATGGCAGGAACAACAGTTGCCACGCTTGGACTTGCTCCCAATGTGGCGCTCGCACAAACTCGCCAATTCAAATTATTAAAATCGAAAGAAACCCGCAATAACTGTACCTACTGTTCGGTTGGCTGTGGAATGTTACTTTATAGTCGAGGAGATGGGGCTAAAAATGCCGAATCTTCCATTTTTCATGTAGAAGGCGATCCTGATCATCCGGTTAGTCGTGGCTCACTCTGCCCAAAAGGTGCTGGGGTGCTAGACTATATCAAAAGTGAACAACGTGTTAAATATCCCGAATATCGTGCTCCTGGCTCTGATCAATGGCAACGTATCAGTTGGGATGAAGCGATTGATCGTATTGCTCGATTGATGAAAGAAGACCGAGATAAAAACTTTATCGAAAAAAATGAACTAGGTACAACCGTGAATCGCTGGACATCAACCGGTTGGTTGGTCACTTCAGCTGCGAGTAATGAAACGGGTTGGTTAGCGTTCAAAATAGCTCGCTCATTAGGTATGCTAAGTCTTGAAACTCAAGCAAGGGTTTGTCATGGCCCGTCGGTATCTAGTCTTGCAGCAACGTATGGGCGTGGTGCGATGACAAATAACTGGAATGACATTAAAAATGCCAATGTCGTCATCGTTATGGGTGGAAATGCCGCTGAAGCTCATCCGGTTGGTTTTAAGTGGGCGATTGAAGCTAAAATCACAAATGGCGCTGAACTTATCGCTATTGATCCTCGTTTTCACCGCACGGCTTCGGTTGCCGATAAATATGTTCCGATTCGTGCAGGTTCGGATATTGCCTTCTTACTAGGTATTATTAATTATCTCATTACCCATAACGAAGTTAATTTTGAATATTTAGTCACACACAGTAACGCTAGCTTAATTGTGAGTGATGACTTTAATTTTGATGAAAATAGTGGTTTATTTAGTGGCTATAATGCTGATAATCGCCAATATGATCAAGCCAGTTGGACATATCAAAAAGATGAAAAGGGTTATGCACTTCGAGATAAAACACTCACGCATCCACGCTGTGTTTGGAATCTGTTAAAACAACATGTAAGTCGATATACACCAGAAATGGTAAACAAAGTTACCGGAAGCCCGATAGACGGATTTTTACATGTTTGTCGCTCTCTTGCCAGTACGAAAACCAATGACCGAGCAGCAACATTTTTATATGCTTTAGGTTGGACACAACATACTTATGGTACTCAAATTATTCGTACTGCTGCCATGATTCAACTTATTTTAGGTAATGTGGGTGTCATGGGTGGGGGAATTAATGCCTTACGTGGACACTCAAATATTCAAGGTTTAACCGATGTCGGACTCTTATCCAATCGTTTACCTGCATATTTGGATTTACCTAAAGACTCGCAAGTTTCGCTTGAACAGTATCTGGATGAAAAAACCCCTAAACCGTTAGGCGCCAATGAGGTGAACTTCTGGGGTAACTATCCCAAATTCTTTATCAGTTTTATGAAAGCGATGTATGGTGATAAAGCGACTAAAGACAATCAGTGGGGATTTGATTGGTTACCTAAATGGGATAAAACTTACGATATCTTACGCTTTAGTAAAATGATGCGTGACGGTCAAGCCAATGGCTTTATTTGTCAAGGATTCAACCCACTCGCTGCCTTACCTGATAAAAATAGTATTCGTGAAGGTTTATCTAAACTCAAATTCTTGGTGAGCATTGACCCATTACCCACTGAAACAGCCGAATTTTGGAAAAATCATGGTGAGTCAAACGATGTCGATTCAAGCAAAATTCAAACCGAAGTCTTTCGATTACCGACTAACTGTTTCGCTGAAGAAAACGGTACGATTGTCAATTCATCTCGTTTATTGCAATGGCATTGGGCAGCAGCAAAGCCTCCTTATGAATCGCTATATGACCCCGAAATCATTTCACGTATCTTTCTAAGAATCAAAGAACTTTATGCTGAAGAAGGCGGTGCTTATCATGAACCAATTAATAATCTTTCTTGGGATTACCAAGATCCAGAAGGACCAGCAGCAGAAGAATTAGCCCAAGAGTGTAATGGTCGTGCTCTTGCTGACCTTACGGATACCAACGGTAATGTGATTCTGAAAAAAGGGCAATTATTAAGTGGTTTTTCTCAGCTTAAAGATGATGGTACCACCTCTTCAGGTATCTGGATATTCTGTGGTTCGTGGACTGAACAAGGTAATTTAATGGCAAGACGTGATCCAACAGATCCATCTGGTAAAGGTATCCATGCTGGTTGGGCATGGTCATGGCCAATGAATCGACGTGTACTCTATAATCGGGCATCGGCAGATGAACGCGGCAATCCATGGGATCCAAACCGAGTATTGATAAAATGGAATGGTTCTCATTGGGATGGCAATGATGTTGCTGACTTTACCGCTACCTTGTCTCCAAGTTCTGGTGCAGGCGCCTTTATTATGAATAACGATGGTTTAGGTGGATTATTCTGCTTAAATCGTCTGGTTGATGGGCCTTTCCCTGAGCACTACGAACCATTTGAAACGCCAATTACCAATAATCCGTTGCATCCAGAACAAATCAATAATCCGGTTGCTCGAGCATTTAAAGAAGATTTAGCGCGTTTAGGTTCAGCAGATGAATTTCCTTATGTGGGAACAACATACAGTATTACAGAGCATTTCCACTTTTGGACACAACACGCAAGATTGGCCTCAATTACGCAACCAGAACAATTTATCGAACTAAGCGAAAATCTTGCCAATAAAAAAGGAATCAAATTAGGCGACACCGTTAAAGTGACTTCGTATCGAGGCTATATAAAAGCGAAAGCGGTAGTAACTAAACGCTTGCCTACGTTAACGGTAGACGGTAAAGAGATCGAAACCATTGGAATCCCAATTGTTTGGGGATTCACTGGACAAACTAAGAAAGGATTTTTGGTCAATGAATTAACTCCTCATTTAGGTGATGCAAATTCACAAACGCCAGAATATAAATCATTCTTAGTTAACATCGAAAAAGTTACCACCGTGGCATAGGCAGGAGGATTAATTATGTCATTACAAACTCAAGATATTATTCGTCGTTCTGCAACTAATGATTTAACGCCTGCGCCGCGAGCACGTGATTATCAACAGGAAGTGGCCAAATTAATTGATGTCACCACCTGTATTGGTTGTAAAGCATGCCAAGTTGCCTGTAGCGAATGGAATGACCTGCGAGCAGAAGTAGGCAATACGGTCGGTGTTTACGATAATCCCGCTGATTTAGAGCCTAAAGCATGGACGGTAATGCGCTATTCTGAAGTTGAAATTAACGGAAAATTTGAATGGCTAATTCGCAAAGATGGGTGTATGCACTGTTCTGAGCCTGGCTGTTTAAAATCTTGCCCTTCTGAAGGTGCTATCATTCAATATGCTAACGGAATAGTCGATTTTCAGTCGGAACATTGTATTGGTTGTGGCTATTGTGTAGCAGGTTGTCCGTTTAACATTCCTCGTATCAGTAACGAAGATAATCGAGCCTATAAATGTACCTTATGTGTTGATCGTGTTTCGGTTGGACAAGAGCCGGCTTGCGTTAAAACTTGCCCGACTGGTGCTATTCATTTCGGGACTAAACAAGATATGATTCGACATGCTGAGCACCGAATAGCCGATTTAAAAAAACGGGGGTTTGAACATGCAGGGCTTTATAATCCTCAAGCGGTCAATGGAACGCATGTCATGTATGTATTACATCACGCTGATCAACCCGATCTGTATCACGGTTTGCCAGATGAACCCCATATCAGTGAACTGGTTAGATTCTGGAAAGGCCCTTGGAAACCACTTTCAGCTGCCGCCTTTATTGCTACTTTTGGAGGATTACTTTTCCATTACATGGGCGTCGGTGCAATTGAAGTAGACGAAGAAGATATCGAACAGGAAAAACAAGCGGATAAACAAGCAAGAAAACGATTAGGATTACCTATTTTTGGTCGTAAAAATAGTGCCGACATACCACAAAAGGAGGAACATCATGAATAAAAAAGGAATGATTCTTAGAACACCACTTATTGTACGTTTTTGCCATTGGTGTATGGTGTGTCTTTTCATCTTAACGGCATTATCTGGTTTATCGTTATTTTTTCCGTCCATTAAACTATTTGGGCTTTTTCTTGGAACCCCTCAACTGGTTAGAGCGTTACATCCCCTAATTGGATGCATCGTCTTTATACTGCTGATGTTCATGTTTGTAAAGCTTGCTCATCATAATATCCCTAATAAAAATGATCTGTTATGGATCAAGAATTTTAAACACGTCATCATGGGCAAAGAAGAAGGTATACCCATTGGCAAATATAATGTTGGTCAGAAATTTTTATTTTGGTGTATCATGAGTTTAATCACTGTGTTATTCGTAACCGGTATGATTATGTGGCGAAGATATGTTTCAGATTATTTTTCAATTGAAATTGTTCGTATTGCAATCTTTTTCCACTCGTTTGCAGCTATTTGCTTAATCTTGCTCGCCATTGGTCATGCTTATATGGCTATCTGGGTTAAAGGTTCAATTAAAGGGATGATTACAGGGTATGTATCTCGAGCTTGGGCTCGAAAAAACCACTCTTCATGGTATGAAGAAGAAATGCAAAAAATCTATCAACAGGAACTGGAAGCAGATAAACCTGTAGACATGAAGCAAACAACAAAAGTCGAACAAAAAACAGCTTTATAGTTGTTTCTAAAATATATCTATTTTATCCGCTGATATTTATCAGCGGAATTATCTCAATCACGAAATCGATTATGGATAAAATAATCATGAATGGTAACCAATAATGAGTATAAAAATCATCCCACAAGTCCAGCTTGAAGAACAAAATATCAATTCCGTTATCAGACAAATTCCCTTACTTTTTTATCCTTCACCAACAACGCTCTATTTGCATCGAGCTAACAGGCTAAAAGAATTAGCAAAAAATAGTCCATTTAGTGATTATCTCTGTTTTTGTGCTCAATTAGCGCAAACGCAAGCAGACTTAGTTAGCCAAAAACCACTAAATAAAGAGCTATTCGAGCCATTAAATAATGATTTACCGCCACTGAGTATAGAAAACTTTTCATTACCCTACTCTTGGCAGGATTATTTAAAGGCGTTATTAAAATCATCATCAAATTTAACCGATCAGATTTCAATCGTGATTGAACAACTGGATAAAAACAGTATTGAACAATTACAAAATAAAGCTTTGCATTTACTTAAAGGCGAATTCCACGCAGTTGATGGCAATGAAGCCGTATTTATTTGGTCTGCACTCTCTGTTTACTATAGCCAGCTAGCTAGCCAAATAAAAGGTAAAGCAGTATCCGAAAATAGTGATAAAAATTGGCTATGTCCCGTATGTAATAGCATGCCGGTTGCCAGCGTCATTCAACTGGGTGGTCATAATGGATTGCGTTATTTACATTGTAGTTTATGTGAGAGTGAATGGTATGTGCCAAGAGTAAAATGTACCAGCTGTGATAATATGAAAAATATTGAATATTTTTCGCTAGATAGTGAATTGTCAGCGACTAAAACAGAATGTTGTGATGCTTGCCACAGCTACTTAAAAATCTTTGATCAGGATAAAGATCCGCATATTGAAGTTGTTGCTGATGATATTGCCTCTTTAATACTTGATATCAAAACCGAAGAAGAAGGTTTTGCAAAAAGTGGTATCAATCCCTTTGTATTTGCACAATAAGAATTTAGCTTCGAATAAATTTAGAATTAACCTTGAATAGGTAACTGAACAATATTAGCAGCTATTTTTAGCTTTTTTTCATGAAAAGCAGGATAAAAAACCAATAATCTGATTATTATATTCTTAATTTGCTTGAAATTTTAGTGTATTTTTATATTAATCAGATAATGCCTCATCCTTTTAAAAAATAAGAATGACAAAAAAGTCCAATTACACCTTAACATTTTGGTTGAATCAGTTTAGAATAATACTATTGTACTAGTTTGCGAGTTTATTTTTATGAAACGCTTTTTTTTATTCAGTTGTTTGATGTTAATTACCCCTTTTATGTGTATAGCAAATACGGTAAAAAGTATTGCCATAACTGCAATTGTTGAACATCCCTCACTAGATCAAATCCGAGATGGTGTAAAAGATGAATTAACAAGCAGTGGTTATCTATTAAATGAAAATTTAACGGTTAAGTACAAAAGCGCCCAAGGCAGTAGCGCGACTGCAGCACAAATTGCCAGACAATTTATTGCCGATAAACCCGATGTTATCGTCGCTATTGCAACTCCAAGTGCACAAGCAACAGCCGCAGTAACTAAACAAATCCCACTCGTATTTGCAGGAATTACTGATCCCATTGCCGCAAAGCTAGTTAAAAATTGGGAACCAACCAATACCAATATTACGGGTGTATCTGATTTTCAAGAGATTGGTCCTCAAATCGATTTTATGAAAAAAATTGTCCCGAATGTAAAATCGGTAGGATACATCTATAGTCCAAGTGAAATCAATTCCACTGTGGTAATGAAAAATTTGAAAGCACAACTTGCAGAACAAAATATTTCATTGGTTGCAGTGCCCGCACAACGAACTGCGGATATTTCCACTGCGGCAAATTCATTAAAAGGCAAAGTTGACTTGATTTATACGACAACCGATAACAATGTTGTATCTGCTTATGAATCATTAGTGAAATTTGCTAATGAAAACAAAATTCCTTTGTTAGCATCTTTTCCTGATGCAATTGAAAGGGGCGCCGTTGCGGCTTATGGCATGAGTTATTATGATGTTGGTCGTCAATCAGGCAAACTTGTTGTTCGCATTTTGAATGGAGAAAAACCCGGCAGTATTGCGCCAGAAATTGGACAAGCATTACGACTGGTTATCAATATTGAAGCCGCGAAAAAACAAGGCGCAACATTATCGCCTGAAGTTATTCAGTCCGCTTATAAAGTCATTGGTGAATAACATAATCCCATTTATGCTTTGCTGAATCAATCAGCAGAGCGTACCCTATTATCAACAGAACTCGCTTACTCTCGAACGAATGATTATTTTCGTTTTTTTATCTATAAAAGAAGCAAAATATACCCAATTTTTGTCGATTAAAAGTGCTTTACAATCACTAATCATAACAGATTGTAATTAAAAATTTACAGCTAAATAAAGTGATATTCCTAGAAAATTATTTAAATATGATTTATAGTAAACACATATTTATCTAAGTTGTAAAAAAATTATTACAAAGGTACCTATATGCGTAATCGTATTTGTAAACTTATTATGCTACTCTGTTTATCAACCCTTACTTTTTCATCGTTTGCTGATACAGCAAAGGAACAAAAGTATGTTGCTATTACAGCCATTGTTGAACATCCTGCATTAGATAATGTTCGAAGAGGGGTGGAAGATGAATTAAAAGATAATGGTTATATCAACGGTGAAAACTTAAAATTACAGTATGCCAGCGCTCAAGGTAGTAGTGCTAATGCTGTTCAAATCGCTAAACAATTTGCTGCCAATAAACCCGATGTGATTGTCGGAATCGCAACACCTAGCTCACAAGCTTTATTAGCGACGACTAAACGTATTCCAATCATTTTCACGGCTGTAACAGATCCCGTTGCCGCAAGATTAACCCCTAGTTGGGAAGCGTCAAAAACCAATGTGACCGGTGTTTCTGATGCACTACCGTTAGATGCGCAAATAGATATGATGTTAAAAATCAAACCAGATGCGAAAAACATTGGTTATGTCTACAGTCCTAGCGAAGTCAATTCAACTATAGTACTTAAACAATTACAATCAGCACTGGAAAAACGTGGTATGCAAATTATCGCAGCTCCAGCTCAACGTACTTCAGATATTTCTACAGCGGCAAGAAGTTTAAAAGGTAAAGTTGATCTGATTTATACCACTACCGATAACAATGTCGTTTCGGCTTACGAGTCTTTAGCAAAAGTCGCTAATGAAAGTAAAATACCTTTGTTAGCCTCCGATCCTGACTCAGCCGAACGCGGAGCCATCGCGGCCTTGGGAATGAGTTATTATGACTTAGGACGCCAAGCTGGTAAAATCGTTATCCGCATTCTTAATGGTGAAAAACCTGGCGATATTCCGCCACAAATAGGTAGCATTACACAGCTAACAATCAATAAAAAAGCGGCTGAGCGACAAGGCGTCGTATTATCTGAAGATGTATTGAAATCAGCAACGAAGATTGTTGAATAGTTTTTTAATTTTATCACGATACCGCTAATTTTAGCGGTTAA
The DNA here is from genome assembly GCF_046635805.1 of Gilliamella sp. CG13. Classification (NCBI taxonomy): domain Bacteria; kingdom Pseudomonadati; phylum Pseudomonadota; class Gammaproteobacteria; order Orbales; family Orbaceae; genus Gilliamella; species Gilliamella sp. CG13. Next base: position 112,677 of record NZ_JBIDFM010000006.1, read on the forward strand.
TTTTAATAGGTTTTTTTCATGTCTTTTGAATTTTTAATAGGCTCGCTGGGAATTGGACTCATTTATGCCATTGTGAGCTTAGGTGTTTTTATATCTTTCCGTTTACTCGATTTTCCAGATCTAACAGCCGATGCCAGCTTCCCGTTAGGTGGCGCAGTATGTGGTTTATGTATTTATATTGGTATTGACCCTTGGATTGCCACACTTTTAGGTATGTTTGCGGGATGTATCGCCGGTAGTTTGACTGGATTGCTTTATGTTAAGCTCAATATTTTGCAATTATTATCCAGTATTATTGTCATGATAGGTTTGTATTCAATTAATTTAAGAATATTAGGTCTTGGACGTTATATTACTCACGAAACAACTGAATATTCAGGATCACCGAATCTTGCGTTATTGGATGCGAAAACTATTTTTTCACCCTTTATTTCAGAAGACTACAGTAACCAATATATTGTTCAATCCGTTATGGTTTTTGGCTTTGTTGTTGTGGTTTGGTTACTGCTACATTTATTTTTAAACACCCAAATGGGATTGGCATTGAGAGCAACCGGTACAAACCAAAGAATGGCTAGATCTCAAGGTGTCCCAACGGGTAGCATCACCATTTTAGGCATGGCTATTTCCAATGGCTTAATCGCATTAGGTGGTTCATTATTTGTGCAAACCCAAGGCAGTGCTGATATTACCATCGGTGTGGGGACAATCGTTATTGGTCTTGCTTCTATTATCATTGGTGAAAGTATCTTCCCAACAAAACGTATATGGGCAATTATGCTGGCAGTTATTCTAGGTGCTATTCTTTATCGTTTATTCATAGCCGTTGCACTTAGTAATGAGTTTTTGCACAAAATAGGCGTAGGCACAGAAGACTTAAATCTTATTACCGCAATATTGGTTGTACTTGCTCTTGTACTACCTAAGCAATTAAAAAAATACTCGAAAAAAAGAGGAAATAAACATGCTTAACGTTGAACAATTGCAATTAACTTTTAACCAAGGTACACCTATTGAAAATCACGTATTACGTGGCTTAAATTTAAATATAAAAGAAGGTGAGTTTGTTACGATTATTGGTAGTAATGGTGCGGGTAAAAGTTCGTTACTTAATATTATTAGCGGAGATTTACTCAGTGACTCAGGGCATGTCATCATCAATGGCAAAGATGTAACACGAGTTCCTGCCTGGAAAAGAGCAGGAATGGTTGCCAGAGTGTTTCAAGATCCGATGGTGGGAACCTGTGAAAATTTAACCATCGAAGAAAATCTTGCTATTGCTTATAATCGTGGACGTTGTTTTACATTACGCCCTGCACTTAATCGCAAAATTCAGTCCATATTTAAGGAAAAGCTTGCGACTTTAAATTTAGGTCTCGAAAATCGTTTATCCGATATGATGGGGTTACTTTCAGGAGGACAAAGACAAGCAATAAGTTTATTGATGTCGACCTTACAGCCATCTAAAATTTTGTTACTCGATGAACACACCGCTGCACTTGATCCTAAAACAGCTCAATTCGTTCTAGATCTGACTAATGAAATAGTGGGCAAAAACCACTTAACGACCATGATGGTAACACATTCAATGAAACAAGCTTTAGAATACGGAAACAGGACCGTAATGCTTCATCAGGGACAAGTCGTACTTGATGTTTCTGGTGAACAACGTGATAAGATGACGGTAAATGACTTATTAGCTATGTTTGAAAAAACACGCGGTGAAAAAGTTACTGACGATGCCTTACTTTTAGGCTAATATTTACAAACAAGCAATATTCCTTAATAGGAGTATTGCTTTCTTTTTTTGTCTGTCTAATCAAACTCTCCAAACTTTAAGCTTTTTCAATTACTCACATAATGTTATCAAAGCATACGCTACTCAAAGATCACTTTTCCATATTAATGGATGGTCAATAATAAAGTACCTTAGCTTATGCTTTTTTTTAAATATTTAATCTACAGACATTAACTTCGATTCAATATCTTTCCAATAAAGAGCATAAATTTGACTCATTGTTATTATAGAGAGCACTTGGCTTGGCTATTCGCCAGTTAAGTGTTAACCATTTAATCTTTAATGGAATTTTATAATCAACAATCTAGTCTAAATAACAGATATGTTATTAGCATCAAACAAATTTATCACTCATTGGGCAGGTTAAATCTACAGATTAATATTTTTTATGCTATGAAAATTGAACTACGACATTACACTGATATAACAATAGATATTTAATGGAATTTTGTAATCGACGACTTAATGTAGATAATAGACATGTTATTAACATCAAACAAACTTATTAATATTTGTAATAAGCATTAGGTAGATCCCTGCTGTTTGATATTATTCATGAGATACCGCTTTAAATGGTTTATTAAAAGCGATTAATGAGCTCATTTCCAGCCTGTATCCCTCTCTGCTCTTCAATTACATTGATTTTAATTTCTTAAATCATAGATAGCAAAAAAGCCCAGCATCTCTGCTGGGCTCTCGCACTTATTTAAAAGTCTGGCGGCACCCTACTCTCACATGGGTAACACCCACACTACCATCGGCACTACGGCGTTTCACTTCTGAGTTCGGCATGGGGTCAGGTGGGACCACCGCGCTATTAC
>NZ_JBIDFM010000007.1:0-91463 GCF_046635805.1 Gilliamella sp. CG13
GTATCATTAATTCACCCAATCGCGATGGCAGAAGGTTTACGTTTTGCGATTCGTGAAGGTGGTCGTACTGTTGGTGCGGGTGTTGTTGCTAAGGTTATTAAATAATTTTTATATTTAATAACTGTTGAAAGGGTATCATGCGATGCCCTTTCTTATCTGGTCTGTTTAGCAAAATGTTTTTATTTTAAAAAGAGCATTTTGGAAAATAGATATTATTATAAATAACATACTCATAGGTTTTATATGCAAGTAAGTAACGAAAGTCAAGCTACAAACTCGGTTCTAGATAAACTCAAATGGGGTTTAGTTTTAGTATTGATTGCAATTATTGTTTGGGGAAATTCCTATTTTGCTCAAGCAAATGATATATATCAACCTAATACAATCGTCCGCATTATTACGGTTAGTGTAATTTCACTTTTCACTTTATTTATTGCTCTTACAACCACTAAAGGTAAGTCATTTCTTGCATTTTTACAGGATTCAAGAAAAGAGTTAAGAAAGGTGGTATGGCCTTCTCGTAAAGACGCTACACAGACAACTATGCTCGTTGTGGCTGTTACAGTAGTCGTTGGTTTAGCCCTTTGGGGAATGGATACTTTATTCCGTTGGGTCGTCTTTTATTTAACATCAATAGGACGTTAATATGAGTGAAATACAACAAAAACGATGGTATGTTATTCAAGCTTATTCTGGCTATGAAGCACGTGTTGCACAATCACTACGTGAATATATCAAGTTACATAATATGGAAGATTCTTTTGGTGAAGTGCTTGTGCCTACCGAAGAAGTTGTTGAAATGAAAAGTGGTCAACGTCGTAAAAGTGAGCGTAAATTCTTTCCCGGTTATGTTTTAGTTGAAATGATGATGAATGATGCAACTTGGCACTTAGTTAAAAGTGTACCAAGAACCATGGGATTTATTGGCGGTACTTCTGACAGACCAGCTCCAATAAGCCAACGTGAAGTTGATGCTATTATGAATCGTTTACAACAAGTTGGTGATAAACCTCGTCCTAAAACGTTGTTTGAGCCAGGCGAATTGGTGCGTGTTAATGATGGTCCATTTGCAGACTTTAATGGTGTGGTTGAAGAAGTCGATTATGAAAAAAGTCGCCTGAAAGTTTCAGTTTCAATTTTTGGACGTTCAACACCTGTTGAGCTTGATTTTAGTCAAGTTGAAAAAAGTTAATTTTAATTGAATAAGTTTAGTTCAATTAAGAATAAAAAAATCACAGCAAATGCTGTGATTTTTTTTGCACAAAATAAATAGTTAAAATACGATTAACAACCTGAAACTTATTGCTATTGAATTAAGACACATGCTCTTAATATTTTGTGCGCTTTCTTTTTATATCTTAAATACAAAGTTAGTTTAATTGAAAATCTTCAAGTTGTTGTTGTAAATCTAACCAGTTCATTTCAGTGTCTTCTTGTTCGCTTTTAATTTTACTTTGTTTAAGTAGTAATTCGGTCAACGCTGTTTTTTTATCGTTTTCATAAATAGCAGGATCTGCTAGTAACTGTTCAATATTTTGTAATTGCTCAGTTAATAGCTCAAGTTTTTGCTCCATTTTTTGTAGCTCTTTTTTAATGGGTTGCATTTGTGCTCTTAATTCTGCTTCACGGCGTTTTTGTTCTTTGCGATCGGTGGCGGAAACATTTTGAATGCTATCATTTTTACTGGCTACGTTAACGGTATCTGGTTTATTTTCTGCTTTTTGTTCTTCGGCAAGCCATTTTTGGTAATCATCAAGATCGCCATTAAATGGTTCGACTTTGTGATCATGCACTAAATAAAATTCATCCGTTGTCGAGCGCAATAAATGGCGATCATGCGATACAACGACTAAAGCACCTTCAAAGCCTATAAGTGCTTCAGTTAATGCTTGACGCATATCTAAATCCAAATGGTTAGTGGGTTCATCAAGTAATAATAGATTCGGTTTTTGCCACACAATTAGCGCTAAAACCAATCGAGCTTTTTCACCGCCCGAAAATGTTTTAACTGGTTCATTCACTTTATCACCATGAAAATCAAAACCACCCAGATAGTTACGCAATTCCTGTTCTGTTATTTTTGGATCAGCAAGCTGAGTTAAATGCCAAAGTGGTGATTCATTGGCACGTAAATATTCCAATTGATGTTGAGCAAAATAGCCTAATTGAACACCTTTAGCGAGATTAATATGCCCCTCTTTAGGTTGAAGTTCGCCCGCTAATAATTTTATTAAGGTTGATTTACCGGCACCATTACGACCCAGTAAGCCTATGCGTGACCCCGGAACAAGATTTAATTTAATTTTTTCTAGTACGATTTTATCATCGTAGCCTGCCACAACTTTGTCCATCATCAGTAATGGACTTGGCAAAAATTCAGAAGGTTTGAAATTAAAATGAAAAGGATTGTCTACATGTGCAGGGGCAATGAGTTCCATTTTTTCTAGCATTTTTATTCTGCTTTGAGCTTGTTTGGCTTTGGTTGCTTTTGCTCTAAAGCGGTCTATGTAGCTTTGTAGGTGTGCGACTTTTTGTTGTTGGCTTTCATAAAGTGATTGTTGCTGTGCTAATTTAGTTGCACGTTGAACTTCAAATGATGAATAGTTACCGGTGTATTCAAACAAACTTTTTTGTTCAATATGAATAATTTTATTAACTAACGGATCTAAAAAATCACGATCATGTGAGATTAAAATTAATGTACCTTGATAGTTACTCAGCCATTTTTCTAGCCAAATAACGGCATCTAAGTCAAGGTGATTGGTAGGTTCATCAAGAAGGAGTAGATCAGAACGACACATGAGTGCTTGAGCTAGATTTAAACGCATGCGCCAACCACCAGAATAAGATTTAACTGGTAATTGTAGTTGCTCGTTGGAAAATCCTAAACCATGTAATAATGTGGCGGCTCTTGCTTGTATTGTCCATGCGTCAATGTTATCCAGTTTTTCATGAATATTAGCTATTTGTTCACCATTATTGTCTTGGTTGGCGATAGCTAGCTTTTGTTCTAGCTGTCGATATTCACGATCACCATCAATAGCATATTCAATAGCGGGTATATCTAGCGCGGGGGTTTCTTGGTTAACCCAAGCTAATTGCCATTGTGATGGAAAACTTAAGCTGCCTGCATCCGTTTGAATTTCGCCTTTTATTAATGAGAATAGGGTGGACTTTCCGCAACCATTTTTCCCAACTAACCCTACTTTTTGTTTAGGATTAATGGTAGCAGAGGCATTATCTAAAAGTAGGTTAATGCCTAAGCGAACTTGAATGGAATCAAATACTATCATGATTTTGCTGTTTAATATGTAAAATAAATTGGGTTATGCTAACAAATATTGAAAGTTATGCAAAATGAAAAAGTTTAATGGGCAAAGTGAAAGTTTTATTATTTTAGACTTTAACTTGTGGTAATAATTGGTTGAGCGTGCTATTGAATATCTCCAGATAGGGAAAAGGTTATCATTTAATCTAGTCACAAAAGAAGGATGATAATTAATTTATAGCGGGGTTTAAATTGGAAAAGTGATTTTATCAAGCCCTCTATTTTAAGCAATAAAGGGCTTAATTATAAATATAAATTATTACTGTTTTTTAATTGCGGATAATGCTCGACGAATAATATATAAGCAAATACCCACAAAGACAGCTAAACCTAAATATTGTGGTAAGAAACCTAAATCAGCCTCGATTGCTAATGGAGCTTCACCTTTACCTTGCGTGATACTAATAACAATAACGATCGCTAATAAGACACCAACTAAGCTTTCACCAACTATTAATCCCGAAGAAATTAATGCCGCTTTACGATCCACTTTTTTAAATTGTTCTTCAGGATTTAAATTGTATTTTTGAGCTTTAGCGTAAGCATTACGTTTAATTATCCATGATAGCAATGTACCGACAAAAATTGGGGCAGTAATCGTTGGTGGTAAATAGATACCTAAACCGACAGCTAGTGCGGGTAAGCGAAATTTACATTTTGCTTTCGCCAAAAGAAGATCAATAATAATAATCACGGTTCCAACGACTAATCCAATTAGAATCATTGTCCAATCAAGTTTATGTGAAAAGATTCCTTTTGCAATGGTTGTCATCAGTGTTGCTTGAGGTGCAGCTAAAACTTGTGATTGATCCATATCTGGCCGTGGTAATGCGCCCGTGAAACCATACGCGTTATAAAGAATTTCTAAAATAGGTGCGATAACAATAGCACCAACAACACAACCTATTAGTAATGCAACTTGTTGTTTCCATGGTGTGGCATTAACCAAGTAACCCGTTTTAAGATCTTGCAAGTTATCATTTGAGATACAAGCAACGGCTAATACTGCGCTGGTTGTGAATAGCGCTAAGGCTGTCGCAAAGTTTGTGCCTTCAGCCGTGGAAAGTATATTATTTGCTTCACCTAATCCAAGTAAGATAAGTGATATCACGATAGCGGCAACAATTGCAATACCTGAAATAGGGCTAGCTGACGATCCGACTAATCCTGCCATATATCCGCAAGCAGCTGCAACAAGAAAGCCCATAATAAAAGCAAATAAAACAGCACAAATAACCAGTATCCATGCAACGCCCGTCGATAACCCACTATCTGAAATAAATGAGTAAAACGTAGCGACTAAAATAATAACCATACCTGCCATAATCAAAAAGATTGATTTAGGTGATAGATCACGTTCTGTCGGTGCAATATCATTTACAGATACATCTGAACGTAACGTTTTGAATGATGTTTTTAAACCTTCAATAACTGGTTTGATTAAGGTTAATAATGTCCAAATTGCCGCAATAGCAATCGTTCCTGCGCCAATAAAACGGATATCTTTAGCCCAAAGTCCCATTGCAATATTTGCCAGAGGTTGCGTTGTATCATAATCTGTCATTGCACTTAAAATTGGAATTCCAAATCCCCAGGCAATAATGGTTCCTATTAAAACGGCAATCCCAGATACAATTCCAATCAAGTAACCTGCACTAAGAAGTGCTAATGAGAACCCCATAGGTAATTGAAAAATCGATTTTCCACTGGTAAACCAGTATGAAGCGCTTTCAGATAAAACTCGGAAACCATTGGTCAATAAACTGACAGTAGAAGCGATAACGCCTCCCACTAAAATATCTTTCAATCCTTCGTTGGCAGAAGCATCATTACTGTCTGTTTTCGAGCCTGCTTTTAAAATCTCAGCGGCAGCAACACCTTCAGGATAAGGTAATGTACTTTTGACTACCATCACATGACGTAATGGAATTGAGAATAGTACCCCAAGCATTCCCCCAGCGGCACAAATGGCAAAAGTTAACCAAAATGGAAAATCTTGCCAGTAACCAATCATCAATAATCCAGGTAGAACGAATATAATAGATGATAGCGTTCCGGCAGCAGAAGCTTGAGTTTGTACCATGTTATTTTCTAATATGGTTGATCCTGAAAATAGTCTTAAGATTGCCATTGAGATGACAGCGGCAGGAATAGCCGAAGAAAAGGTTAATCCGACTTTTAAACCAAGGTACACATTTGATGCAGTAAAAATAATTGTAATAAAAGCACCAAGAATTGTGCCTCGAAGTGTAAGTTCTCGTAAATTATTCATATATTATCGTAAAGTTAATTCAATATGCGGTTATTATATACTTAATTCAGCTTTATGGGCTAGAAGTTATGATAACTCAATTAATTTAATCTTTTTTGTGCGTGTTTCAGGATAAATAATAGACAATTATATTTACAATAGTATAAATTCACTATTGAAAATAAAAACAGTTTAAATTTATGATACACTGATTAGATTAATGTTCCGTTACGATTGGTGAGATAGATTGTGAACCCACTCAAGCGTTTACTTGCAATTACTAAACAATTACGTGACCCTATTGACGGTTGTGAATGGGATCGCATGCAGACTTTTGATTCATTAAAATCTTATACACTAGAAGAAACTTATGAAGTTCTTGATGCGATAGATAAACAGGATATGAATGAACTCAAAAAAGAATTGGGCGATTTATTGTTTCAAATTATTTTTTACGCCGATCTTGCCAGTGAACAAGGTCAGTTTGATTTTGAGGATATCTGTCAAGCTGTTGCTGATAAATTAGTTAGTCGTCATCCGCATATTTTTGATGATAAGACAACTGAAAAACCGAATTGGGAACAATTAAAACAAAAAGAGCGTGACGAGCGCGCACAATACTCATTGTTAGATGACATACCTAACGCCATTCCTGCTTTAATGAAAGCCGAAAAAATCCAAAAACGTTGTGCATCGGTTGGGTTTGATTGGCAGGAGTTAACGCCAGTTTTAAATAAAGTTAAGGAAGAGCTCGACGAAGTAGAACATGAGCTAAATAAAACAGTACAAGATCAATCAAAAATCGAGGAAGAACTGGGGGATCTGTTTTTTGCGACCGTCAATTTAGCCAGACATCTAAAAGTTAAATCGGAGCTCTGTTTACAACGGGCAAATCATAAATTTGAACGTCGATTTAAACAAGTTGAAGCAATACTGAAACAAAATAATCGTCGTTTAACGGATGCAACACTTGAAGAAATGGAAGCCGCATGGCAACTTGTTAAACAATTGGAAATATCAACTAGCGAAGTAAATAAATATGACTGAAAAAAATGAATTATATCAAGAAATCGAAGCATGGGCACAAAATGCCATTTTACATAGTCCAACGTGGAGTATTAACCAGCTCGATTATTCCGAAAAAAGTATTTCTGTTGTTGAAATGATTATTGGTGAATTAGCTGAGAAAAATTTTAGTATTCCTGAAGAACAGCTTAATATGATTGCTCAAGAGTATGGTTGTTATTTATTACTGACAGCCCAAAAATTATACGGCGGTGAGTTTTATTGGAATGAAGAACTTGAACAACCGATGTTAATTAGTTGTGAACCACAAGCGGCTATCGTGTTATTAACTTGGAATAAAGTCAAAGGGCGCCTTTTAGGGGATGAAGCAGATCATCTTGCCTTTTTCTTAGAAGGGTTTGCTGAGGCGACTAAAAATCCTGAAAATGGTTCTCAGGTTGTCTATTTATAGCCAAGTAATCCAATAACCAAAGGTTATTAGCTGATACAAATTCATGGTATCAGCTAATGGTAATTTAATGCCAATTATCAAAGTAAATATTCATTGGCAATTTCAATCCGATAAATAACAATATTTAGGTTGTAATCAATAAACGTTATAGTTTAGACAGATCAATAAATATTGAGTAGTAAACCTTACTCCCGCTCAGTAGGGTATGGGCATAAGGTTAACTTAGTCAATCGCTTTATACTTCTAAATAATCTAAAATCCCATCTGCCGCTTTGCGACCTTCGCTAATGGCAGTCACCACTAAATCCGATCCTCTTACTGCATCACCACCAGCAAAGATTTTTGGATGGCTGGTTTGGTAGCCTTTAATTTCTGGGGCAACAATACGACCTTGAGTATCAAAATTGACACCATGTTCTGCTAACCAAGGCATGGCATGAGGTCTAAAACCAAATGCCATAATAACAGCATCGGCAGGAAGTATGAATTCAGATCCTTCGATAATCACTGGCGAACGGCGACCATTTTCATCGGGTTGACCGAGTTCTGTTCTAACCATTTTGACACCAGTAACTTGACCTGTATTGTTAATTTCAATACTGAGTGGTTGTACATTAAATTGGAATTGTGCACCTTCTTCTTTCGCATTTTTTACTTCTCGTTTAGAGCCGGGCATATTGGCTTCATCTCGACGATAAGCACAGGTGACTTCAATTGCACCTTGACGAATTGACGTCCGTACACAGTCCATGGCTGTATCACCACCGCCTAAAACCACAACACGCTTATTTTTCATGTCAATGTAAGGCGTATCATCGCTTTGATTATGCTTCATAATATGTTTGGTATTGGCAATTAAAAATGGAAGGGCATCATAAACACCATCCGCATCTTCATTCATTAGACCGGCTCGCATTGATTGATAAGTACCGGTTCCAACAAAAATAGCATCAAATTCATTGAGTAAGTCCGTTAATTGTACCGTTTTCCCCACTTCGGTATTCAGCCGAAATTCAATACCCATGTCGGTAAAGATACGTCGACGATTAATCAACACTTCTTTATCTAATTTAAAGGCAGGAATACCAAAGGTTAATAGTCCACCTATTTCAGGATGGCGGTCAAAAACAACGGGCGTCACACCATTGCGGACTAGCACATCGGCACAAGCAAGTCCTGCAGGCCCTGCACCAATGATTGCAACTTTTAACCCTGTTTTTTCAACATTAGACAAGTTAGGCTTCCAACCCAGTTTAAAGGCTTCATCGGTAATATAACGTTCAATGTTACCAATAGTTACTGCACCGAACTCAGCATTTAAAGTACATGAGCCTTCACAAAGCCGATCTTGAGGGCAAACCCGACCACACACTTCTGGTAGACTGTTTGTTTGATGAGAAAGCTCAACCGCTTCTAAAATTTTGCCTTCATTCACCAGTTTTAGCCAATTAGGTATATAGTTATGAACAGGACAACGCCATTCACAATAAGGATTCCCACACGCTAAGCAGCGATCGGCTTGGGCTTGTGATTGTGAAGCCGAAAATCCCTCATAAATTTCAACAAACTCTATTTTTCGAATATTCAACGATTTTTTAGGTGGATCAACACGTTGTAAATCGATGAACTGATAAACATTTTGACTCATTTCCGTGCTCTCCTTATTGTGCTTGAACATGAAGTTCTGCTGATGATCGGCTTCGATGACCGAGCAGCGCTTTTACATCACTGGATTTAGGTTTAACTAATACAAATTGTTTAGCGAAATCTTCCCAGTTAGCTAAAATTTCTTCAGCACGTGAAGAGTGGGTTAGTTGAGCATGTTCCATGATTAAGCCTCGTAGATGCTCTTCATGAATCGAATAATCAGCAACGTTTAACATTTCAACGAGTTCTTGGTTAATCCGTTTATGGAAATCACCATCGGCATCTAAAATATAAGCAAATCCACCGGTCATGCCAGCACCAAAGTTAACACCAGTTTTACCTAAGACACAGACAATGCCACCTGTCATATATTCACAGCCGTTATCGCCGATACCTTCAACCACGCTAATTGCACCAGAGTTACGTACGGCAAAACGTTCACCAGCACGTCCTGCTGCAAACAATTTACCGCCAGTTGCACCATATAGACAGGTGTTACCGGCAATGGTTGCTTCATGACTTAAAAATGCCGAGCCTTGAGGTGGTCGAATGACGATGCGACCCCCTGCCATGCCTTTACCAACGTAGTCATTGGCATCACCTGTTAGGGTTAAATTTACGCCACCAGCATTCCAAACACCAAAGCTTTGCCCAGCAGTACCGGTGAAATTGAGTGAAATTGGATCGGCAACTAAACCTTGATCGCCATATTTTTTGGCAATATAACCTGATAAGCTAGTTCCCACCGAACGATCAGTATTTTGAATATCAAAGTAGAAACTTTTACTTTGACGATTATCCACAAATTGTTGTGTTTGAGTAATAATTTCTTTATTCAATACACCTTTATCAAACGGTTTATTATCTTCAATACAGTAGACGGGTTTGCCTTCTACTGGTGTCGCAGTTTCAAGTAAACCTGATAAATCCAGTTTTTGTTGTTTAGCCGTAATACCATCAAGCTCTAACAGTAAATCGGTACGTCCAATTAAATCAACAATTCGACTTATGCCTAGTTCTGCCATGACTTCCCTTGTGTTACGTGCAATAAAACGGAAATAGTTCATCGCTTTTTCAGGTAAACCATGATAATGGTCACTACGTAATTTTTCATCTTGTGTCGCAACACCTGTGGCACAGTTATTTAAATGGCAAATACGTAGATATTTACAACCTAAAGCCACCATTGGCCCCGTACCAAAGCCGAAACTTTCTGCACCTAAAATTGCCGCTTTTACAATGTCTGTACCGGTTTTTAACCCACCGTCAACCTGTAAACGAATTTTGTGACGTAAACCATTAGCAACCAATGATTGTTGTGTTTCAACTAAACCCAGTTCCCATGGTGAGCCAGCATATTTGACTGACGTTAATGGGCTAGCACCGGTACCACCATCATATCCCGAAATCGTGATCAAATCGGCATAAGCTTTTGCGACCCCAGTTGCAATAGTTCCTACGCCAGGTTCGGACACTAATTTCACCGAAATCATTGCTTGAGGGTTAATCTGTTTTAGATCAAAGATCAACTGTGCCAAATCTTCGATTGAATAAATATCGTGATGCGGTGGTGGCGAGATTAATGTCACCCCAGGTACGGAAAAACGTAATTTAGCTATGTAAGGGGTTACTTTGTCACCTGGTAATTGACCGCCTTCACCCGGTTTTGCACCTTGCGCTACTTTGATCTGAATCACATCAGCACTCATTAAATAGCCCGGCGTTACACCAAATCGACCTGATGCGACTTGTTTTATGCGTGACACTTTTATACTGTTATACCGAGCAGGATCTTCACCTCCTTCGCCTGAATTAGAATAGCCACCTAATGTGTTCATTGCTTCAGCAAGCGATTCATGAGCTTCAGGACTTAATGCACCAATTGACATCGCCGCCGAATCAAAACGTTTGAATAGTGACTCTTCAGGTTCAACCTGATCTAACGAAATTGCTGCATTTTCAGGGGGATTAAGTTTTAATAAATCCCGTAATGTCGCTGGCGGGCGATTATTAACGATATCGGTATAAAGCTTATAATCTTCGTAACGCCCATTGTTAACCGCTTTTTGTAACGATTGAACTACATCGGGATTATAAGCATGATATTCGCCGCCATGGACAAATTTGAGTAAACCACCTTGGTCTAATGGTTTACGGCGTAACCATGCTTTTTTCGATAAATTGAACTGATCTTGAGCAAAATCATCAAAATTTGCACCACTAATACGGCTAGTCACACCTTGGAAACAAAGTTCTACCACATCTTTATGCAGACCAACCGCTTCAAAAAGTTTTGAGCAGCGGTACGAGGCGACAGTGGATATTCCCATTTTAGACATGATTTTGTACAAGCCTTTATTAATACCATTGCGGTAGTTGATAATGGCTTCACGGTAAGACTTATTTATCGTGCCATTGTCGACCATTTGGGCTAGGGTTTCGTAAGCTAAATAAGGATAGATAGCCGTTGCACCAAAACCAAGCAGCACGGCAAATTGGTGTGGATCGCGACAGCTTGCGGTTTCAACAATAATATTGGCATCACAGCGTAAGTTTTTTTCAACTAGACGTTGCTGTACTGCACCTACAGCCATTGGGGCAGGAATCGGTAATCGATCGGCTGCAATATTTTTATCGGACAAAATGATTAATACGGTACCATTACGTACTTTGGCTTCGGCATCACCGCATAATTGTTCAATGGCATCACGCAAGCTACCATCGATTTCGTAAGTAATATCTAGTGTTTCTGATTGATAGTAACGTGATTCCAATGCAGTTAATTGTTGGAAATCAGAGTAAACCAAAACAGGGTATTTAAACGCGACTCGATGTGCTTGACCTTCGGCTTCAGCAAAGACATTCATCTCGCGACCAATGCTAGTTGATAGCGACATGACGTGAGCTTCACGTAATGGATCAATCGGCGGATTGGTTACCTGCGCAAATTTTTGACGAAAATAATCATAGATTAATCGAGGTTTACTTGATAAGACAGCAAATGGCGTATCATCGCCCATTGAACCTGTTGCTTCTTGCCCATTTTCACCTAAGACACGAATACATTGATCAATTTCTTCTGCACTATAACCAAACTGTTTTTGGTAAGTAGCTAGTAAAGTGTCATCGTAATCACGTGAGCCAATGTTCTCATCAGGTAGACTTTCAAAAGGGATAAGCTGTTTAACATTTTTTGCCATCCATTCTTTATAAGGATGACGTTTTTGTAAGTCATTGTCCGTTTCAGAAGATTGTAAGATACGACCTTCTTCGGTATCGATAACTAATAACTCACCCGGCCCAACTCGTCCTTTGCTGACGACTTCATCAGGTTGATAATCCCAAATACCAATTTCAGAAGCACAGGTAATGAGTTTATCGGTGGTAATAACATAACGAGCAGGACGTAAGCCATTTCGATCTAAATTACATGCGGCATAGCGACCGTCTGACATAACAATACCTGCTGGGCCATCCCACGGTTCCATATGCATCGAATTAAAGTCAAAGAAGGCACGAAGATCTTCATTCATATCGGGATTATTTTGCCATGCCGGTGGTACTAATAAGCGCATCGCCCTGACAATATCCATCCCACCGACAAGGAACAGTTCTAACATGTTATCCAGTGAACTGGAATCAGACCCTGTGACATTCACAAACGGAGCCGCATTTTGTAAATCAGGAATCAGTGGTGTTTTAAATTTGTAGGAACGGGCTTTTGCCCATTGACGATTGCCTTCAATGGTATTGATTTCACCATTATGCGCTAAATGTCTAAACGGTTGAGCAAGTGGCCAACGTGGAACGGTATTGGTTGAAAAACGTTGATGGAATAAACAAATCGCCGTTTCCATTCGAATATCGGCTAAATCTAAATAGAATCGAGGCAAATCTTTAGGCATACATAAGCCTTTGTAGATATTAACCTGATTCGAAAAGCTACAAACATAAAAGGTGTCGTCTTGTACGCGTTTTTCAATGCGACGGCGAACCATATATAAACGGCGTTCTAAATCAATTTTCGTCCATCCTGCTGGCGCATTGACAAAGACTTGTTCAATTTTAGGCAGTGAAGATAATGCAATTTCACCTAAAACACTTTTATCAATAGGCACTTCACGCCAACCTAATATTGATAGCGTTTCGTCAGCTAATTCCTCTTCTACAATCTGACGGCTTGCTTGTGCTTCTTGCTCATCTTGGCTAAGAAACAGCATGCCTACCGCATAATTAGTTGCTAAACGCCAACCTGTGTCTTGCGCTACTAATCTAAAAAATCGATCTGGTTTTTGTAATAAAAGTCCACAGCCATCGCCGGTTTTACCGTCAGATAAGATTGCGCCTCGATGCTGCATTCTTGCTAATCCGTGGATAGCGGTGCGCACCACTTTATGACTTGGTTGCCCTTCAATATGAGCAATCAGACCAAATCCGCAGTTATCTTTTTCATGATGCTGGTTATATAACATATCATTGCCTCTAATTCATCGCTTTATAATTTGTGAAGGTATAGGCATTAATCCCATATTGGCTAAGAAATTAAAGAAAAATGCTATTTTGGTCAAATAAATATTACTTATAAGTCAATCTTTTAATAAGTTGTACTAAAGTTATTAATGAAGCTAATAATAGAACATTATCTTTTCATTTAACTATTAGCATAACTAAATGATTTAACATGATAAAAATTATTGGGCTTATAAAATTGTTAATGATAATATGCTAATGTAAATTTTAAATAGTGTGATAACAATTTAATTCATTAATCATTATGAAAGGAATGTTTAATTTAATGAAAATTTTTAAAATAGTGTTCATATTAATTGCAAGTATATTATTTGTTGGATGTTCTGCAAGAGTTGATTTAGCCGATCCAAAATTAGATCGTGAAGCTAAAAAATTTGCTGAACCAGATGCAAATTTTTCAGGTATTTATATTTATAGAGATAGTCTAATGGGTAAACCTAGCAAAAAGGCTATTTATATTGATGGGGAATATTTGGGTAAAACGGCTGACAGAACTTATTTTTATAAAATTGTTAAGCCTGGCTATCATACCATTGAAACAGAATCTGAATTTAGTAATAATTCGCTAGAGATTTATGCAGAGGGAGGCAGTAACTATTTTATCAGGCAATATATTAAAATGGGTGTTTTTGTTCCAGGAGCGGGTCTTCAAGAGGTTAATGAACTGTTAGCCAAGAAAAGTATAATAAAAAGTAAATTAATCAAAACAGAATAAAATTATTCTAACTTGATAAGCATTGTTCAAAATTACTATTTTTAATTTACTTAATTCCGTTGGTAAAAACTGACGGAATTGTCATATTTTCAAGTTCTAGTCTATTTACTTAATCCTGTTATAATTCCTTCTATTTATGGTTTCACAAGACTATTATGCAAACTCAAATTACAATTGTTGGAGCAGGGGCTGCGGGTCTATTTTGTGCTGGATTATTAGGGCAAAAAGGGCATCGTGTGACCGTTATTGATAACGGAAAAAAACCGGGACGAAAGATCTTAATGTCGGGTGGCGGAAAATGTAATTTTACTAATCTTGATGTGGATGCGCACCATTACATTTCTGAAAATCGTCATTTTTGTAAATCAGCCTTGAAACGATTTAACCAATGGGATTTTATCCAATTAGTTAATCAATATAATATTGCTTATCATGAAAAAGATCATGGTCAGTTGTTTTGTGATAATTCAGCCAAAGATATTGTCGATATGCTGCTTAACGAGTGTCAAAAAGGAAAAGTTAACCTAATGATGCAAACGCAATTAGATGACGTCGAAGCGGTTGAAGATGGATTTAAATTGCAGACTTCGCAAGGTATGCTGAGTTGTCAAAACCTGATTATTGCTACAGGCGGGTTATCGATGCCAGCACTCGGTATGACTTCAATAGGTTATAAAGTGGCAGAAAAATTTTCCATTCCAATTGTACCGGTCAAAGCTGGGCTGGTGCCTTTTACCTTACATAAACCCTTATTAGATGTGTTATCGCAACTATCCGGTATTGCTATTCCGGTTGAAGTGACTTATGAGCAAATGCATTTTAAAGAAAATTTATTATTTACTCATCGAGGGCTTTCAGGCCCAGCCATTTTACAGATATCAAACTATTGGCGAGTGGGTGAGCCCATTACGATCAACTTATTACCAGATATGACATTTGAATCATCATTTAAACCGTTATTAGAAAAAAATCGTAACCAGACTTTGAAAAATTGTTTAGCACAAATTTTACCTAAAAGAGTAGTAGAAGCATTGATACAACTGGATATGATTACAGATATCACTGTGAAACAACTCAATTTGTATCAACAACAGCGTCTTTTTGACACATTAACCAAGTGGCATATTGTACCAAACGGAACCGAAGGGTATCGAACGGCTGAAGTCACATTAGGCGGGGTGAGTACCGATGCATTATCATCAAAAACAATGGCGACCAAGTCACAGCCGAATCTTTATTTTATTGGCGAAGTGGTTGATGTAACGGGTTGGTTAGGTGGTTATAATTTTCAGTGGGCTTGGAGCAGTGCCTTTGCATGTGCGAAGGCATTGGATGAAAAAACTGTTAGCCATCAATGTTAATGATTCATTACACCCATTTGAATATGGTACTTTTTGACCTTATATTGTAATGTAGTACGCGAAACATTTAATAATTTAGCGGCATTGATAATTTTTCCATTAGCTTGATTTAACGCATCGATAATCAATTGTCGCTCATAGTTTTCCACTTGGGTTGTTAAATCCCTAAATCGAGAAAAATTTGTGGCAGAATCATCGATTTTTGTCATGACATCTGCTTGCTGATGAGGGCTTTCAATTTCAAATAGCTCTTCATCAAGAACGATATGTTGTAATTCTCCGGGTTCATTTTGTAAAACCATACTTCGGACAATTGCATTTTCAAGCATACGTACATTGCCTGGCCATGGTGCTGACATCAATTGTTTCAAAGCATGCTTACTTATACCACTGATGGTTACTTTTATCTCATCTTGGTGTTTATCAATAAAATAGCGAGCTAAAACAGGAATATCTTCTGTCCGTTCGCGTAGTGCAGGAAGTTTTATTAATCCCACATTTAATCGATAAAACAGATCACTGCGCATTTTACCGTTTTTTAAAAGATCAGTAGGTGATTCGTTCATGGCGGCCACAATGCGAACATCCGAATGCAGCTCTTTTTTGCCACCTAGTCGCCAGTAGGTTTTTTCTTGTAGAAATCGCAATAACTTGCTTTGCATTTCAAGTGGCATGGCGTTTAGTTCATCAAGAAATAGTGTGCCACCGTTAGCCAGTTCTAGATAACCTTGGCGATTTTCAGCTCCCGTAAAGGCGCCTTTCACAGTACCAAATAGTGTACTTTCAATTAGCGTAGTAGGTAGTGCACTACAATTGAGTGATATAAAGGCTTTATCTCGGCGGTCGCTAGTTTGATGAATTAAATGGGCGAAGAGTTCTTTACCGGTACCTGTCTCACCAACAATGAGTACTGGCACATCATTAGCGCCTAAAATATTCGTTTGATCAATGACCGATTGCATTTTTTGAGATACAAATACGATTTCGGGAAGTGATTGTTCTTTACTGTGATATAAACGGCTGTTGAGTTTAAAAACTTGATCTTGTAATTGTCTTATATTAGATAAATTTCGACCGATTTCGATTGCGCCAATGATCTGTTTGTTATGATTGTAAAGTGGAACCGTGGTATGCAAATAATCGACAACTTTACCAACATGATTATAATAGCATTGATAATTATCCAGATATTCCTTACCTTCTAGCAAGGCTTTTAACATAGTACTATCTTCTTTTTGTAAATTAGGATAAACTTTAAGCAATGGTTTTCCTATAGCTTTATCTTGAGGATAGCCATCGAGTTCTGCACTTTCCTGATTGTAGTAAATATATTTACCTTCTTTATCAATAATGGCCATTGGCTGATGTATTAAATCAAAAAAATGTTTAAATATTTCCAGTGATTGTAATAATTCAGGATCAACTGTCATGATATTAGTACCTTATAAAATTTGGATTATTGCTTAATAGCATACTTTTATTTAAATACCTTTCGACTATCACTAAAAAATGACAAATTTTTGTCATAAAGACATGTTTTTAACTTAATGACAAAAATTGTTGCTAGATTGTTTAGTTTAACTTATTGATTATTTGTATTATTAAGTTGGCATGCTGATTGCATTACAAGAGAAAAGCCATTTTACTTATTTTCTTATGTACTTTTTGAGTACTCATTAACTGGAGGTCATATGTCCGACAAAATTATGTCAAATTATAACAAATTACGTCACGATCTTATAACTAAAGATCGTCGTTTTAGTGCTGAAAACGGTAAATTATGTTTTGATGGCGTTAATTTAGAAGAGTTAGCAAGAAAATATCCAACGCCTTTTTATGTGTTTTCTGAAAAAGAAATTGATCGTAATATTCAAGAAATTAAACAAGCATTCAAAGCGCATCCAAAAACAAAAATTTTCTATGCTTCTAAAACTTGTTCTGTTATGGGCGTACTCAAAGCCATTAAAGATGCGGGTATTTACGCTGAAGCAAACTCAATGTTTGAAGTACGTAAATGTTTAGAGATTGGTTTTCCGGGTAGTCAAATCGTGTTTAATGGTGTGGTAAAAAAACCAGTTGATCTTGAATATGCCATTAAAAATGATTTGTATATTATTAACGTCGATAGTTTATATGAACTTGATATTATCGATGAAATATCAAAAAAATTGAAAAAAGTGGCGAATGTGTGTGTACGTGTTGAACCGAATGTACCATCAGCAACTCACGCTGAATTAGTTACTGCTTATCATGCTAAGTCAGGTATCGATTTAGAACAAGCAGAAGAGACTTGTCGCCGTATTCTTGAAATGCCTTATGTCCATTTACGTGGTCTACATATGCACGTTGGGGATCAAGTACCGGAAGCTGAACCTTTTGCGAAAGCAACCAAAGTACTTGTTGATGAATCTCGCCGTTTAGAAGAGGTGTTAGGAATTAAGTTTGATTTAATTAATGTAGGGGGTGGTATTCCTGTTCCTTATAAATACGATGACGAAAACGGTAACCCATTACAAGACAATATGTATGCCGGTATTACTGCCCAAGATTTTGCTGATGCAGTCATTCGTGAAGTACATAAATGGCGTACCGATGTTGAAATCTGTATTGAACCAGGTCGAAAAGTTACCGGTTCAGCTGGGGTGCTATTAACAGAAGTTGCCTGTGAAAAACGTAAAACGAATTACGATTTAGACGGTAACATTGAAGAACATGTTGAATGGAAATTTGTTGATGCAGGTTATAGCGTGTTATCTGATAGTCAACATTTCGATTGGTTCTTCTATGTTTATAATGCATCTCGAATTAATGAATCACATGATGAATATATTAAATTAGCCGGTCCTTTGTGTGATGGTGGTGACTACTATCATGTTGGTGTTAAAGGTGAAGAGTTCTTATTACCTAAAGATACCGACATTGGCGATATTATTGCTTTCCTTGATGCTGGAGCTTATACCATTGAAAGTCAGACAGTCTATAACAATCGCCCTCGTACGTCGGTTGTGATGATAGACAAAAAAGGCAAAGATCGCTTGATTCGCCGTGAGGACACTTACGAAGATATGGTTGGATACGACATCTATTAATCATGATCTATCTGGGGTAAACGTTGCCCCAGATACTACAATGTGAGGTTATTATGAGTGATTCTAAAGATTCAAGTTTGCTCGGTATCAAAGACATTGTATTTATGAATGTCATTGCGATACTGAGTTTACGACAAATTCCTAACGTTGCTCCTTATGGCGCATCAGCAATGGTGCTTTGGCTCATTGCGGCATTTTGTTTGTTTTTTCCATTAGCCATGGTGTGTGGTGAACTTTCAACAGGTTGGCCAAAAGATGGTGGGATATTTGTTTGGGTTAAAGAGGCATTTGGTAAACGTATCGCTTGGATTGTAGTGGTTTGTTTTTTATTTTCTTGTGTACTCTTCTTCCCATTAATGCTGCAATTTGGTTTTACGGCTATTGGCTATATGTTTAGTCCCGAATTGGCTCAAAATGAAGTATTCATTGGGGTGGGATCCATGGTGGTCTTCTGGATATTAACACTGATGAATATTCGGGGATTAAAATGGACTAAGATTATTAATAGCGTCAGTGCTTGGCTTGGTGTATTTATTCCTGCAGCCATTATCGTCTTGCTTGCGATTGTTTGGTTATTGACTGGTCATCCAATGGCAACCGATTATACGCATTTAAGTGATTGGATCCCTGATTTAGGCAGTTGGGATACGATTGTGTTTTTATCCAGTATGATGTTTGCGTTTGCTGGGCTTGAAGTGGCACCAATGATTGCTGGGCGTACACGTGATCCACAACGTGATTTTCCAAAAGCGATGGCTGTGTCAGCAATTGTTATTGTTGGTATTTATATGATTGGCTCTTGGGCTATCAATACATTATTACCAGCCGAAGATACCGATATTGTTGCTGGCGTTATGCAAGCGATGCAATCTGCTGCCAATGTATTACATATGCCTTGGTTATTACCTGTTATGGCAATATGTTTATTCTTTGGTGCGTTAGGACAAATTAACTCATGGTTAGTTGGGCCAATCTATATGCTACAAGAAGCCTCTAAAGAGGATAATTTGTTGGGTGAGCGTGTAGGTCGTTTACATCCGGTTTATCAAACACCGACATTTGCACTGGTTGTTCAAGCAATCATCGTTACTGTACTTTGCTTCTCAACATTTGTATCACCAAGTATTGCTGCAGCTTATTGGATGTTGACGGCGTTGACAACAATTTGCTATTTCATTCCTTACTTAGTGATGTTTATCGCTTACTATCGACTACGAGTGACTCAACCTGATGTACCACGTAGCTTTAAAATTCCGGGTAAAGTGTTACCAGTGGTATTACCCGCTTTAGGGTTCTTATCTACACTATTTGCTGTGATTTTAGTCTTTATACCACCAGCTCAAATCGATATGGGTGGATACGTTGAGTATATTGCTAAGATAGTTGGTGGCGCTGTACTTGCGATTGTATTAGCAGAATGGATATATCATCGTGCTCAAAAACGCAATCGTTTGCTCGAACAGTAAGGTATAGAGGAGTAAAGCATGTACAAACCCATATTGGAAATTGATTTACGCAAATTAAAAGAAAATGCCCGTGTTGAGAAAGACATTTTAGCTAAACACGGCATTGAAGTCATGGCTGTCAATAAAGTATTTGATGGCTGCGTCGAAACAGCGAAAGCTGTATTAGAGGGTGGTATTGATGTTATTGCTGAATCAAGAACTTACAATTTAAAAAAACTCAAAGAGGCATTAAATTGTAAAACGTGTTTATTACGTAGTCCTTGTTTAAGTGAAATCAGCGACGTGGTGAAATATGCGGATATTAGCTTAAATAGTGAAAAACAAGTCATAACGGCTTTATCTGATGAGGCCGTTAAACAGCGAAAGATTCACCAAGTATTGCTCATGGTGGATATGGGGGATTTACGAGAAGGTATCTGGTTTGAGCATCTTGATGACATTATTGATACCGTCAATCTTATTCTTTCGTTACCGGGTGTTGAGCTTTATGGGCTTGGCACCAACTTTAACTGCTATGGAACTGTTTTGCCTACGGTTAAAAATGGTGTTGATTTTTTACACATAGCACGCAAAGTAGAGGAAACTTGTGGCATTAAAATTAAATATTTATCTGCCGGTAATTGTACTAGTTACCATTTGTTAGATAAAGGTGTTTGGCCTAAAGGATTGAATCACATCAGAATAGGTGGTCTACATGAGTTTGGTATTGAATATGTCGATATGAAATATCTGGATGAATTTCATCATTCCAATAAACCTGTCGATAAAGCCTGTAGCGATATCTATAAGCTATATGCACAAATTATTGAACTCAATAGTAAGCCAACCGTGCCTGTAGGGGAGCTTGGAGTCGATGCCTTTTTAAATAGTAAAACCTTTGTCGATCATGGTACTCGTAAACGTGCACTACTTGCTTTTGGTCGTCAAGATGTGCCGGCTGAAAACTGTGTACCTATCGATGATAGTATTACGGTTTTGGGGCAAACCAGTGATCATACCATCGTTGATATTGAAGATGTGTTAGAAACACTGAAAGTAGGTGATATGATTGGTTTTGAACTCGATTACACAGCCTTACTTATGGCATGTCAAACGAATGGTGTAGAAAAACGGTTTATTTATTAATTCGTGTTAGCTGCTGGTTTCCAGCAGCTTTTTTACCTTACTAGGCGGTTTACATGGCAACATCTGAATATCAAGGAAGTTCCTATCCGAGTACCACTAGTTTAAAAAAGAATTTAAAAAATCGGCATCTGTTGATGATCTCTTTGGGTGGTTCGATTGGTACCGGATTATTTATTGGTATTGCTGCACCACTTAGCACGGTTGGTCCGCTAGGGACGATTATTGCTTATTTGATGGCTGGTTGTATTATGCTCTCCACCATGCTCTGTTTAGGTGAACTTTCATGCACATTTCCTCATGCCGGTTCTTTCCAGCACTATGCGTTAATGTTTATACCTAATCCCATTTGGAGCTATACTATAGGTTGGTTATATTGGTTAAGTTGGGTGCTGTCGATGGCGGCTGATTTAACGGCGGCATCAATTATTGCTCACCAATTTATCACTTCTATTCCTATTTATCTGTTTAGTCTAATTATTTTAATTGTTTTAACCTTTGTACATCTCACATCGGTACGAGCTTACGGCGAAAGTGAATACTGGTTTTCAACAATAAAAGTTCTGGCAATTATTGCTTTTATCGGGACAGGTATTTACTTGCTATATCATCAATATGCTGACACCCATGTGCTACCAACATTGAAAACAGAAAACGGATGGTTTCCTAACGGTTTTTCAGCGATTTTTGTCTGTATGACAATTGTCACTTACTCTTTTCAAGGCGTTGAATTGATAGGAAGTGCAGCAGGGGAAGCCCAATCACCACAAACCGTTTTACCTAAAATAATTACAGGTGTCGCTTTTAGAATCATCCTATTTTATGTTTTAGCAATTGCAGTTTTGGCACTTGTTTATCCCTATGGTAATGCACAAGAAGAGATAAGCCCTTTTGTTTGGGTATTTACGCAAGCAGGCATCAATTTTGCATCTTATGTCATGTTATTTGTCATTTTTTGCGCCGCTATATCGGCAGCTAATTCTGCAATTTATGCCAGTTCTAGAATGTTATGGTCAATGTCTCAGGATAATTTAGCACCAAAATATTTTGCAGAGGTAAATAGGCGGGGTGTGCCAACCAAAGGAATATTGTTTATATCCATTATTGCGCTGGTATCATTATTTTCAAAGTACATTGCTGCGGAAAAACTTTATCTTTATTTGGTTGCAGCGACAGGGCAGGTTGGATGTTTTGCTTGGATTATTATCGCTTGGTGTCAATTTCAGTTTCGTCAAGGGGTCAATAAGGGGAAATATCCGCAAGAGACCATTAAATTTAAATCGCCATTTTATCCATGGCTTGCGATCATTTCGATGGTGATTAATACGATTATCATTATTGGAGTTTGGTTTGGTGAATCCGGTTATTTTATTTTTATATCGGAATTGGTATTAATTATGATTATTATCAGTTCGTATTTTTTCTTCAAAAAAAGAAAATTAATTATGCCCCATACAAATGACTAAACTATTTGGTTAAATAAGGTTGGTGTAATCACTTACTACCGTAAACGTAGTAGTGATTACCGAGAAGATAACATCTGACCTTTGTCATTATCTAATATATTCAATGATCAGACTAATTAAGATTTAAAATTCCGGCGACGCCAGTAAATACGACTTGGGCAGCAATTGCTGAAATCAATAATCCGGTTAATTTTGATAAAATTGCAATTCCGGTATTTTTTAAAACTTTAGCGATGGTTTTAGAGCATAATAACATGGCATAAATACCACTTGATGCAATTAATAGTGATAACGCACCAATTAAATTTTGAATTAAACCATCTGAACTTGTCCCTAATACGATAATTGTACCAATTGATGCGGGGCCCATACAAAGTGGGATAGCCAAAGGGACAACACTAATATCATCATCGCTATTAATTTTATTTTTGTCAGGCGAATCGTTCATTAATGCCACTGCCGTTACAAAGAGTAATGCCCCCGATCCAATTCGAAATGCATCGAGAGTAAAGCCAAAAATACTAAACATCGCATTACCGAAAAAGAATAGCACAATGCCAATAATAAACACGGCACAAGACGTTTTACGTGCGGTTTTTCGGCGTGCTTGTTCATCATACTGTTTTGTACCACTCAAAAATGCACTTAATACAGCAGGTGGTGTCATTAATGCAAATAATTTTATTGTTGTGGCAAGAATCTCAACAAGATAGTTAGCCATAGTATTACCTTTTATTCGACCAAGATATTGCTTGAATTGTGTCAACGATAGCTGGTGGGAAAAAATATTGGTTACACATAAAAACGGTCACCTTAATGGTGACCATATTTAATTTAATCTATTTTAATCGTTTTTTATTGTTAATCAATAAAAACTAGTTTAGGCGCTCTTTAATACGAGCCGCTTTACCACGAAGTTCGCGTAAGTAGTAAAGTTTAGCTTGACGTACTTGACCACGACGTTTCACAGTAATTGAATCAACAATCGGTGAGTGAGTTTGGAATACTCTTTCAACACCTTCGCCATTCGAAATTTTACGTACTGTAAATGCAGAATGTAAACCACGATTGCGAATTGCAATAACCACACCTTCATATGCTTGAAGACGTTTTTTGTTACCTTCAACAACCCATACTTTTACTTCAACCGTATCACCCGGGCGAAAAGACGGGATGTCTTTTTTCATTTGTTCTTGTTCTAATTGCTGAATAATTGCATTTTTCATAATATTATCTCTTACTAGTTATACTGAAATCTTAATGGCTATGTTTATCCTGATATTCACGTTGAAACTCAGTGAGTAAACATTGCTCTTCATCAGTCAGAGCTAGATTTTCAAGAAGATCTTCTCTTCTTAACCAAGTTCGTCCAAGGGATTGTTTTAATCGCCAACGACGAATCGCTTCATGGTGACCAGACATTAACACGTCAGGCACCGCCATTCCATCTAACACCTCAGGTCTGGTATAGTGAGGACAATCAAGTAAACCGTTAGCAAAAGAGTCTTCTTCTGCTGATGATTCATGATTTAACACGCCGGGAATAAATCTTGCCAGTGCATCAATCATCGTCATTGCCGGTAATTCACCACCACTCAATACGTAATCTCCAATTGACCATTCTTCGTCAATCTCGGTTTGGATCACGCGTTCATCAATACCTTCGTAACGTCCACAAATCAAAATTAATTTTTGATTTTGTGACAATTCGCAAACGCCTTGTTGGTTCAATTTGCGCCCTTGTGGGGAAAGATAGATTACTTTTGTATTGTCACCTGCCACAGCTTTCGCTGCATGAATTGCATCCCTAAGGGGTTGTACCATCATTAACATACCCGGCCCACCGCCATAAGGTCTGTCATCGACAGTCTTATGCTTATCATGCGCAAAGTCGCGCGGATTCCAATAATTTACTGTTAACAGCCCATTTTTTACAGCTCGACCAGTTACGCCATAACAGGTAATGGCTTGAAACATTTCGGGAAAAAGGCTAATTACGCCAATCCACATAGTGTTACCTTACCAATTAAAAAGCAGGATCCCAATCGACCACAATCATTTTTGTTGTTAGATCAACTTGTTTAATAAATTGTTCTTCAACAAAAGGGATTAAACGTTCTGTTGCTCCAAATGCATCTTTTAGATTTGCTTTTACCACCAATACATCATTAGAGCCGGTCTCCATTAAATCAGTGACCTGACCTAAATCGTAACCGTTGACTGTTTTTACTCGGCACCCAATCAGATCTTTCCAATAAAAATCACCATGATTCAGTTCAGGCAAATTTTCAGCATCGACAAACACTTCAATGTTGGTTAATGCATTGGCTTGATCACGATCGTCAACACCTTTGAGTTTCACAATCATATCTTGATTATGGGGTTTAAAGCTTTCTACGATTACCTCTTGCCATTTTCCAGCTCGCTGGATATACCAAGGTGTGTAATCAAAAATACTATCCGGAAATTCTGTAAACGAAAAAATTCTGAGCCATCCACGAATGCCGTAGCTTGAACCAAGTTTACCAACAACAATGAAATTCTCAGTATTCATTTTACAGTGACTATCTATTACTTAATTAAGCAGCTTTTTGTGCTTGTTTGATCAATGAATTAACACGATCAGAAACAGTTGCACCTAAACCAACCCAATGATTTACGCGATCAAGATCTAAACGTAATTCTTCTGCTTTACCTTGTGCAATTGGATTAAAGAAACCAATGCGTTCGATAAAACGACCATCACGTGGGTTACGGCTATCAGTGACAACTACTTGATAAAAAGGGCGCTTTTTAGAGCCACCACGAGCTAAACGAATAGTTACCATAACATCCTCTTAAATTAAAAAATAATCTTTTTCCTGCCCAACATGGACAGAATCAAAGCCCCAGAATTATACTCCTTCTGGCAAAAAGTGCAATGACTGATTATGATTGATAGAGACAAGATAGTATATAATAGATTCAATTAAAAAATGAATAGACAAAATAGCATTCATTATCTGTTGTCACCCTCACCATGAATAACGCTAGAATAATTTATAATATTTTGGATATTAGCATCGATTATTTTTGACTTGGTTTGCGAGTAAATGCTCGCTTTAAAACACCAAAAAAACCTAATGATTTTACCATTTTGTCACCACCAATATAAACTCGGATTGCTCTTAATACGTCTTTAGGATTTTTTGAGGCAAAGGTAAAGGAGCCATTTTGTTTTGTGTGGATAGTATAACGTGGTATCCATTTTCCCCCAAATAAGACGGATGCAGAAACATATTTGACTTCTTGCCATGGGATTTGGATGTATTTACGTGCATCTCGCTGATGATAAAATTCCAACGCTTTATTTCCAATCATAATTTGTCCATACTCGGTAAAAGCTGTAAATGCGGTAGCTTTAACGGTTAGGTCTATTTTGGAGTTTAATGATTGAACCATTTATATGACTTCCATATTAATACTAAAGTTAATTTATTGTTTTTTTATAATGTGAACAGCCAAAACCTTTGGACTCAATTATTCAAATATTTATTGATAAAAGATAAAAAAGCATAATTTAAACAGTAAATTATGCTTTTTATCGATTACTTAAAGTTTGAACTTATAAAAGACCAATCACATGTCCTGCAATCCCGACAACAAAGAGTCCGAGGATTATTAAGATTGGTGATACTTTTTTACGTAATAACCACATGCATAAAAAGGTTAAAAGTAACGGAACCAGTCCTGGTATCAGTTGGTCTAAATTATTTTGTAGGGTGGTGACCTTTTCTTGAGTAAGGGATAACCCCGCTTGCATTTGTTGTAATGCGGTTTGAATGCCTTCTGAACCAGCTGGTAAGTGATTCCAATCAATAAAAGCACCGTCGCCCAATTTAACTTTTGAAACAACAGGTTGAAAATTAATTGATACCCACCTTTGCACCAAGGCCGCCAGAATAAACATCCCTAAAATGGAAGCACCTTTGGTAATTTTTTGCAATAAGCCACCCGATAAATTATCGGTGATTTTAGAACCTGTACGGTAACCAAACTCTTGGGTGTACCACATAAAACTCCAACGGATAATATTCCAAAGTAAAAAGAATAAAATTGGTCCCATAACATTGCCACTAAGTGCAAGTGATGCACCAAGCGCACCAAGCATTGGTCTTACCGTAAACCAGAACACGGGATCACCAACTCCGGCTAAAGGTCCCATCATCCCAACTTTTACACCTTGGATGGCAACATCATCAACTGCAGCGCCATTAGCACGTTCTTCTTCGAGAGCAAGCGTTACACCAAGAACCGGTGAAGCTAAATAAGGGTGAGTGTTAAAGAATTCTAAATGGCGTTTAAGTGCTGCTGAACGATCTTCTTTGGTGGTATAAAGTTTTTTTATTGCAGGGATCATTGAATAGACCCAACCACCATTTTGCATACGTTCATAATTCCAAGAACCTTGGAGAAAGGTTGAGCGCCAAGCAACCGCTAAACGATCTTTTTTGCATAATTGAATTTTATCAGTCATTTTTTTACTCCAAGTACTTAGTAATCATTTAAAATATCGTCAAGTGGATCACCTTTGCTTCCACCATTTGATGAATTGCCACGTTCTGAAAGGCTAAGATAAATCATTGCTAATGCAATACCTAATGCACCTAACGCAATAAGGGTTAATTGTGAGATAGCTGCAACCACAAAACCAATGATGAAGAATGGCCAAACTTCACGATTTGCCATCATATTAATTACCATGGCATAACCCACAGCAACGACCATACCACCACCAATTGCCATACCTGTTGTTAACCATTCAGGCATAGATTCTAATGCGCCTTTTACTGTTTCGGCTGGAATAAATAATAGCGCAGCTGCCGGAATGGCAATTCTTAAACCTTGTAAGCAGATACCTAATATTTGTAATAGTTCAATTTTACGGATATTACCTTCTTCTGCCGCTGCATCCATCATATGTACTAATGGTACAGCAATCGTTCGGACAATCATTGTTAAAAATAATCCTGCAACTGCTAAAGGAATGGCAATAGCAATAGCTGTTGTTACGCCTGCAGCACCTTGTCCACCTAAAACCAAAATAATGGACGAAGCAACAGAGGCTAAAGCCGCATCGGGTGCAACAGCTGCACCGATGTTAGCCCAACCTAGGGCTATCATTTGTAATGATCCACCCAGAACAACACCTGCTTCAAGATTACCGGTCACCAAACCAATTAATGAACAGGCAACTAATGGTTGATGAAATTGAAACTGATCTAAAATACCTTCCATTCCTGCCAGAAAGGCAATAACTATCACTAAAATGATAGCAACAATTGATAATGTCATAATATAACCTCTTGTATAAGTCCTAATTCTTTTGTGCTGCTAATTCTTCTTTCGCTTTTTTCAACAATTCATCCATATTACTATTAGAATCATTAGGTACTTTGCGAACATCAAATTTCACGTGTTTTTCTTTTAATTTTTCAAATGTTTCTACATCATCCGCATTCATTGACAGCACTTTATTTACCATTACTTTACCGACAGAGTGCGCCATTGAGCCAATATTAAGGGTATCAATGTCAACCCCGCCTTCAATAGTTCGTAATACATCTTGTGGGTTTTCGAATAGTAATAATGCCTTAGTATTGCCAAATCGTGGATCGCGCGAAACTTCGATGATTTTTTTAATCGGCACGACATTTGCTTTTACCCCCGGAGGAGCGGCTTCTTCGATCAGTTTTTTTCTTAATTCATCTTTCGATACTGAATCCGATACCACGATGATACGATTAGGATTGGTTGATTTTGTCCAAGCGGTGGCGACTTGACCATGTAATAAACGAGAGTCAACCCGAGCCAAGACAATTTTCATTTTACCATCACCTAGAACGGTGCCTTCAGGTATGGTATTCGTTTGTTGAGTAGCAGTGGTGCTTGCAGCCGGTGCTTCAACTGTTGCTTTAATTCCTTCTTTCGCTGATTCTAAGATTGCAACGGCAATTTCTTTAGCAGTTTCCATTGAAAAACGAGATGAATAAGCTTCAATAAGCATCGGTAGATTTAAACCTGCAACAA
The DNA here is from genome assembly GCF_046635805.1 of Gilliamella sp. CG13. Lineage (NCBI taxonomy): Bacteria > Pseudomonadati > Pseudomonadota > Gammaproteobacteria > Orbales > Orbaceae > Gilliamella > Gilliamella sp. CG13. The sequence continues at coordinate 28,522 of NZ_JBIDFM010000007.1, forward strand.
TTGCCCAATTAGGGTGTTCACCACATAGATTATTTGCTTGATTAAATGGCGTGCCACCCCATAAATCAACTAAAAAAAGTACTTCATTTTGATCGTCGAAAGTTGCTATTGCGGCTAACATTCGTTCTTTTAAACTTTCAGGGCTATCACTCGGATGCAAGGTTACGGCTTGCACGTTTTCTTGCTCTCCAAAAATCATTGACCCAGATTGTAGAATCCCTTCTGCAAACTCACCATGAGTTGCTAGAATAATTCCTACCATACAACTACCTCCCAATTTTTATATTATATTCATAATATAAATGTCATAAATTTTTATCAAAAATTGATATTAAAAATTAACTATAAATAATATAGTCTGTAACTTTAAACAGGGCTGAAATTCGTGATATTAACGAACCAATATAAGTTTTATTTCGAATAGAATTATTGAAATAAATCCCCATTTTGTAAATAGCTTTTTGTATAAATAATCTGTTGTCCTTCATAAAATACAAAATGTTTAATCATAAAAAAGTTAAAGTCTTTTATCTGATAATTGAGTTGTGTCATTGGGTGTTAAAGTTTACTCATTGACAAATTTCAACTTCTTGACAGAACAATAAGATCGATAATCTTATTCATTAAGATTAGTTATTTTAACCATAATGACTTATTATGATATCTAAGATCAAGTTCATGACTAAACCACCGACCATTTAATACCTCAGAAATAAGCGTTTTTTTTATTTCTGGTGGGATAGATTGATCGTTATCCATTTCATCAAGCACATCACGGTAAGAAAAATGTTGTCTTCCCATATAAACTATAGCTTTTTCTTTGTCGGCATTGATATAGAGTAGTCCTTTATTCGCGTTATTATTTGTTATAGACCAATTATTCCAATAGACTAAATCGTTGCCATTAGGATCGCCGTTATAGATAAAATTATGAATATATTTTTTATAAATCTTGCTGAGTTGTTTAGCGCCTTGAGTTTTATAAGCATTTGCTATTAACCCATTATAATTTTCTGAATACGGATCCATCAGTGGTAAAAAAACACCATGAAAAGCACCATATAATCCCATTGGTAAGCCTACAATATTTTGATCTTCGCCGTATTTTATTTCCATACCATAAATTTTTGCTTTATAGAAAGGTGCCATTTTTTGGGCTGAGTCTGAAACATTAAATAAATCATATAATTTTCCGCCATATTTATTGGCGAATTGAAATGCTGTTAGCGTTTGTCCGCTTGGTATACCATGATTAAAGGATGCACTAAAATAAGCCGAAGATTTAGCGAATAATGAAAACTCACCCGTACCGGTCAGCATGATCAATGGCACAGAATGATATTGATGCGTATTAAACCCTTCTTTGGGGATCACATAGCCGTCGTTATATAAATGCGGAAAGACACTCATTCTGATTCCGGCATTATTCATTAGTGAAACCAATCTTTCAGAAGATAGGCTATACAAATATGCTTTGACATCGGGATGATTGGTTAACAGCCAATGATAAGCTTGTTCTTCAGTTGGCTTTATTTTATCTTCAACAGCAAGTGGGGCTATAGCTTTGGCAAAGACTTTAATGCTATCCTCTTTATTTGCAATGGTCATACCACCACTAAAAGAGATCGCTTTTTGAAATTTATCTTTAAAAATAGGTGAGATTAACATCGCCATCACATCTCGTCCACCCGCTGAAAAGCCAGAGACAGTGATATTGTGAGGATTTCCACCAAAATAGGTAATATTGTCTTTAATCCAATCCAATGATTTTGCCATATCCAATAACGCATAGTTACCCGAATCTTCGAGTTTATCACCCGTTTGCAAGGCAGGAAGCGGATTAAATCCGAGTGGCCCCAAACGATAATTGATTGAGATAAAAATTGCATCCAGATCGGTTACCATGCCGTTGCCTGTCATCTCTTCTGCTTTTCCGATTTGGTTGTTTCCACCGTGAATATAAACGAGAACTGGTAAATTTTTTTTATTATTATTCGGTCGATAGATATTGAGATTTAAACTATTATCTGAACCAATGATGTTATTTTCATTGAGCTGAAATGCGATAGGACTTGCTTGAGTTGCATCAAATATACCTTCCCATGGTTCAGGGTCAATCGGTTTTTTCCATCTTAGCTCCCCTGAGGGTGCTTTCGCATAAGGTATGCCTGTCCACACGAGAACGTTGTTGATGTTGTCGAGTTGACCTTTAACTAATCCAAATTGGGTTTTTATCAAAGTAGGATCCGAGATAGTGGATATCGTTGATAAATTGGAATTTGTTAAAAGCTGATGATTTTGACTATAGACAACCATTGGCGTTGATAGGATGAAAATACCAAGTATAGCGATATGAAATAGTGATCTCCTCATACAATGTCCTTGTGTGTCTTTCAAAAATTGAATAAAAAATTAATATCAGAAATTAGCGAGAAGTGTATACATCCATGAAAGAAGTGATGAATTTACGCTTAATCTTACTAAATCATATTATAATTATCTCAGTGCACTGTTATGCCTGTAATATTCTGTTTAAATAAATGGTACAGTTTTTATATTTCTCTATTATGTAATAGATTGTCAATAATCCTAATTTGAAAATTAGACATAGATCATAAAAACAGACCATTTATGTTTATTTTTTCTATAATTATCTTATCAACTCGCCGATAGTGCTTTTCTGATAAAACCATTATTTTCTGATAATAATTTTTTTGCTTGATTAACATCAAAGTGACCGAGAATCATTAAAATAGCTGTTTTACAGTGTCTATCACTCTGTTTAAGCGCTAACATTGCCGTTTGGCGGTCACATTCAGTTGCTTGCATGACAATGGATATTTGTCGCTCAATTAATTTAGCATTAGTGGCTTCGACATCGACCATTAAATTACCGTAAACTTTACCAATTTTGATCATGCTAGCTGTGGTTAACATATTAAGGACAAGTTTTTGTGCTGTTCCGGCTTTCATTCTTGATGAACCCGTTATCACTTCAGCTCCTACAATTGGTGTGATGGCGACGTCTGCCAGATCAATCATAGGGGCATTGGGGTTACAGCATAAACTTATCACTGTTGCGCCAATTGATTTAGCAAATTGCATACCACCTATAACGTAGGGAGTGCGACCACTTGCGGCAATACCAACTAAAATATCATTGGCTGAAAAGTGAATATTTTTCAAATCAGTTATTGCTAATTCAGGATTATCTTCGGCATTTTCAACGGCTTTAAAAATTGCCGTTTGACCACCAGCAATCAATCCGATGACTTGTTGAGGAGGGGTGCCATAGGTGGGTGGGCATTCACTTGCATCTAAAATACCAAGCCGACCTGAAGTGCCGGCACCGAGATAAATTAAACGACCGTGATTTAAAAAAGTTTGACTAATCACATCCACTGCTTTAGCGATATTTGCTAACTCTTTTTCAACAGCAACGGCAACATGCTTATCTTCATTATTGATGATTTTGAGTATATCGATCGTCGAACAGCTATCAATTTTTTCGCTGTATGGATTACGACTTTCAGTTAACATTTTTGATAGATTTATTGGTTGCATACTTTTTTAATCCTAGCCACAGTAAAAAGATGATAATTGCAAATAAAGCGCCGAAACTAACGCCAATTGTTATTATCGAGATCTTAAAAGATACAGCAACAGTATAAAGACCCAACATAACCATCATTGTAGTATATTCACTTAAATTTTGTACGGAAATGACACTGCCTGCACCAACGAGATCTTTACCCGTTTTTTGAATTAATGCATTTAAGGGTACTAAAAAGAATCCGCCTAACGCACCAATAACAATTAATAATACATAACAAGCAATAAGGTTGCTTTGTAAAGTGAATGCGATAACGGCAATGCCCATCATAATACCTGCCGGAATGCAACGTAACGTATTATTGATTGAGATCAGTAAGCTGGCTAATCCTGCTCCAATAACAATGCCGATAGCAACGACTGCATTTAGATTTGTTGGTGTTGCGATATCAGTAATATTTAAAACAGCTGGTACCCAAAGGATTAATAAAAATCGTAAGGTAACTCCCGCCCCCCAGAATAGACTTGTGCCTAATAAAGTATATAAAACAAGTTTATTATTGAGAATAATGTGAACGGTTTTACTAAAATCTTTTATCATACCCTTTATATTCCATTGAATATCTTTTCTGGCAGCAGGGAGTTTAGGAATAAAAATATTAGCAATAACAGCAAAACCATACATTAATACACATGCAAGTAAGGACGCACTGACATTCATATCGGCAAGATGTCCGCCAGCAAGTGAACCCAGTAAAATAGCCGCAATAGTGGATGCTTCTATCAATCCATTCGCTTTGACTAAATTATTACCTGAAGTCAGTTCGCCTAAAATGCCATATTTAGCAGGCGAATAACCCGCTGCACCAACACCTACTAAAAAATAGCCAATAAAAGGGCTGAAATTAAGACAGATACAGGCTGCGCCTAATAGCTTCATCGCATTTGAAATCATCATGACTTTTCCTTTAGACATACAGTCAGCAAATTGACCAACAAAAGGAGAAAGGATGATAAAAGGAATCACAAAACCGATTTGTAGTGCTGACTCACTCCATTCTGGGTACTGAAGTTTTCTGATATAGGCAAGAATAGCAAAGAATATTGCATTATCTGCAAATGCTGAAAAGAATTGCGCCAGCATGGTTGCCACCATGCCTTTGCTTAATAGTGAATTGTGGTTCATGTGATATCCTTATGCTATTCGTCAGCCATTTTTCGAAGGGTGATAAAGTCTATTTTTCCTGTTCCAAGAAGTGGAAGTTCTTTAACAACACGAATATCACGAGGAACGGCTAAAGCAGGAATACCAAGTTCTTGTGCTGTTTGACTTAGTTGTTCACGATCTAACTTGGTTGAAGTTGTGAAAAGTACAATTGCTTCCCCTTTTGCTGCATCAGCTTTTACTGTTGCACCATGCATTGCATCGGGATCCACTTTTTTAGCGAGTGCCTCTACACTCTCTAAAGAGACCATTTCACCTGCTATTTTGGCAAATCGTTTTAGTCGTCCTTTAATGGTGATAAAACCTTCATCATCAATTGAAACGATATCACCGGTATCGTACCAACCCTGTTCAGCTTCACCGTTTTCATCTATGGCGACAGGTGGTTCAAGGGTGCCTGGATTTTCAACGCGCAAATAACCTTTCATCACGTTTGGCCCTTTAACTTGTAACTCTCCTCCCTCACTAATGCCAGGTATATGAATTAACCGTGAAGTCATCCCCGGCAATAAACGACCAACTGTGCCATTTTTAAATGCCATAGGTACATTGAGGGCAACGACCGGTGCACATTCGGTGACGCCATAACCTTCTAAAATACGAATGCCATATTTATCTTTCCATAGTTCTCGTACTGGTTCTGATAATTTTTCAGCGCCAGCTACCACATAGCGTAAACGCATAAAATCAAATGGGTGGGCATAGCGAGCATAGTTAGCTAAAAAAGTTGGTGTACCAAATAGAACGGTACAATTTTGGTCATAAATAATTTCTGGTACCATTCGATAGTGTAAAGGGTTTGGATATAAAAATGTACGACTTCCTGAAAAAAGCGGTAAAAACAAACCAGCTGTGATACCAAAAGCATGGAACAACGGTAACGCAGACATAAATCGATCGGCTGGAGTAGGATCAATAACCGATCGAATTTGTTCAACATTAGCAAGTAGACTACCATGCGTATGCACAACCCCTTTAGGGTTACCCTCAGAGCCTGATGTAAAAAGAACAAGTGCTTCATCATCACTCGTTTGATTACATTCAACAAAACGTGGAATATATTGATTCACTGCCACATAGAGCTTATCTTTTAAAGTCAAACTACTGCGTAAATCTTCCAGAAAATACCACTTAATGCCTTTGATCTCATCTAAGAGATAATCGAGTTTACCTTTTTGAATAAATTTACGCGATGTGACAATGGATTTAATTTCGGCGGCAGTAATTGCACAGGTTAATCCCTTTGTACCAGCAGTATAATTAAGCATGGCAGGTACTCGATTTTTCACTAATAAACCGAAAATAGTCGCAACGGTGATTGTGGCATTGGGGAGTAAAACACCCACTCGTTCTTTTTTCTCGGTAATTTTTTCGATAATGCAACTTACACCAATAATTTGCTTAAGTAAATTACGATAAGATAATTCGGACGTTGTCGGGTCTTGTACTGTTCTTGATTTTGTCCCGTAGCGAACTTGTGCTTCAAGTAATGCTTCAAATAGTGTTAATTTAGGACGGCTTGCTAGACGAGCATTCATCATGATTTGATGCAATTTTTCACCCGCTATATAGCGTTTGTCTTTTGCTTTAGGCACATTTGGCATTGGAATTGTGGTCGGTTCAAGTACATGAATCGTTATTTTAGGAAATAAGCGACGTTTAAACAGTCCTTTTAGGCGGCTAGTTAATGTGAACTCTGCTCCTTCAATCCAGACTGGTACAATTGTTGCTTTCGATCGAGCCGCTACAAAAGCCGCTCCATCATAAATTTTCATTAATGACCCTGTTACGGTGATTCTTCCTTCAGGGAATATGACTATCGGACGTCCTTTTTCAATTTCGCGTACTAAGCGTTTAATCGCCATAGGATTAATCGGATCCATCGGCACAAAATCCACGTACCGTTTTGCTAAACGAACTAACCAGTGATCAATATAACCTGAATAAATGGCAAACACGGGTCTAACAGGTAAGAAAACACCGATTAGAAGACCATCAAGAAAGGAAACATGGTTAGGAGTGATAAGCAATCTTTCTTGCTTTAAGTTTTTTAGGTTACCATAAATTTTGACATGAAAAAGAAACTTTAAAATAACCCTTAATATATTGAATAACATCTTAATTCTCAATTTCCGTGCAAAATTGCACCTTGTCATAATAGTGAAAATAGAGGAAATACACAAGATATGTTGTTTATTTTGAATTTATTATGAATAATCTGAACATGATTAATGATTTTCTTTGGTTAGTTATCTAAAAGTTAGACAATGCCTATAAAAAACGTAAAATAAATCATAAAAAAAGGTCTGGAGTGAAAATGTTAATTTTATCCGCAAATGATATTCAACATGTTTATAGTATGAAAGATGCCATTGAGGCAGATAAACAAGCTTTAAAAATCTATACCCAAGGAGATAGTGAAGTGCCTTTACGTATCAATTTTGATATGCAGAAAGGGCAAAGTTTATTTATGCCCGCGCATATAAAAGGTAAGGATATCGTTGGCATTAAAATTGTGTCTGTATTTCCGGATAATCCTAAATTGGGTAAACCCTCCGTACCAGCGCAAGTGATGATGTTAGATCCTTTAACTGGGGAAGTTTGTGCCATTTTAGATGGTACTTTTGTAACTCAACTTCGTACAGGGGCGGTACAAGGTGCGGCAACCGATCTTTTAGCAAGAAAAAATGCTCGACGAGCAGTATTAATTGGAACAGGAGGTCAGGCAGTATCACAATTAGAAGCCATGTTAACCGTTCGGGATCTTACTGATGTAGCTATTTACGATATCGATGAACAAAAAGCGAAACAATTTACGGAAGCGATGAAAAAACACTTTTCACATTTTTCAGCCAATCTCTATTTTTCGCAAAATTTTGATGAAGACATTGGTCAAGCAGATATTATCACCTCAGTGACAACATCTAAAGTGGTCACATTTAATGGTGATATCGTTAAGCCTGGTACTCATATTAATGGTGTGGGTGCATATACCCCTGAAATGCATGAAATACCAAGTAATATTGTTGATAAAGCGGACATTCGTGTACTTGATACTAAAGAGGGCGTTTTTGCCGAAGCAGGGGATATTATTGATCCAATTAACCAGAAACGTGTATCCAAAAATGATTTTTTTGAGTTGGGTGAATTAGTTACTGATTCGCAAAAATGTCGCCAAAACGATGAGCAAATCACATTATTTAAAACGGTGGGAACAGCCGTTCTCGATGTTTATGTTGGATATGATATTTATCTAAAAGCAAAAGAAAAGGGTATTGGAACAAATATATAAGCTAAAGATTAGAAAGAATAGCTCATTTTAATTACAACGTTATTTAATAGCGTTAATACAAAGTGATGATATAACGGTATTAAAAATTAACTTTTTAGTTCTTCTTTCTGTGATCGTCCGAGTAAGGTCATTGCCGCTTGTTTAGGATCTTTATGCTCGTATAGTACTTTATAAATTTGTTCAGTGATTGGCATATCCACATGATATTGTTTTGCAAGTGTCCAAACTTCTTTAGTATTTTTAAATCCTTCGACAACTTGTGCGATAATATCTTGTGCTTCTTGAATAGATTTATTTTGTCCCAGCAAAATACCGAAACGTCGATTTCGTGATTGATTATCCGTACAGGTTAATACAAGATCACCAAGTCCAGCCATGCCCATAAACGTTGCAGGATCTGCACCAAGCGCTTCGCCCAATCGCATCATTTCAGCCAGTCCACGTGTGATTAACGCTGTTCTTGCATTCGCACCAAAACCCAGCCCATCAGACAATCCTGCTCCTATCGCAATCACATTTTTAATGGCGCCACCAAGTTGCACCCCAATAAAATCTTTACTGCTATAGACCCGAAAACTTTTACTACAATGAAATAAATTTTGTAACTCAGTTAAAAAATCATCATCCGTTGAAGCAACTGTTACCGCCGTTGGCAAACCTGAGGCAACTTCTTTAGCAAAAGTAGGGCCTGAAATGACAGCTAGGGGGATTTGATTGCCTAAAATTTCTCTGGCGACATCTTGCAATAAACGTCCGGTATTGACCTCAAGTCCTTTGGTTGCCCAAACAATTTTACTATCTTTGCGTAAATAGGGTTTTATTTGCTTTAAAATAGTACCAAAAGCATGGCTAGGTACCACTATGAGTAAGATTGGTGACGCTGAAACAGCTGTTTGCAGATCACTTTCAATGTGCAGTAATTCAGGAAAAGGAATATCAGGCAAAAATTGTTTATTTTGCCTGTCATGCTGTAAAGCCATCATTTTGTGTGAATTATGTCCCCACAATAATGTTTGATGACCATTACGTGCAAGTAAAATAGCTAAAGAGGTTCCGTAAGAACCTGCACCGATTACTGTGACAACAGCATGTTTTTCCATAATTAACCGTTAGATTTATCGTTCTAGATTAAATCACAATGATTATTGTAATGTTTCTGTTGATTCTTCTTCAACTGATTGTTGTTGCTGTTGAAGATAGTTCATAAATAACACGTCAAAGTTAACCGGTTCTAAATTAACTGGTGGGAAAGAACCTTTAATGACTAAGTTAGAAATTGTTTCTCGTGCATACGGGAATAAAATATTCGGACAGTAAGCACCTAAACAGTGTTGTAACTGTGCGTCATTGAATCCAACAAGTGAAAAAATACCTGCTTGCGTAACTTCACAAATATAGGCAACTTCGTCTTGTGATTTCATTGTTACTGTAATGCGTAATGCGACTTCATAAACATCATCATTTAAGGATTGAGATGATGTATTCAATTCAACATTCATGGCTGGTTGAAATTGTTTGGTAAAAACTTCAGGTACATTATTGGTTTCAAATGAAACATCTTTTGTATAAATACGTTGAATTGCAAATTGTGTTTCTGGTTGTTGTGTATTGTTTTGTTCTGTCATGATCTAACCTTATTTTAATATAGTTTTATTTTCTAACTAATGGTAAATTTTCGCCATTCCATCCTGCAATGCCATCTTTTAATGCAAAAACATTCAAGAAACCTTGTTTAACAAGTACTTCACCGATACCGGCTGATGATAGACCATTATCATCAACTAAAATAACAAAATTTTCTTTGTGTTTTTCAATAGAATTTGCACTCGCATTTTTGATATCAATGGGGAGTATATTCAGGGAATCGGTAATATGCCCCTTTTTGAAACTATCAGCTGATCGCAAATCAATGATTTTAGCATTTTGTTTATTAATCAGATTGATTGCTTGAGCATTATTAATGATTTTAACTTTTGATAACTTACTTTTGATGGTTAATACAATGATTGCAATAAAAAGTACAATCCAACCTAAAGAAAGTAAAATATGATTTTTAACAAAAGGTATAATTTCGAGTGTAATAAAGTCCATACTTTTATAATTACCTAGTTTTTCAATATAAGAAGAGATTATAGCGATATTATGCACTGAAATACAGTACCTATAAGAAAATCTTGTTGTTCCCCAAATTATCGAGCGTTAAATTGAGAAGATTCTTATTGAGTTTTTGATTATTACAAGGATGATTGAATGCGTGAACGACATCTTTTTAGCAAAATAAATGTGCAACGCCTTTTATTGGTGCATTCTAAGTGTTTTTATGCATTATTTTGGTGCATCAATGCTATTTGTGTTACTATTTAACCCGTAAATTCACTAGAAAAACGTGACTTAAAACTTGGCATCATATTTGCATAAAAGAAAATAACTTGGCAAGAATGCCTTACGAACTGAACAATTATTTGTCCTCAACGGAGAAGATACATGTCTATACAAAAAGTATTAACACTAATTAAAGAAAATGATGTTAAATTTGTCGATTTGCGTTTTACTGATACCAAAGGTAAAGAGCAACACGTTACGATACCCGTTAGTCAAATTGATGCTGACTTTTTTGAAGACGGTAAAATGTTTGACGGATCATCAATTGCTGGTTGGAAAGGGATTAATGAATCCGATATGGTCTTAATGCCAGATGCTTCAAGTGCTGTTATTGATCCATTTTTTGAAGATGTAACATTAAATCTCCGTTGTGATGTACTCGAACCTGCAACGCTACAAGGTTATGATCGTGATCCTCGTTCAATCGCAAAACGTGCTGAAGAGTTTTTAAAATCTTCAGGCATTGCTGATACTGTTATTTTTGGACCAGAACCCGAATTCTTTTTATTTGATGATGTTCGTTTTGGTTCACCGATGTCAGGTAGTTTTGTTCATATTGATGATATTGAAGCCGCTTGGAATTCAGGCACAAAATATGAAGAAGGTAACAAGGGTCATCGCCCAGGCGTAAAAGGCGGTTACTTCCCACTTCCTCCGGTTGATTCATCGCAAGATATCCGCTCAGAGATGTGTTTAATTATGGAACAACTTGGTTTAGTGGTTGAAGCTCATCACCATGAAGTGGCAACTGCAGGACAAAATGAAATTGCTTGTCGTTTCAATACATTAACTAAAAAAGCGGATGAAGTTCAAATTTATAAATATGTTGTGCAAAATGTAGCGCATATTTATGGTAAAACAGCGACATTTATGCCGAAACCGATGTTTGGCGATAATGGTTCAGGCATGCACTGCCATCAATCTTTAGCTAAAGATGGAGTTAACTTATTTGCCGGTGATAAATATGCTGGGCTTTCTGAAATGGCATTATTCTATATTGGCGGTATTATTAAACATGCTAAAGCTATCAATGCATTTACAAACCCTGCAACAAACTCATATAAACGTTTAGTACCGGGTTATGAAGCGCCTGTTATGCTTGCGTATTCTGCTCGTAACCGTTCTGCTTCAATTCGTATTCCGGTTGTGACTAGCCCGAAAGCACGCCGTATTGAAGTTCGTTTCCCTGATCCAGCAGGTAATCCATATTTATCATTTGCTGCGCAGTTAATGGCTGGTTTAGATGGTATTATTAACAAAATTCATCCTGGCGATGCAATGGATAAAAACTTATATGATTTACCACCGGAAGAATCTAAATTAATTCCACAAGTGGCCGGTTCACTTGAAGAAGCGCTTAATGCATTAGATGCTGATCGTGACTTCTTAACGCGTGGGAATGTCTTCACTAATGATACGATTGATGCGTATATTGATTTAAAACGTCAAGACGTTGATCGTGTACGTATGACACCACATCCAGTTGAATTTGAACTTTACTATAGTTTATAAATTTATCTAAAATTTAAACAGTTAATCCACCGTGTAAAGCGGTGGATTTTAATGAGGACGGAATACCGACGATGACATTTGATAGTGAATCTGATGCTGATCTTGTTCTCAACTCGATGATTACAAGTATTTTATTACTTGATAAAAATCTCAATATTGTTTACGCCAATACCGCTGCCCAACAGCTATTAGCACAAAGTCCCAAAAAGTTATTAGATAGTTATCTTCCTGATTTATTGAGTTACCATTCTTTAGATTTCGAGTTAATGCAAAGTTCGTTATCCAAAAATCAAGGTTTTACGGATACTGAAGTGAATTTGGTGGTGAATAATGAATTGCATATCTTATCGTTAACGGCACAACCCTTAAGTAATGAACAGATCTTAATTGAAATGGCGCCTTTAAATAATCATAAACGGTTAAGCCAAGAACAGTTACAACAAGCTCAACAAAGTGCTGCTCGTGAACTTGTGCGAGGGCTAGCACATGAAATTAAAAACCCATTAGGTGGGCTTCGAGGTGCCGCTCAATTATTATCACGAGAATTACCAAAAAATGAGTTGCAAGATTATACGCAAATTATTATTGAACAAGCAGATAGATTAAGAAATCTAGTAGATAGGTTATTAGGACCACAGCAACGCTTGCACCAAAAAGTACAAAATATTCATCAAGCGATTGAGCGAACTTATGCGTTATTATGCATCGAAAAACCATTAAATGTGACTATTTTACGGGATTATGATCCAAGTTTGCCAGAATTTATCCATGATTCAGAGCAGATCGAACAAGTTATTTTAAATATTGTGCGAAATGCTTTACAGGCTATCGGTACGAAAACAGGTACGATAACAATCAGAACGAGAACTGCCTTTCAAGTTACATTGCATGGACAACGTTATCGACTATGTGCACGTATTGATATTGAAGATAATGGACCGGGGGTACCTGTTCATATTCAAGATACACTTTTTTATCCTATGGTAAGCGGTTATGAAGGTGGGACAGGAATCGGTCTTTCTATTGCACATAATATTGTTGATCAACATCATGGTAAAATTGAATTTAATAGTTGGCCTGGACACACTGAATTTTCAGTCTATTTGCCAATCAAACAATGAGGTAATTTAAAATGAATGTTTGGGTTGTTGATGATGATAGTTCAATTCGTTGGGTATTAGAAAAAGCACTTACCAATGCGCATTTTAATTGTATTAGTTTTGCAAACGGTCAAGATGTGATCGAAGCTTTGACTAATCAACTACCCAAACCAGCTGTACTAATTTCTGATATCAAAATGCCTGGCATCGATGGTCTATCATTACTTAATTATATCAAAGCACAATTTCCCCATTTGCCTGTCATTATTATGACAGCGCATTCTGATCTAGATGCTGCTGTCAACGCTTACCAAAAAGGGGCTTTTGATTATATTCCCAAACCCTTTGATGTGGATGAAATGATTCAACTTGTTGAACGTGCTATTGCACAGTCTCAACATTTACAAGTACCAAATCATCAGCGTACTCATGTTACGGCAAAAGCATCAACAGGCATAATAGGTGAAGCACCTTCAATGCAAGAGGTATTTCGGATTATTGGACGCTTATCGAAATCTTCTATTAGTGTGCTGATTAATGGTGAATCAGGTACAGGTAAAGAGTTAGTCGCAAAAGCGTTGCATACTCATAGCCCTCGATCTCATTCACCTTTTATCGCACTTAATATGGCAGCGATTCCCAAAGATCTGATTGAATCTGAACTTTTTGGACACGAAAAAGGAGCGTTTACTGGGGCTGCACAAATCAGGCATGGACGATTTGAACAGGCTAATGGTGGAACCTTATTTTTAGATGAAATCGGTGATATGCCTCTTGATGTTCAAACACGGTTACTTCGAGTCCTTGCCGATGGACAATTTTATCGTATTGGTGGTTATTCCCCCGTAAAAGTTGATGTCAGAATTATTGCCGCAACGCATCAAGATTTAGAAGCAAGAGTGCGCGAAGGCAAATTTCGGGATGATTTGTTTCATCGCTTAAATGTAATCCGTATTTTATTGCCTCCTTTACGTGATCGTGCTCAAGATATTCCGAAACTTGCAGAGCATTTTTTATATACCACGGCTAAAGAGTTAGGCGTTGAAAGTAAAGTTTTTAGTCCCGAAGCGATGAGTGTTCTATGTAAATTTAATTGGCCGGGCAATGTAAGACAGCTTGAAAATACCTGTCGTTGGGTGACAGTCATGTCTTCTAGTAAAGAAATTTTAGTGCAAGATCTACCACCAGAGCTATTACAATTTCCGATGCCTAAAATTTCGGTTGGTCGTAATGATATAAGTTTGACATTAAACGACTCTCAAGTTGCAATGGATTGGCAATTTTTACTGGAACAATGGGCTAAACAATCGCTTGTCGCAGGAAAATCGGGCATTTTAACTGAGGCAGTGACAGAAGTAGAGCGTATTTTATTAAATTGCGCACTTAATTTTACCCGAGGACATAAACAAGAAGCAGCAAATTTATTAGGGTGGGGGCGTAATACTTTAACCAGAAAGTTAAAAGAGTTTTCAAATAAAAATGATAGTGATATTGGCTAATTGATCTATAAAATTTTGATATAACGCTATGTAAAGAAACGTTTTCTAATCATTTAACACTGACTTTAGATATTCTTTAAAGTTTATTGAACACGGAGTTGTTTTTAGATACAATTTAATGCAAATGAGAATTATTTATATTTGTGTTGTTTTTATCTGAACAATAATTAGGAGTTCATATGTATTCATTTATCAAAGTTAAAATTACAGTGCTGTTTGCTGTATTGCTGTTAGTTGTTGGGTGTGATAATAATCAGAATAACCAAAAACCAGATTATTCCGATATTAAGAAAGATGCTCTGGTAATTAAACACGCTCAAGGCGAAGCACTTTTTGGGTCTGTTCCCAAAAAAGTAGCTGTTTTTAACGTTGCAACTCTTGATATTATTGATGCATTGAATATTCCAGTCTCAGCTGTACCACAATCAAATGTCCATTTACCTGATTTCTTATCTAAATATAGTGATAAGTCCTATACTAACATTGGGACTTTGTTTGAGCCAAATTACGAAGTACTTAGCTCTATCAATCCTGACTTAATTATAGCAGGTGGACGAGCAACAGATGCCTATCCAAAATTGGAAAAATTAGCAGAAACAATCTCCTTAGATATTGATTCCAATAACTTCTTAGCGAGTTTAACTGAGCGAACTCGTCAATTAGGTTGGATTTTTGAAAAAGAGAAAGAAGCATCTAAATTGATTGAAGACTTTAATCAAAAAATTGACCAACTAAAATCGAAAACCAGTACAGCCGGTTCAGCATTAGTGATTATGATTAACGGTGGGAAAATGTCTGCATATGGCCCTAAATCACGTTTTGGATTTGTTTTTGATGTGTTAGGTTTCCAGCCAGCAACCACTTTCCAAGAAGCCGGTCGTCATGGGAATAGTGTTACTTCTGAATTCATTTTAAGTACTAATCCCGAATGGATATTTGTGTTAGATAGAGATAATGCCATTGGTAATAAAGAAGCCCAATCAGCACAACAAGTATTAAATAATGAATTAATTCAAAAAACGGCAGCATGGCAGCACAATCATATTGTTTATCTTGATTCAACATCGATGTATATCGCAGGCGGGATTCAAACGTATAGTCGTTTAATGGATCAAATAGCAGAAGCACTACAAGAATCATCGACTAATCAATAAAAAAACATGAAGTTGTCGTTATATTTTATTGCAGGCATCATTATTTTATTAATTTTGACTGCAATAAGTTTGTTTATTGGTGCAGGGCATGTCAATTTACATGAACTTTTCACCAATACAAATATGCAGCAGATCTTTTTTGTCAGTCGTTTGCCAAGAACGTTAGCGTTATTGTTAGCCGGTAGTGCAATGAGTGTCGCTGGCTTAGTGATGCAGTTATTAACACAAAATCGCTTTGTGGAGCCTACCCTTGTTGGCACCACCCAATCAGCCAGTCTTGGTTTACTCATCATGATGGTATTCGCGCCCGAACAAAGTGTCATGATCAAAATGGTGGTTGCAAGTTTATTTGCGATGATGGGTACGATTCTTTTTATGACAATATCCCATAAAATTGTTCTCAAATCAGCACTAATGGTTCCACTTATTGGGATTATGCTAGGCGCGATAATCAGTGCTGTAACCACATTTTTTGCCATGTATTATGATCTATTGCAATCGCTTTATGGATGGCAATCAGGTGATTTTTCTGGGATTTTACAAGGTCGTTATGAACTATTGTGGCTAGTTTGTGGTTTGACATTGGTAGCATGCTGGAGTGCAGATCAGTTTACAGTCGTGGGGTTAGGTCGAGATTTTTCGGTTAATGTGGGACTTAATTATCGTCGAGTCATGATAATTGGACTAATTGTCATAGCATTGATTGGCGGTATTGTTGTGGTGGTGGTTGGTGTATTACCGTTTTTAGGATTAATCGTCCCCAACATTGTCAGCTTGTTATTCGGTGATAATGTGCGTAAAACCATTCCTTGGGTCTGTTTATTTGGTGGGGGATTGGTATTAATTTGCGATATTATTGGACGTTTAATTCGCTATCCATTTGAAATCCCTGTCAGTGTAATTCTTGGTATTGTCGGTGCCGTAATCTTTTTAATATTATTAAGTCGAAAAAAACATGCTAGTTAGTTCAAAACACTATCTTTCCAGTCAAAAAAGAGTTTGGCTATTATTGAGTATAGCGCTTATTTGTATCCTCTTTTTTATGACCTTTAATCTAAAAGGGAATATTAGGTATATTTTGACTCATCGTATGTGGATAGTGTTGACGATGATATTAGTTGCTTTTTCGGCTGCAACATCCACACTCCTTTTTCAAACCGTGACCCATAATCGCATATTAACGCCGTCGATAATGGGGTTTGAATCTTTATTTGTCTTAATTCAAACAATTGTCATTTTCTTTATCGATGTGCAAGGTATTCCTTACATCGGTATTATGGGCAAATTTATCGTTGAATCGCTTTTACTGATCTTATTTTCTCTATTGTTATATAAAGGTTTATTGACTAAATTTAAGCAAAATCTTCATTTAGTATTATTAATTGGGATTATTCTGGGCACACTTTTCCGCAGTTTTGCAAACTTATTACAACGGTTAATGACACCAACTGAATTTGCTGTTTTGCAAAGTCGAATTTTTGCTACGTTCACTCGGGCTGATCCCATTTTAATTATTTTTTCATTCATTATTGCAATATGTATCGGACTATTTTTATGGAGAATGCGTTTTCAATTTGATGTTTTGGCTTTAGGACGTGATAACGCTATTAATCTTGGCGTTAATTATCATCAAAGCGTGACCATTATTTTACTTTTAGTCTCGATATTAGTTGCAATTTCAACCGCATTGGTTGGGCCGTTTACCTTCTTTGGTCTACTGATAGCAAATTTAGCTTATAGCATAAGTCGCTCAAGCCAACATCGATTTTTACTTCCCACGGCCTTTTTACTTGGCGTGATTTTTCTGGTGGGTGGTCAAATGTTTTTAGAGCATGTTTTGAATATGGTTGGCGCCATTACGGTCGTCATAGAGTTTATTGGTGGTTGTTTGTTTATCTTCTTATTATTGAAAAAGGTACCGATGTGATACAAATTGATAATATTAATAAAAAATATCAAACCCTTTCGGTTTTAAAAAATGTTACCGCCACTATTCCACAAGGAGGAGTAACGGCAATCATTGGACCTAATGGCGCTGGAAAATCAACTTTACTTTCGATTATAAGTCGACTTTTGAACGCTGATGAAGGAAACGTTAAAATTCAAGACATGGATGTGTTTGAAACGCCGAGTGATAAATTAGCTACTCATCTTTCGGTATTAAGACAAGAAAATCGCTTTACCAGTAGGCTTACCGTATTTGAACTGGTCGGATTCGGGCGTTATCCTCATACAAAAGGGCGTTTAAATCCTGATGATTATCAGCATATTCATCGAGCATTGGATTTTTTAAATTTAACTGAGTTTAAAGATCGTTTTTTAGATGAGTTATCTGGCGGACAGCGACAACGAGCATATGTCGCGATGGTGCTTTGTCAAAATACTGAATATGTGTTACTTGATGAACCGTTAAATAATTTGGATATGAAGCATGCTGTGACCATGATGAAACAGTTACGACGTGCAGCGAATGAACTTGGTAAAACCATTGTTATTGTTATTCACGATATCAATTTTGCATCAGTCTATTCAGACTATATTTTAGCGATGAAAAATGGGGAACTGGTCTATCAAGGAACTCCAACACAGATTATGAATTCAGCTATTTTAGAAGATATTTTTGATACGCCGGTTAGCATTGAAACCATCCAAGGACAACATATCGCTGTATATTATTAATGTAGATTGTCGTATGTTATTTAAGCGTAAAATATTGCAAATAATAAACAAGTTAAAGTAAATTTATATTTGCTAATTCCTTCTTTCCATGCTAAAAAAAAGACACGCCATTTGCCGAGATAACAGTGATGAAGTTAGAGGAAATTGCACTTTTAGCTGGTGTGTCAAGAACGACTGCAAGCTACGTAATAAACGGAAAAGCGAAGGAATATCGTGTTAGTGACAAAACTATCGCCAAAGTTATGGCAATTGTAAAAAAGCATAATTATTATCCTAACGCAGTTGCTGCAGGACTCCGTGAAGGTAAAACGCGTTCGATAGGAATCATCATTCCAGATTTAGAAAATAGTAGTTATACACGAATTGCTAGTTATTTAGAACAATTAGTCAGGAAAGAGGGCTATCAATTATTGTTATCTTGTTCTGATGATAATCCTGAAATTGAAAAAGAATGTGTTGCACATTTAAAACGTAGAAGGGTTGATGCCATAATTCTCTCATCCTCTTTTGTTTCTGATTCTGACTATGCGTTTTATGACAATTGGCAAAATTCTAAAATTCCATTATTTGCTTTAGATAGAACGTTATCTACCAAAAAGTTTCGAAATATAGTTGGTGCGGATAAAGATGATGCCCAAACATTAGCTCAAACATTTAATCATTTTGTGCAAGGTAAAGCTGTATATATAGGTGCATTACCAAATTTATCCGTAAGCCAACATCGTCTTGAAGGTTTTAAAGCTGTAACATTAAACGATTGCGATAGTGTCGAATTTTTATATGCTAATAATTATAGCCGACAAGATGCTGATACGGCTTTTAGTCATTGGTTAAGCAATCATGAATTACCAAATGGTATTTTTGCAACTTCATTTTCACTTCTTCAAGGTACAATTGATGCCATATTAAGAAAATTTGGTCATTTACCTGAATCATTAACTATTGCAACGTTTGGCGATAATGAATTACTCGATTTTTTGCCCTGTAAAGTGATTTCACTTTCTCAGGATCATAAAGAAATAGTGGAGTTGACTATCACATTACTCCAAAATTGTTTGAATCAGCAAAGTTATCAATCAGGTACTACTATGATCCCAAGACAATTAATTTACCGTGGCAGTTTGAGCCGTCAACGTATGAGTAAATACGAAAAATAAAAAAACTCGGAAGCTTGTCACTGGCTAGGTTGTTGCATGATGTATTACTAAAAACGCTATAATATTATTGCTTGGACATGTTTAACGTTTTATGAAGGCTGAAATACATGACTTAGAAATTAATGAAAAATACCTTACACTAAAGGTAGCAAAATGATGTAACTAAATAACAAAAAATGTCTAAAATCTATTTTGCATTTATAATAAATAAATTAAGATCAAAAAATTAGATCTCGATCACATATTTGTTATTGATAGTTATAATTTATTGGATAAATAATTTTAATTTATTCATTATTGCTGAAACGATTCAATAAAAATCATTAAATGGATTTAGAGATGAGTCATTTTAGTCGACCCAATATTTTTAACCCAGAGGTATTTATTCTATGTTTCATTTAGTTAAAGAAGATATACATTTAAATGAACACGCTACTAATAAAACAGAAGCGATAAAAAAAGTAGCGGCAGCATTAACTAGTGCCGGTTTTGTCGAAGAAGGATATGTAAATGGAATGCTTGAACGTGAAGCGCAAGCTGCCACTTATCTGGGTATTGGCCTTGCTATTCCACATGGCACTACCACCACTCGTCATTTAGTTAAAAAGACGGGTGTTCAAGTTTTTTGTTTTCCTGAAGGTGTTGAATGGGGTGATGATGGTGAAAAAGCTTATGTCGCTATTGGTATCGCCGCTAGTTCTGATGAACATTTAGAGTTACTTCGTCAATTGACGCATGTTTTAGGTGCTGACGGTGTTGAAGAACGAATCAAAAACATTAAAACAGCAGATGAAGCACTTGCTATTTTAACCGGAAAAACAGAACAAGAAGACAGCCAATTTTCAATGAATGAATCATCACTTTTATTGGATATCAATGCTGATAGTTTAGCTACTTTACAAGCGTTAAATGCATCACGCTTAAAACAACAAAATGCTGTAAATACGGCTTTTATCACTCATGTGCTGGATAATAAACCAACTTATCTAGGTAGTGGGGTTTGGTTGAACGATAGCAAAGAAGGCAATCTAAAAAATGCGATTGTGATTAGTCGTACAATAAGCAACGTAAATGAAGATAATAAACCGGTAAAATTACTTATCACGATGTCAGTTGTTGATAATGCAATGTCTGAGGTTATTGATCGTATTGCACGTTTAGCATTTTATGAAAAGTTAGATTTAATGTTATCGGCAAGCACGGATAAATTAATCAATTTACTGATGACAGATGACTTGCCTTCAACTATCGATAATTCTCAAACTGAACAAGCTAACTCAGCAGCGCCATTAGCATCGGATTCAAGCCAAGCTTTAACTCGTGAATTTATCGTGCCTAACGAAAATGGTTTACATACTCGTCCATCTTCAGTATTAGTTAAATTGGTTAAAGAGTTTAATAGCAAAGTAACTGTTGCGAATCTTGATGGAAAAGGGGAGCCAGTAAGTGCTACCAGCTTAATGAAAATCGTTGCACTTGGAGCCAAAAAAGGCAGCCGATTGCAATTTACTGCGGTCGGTGATGATGCTGAGCAAGCACTTGATGCTATCGGTAAAGCAATTGAAAGCGGACTTGGTGAGGGAACAGAATAATGAATTATCGTGTTGCAACAATCACCTTAAATCCAGCTTATGATTTATTAGGATTTTGTCCAAAAGTCGAGTTGGGTGATGTAAATTTAGTTCAAACGAATGCTTTACTTGCCGCAGGCAAAGGGATTAATGTTGCTAAAGTATTGTCTGATCTAAATATAAAATTAACTGTTGGTGGTTTTTTAGGTCAAGAAAACCGAGATGGTTTTAATCTATTATTTAATTCATTAAATGTAGTCGACAAATTCCAAACTGTAGAAGGCCGTACACGTATTAATGTCAAATTGACTGAAGAAAATAGCGAAGTGACGGATCTAAACTTTTCAGGCTTTACAATTACTGAGCCTGATTGGCAACGTTTTGTGACAAGTTCTCTTGAATGGTTAAAAGATATCGATATGGTCGCGATAAGTGGCAGTTTACCTGCCGGCGTATCACTTGATAAATTTACACAATGGATGGAGCGAGTTAAACAGATCTGTCCAAAAGTGGTGTTTGACAGTAGCCGAGATGCGTTAGTCGCTGGATTGAAAGCTAAGCCATGGTTAATCAAACCAAATGATAAAGAACTTGAAATGTGGGTCGGACGTAAATTAACGACACTAGATGAAATTAAAACAGCTGCGATGGAATTAGTAAAAGGTGGCGTTGAAAATGTTGTGATTTCACTAGGAAGTAAAGGCGCTTTGTGGGTGACTCAACATGAAGCATGGTTGGCTAAACCACCAAAATGTCAAGTAGTGAGTACGGTCGGTGCTGGTGACTCAATGGTTGCTGGAATCATGTATGGATTAATAACAAATCAATCGATTAAAGATACCCTGGTATTTGCATCAAGTGTTGCTGCTTTGTCTGTTGGACAAGCGGGTGTGGGGATTTCGGATCGCCAAGCTGTAACTGATATGCTAGGCAAAATTGAAATAAATGCTGGTTAGGAGTTTGCATGAATATTTATATTGTTGAAGGTAGTAATACAGGTCCTGTAAATGGACGTTTAGCCAGAGCGGAACTCGCATTGGCTGCTAATTCGATGAATTTTAATGTAATCGATAATTCAGAGTCTGCAGATGCGATTATTGCTATCGGGACTGGTGAAATTAATGATAAATCTGTCATTGGTAAAAAAGTTTATGTGGTAGAAGATATTAATGCGTTATATGCAAACCCAAAACAAATTCTAACAGAAGCACAGAGTAAAGCGGTTGTTTTTGAACAATCAGCTCAACGTGTTTCAGCGCCTACCTCTAATACAGCTGTAAAACGTATTGTTGCAGTAACAGCGTGTCCAACTGGAGTGGCACATACTTTTATGGCTGCCGAAGCGATTGAAGAAGAAGCTAAAAAACGTGGTTGGTGGTGTAAAGTTGAAACGCGTGGATCAGTCGGAGTTGGTAACGAACTCACGCCAGAAGAAGTCGCCTCAGCAGATATTGTGATTGCTGCTTGCGATATCGATGTAGATTTAAGTAAATTTGCGGGTAAAAAATTGTATCGAACAAAAACTGGCCCAGCGCTCAAAAAGACTGCGCAAGAGTTTGATAAAGCATTCGAAGAGGCAACGGTTTATCAACCTTCATCAACTTCAGCATCGGCTAAATCAAGCAATGAGAAGAAAAGTTTTTATAAACATCTTCTAACTGGTGTTTCTTATATGTTACCAATGGTGGTTGCCGGTGGATTGATCATCGCACTTTCCTTTGCTTTTGGTCAATTCCAAGAAGTATTAAAAACAGTAACTGTTATGGAAAATGGTGTAGAAGTTGTTAAACAAACTCTTGTAAAAGAGCTAGTTGGTGAACCTCATTTAAAACAAATTGGTGATTTAGCATTCTCATTAATGGTTCCATTACTGGCTGGTTATATTGCTTATTCAATTGCGGATAGACCAGGGCTTACGCCTGGTCTTGTTGGTGGTTTACTTGCTGTTTCAACTGGAGCTGGATTTTTAGGTGGTATTATTATTGGCTATTTTGCGGGTTATGTCGTATTAGCGGTCACTAGATATTTACCATTACCAAAAAGTGTGGAAGCCTTAAAACCGATTCTAATTGTGCCACTATTGGCAACATTAGCGACAGGGATTGTCATGCAATTTGTCGTTGGTACACCAATCGCATGGTTAATGAAAGTTATTACTGTATGGTTAAGCACAATGAATGGTGCTAATGCAGTTATTTTAGGTGCATTACTAGGTGGTATGATGTGTACTGATATGGGGGGACCAATTAATAAAGTTGCTTATGCATTTGGTATGGGTATGATTTCCTCCCAAGTTTATGCACCTATGGCTGCAGTTATGGCGGGTGGAATGGTACCTCCATTAGCGATGGGATTAGCTACGCTAATCGCCCGTAAAAAATTTGCTAAAGCAGAGCAAGAAAGCGGTAAGGTTTCGTTAGTTTTGGGCTTTTGCTTTATCTCTGAAGGGGCAATTCCTTTCGCTGCGCGTGATCCGTTACGTGTTATTCCATGTTGTATTCTAGGTGGCGCAATCACTGGTGGTATGGCATTAGCATTTGGTTCAACATTAATGACGCCACACGGTGGATTATTTGTTCTAGCAATTCCAGGTGTCGTTAAACCTGTGGGTGGTTATCTGTTATCCATTGTTGTTGGATCGGTTATTGCAGGGCTTGCTTATGCAGCTATTAAAGCGCCAGAAAAAGAAGCTGTAGCGACGACAGCTTAATAAGCATAGATTAAAACGCCATCTAATGATGGCGTTTTTCTTATATTCACTTATTTTTTTACCCAGCGTTGTAAATCTTTCGGAACGAAATCGTCCATTTGTTTCAGCACAAATTCGGCGTTATCACTAACAATTAATGTGTTATAAAAATTTTCCCGAATAAACCCTTCTTGCACAGCATGCTTTAAAAAACTCAACATAGATTGCCAAAAGTTTGCAATATCAAATAATGCCACCGGTTTTTCATGATAACCAATTTGCATACCAGTCCAAACCTCAAAAATCTCTTCTAATGTGCCGGTACCGCCTGGCATAGCGATAAAACCGTCAGCCAGTTCTGCAAGCCTTGCTTTACGTTGATGCATATTGTCGACCACCTCTAATCGGGTAATGCCATGGTGAGCAGTTTCGGCTTTAACTAAACGTTCAGGGATGATGCCGATGACTTCACCGCCATGAGCTAAAACAGCATTAGCAATCATTCCCATAAGCCCTTTATTACCTCCGCCATAAATTAATCGCCGATTTTGTTTTGCTATAATTTTACCGAGTTGCTCGGCAGCTGTTCGATATTCCAAACGATTGCCTTCACTGGCACCACAAAATACACAAATATTTTTTTTCATAAATCATACTCTAGCTATTCTTACCGTAGCCCTTTATTTTAGCATAGGCGATGTATTATTTGTTTACTCACTGAGCAGTTAGTTTTATTTCGTGTTTTAACGATTGACATAATCGTTATAGATCGTTAATATTCTGAC
Organism: Gilliamella sp. CG13; assembly: GCF_046635805.1. NCBI lineage: Bacteria > Pseudomonadati > Pseudomonadota > Gammaproteobacteria > Orbales > Orbaceae > Gilliamella > Gilliamella sp. CG13. The sequence continues at coordinate 53,119 of NZ_JBIDFM010000007.1, forward strand.
CGTCGAGTGTTCCTCCATAGTTCAGTCGGTAGAACGGCGGACTGTTAATCCGTATGTCACTGGTTCAAGTCCAGTTGGAGGAGCCAACTTTCCACTTCATCTCATATCTATACGTCTCTATTTGATTATAAATCAATATTTTATATTTTTTTAGTATACCGCTTATCCATATACATTTATCAATTTTTCTATCAATTTACTATTTTTTCGGGTTTAAATGCGGGTTAGCAAAAATGCTCATTTTTTTCAAATAAAAAGTAAAGCGATACTTTGAGGATCTCTTTCGAGAGCTGCATGATAAGCAGTTGCTTCAGCAACAAAAAACTTTGGGCTGAAGCTTTGGCAACCTGTTCGGCATCAAAACCAGCTGGCAGATAATAGCATTAACTTCATAAATTTTTCTATTTCTGCAAAATTTTGTAATTATTTCACCATTAACTATGGTTTCATAAATTTACGTTCGACAAGCTCACCGTCTTTATAGGTTTCTGTGTACAAAAGTTTGCCTTTTTTGCGAGTGGATAAGATGGGTTCATACAGTTCATTATATTGTTGTTCTAATTGATGACATTTCCAAATACCAACAGGCAGGCCATTTTTATATTCCGATTCGAGATAAATATAACCGATACCTAGAGGCGCATATTTACTGCCTGTTATCTCTATCCATACCCCCTCGCGAGTATGGTTTTGAACTAAACCTTCCTCTGTAACATTAAGATCTGTATTTTGAAAAGAACCATTAGTATCATAATAGCGGATGAATTTGCCTTGGGGGGTCAGTTGATATGTTCTTTTTTCATAAGCAGCACTGTCTGTCTCATCACTACCAAGATCCCTAATAATTATTTTCCCATTATCATAATAGAAAAATCGATAGCTTCTACCCAGATCATTTCCATATTCGTAAGTGGCTACTAATCTATCCACAATTTGATCAGAGCTGATAGAGATAATGGATTGAAAAATAAGGTGTCTTCCATACTCGCAATGGTTGCATTCTAACTCAAGGTTCTCAGTGGTGAGTAGAAACAGATCAAACTGAGAAAAGCCGACTATTTTTTCCACATGAACTGTAATCTTCTGGTTTAAAATATCGTTGATATTAAATGGGATATCATAGGAATCCTGAACAATCTGCTTTAAATTTTTTTGGGTTAAAGTAATCTTATAGGATTGTTCTGATTGGGACTGCTTATATAAATTTCTGGCCAATTCATCAAAAGCTTTTTCACTCCCAGAACGTTCATTTTCTGTTTCTGCATCTTGCCAATGTGTGGCAAAAGGATATAAAACATGTTTATCACCAATTGGCGGGCTGGCAAGTGGAGCTTGCATAATTTGGGTAATAAGATCGTCTTTTTTATTTTTATTAATCGGTTGGCTATTCGCCATTTGATTACAACCTATCATAAATAGGATGGTGAAACATACTATTATCAATCTCATTGCCAATATTCCTTGTTTATTTTTTACAATGTTTCCCTCCATACTTAACGCCCGTATAAAATAACGGGTGCAGTATATGAGTGCGGTTTTCAGAATTTATGGAGAGTATATACCTGATTTCAGATAATAGTGAATTTATTTCTTCTTTATTTTAGGTGGATTTTTAATTGATAACTTACTATGAATATTAACAATTTTTGCCAGAATATTTTTTTATTATCACGCATATTATGCACGGCAATCCATAGTAAAAAAATCCTGAATAATTATATATCATTTAGTCGCAATAAATTGGTATATCATTATTCAGGATTTTTATGTTGATTTTCTATAAAACTATTTAAAACTAATTCTTTTTTAAAACTATTATTTTCTATTGCGTAATACGCCATATTTGAAGTAATCTTCCATTCCTACAATATCCTCAGTATTGTAATCAGCAGGTATAGGACAGTCCAATATTTTGGTTTCAATTGATAAAGGTTTTAATTTTATTTCCTTAGTGACTTCATAAATTTTTTCAATCTCAAAAAAATCATTTTCTTTATCAAATGTCCCCAAACAAATTCCATTTTTATTATTTTCTAATCGAACATCAATAGAATATACATATTTATTAGCAACGGGGAGCACATCTCTTAAAATGTCATTTTTATCATATAAAAGAATATAATTATCTTTAAGATTACCTTTAATACATATCGGTCGAACATAATAAAACTCTGCATCAAGACCAAAAGTATCTGGTAGGTAGTAGTCTTCATTATTAAGATTAAAAAGCATGTCTAACTCTTTTGATTTAAAATAATCATTATTTCGATCATATTGTGCTTCATAGACGAATTTTGTATCTATATATTGATTTTCGTAGGCATTACAACTGAATGGTAAAAAAATTGCTAAAAATAAACTAATCAAATAGTTTTTAATTTTTATGGTAGTGCGGTTTATTTTCATTTTCATCATCTCCATCTTTGGTATTATAGGAATTTAGTCTAATTTTTGCCGATATATTTTTTATTACCACGCATTTTATGCACTGCAATCCATAGTATAAAAATCTAGAATGGATAAATACCATTTATTATCTAATTGGGTTAGATATAATATAAAAATATTTTTTTCATGATTCGGTATTATACCTGGAAAGTTTTCTATATAGACAACTTTAACTGTTTTAGGGGCTATTTTATCGGCAATGGATTGATATTCCTCCCAAACAGGGTTTTTTTCAAATTGATAGTGTTTTAGTTCCCAATGATAATAACCAAGCGCTATTTTTAAAGCCTCAATATTTTTTTCTTTTGAATTGGCATACAGACCTAGTTTAGTGACTTTTTCACTACATGGATCAAATGTAGGATATTGTTCATATTGTATTTTAGGATTGCCAGATATTGAAAACCCTAGCAATTCATCGTCTACCCAAGACGGTATTGTATTTTCAATTATTTTATTATTCGATTTAAATTGTTCAATTCTTCTCATTGTTGGGCTGGTACTTCCATTATATACAATGAAAAGACCTATATCTTTATTAATATATTGGTTAATTCCTTTAAAATTCTTTTTATTAAAAAGGTCAATAAGTTGATAAACCGTAGCATCAAAATGTGGGATTGTTTGAGTCACTGCTGATTGATTTTCTATTTTTTGACTACATGCTATGTTAGCCAAAGACAATAAAATCAGTAATAATATTCTCATTTTAAAATTGTTTCCTTTTACTATTAAATCAACCTGTTAAGACTATTTAGAACTCATTTTTCCGCTTTATCAAATACTCAGTGATTATTTTTGAAATGGTATAAATAATAATAAGCATCTGGTTTAAACTCAAAATTATCATCAAAATAAATTTCTTTAATGTCTTTTTTATAAGTTACGATATATCAAAATTATCTAATCTTCTTTCGAGTAACTGTTTCTTTAATTCATTACTTAATAATTGTGGTTCATTAACCTCTTTATAAAAAGCAAAAATATATCAAACCCCAAAAAGCAATATGAAGTAAAAATTGCTTCATAGGGTTTTCTCTTTTGTATTTTTATGTTTTAAAAAAAATAATATCAGTAAAACTGAAATATAAAGAATTAAAGGAATCTTATAAATCATATCAATGATATTTTGTCCTATCATTTCATTTTCATCAGAAAACAAAACATAATAACTATTGTGACTTAAATAATTAATATAATTATAATTTTCAGAAAGAGGATTCAATTTTAGCGCCAAAAAGACAGTAGGATCATCGTTGCAAATAAGAATTTGGGTAAAACCTTTAATTAATAGTAATAGTATTATTAAGATCTTTAATAATTTCATATTGTCATCCATTTATAATCTTATTGAACTGATTGAATTTCGACTTTAATTCGGGGATGTGCTTCATAGATATTACTTTTTCCCTATTCTTTTCTTCCAATAATATAATGATATTCAATATCTACCCAATTATTTTTTACAATATATCTTTCTTCTCCTTGATTAACTTTTGTACTTAGCTTATTTGCTTAATATTGTTTGTGATAATAGCGTAGCAATAGACGAAAATAACTTATTCCAAAATTGATTTGAATTTTAATGATTTCAGCCTTTTCTTCACCCACAAAAATGACCATAAACATGAAAGTAGGTTTCCGATTGCCATAGAGATAAAAATGCCATTCATTCCCATTTTTTGAACATAGACTAAATATAGTCCTATAGAAAAAATAATGATCATTCTAATATAAAGGATAATTACCGCAGGTAGGGGTTTTCCTGTCGCTTGAAAGAATGATGCGATTATCCACGTTATTGCCATAAAACAAAAGGTAAATGATACGATTAGCACTTGTTTTCTGGCAAGATCAATCACTTCTGGTATTGAAGTAAATATTGAAAATAACCAAGGAGAAAGTAATACATAAAATGCTGCAATGATGCTACATAATATCATTATTGTCCTTAAGCTTAGATTTAAAGCTTCTTTAATCCGATCAAGTTGATTACGTCCATAATTTTGCGAAATAAAGACCGTCATTGCACCAGCAATAGCAATCATCGGAATAACTAAAATCTGATCAATTCTCCCAACCAATATCCATGCATTCATTGCATTTTCATCAAAGGTATTGGTGATCATTTTGTTATATGCAACGATAATGATATAAGTTGAGGCTGTCATTAAAAACTGAGGCAATCCAATCCGTATGATTTCTCTGGCAATTTTTCCGTTAAAGTGAGCAAAGTTAAATGTTAACGGAATTCTTGATTTTCCCTTGTGTATAAAGCGGATTAAATAGATAAAAGCCATAAATAACGATATTGTTGTGGCTAAACCTGCACCAGCCACTCCCATATCGAGTACAAATATCAATATCGGATCAAGTACGATATTGAGCGTTACCATAATCATAAATGATATTGCAGTAACATATGTCAGGCCTTCGCCAATAAGAATACCGCCATAAACCTGTAATAATATTATGAACAGTAAACCTGGGGCTAATGAATATAAAAACTGTAGACTATAAACTGTTGCTTCTAGGCTTAATTTATCACCTGATAATAAATTAATAATTTGTGGGCCAAAAGCATAACACATAATCATAAATGGCACGGTTAGCAGTAAAGCTATGACAACACCTGTAACACCCAGATTTTGATAATGATTAAATCGTTTTTCACCGATCAATCGCCCCGTTGTGGTACTGAGTCCAACGGCTAAACCTGAAGCGATAGCTTCAAAGACAAAAAATAGTGGAAATAAAAGACCGGTTCCCACCAACGGGGCTGAAGAAGTAGGATTGATCAATGAAATAAAATAGGTATTGATTATTAAGTAAGCATAATTTAATAAGTGACTAATGAGAATGGGAATCCCTATTTTTATAATTATTGGCATGATTGGACCTTCAAACATGCCTTTTTGCAATTTTTCTTGAAAATTTGACATAGATTTCTCTTTAAGTTTATTTTTTAAATAGTGATGTTATTTTTCTCTAGCGCAAAAAGCGTCTAATCGACATGTTATCGAGAGCAAAATATCCATTATATTTTTCACTTTATAGCACCTGCCCGAACAGCACCTATCCCAACCTAAAACGTTTTGTTAGACAGTTCATGGCGGTAAAACCTTCTTGCCTTTTGGTGGAATGAATCGCAATAAGGATATTTTATTTATGACGAAAAAATTAACTGTCTGTTATCGATGGAATGATATAATCCGCCATGAGTTCCCACCTGTCGATTATCATCTTGTCGACTTTCGATACGATTGCCACTACCAGATCCTTTTCGGGAACACAATAGAGATAAGTTCCGCCTATGCCTGCCGCGAGAAAAGTGTTAATACCCTTATCTTCTCTAAGCCACCACATATAGCCACAATCTTCCGTATGCTGTTTTAGCGATTCAGTTATCCAGTTTTCTGAAATGATCGGCTTGTCATTGCATTGGCCTTTATTCAAATACAAATATCCCAAACGAAGCATATCACGCAGAGTTAAACACAGTCCCCAGCCTCCGGTATTGATATTTTGAGGATCTTTTATCCAACCGGTAATATTTTCACCATAGACCTCTTCTTTAGAAAAGGATTTCATCTGCTGGTCAACGATCTCTTTCACCCCTAAATGGCTGAATAATGATTTAGTAGCAAATTCTCGGGTTGATAGTCCCGTACTCCGCGTAATAATCGCTGAAAGAAGGTGGGCATTAGACATATTGAATTGAAACTCCCCAAGCTGGCCTTTTTGTCCCAACATTTCAAGCATAAACATCGTCCAATTCTTTTGCCTTCTCAACCTATCTAATGGCTCACTCTTTTTCCAAGAATAGGGTGCAGTCATGGTAAGTAAGTGTTTGATTGTCAGATGTCGCTTTAACATATCACTGGCTTTGGATTCCGCTTCTGGAAAGAAATCCAGTATTGGTTGATCGACGCTTTTTATATATCCTTTATCAATGGCTATTCCCACTAAAGCGGAAGTAACGCTTTGTGTTACTGAAGTGAGATGATGAGTATTTTCAGCATGGTAACCTTTGAAATATTTTTCAAACACAATGCCGCCTTTTCGCAAAATCGCGATTCCTTTAATAATACCTAGTTGAAAATTCAAGGCGACATCCAGCTCTCTCAATTTATCTGGATTCATATCCACCGATTCTGCATCAATGGTTTCTAATTCTTTTATATTAGCCATAATCAAGTATCCACTTTTCAAGTCGTAGGAGTTAAATATTTTCCGATTAGTGATTTTGGATTTTTCACCAAGTCTTTAGGGGTTCCTTCGGCAATGATTTCACCGCCTTTTAATCCTCCTTCAGGGCCAAGCTCCACGATCCAATCACACGATTCAAGAACTTCATGATTATGCTCAATAACAATCACAGAGTTTCCGCTTTTGATTAATTCATCCAACAGTTTTATCAGCTGAGCTGCATCATAAAGGCTTAAACCGGTAGTAGGTTCATCCATGATATACAAGATATGACCTTTTCGTTGCTGTCCTAATTCCTTCGCGAGTTTTAGTCTTTGGGTTTCCCCTCCGCTCATTGTTGAAGTGGGTTGCCCAAGCTTTATATATCCCATACCAATCCGTTCCATTATCTGTAACGGACGAACGATGACATCATTATCACTAAATAGGGCTATCGCTTCCGAAATCTGCATATCAAGAATTTCTGAAATATTTTTCCCTTTATACGTGACAGTTAAAGCTTCGTTGTTATATCTTTTACCTTTACATTTTTCGCATGTTGCGTACATCTTTAAACTACCTTCAGGAAAAATAGCTTTACGTCCACTACCATGACACTCTCGGCAAGCGCCCTCGGAATTGAAGGAAAAGTGTCCTGCCGTTAAATTTAACCGTTTTGCTTCGGGTTGTTCTGCAAATAATCTGCGTATCTTGTCCCATATTTTGGTAAAAGTGACAGGATTCGAATTTATATTTCTTCCTATTGGTGCCTGCGATACTTCAGCAAAGCCAGAAATATTTTCTGCACCATCAAGCCTTTCTGCTATTGTTTCGATTAATAGTGATTCATCTTCAAAATCTACTTCGTTTTCTTCTCCATTGGTATTGTTCTTATTGGCGTCTAAGCGAAAATAACTTTTTAACAGGGGCGTTAGCGTGCTCGATATCAAGGAGCTTTTACCACTTCCGGAAACGCCCGAAACCCCAATAAGAACACCTAATGGAAATGCGACTGAAATATCTTTTAAATTGTTGGTTTTGGCGTGTCGAATAACTAAACGGGGAATATCAGAATCATCGATATTTTGTTTTAACATCCTTACCGGCATTTTTGCCTTGCCGGAAAGATATTGTCCTGTCAATGATTTATCGCATTTTAACAGACCCGCATAATCACCTTCATAAATAACTTCTCCGCCTTCAATCCCCGCTTTTGGGCCAATATCAATGATATGTTCAGCTATTTCTATCGTACTTCTGTCATGTTCCACGACAATAACCGTGTTGCCCAAATCTTTAAGCGCTTTTATGGATTGTAAAAGTTCAATTTTTTCTGATTCATGTAGACCCACTGTGGGTTCATCAAGAATATAGATAAGTGACTCCAGTTTCGATTCCAAATGCGAATTAAGGAAGAGTCGTTGTATTTCCCCACCACTTAGTGAGGACATTTCTCTATAAAGTGACAAATGACCTAAACGAGAAGCAATTAATGAGTTTGTTTTACCTAAAATATCTTTAAAAAGATTTTTCCCAAATTGCGTTATTTCGTTTAGTTCCAATGCCGATTCAAAAAACGTTTTAGCCTCGTCTAAAGTCATTTTACCGACTTGACCAATATGTTTATGATTAATTAATATGTTGCGAGCTTCTTCACCAATGCGATATCCGTGACATTCTGAGCAAAGTGTTATTTCATACAGACCATTTAAATATTCGCCTCTTTTGTGTTTAGCTTGCAAAATTCTTGATAAGCAGAAGCTTTGATTTGCACTGTTATTGCTGACATAATGCCCGTTTACCACGTCTTCTTTTATTTCATCCGGTATTTCTAAATAAGGCTGATCCATATAGCCTTTGAAATTCCTTTCCAAGACGCGAAGTATACCCGGAGTTACCCCGATAAAATTAAATAACTCTCGAACGGTGGGATTTTTATTTGCAATAAGCTTTTCCATATTAACGTGATAATATGCGCCTCTGCCAGCGCATTTCATACACATTCCGTTAGGGTTATTATAGGAAAAATAGCCTAATTCAAGGCGCTCTTCCTCATGTCCACACTTAGCGCAGATCTTATCTTGTCCAATAGTTTCGTTGCACTCTGAACATTTAACCTGCCCTTCACTTGAATACAGTAGGGCGAGAAGGTTAAATATGTTTGTTTTTGAACCGACTGTTGATCTTGGGTTATTCTGACGTACAACGCTTTGCTTAACAGCAATTGTCGGGCCGATACCCTCTATGCTTGCAAATTTTCTCTCATTATCAAGTCCCGGAAATATTCCTAATGATTGAAGATACCCTTTACGTCCTTCTTCAAACACAATATCAAACATCAGACTAGACTTTCCTGATCCACTTATACCGGTAGCAACGGTTAATTTGTTTTTGGGAATAGTAATATCAACATCTTTAAGATTGTGAATCCGAGCTCCTGTTATTTTTATACTTTTCATCTAATCACACCTTGTCTTTTTAATTAAGAAATTTTAACTAATTTATTTATCGTTAAGATCAAACTATTGATGAAATATAGAGCATTATTTTTTATTAGTGAAATGAAATATCTATATTTTTTAAAATTTATTGACAAAATTGCAATTTTGTGCATTGGTTGTATTTTACCGACATTTGGTTAACTATATTGTTTATTTAAAAAACAGTTCAAATTTTTTTAAGAGGCCTTAATGAGGTTTTTTGTGATAATTGTTTAATTAACTAATATTAGATAGTCAGACTAGTTTAATAAGTCTATAATTTCGTCACAAATTACATTATTAAGTTGATAAGTTATGAAATTGAACATTAGGATTGTTGCTTTAATTGCAACATTTAGCTTCCCCTGTTTTGCAAATGAACATACCACTCATTGGGGATATGATGGGCAAGAAAAGCCTGAAAACTGGGGAAAGCTTTCACCGGAATATTCAACTTGTGAAAATGGCAAGAATCAATCGCCAATCAATATTGAACATGCGTTTAAAACAAATCATCCTGAGCTTAGTCTTATTTTCAATTCTGCTAAGCAAGAAATGATTAATAATGGTCATACTATACAAATCAATGTATCGGGTGAAAATAGTTTAACGTTGGATGATGAAGTTTTTACATTGCAGCAATTCCATTTTCATACGCCTAGCGAAAATGAAATTAACGGTAAGCATTATCCGATGGAGGCGCATTTTGTTTATAAAAATCAAAATGGCGATTTAGCGGTAATGGCCTTAATGTTCAATGAAGGTAAAACTAATCTAGAATTAGAAAAAGCATGGCATCAAATGCCAACAGCGGTGAATAAAAGCCTGATATTAGATAATGCCATTAATATAAAAGCGTTATTACCCAATGTATTGGACTACTACCGCTTTAGTGGTTCACTGACTACGCCGCCTTGTACAGAAGGGGTAAGGTGGATTGTGTTAGAACATGAAAGTTATGCATCAAAAGCACAAATCGAAAAATTTCATTCAATTATGCAGCATGATAATAACCGACCAATTCAACCGTTAAATGGACGAATCATTGTTGATTAATTAGTTTGGCTCTGGAATCATCTTTCCAAGAGCCATTAATTATCAATAAGAAAATCTTCTAGTCTTACATTTTATAGCTTAAAGATACTTGTAAAAGTAAAGACCTTGATACCATTTGAGTATAAATCCATACTAAGCCTTCCCCATAATATTCAGCATTTTAAAGCATTGTGAATAAGTGCTTTATATATCTATTTCATTATGGTAGGCAACGCTATTTAACCCAATGTTTTAGCTATAAACCAGTTGGTTATTTTGATTATGTTAGTTCACTGTTTGGGTGAATAATCAGCACCAAAATAATGAATACTAATTTCTGATAATTTTCCATTATTGATGATCTTTTGGATGCCTTGATTGATATCTTTGGTTAATTGTTCACCTTTCTTTCCTTTGCTGATCAATAAGTAACTATAGGGAGAAGCAATACGTTCAGCATCTTCGTTGCTTAAATCGATACTTTTGAGTTTCAAGTTATGTTCGCTGATATATTGCGACAACATGACTTTATCAATTAACTGAAAATCATATTGTCCTGTTTCAACATGCTGTAACACTGGCAGTAAGTCTGCTTCACTGTAAATGATGTTGACGGGGTTATCGGGATGTTGTTCATTGTATAACTCTAAGGCTGTAGCATAATTAAGCCCCGGTGAAACTTCAGTCGATTTGCCTTTTAAATCACTAAAACGGTTAATATTGTCATTATTTTCAGCTACTGCTATCACATATTGGTTCATGAAAATTGGCGAAGAATAAAAATATTTTTCTTTGCGTTTTTCATTCATCGCATAATTATTGGCTCCGACTTGATAACGTTGAGAGTCAAGTCCTGCTAAAACCGAAGGAAACTCGGTAACTTCAAAGTTGATTTCATATTGTGGTAATTGGGCAAATACCGCTTTGACCACCTCAATATCGTAGCCAATTAATTCTCCTTTATCATTTACCGTCGTAAAAGGGCTAGGTGCGCCAGAGGTAGCAATAGTAATTTTTTCCTTTTGGGTTGTTGGTGAGTGTTCTTTTGCGTTATCACAGCCAGATAATAAAACAGTTAAAGTTAGTACGCTTAAAGCTGAAATAAAATAATTTGTGGGGATATTCATAATGCTACTCTCCTTTTTTTACGGAATAAAGCTAAAAACAGTTTTAGATAAAACCCATATTTTTCATTTCTGTTCGATGATCGACCTGATAACGAGCCATTCCCGTTTTCATTAAATCGAATCCCAAATTTTTATAAAATTCGATGGTTTGGGGATGAGTATAAAGAATGATATTGCAGTGTTTGACCTGTTCTACCAGTTTTTCCACAATTAACCGTCCAAATTGCTGACCATGTAAATGGTTTGCCAGCGCAATGTTATAAATGGCTGCCTGACAAATACCATCTGATAATGTGCGCCCCACACCCACTACTCGTTTTTTTTCCAATAAAAAAACGACGGCATAACTCTGTTTAAAGACTTGTTCTTGAGTTTTGGCATCAAGCGAACTGAGTCCATAAAAGGCAAGCAAGTCAGCGACATCTTGCCAGTTAATATTTTGACAATGTTGTTGTAAAAAAATACTCATTACGACCTCTTTTATTCATTAGATTTCATACTCCATTTGCATGGTATTGTAATAGCGCGTTAAAAAATCACGGGTTCTTTGCTGAGTTGGATTGGTAAAAACTTGTTTTGCTGTACCGTCTTCTATTATTTGCCCTTTATCCAAGAAAAAGACTCGGGTTGCGATTTCGTGTACAAAACTCATTTCGTGAGAGACAAGGAGCATCGTTATACCTGACTTTGCTGCTAATTTTATCGTAGCTAACACTTCTCCGACTAATTCAGGATCTAAGGCGGAAGTGGGTTCATCAAGTAATAATACTTTAGGATCCATGGCTAACGCTCTGGCAATGGCTACTCGTTGCTGTTGTCCTCCCGATAGCTGTTTGGGGTAATGATAGATTCTTTCACCTAGTCCAACTTCAACTAATTTGTCATAAGCTATTTGTTGTGCTTTATCTTTGGGATATTTTTTTACAACAACTAATCCTTCCATTACATTTTCAAATGCATTTTTTTGTTGGAATAAATTAAATTGTTGAAATACCATTGCAGTTTGTTGGCGAAATCTGACTAATTGCGATCGCTTTACACGGCTGACATCCAACTCAATATCGTCAATAGTAATTTTACCGAATTGTGGTCTTTCTAATAAATTTAAGCATCGTAGCAATGTTGATTTGCCTGCTCCTGACGCACCGATAATTGCCACAATATCATGAGGTTTAATATGAAAATTAAGATTATTAAGTATTGAATTATCTTGAAAAGATAAAGTTAAATTTTGCACATTTATCATAATAGCTTCCCTCGGCGATAACTTGGTGTATTCACCGTGTCAGATATCGTAAGGCGCTTTTCCAAATATCTAACGATTAATTCAATAATAATGGTTAATGCCCAGTAGATGAGTGCCAATGAAATATAGACTTCAAAATAGCGATAACTATGTCCAGCTAAGGTTTTACCTCTGCCCGTCATTTCAGTTACAGAACAAACGAAGGCGAGGGAGGTTCCCTTAAGTAAGCCTATTAGTGCGTTACCAAGGTTGGGTAAGGCGACAATAAAGGCTTCCGGAATAATGATTCGACGTAATAACTGGCTATAGGTCATACCAAGGGACTGCGCTGCTTCAATTTGTCCTTTATTTACCGATTGCAAGGCGGCACGTATTGTTTCTGAATTATATGCCGCTTCATTAAAAGAAAACGCAATCAAAACAAACAGCATTGGCGGAACACTGTTAACATTAAAATCGGTATGATAATAATAATTGATATAGCGTAATATAATAGGAATACCATAGAAGCTTAAATAGAGTTGCACTAGCAATGGCGTGCCTCTAATAAATGAAACAAATATCATCGCTATCTGGGAAAGAACAGGTATCTTGTTCATTTTAATAATAGCGATGATAAGTCCTAACATTACTCCCAGTAACATTGAAAAAAGAGTAATAAACAATGTGACCGGCAAATAAGCAAGTAATGTCGGAATTTGGCTGAAAATTAATCCAATATCTACTATATTTGGCATTCGTATTATCCTAATAATTAGTGACTTGTACTAAACCGTTTATCTCGATTATGGGGGGTATTCCAATTATTGACATCAGGGCCTAAAGGCAAAATATCATAAGGATTATGCGCATTATTACTCAAAAAATAGCCCTTTTTTATCGCTTCAAAATCGGTGGTTTTACCAAAAGCCGGGATTTGATACAGATCTCTGGCATAAGCCCATAAATTAGGGTAATCAATAATTCGATTACGGTTAGTTTTGAATGCAGAATAATAGGCAACATCAAAGCGTGCTAATGTAACATACAGACGAATATCGGAATCAGTAATATTATCACCAAATAGATAGCGTGATTTGTCTAAACGTTGCTCCAGTTTATCTAATTGATTGAATACTAGATGATAAGCTTCTTCGTAAGCTTTTTGTGAGCGTGCAAACCCTGCCTTATAAACGCCATTATTCACTTCATGAAAAATCACATGGTTAAGTTCATCAATTTCCTTACGTAAATGTTGAGGATACAGATCGGGCGCACCTGATTTATGAAAGGGTTTAAAAACGGTTTCCCAGTAGTAAGTTAAATTAAAATAGTCATTGTTAACCACTTTACCGGTTTTTACATCCACTATGGTTGGTACGGTTGCTCGACCATGGTAATTGGGATCTGTCGAGGCATAAATTTCAGGTAAGTAGCGAATACCGAGCACCGGATCGACACCCTTGGGATCAAGCGAAAACTCCCAACCATGGCTGGTACGAACGGGTGATACTTTACCAACACTGATCACATGCTCTAATCCCAATAACTTAATCGCTATCATCTGGCGGTGTGCCCAAGGACAAATTGCCGCCCAAATTAAACGATAACGACCCGATTCAACCGGCAGCATGCCTGGCTCGTTGCCGAAGGGAGTATCAAATCGATTAGATTGACGAACAAAAGCGCCATCTTGGTTAATTTCATTATTTTCGGTAGTGACTACCTTTCCTATCGCTATAGACATATGCTTACTCCTCTTATTTGATACGGCAGAATCAATCCTGTTTCAGGATTGGATAAATTCAATCTAGCATCAAATATTTAGAGGATAAAATAATAAATAAGCATATTTATATAATTATCAATTATATGGATAGCTGGTTTTAGTGGTACTTAACTCGTGTTTGGTAATTGGAACTATTTACCTAATCGTTTATATAGTCTTTCAGGACGCCCGATTTTTCCATGGTTAAGTTCAACGGTTAATAATTTTGTTTGAACACAGTGTTCTAAATATCGTCTGGCGGTCGTTTTACTGATTTGGGCATTTTCGACTATATCATCTACCGTTAACGGTTTGTCTGTTTTCATAAATAGATCTTTAACTTTTTGTAGAGTGATTTCCTCGATACCTTTTGAATGACGATTAATGCCGACAAAATCTTTCGTTTGCAAATTAAAAAGTTCATCAATTCTTCGTTGATTGACATGCTTTTGTAGGCTTTGCCGATATAAGAACAGCTCAAAGCGCTCTAACGAATGTTTTAAACGTTGATAGGACAGTGGTTTTATTAAATAATCAAATGCCCCCAAGCGTATTGCTTTGCTACACGTATCCATATCACTGGCTGCAGTAATGAAGATAACATAACAATCTAGATGATTATTAATGATATATTCAAAAAGATCGATACCTTTTCCATCTGGTAAATAGTTGTCTAATAAAATTAAAGTTGGTTTTAATTTATCGATCATTATTTTTGCTTCAGCTAAATTGGAGGCAATACCGATAACGTTTACTTTGGTATCACGTTGAATAAAATCAGCATTTAGCTCAGCTAAAATTGGCTCATCTTCAACTATAAGTGCTTTAATTATATCATCTTTTGATTGATTCATACTTTCTTATCCCTCATGTTATTTGGGTATGAAAACGGAAAAAATTGCACCGTAAGGTTCATTATCTTCAAATGTAATATAGCCATTAGCTTTTTTAATGTAAGTCAAAACGAGATGCAAACCAATCCCATGTTCTTTAGTATCTTGTGATGTGACGCCGGGTTTAAAAATTGAATCACGAATTTTTTCATCTATACCACAACCTTGATCACTAATTTCTAAAACAATTTCATCGGTTGCATCACTAAGATATAAATAGATCGTTTTATTGCCACGATCGTTTTTCAAACTAGCATTGAATGCGTTATCAAGTAAATTACCTAAAATAGACATAAATTCTGTTTCGGTAATTGAATCGGGTAATGCATTTAGCTGGCATGCAGGATCGAACATCAGTTTTAAACCAATTTCATGTGATTTAGAATATTTACCTATTAACAGACCACATACAGCAGGTACTTTAAAATGTTCAGTTATAAAATCTAAGCTAGCTTGATTATCGGCAGAGTGCAACGCAATAAAAGATTCTGCTTCTTGGTAACGCTTCATATAAATTAAGCCAGATAGTGTTGCCATCCAATTAAGATGCTCGTGTCTTAATGTGCGCAAATTATCCACATATTGATTTACTTGAGTTAATTGCATGCTTAATAAGTTAATATCATTGTAATTACGGAACGTAATAACCCAACCTTTAATCTTATTATCAACCATAATTCGAATTCGATTAGCAATGACAATAATATTATTAAAATAACAAATATGATCATGTATATCTCGGATCTTGTTATCATTTCCACATATAAATTCTGTTGATTCAATAAAATCCCATAAGATATGATGAATCAATTCATTATCTTTGACTTTAATTCTTAACATCGATCTTGCTGATTGATTGATATTCATAATTTTGTATTCAAGATCAATGGCAATGACCCCCTCAAAAATGGATTCCATAATTGATTTTTGACTTTTTACCAGTAATGCAATTTCTTTCGGCTCCAAATTAAACATCTGTCTTTTGATTGCCTTAGAAAAACAATAAGAAAAGATAAACAATGCTAAAAATAGTAATGAACAAAAAAAGATAAAAGGGATGACTTGTTTGATATGTAGTGCATAAATATCATCAATCATATAACCAATTGAAACAATGCCAACAATTTTACCTTGATCAATTATTGGTGCTTTGCCTCTTAATGCTAACCCAAGAGAACCTTTACTAATGGTAACACTGCTATTGCCATTGAGTACTTGCTGATTATCGTCACCAATCATGGGTGAAAATAGGGCATTATTGGCAGTATGAAAAAGGCGATGGGCATTTTCATCACCAATAACAATATAACTTGCGTCACTTTGTTGAAAAATATCAATTACTAATTCAGCTATTTTATTAGTATCTTTTTCTCTAACATATTTTATTAAACTGGGTATTACTGCTAATTCTCTTGCTTGAATTTGCGCTTTTTCACCTAAACTTCGGTATAAATTTGTTTCTGTCGCATTCCAAATATAACTTTGTAATAGAGCTAAAATAATCAATGAAAAGATCAAAAGAGATAAAAATAATTTCGTAGTAAATGATAATTGTACTTTCTTTCGCATTTTTACATTTACTTTTCAAATTAAAGTAGAGGTGAGTGTAACACAGCATAAAAAAACTTTGAGCCATTAAAACCATA
Organism: Gilliamella sp. CG13; assembly: GCF_046635805.1. Taxonomy (NCBI): domain Bacteria; kingdom Pseudomonadati; phylum Pseudomonadota; class Gammaproteobacteria; order Orbales; family Orbaceae; genus Gilliamella; species Gilliamella sp. CG13. The sequence goes on from NZ_JBIDFM010000007.1 coordinate 69,929, forward strand.
AAAACCACAGTTAAAATATGATTTATATCACAAAAATGAGATTCATATTTTGTCACTATACGCGCCAATTAATTCGAACAAATCAAATCATTTTGGAGAAAAAATACATATGGTGGATTTCAATTCAATTGGAAAAACGCATAATCAAAAAGAATCAACGAGTAAGCCCGTTGAGCAAAATTTAAAAGGGTGGCCTTATAATTGGTGGCGACTCATGGACAATTATAAAATTGGTGTAATTCCACTTCCATTATTTATTATTGCTGGTATTCTTATTTTCACCGAAGTGTTAGTAACAGGTAAGTTACCGAGTGAAATCGTTGTTATGGTTGTCACTTGTGCATTTTTTGGCTTTTTGTGTGGTGAAATTGGTAAACGTTTACCGATCGTTGGTAAAATGGGTGCAGCAGCAATCTGTGCAACCTTCATTCCATCTGCTTTAGTTTATTATGGAATTCTTCCTACGCCAGTTGTTGAAGCAACAACTAAGTTCTATAAAGATACGCATATTCTTTATTTATACATTTGTTGTATCATCGTTGGTAGTATTATGAACATGGATAAGAAAACACTTATTCAAGGTTTCTTAAAAATCTTTGGACCGATGGTATGTGGTGAGATTGTCGGGATGCTTGTTGGTGTCGGTGTCGGTTATCTACTAGGTTTAACACCATTTGAAACATTCTTCTTCTTGGTATTACCTATCATGGCTGGTGGTGTTGGTGAAGGTGCAATTCCACTTTCAATTGGCTATGCTGCAATTTTAGGTATGGAACAAGGTGAAGCCCTAGGTCGTGTATTACCGATCGTTATGTTAGGTGGATTAACGGGTATTATTTGTGGTGGTGTCCTTAACCGTATTGGTAAAGCTTATCCACATTTAACGGGTAATGGACGATTATTACCAGCGTCAGAAGAAGACGAAATTACAGATAAAAAAGCAACTAAAGCAGATTCTGTTATCGATGTGACAACATTTGCTTCAGGTGTATTATTAGCCGCTATCCTTTATATGGTTGGTATGATTGGTCATAAAGTGACAGGTATTCCAGCGCCAGTAGGAATGTTATTTGCAGCTGTATTTGTTAAATTAATATCAGGTGTTTCACCAAAAGTATTGAGTGGTTCACAAGTCGTTTACAAATTCTTCCAAACGTCTGTCACTTATCCAATTTTATTTGCGGTAGGTGTGGCAATCACTCCATGGGATAAAATTGTTTCTGCATTTACGTTAACTAACTTAGCAGTTATTGTTTGTACCGTGGTTAGCTTAGTAACAACAGGCTTCTTTGTAGCGAAAAAATTAGGTATGTATCCAGTAGATGCGGCTGTTATTTCATGTTGTCAAAGTGGTCAAGGCGGAACAGGTGACGTTGCAATATTAACCGCAGCGGAACGAATGGAGTTAATGCCATTTGCACAAATTGCAACCCGTATTGGTGGTGCGATTAATGTATCGGTATCGTTACTTATTCTCGGCAATTTCTTAGTATAGTTAAATTTTTTTAACAACAACCTTAGCCTAGACTAGGGTTGTTTGTTTTTATTTTATAGTAATAATTAATACAAACAGCTTTTAAGGAGTACTCATGAAGCTTGTCAGTTATCTTGTCTCTGGTAGAGCAAGTTTTGGTCTTCTCACTAATCATGGTATTGTTGATTTAAAACAAAAATTTGGTGATAAATATGCTGATTTGAAATCATTACTTGCTGATGAAGAAGGCTTGTCGCTAGCGAAAACCTATGTTAATGCTCCAAGTGACATTAATGAGCAAGATATCACTTATTTACCGGTTATACCGAATCCAAATAAAATTTTATGTGTTGGCATGAACTATGCTGAAAAAAGAGCAGAATTTAATGAAACCAGTTCAGCACCAACATTATTTGTTCGTTTCCCTGATTCACAAACAGGGCATAAAACAAATATTCTCAAACCAGCTATTACGAATGAACTAGATTATGAAGGTGAACTTGCCATTATCATTGGTAAAGGTGGTTTTCGTATTAAGCAAGAAGATGCATTATCACATGTAGCAGGTTACAGCTGTTATATGGACGGTTCAATCCGCGATTGGCAATATACTTGGTTTACGGCAGGTAAAAACTGGCCAAGTACAGGTGCATTTGGCCCTTGTTTAACCACGACTGATGAGATTCCTGATCCTACCGTATTATCTTTAACGACCTATTTAAACGGTCAGGAAATGCAACACGATTATGTCAAAAACTTAGTTCATACTGTGCCTGAACTTATTTCTTATATCAGTACTTTTACCCGTTTATCTCCTGGCGATGTTATTCTTACTGGTTCGCCGGGTGGTGTAGGTAAAAAACGCAATCCTCCAGTATTTATGAAAGATGGTGACAAAATTGAAGTTGAAATCTCTGGAATTGGTCGTTTAACGAACTATGTGGTAGCAGAAAAATAGGTGATATTATGTATAGTTTAGTCGATTTTTCAGTGGTAGATATCTCAAAATCATTAACTGAACGAGAACAAATTATTCGTTTGTTAACGCTATCGGATCTAAACTTAGACCCTCAAGTCCATATATTTATCGTTGCTTACATGGACGGTAAAATGGTGGCTTGTGCTGGCATTGATGACAATATTATTAAATGTGTTGCGATTGACCCGGATTATCGTGGAAATCAGCTTAATTTGACTTTGTTGGATAATGTTATCAAATATGCTAATGAGCAGGGGCATTTTCATCTCTTTTTATATACTAAACCTGAAAATATCGACTTTTTCAAAGGGTGTGGATTTTATCCTATCGTCGAGGTAAATAATCTTGTCGTATTAATGGAAAATACCCCCGTTGGAATTAAGCAATACTGTAAATATTTAAGTGAACACCGTAAAGAAGGGAACAAGATTGGCAGTGTAGTGATGAATGCTAATCCATTTACAAAAGGTCACCAACATCTTTTGCAGTATGCTGCCAGTCAATGTGATTGGCTTCATGTTTTTGTCGTCAATGAAAATGTTTCACTGTTCCCATTTGATGTACGTTTACAACTGGTGAAAGAGGGATCGAAACACTTAAAAAATGTCACGGTACATGCCAGTTCCGCCTATATTATATCTAGAGCAACATTTCCTACTTATTTTTTAAAGGATAATGATAAAATTGATTACGCTTACATGGGGATCGATTTATTAATTTTCCGTAATTATATTGCCCCAGCACTGAATATTACCTATCGTTTTGTTGGAACCGAGCCCTACAGTCAAATAACTAATGCTTATAATACTTCAATGCGTTATTGGTTACAGGATAAAGACGTTAGTCCTTTCCCGGTTGTGACGTTAGTTGAAATTCAACGTATTCTTGAAGGGGAAGATATCATATCCGCTTCGTTGGTTAGAAAATTACTGGCTGATGAGCAATATGAAGAGGTAAAACGATTAGTTCCTGAAACAACATGGAACTATCTAGAGGCTAATTTAGATTCAGTCAAAAATTTAATTCGTTCAAAAGGTAACTAAATGAAAATCAAGAAAGAAGCCATGGCTGGCACTCTCGAATCAAGCGATTTGTTAGTGAAAGTCACTCCTAATACAGGAATTGAAATTGTTATTAATAGTGATGTTAATAAGCAATTTGGCGATCAAATACGCGCCGTTGTTGAGCAAACCTTAACAAGTCTTAATGTGACTGACGGTTTAATTATTATTGATGATAAAGGCGCTTTAGATTGTGCGATTAAAGCTCGAGTACAATGTGCAGTATTGCGTGGCGCAGAAGAAGAGAACTTAGATTGGAGTAAATTACTATGAAAAAATTGCGTCGAAGTATGTTATTTCTGCCGGGTGCGAATGCAGCGATGTTATCCACTTCGTTTGTCTATAAGCCTGATTCAATCATGTTCGATCTTGAAGATGCAGTATCATTAAAAGAAAAAGATTCTGCTCGTTTATTGGTTGCACAAACATTACGTCTTCCGGTTTATAAAGAACATGGAATTGGAACTGTTGTTCGAATCAATGCGCTCAATACTCCATTTGGATTAAAAGATCTTGAAGCTGTTGTGAGAGCAGGTGTTGACGTTGTACGTCTACCGATGACAAATAGTGCTGAAGATATCCATGAACTTGAAGCTCACGTTGAACGAATTGAAAAAGAGTGTGGTCGTGAGGTTGGTAGTACTAAATTAATGGCAGCTATAGAATCTGCGCTAGGTGTAGTAAATGCTGTTTCAATTGCAAAATCTTCACCACGTTTAATTGGTATAGCGTTAGCTGCATTCGATTATTTAGTTGATATGCAAACTGAACGTGGAGACGGTACCGAACTATTTTATGCACGTTGTGCTGTTTTACATGCAGCGCGAGTGGCGGGTATTGATGCATTTGACGTGGTTTATTCTAACGTTAATGATGATGAAGGCTTCTTGAAAGAAGTTAGCTTAATCAAAAAATTAGGTTATAACGGTAAATCACTGATTAATCCAAGACAAATTGAATTACTACATAATGCTTATGCGCCAACAGCTGCAGAAGTTGAAAACGCACAAAAAGTGGTTGAAGCTGCTGAAGAAGGTGAAAGAAAAGGGCTTGGTGTGGTTTCATTAAATGGCAAAATGATTGATGCACCGATTATTGCACGTGCTCAAAAAATTATTGAGCTAGCCAAATATTCTGGTGTACGTAAAGAAATTTGATAGGATTAAAAAATGACGACTTCTATAGACAAAAAAATTGATGATTTGCTAAAACAGCATCCTGATCTAAAAAATATTGCACCGTTTGTTGATGCTAATGCAACAACGCCTTATTTAAAAGATGAGTCAAAATACACACGTAAATTATGTGATTCTATCGAACAAGCAATTCATAAATGTGAATTACGTGATGGAATGACGATCTCTTTCCACCATGCTTTTCGTGAAGGTGATAAGGTCATTAACAAAGTTGTTGAAACGATCAGCAAACTTGGTATTAAAAACTTAACGTTAGCATCAAGCTCATTGTTAAGTTGTAACTCTGCCTTGATTCCACATATTGAAGCAGGTGTAATTACCAAAATTTATACCTCTGGTTTACGAGGTAAATTGGCTGATGCTATTTCACATGGATTAATGGATAATCCTGTTCATATTCACTCACACGGTGGACGAGTAAAACTTATTCAAAGTGGTGAAATTAACATTGATATCGCATTTTTAGCTGTTTCAACAGCTGATGAACAAGGTAATGCGAATGGTGTATCGGGTAAATCTCAATGTGGTGCATTGGGTTATGCGATGGTTGATGCGCAATTTGCGAAAAAAGTAGTTTTGTTGACTGAAGATATCGTTGGTTATCCAAATCATCCGGCAAGTATTCGTCAGGATCAAGTCGATTACATTGTTAAAGTCGATGAAGTTGGTGACCCGACTAAAATCAGTGTCGGTGCAGCGCGAATTACCAGCAATCCACGTGAGCTAATGATTGCTCGCTATGCTGCGGATGTCATCGAGTACTCTGGCTATTTTAAAGACGGCTTCTCAATTCAAACCGGTTCAGGTGCGTCTTCAACGGCAGCCACCCGATTCTTAGAAAATCGTATGCGAGCTAAAAATATTACTGCCTCATTTGCATTAGGTGGTATTACAGCAAGTATTGTTGATTTACATGAAAAAGGGTTAGTTAAACGTTTACTTGATACGCAAAGTTTTGATGGTACCGCAGGACAATCTTTAGGTAAAAACCGAGATCATATCGAAGTTTCAACCAATGTCTATGCAAACCCTGCATCGAAAGGGGCGAGTGTGGATGAGTTAGATATTGTTATCCTTAGTGCATTAGAAATCGATCTTGATTATAACGTTAATGTATTAACAGGATCGGATGGTGTTATGCGGGGTGCGTCTGGTGGTCACTGTGATACCGCGGCCGGTGCAAACTTAACCATTATTGTTGCGCCATTAATTCGTAGCCGTATTCCAACTGTGATTAAGAAAGTGACAACCGTTGTAACACCAGGTGAGAGCGTTGATGTGCTGGTAACTGACCATGGTATTGCTGTTAACCCTAATCGTCCAGAAATCGCTGAACGTTTAAAAGCAGCAAACTTACCGGTAATGAGTATTGAAGAGCTTTACCAACGTGCGGTGTCATTGACTGGTGAACCAAAACCAATTGAATTTAAGGATAAAATTGTTGGTATTGTTCATTACCGAGATGGTTCGGTGATTGATGTAGTACGCGAAGTTAAAGACTAACTAACTTGCAATAGCATGACATGATGACATGCTATTGCCTTCTTTTATCCAAATAGCAGACAAAACCACAATGATAGTAAAATTTGATGATGGTACGCCAATCACGCTTGAACAGATGCTACTTGCGAAAGAAAAACGAGTTGCCAATCAACTTTTTGCAATCACACACTATCAACAACCAATCATCTCACTTTGTTTGGTTATTCCGGGAGCTATTAAAAATAGTAGTGGAGCACACTATCTATTTAATCAAGCGATCCAAGCATTACATCACTGTTTGAGTACAAACAATATCACTATCGTGAATGAACAGCATTATCATCAAATCACAGGGTTTGAAGCGATTATTTCGGTAGCTTGTCAAACAAAAAAGTTAAAACAATTTTGTATTGATATTGAAGATAATCATCCTTTAGGACGATTATGGGATATTGATGTTATTGATCCCACTACCCAACAGAGCCTTTCTCGAGCTCAATTTGAACAACGTCCAAGGCAATGTCTAGTGTGTGATGAAGTAGCAAAAATTTGCGGACGAGCCAAACGACACTCACTTGATGAGATATTTACCGCAATTCAACATAAAATCATCCATTACGGCAAATAAGATTTAAAATTCATTATCAAAATCAATTAATTAAATCTTAAAAGGATTGATGAAAAAGATTATAATAGTGGAAATCATCAACCCATAATTTAATTGTATAATTAAAGCTAAATAGCCGCTAATGCTTGTTTTAAATCACCGATTAAATCACCAATATCTTCTAATCCAACTGAAATGCGTAATAGTTGATCGGAAATGCCAGCCGTCTTACGAGCTTCGGCACTAATTCCTGAATGGGTCATCGTTGCAGGGTGACAGACTAAGCTTTCAACTCCACCTAATGATTGTGCCAAGGTAAATATATTCAGCGCTTTTAAAAATTTAGGCATAACATCAGCATTGCCGGCCAATTCAAAACTTAAAAGAGAGCCAAATCCTTTTTGCTGTTTTTTAGCAATATCGTGACCAAGATTAGACGGTAAAGATGGATGGAAAACTTTAGCAATTTTAGGATGATTCACTAAAAACTCAACTACCTGTTTAGCATTGTCTTGTTGTAATTTGACACGAGCAGCTAAAGTACGTAATCCACGCAATAATAAGTAGCTATCAAACGATGATGTTAACGTTCCAATGTTGTTTGCCCACCATAAGACATCTGTTGCTAATTTTTGATCTTTGAAGACCAGAATACCAGCCAATAAATCGGAATGACCATTTAAAAATTTGGTACAAGAATGGGTGACAATATCAGCTCCAAGTTCTAATGGCTTTTGTAGAATAGGTGTCATAAAAGTATTATCCACTAATACAATTGCACCCACTTCATGCGCTTGTTGAGTGATCGCTTGAATATCGACAACACGCAAAAGAGGATTACTTGGTGATTCAATCAAAACTAATTTAGGACCTAGATTTAACGCTTCTTTCAATGCAACAGGATCGGACTGATCAACAAATTTTGCTTTAAAATGACCTCGTTCACTTAAGCTGTTAAATAACCGATAACTGCCACCATAGCAATCATGAGGCGCAACCACTAAATCATTAGGGGATAATAATGCAACGCTAACTAAATGAATGGCTGACATTCCACAATTCGTTAATATAGCATCCGCTCCACCTTCCAATTTTGCGACGGTTTGTTCAACTAATCGTCGGCTAGGATTTGATTTTCGACCATAATCAAATTCTCTGGGTTTTGCAAACTCTTCATAGCGGTAACATGTTGAAGGTGTAATCACTGGAACGACACTACCGTATTGAGCATCGGTATTTAGACCACCCCGGACAGCAATCGTCCCTTGATTTAAATTAGCACATTGGCTTTGATTGTTAGATTGATTAGCCATAATAACCTTCCTAAACCTCTTGATTTATTCTTAGATATCAGTTGTATAAGAATAACACAATTAATAAAGACGTCAACATGTCTAGACGTCTAAGTATCTTGGTGTGTAGATTGCAGTAAAACAAAAAAAACGTTAAAATTATCCACATTATTTGTGATGTAATTTGGTGGAAAAATGATGAAATGGAATGGCGACTATATCAGCCCTTATGCTGAGCACGGTAAAAAAAGTGAACAAGTAAAAAAAATTACTGTTTCAATTCCGTTAAAAGTTTTAAAGATATTGACTGATGAACGTACTCGTCGACAAGTGAATAATTTGCGTCATGCAACTAATAGTGAACTTCTTTGTGAAGCTTTTTTGCATGCTTATACAGGTCAGCCTCTACCATGTGATGAAGATCTACAAAAAGATCGTGAAGATGGTATTCCACTGCAAGCTCAAAAAATGATGAGGGATTTAGGTATTGATCCTGATCTGATTGATGAATAAAAATTAAATGGTTATCATCGTTCAGTATCATTAGAGAAGGGATATAAAAAAGGCGCATAAAGCGCCTTTTTTTTATGATAATAACGAAAAAATCGTTACAACAAAAACTATTTTTTACCGCCAACCATTGAAAAACGTTGTTTGAATTTATCTACACGTCCACCAGTTGCAACATCACGTTGTTTACCAGTATAGAATGGGTGACACTCACCACATACGTCAAGATGAATATCATGACCAATAGTTGAATGAGTTTTGATAACATTACCGCAAGAACACGTTGCTGTAATTGCTTTATATTCTGGGTGAATACCTTCTTTCATAATAAGCCTCTAGAGTTGGTTCGTATCGCTATATAAACGGCTGTGAAAGCAAAGTCTATACACCATACGAGTGTTAAAAAACATGATTAAGGTTGCGAATTATACGCTTTAAACTGCTGGTAATCAAGCAATAAAAGCCTTGTTTAAACAGGTAACTGACCAATAGTTACTTGTAACTCAACCTTTTCACCGTTTCGCAATACTACTATGGGGACGGTTGTGCCTGGTTTCAACTCGGCTATTTGATCCATTGTTTGAATAATGGATTTTACAGGCTTGTTATCAACCATAATTAAAATATCATCTGTTTGTACTCCGGCTTGTAAAGAGGGACCTTCGGCATTAGTAACCAAAATACCTAAAACAACCGGCATATCGCTTGGATTTCGAGTAGGCGTAAATTCTAATCCATCAATACCAATATAACCGCGAATTATTTTGCCATCTTGAATCAATTTATTCATTATCTTTACCGCTAAGGCCGTTGGAATGGCAAAACCGATACCTTCGGGTACTTCATTTCCTAAATTTTTAGCAAAGGTTAGGGTGTTAATTCCGACTAATTCACCTTTAGTATTGACGAGTGCCCCTCCAGAATTACCATGGTTAATTGATGCATCAGTTTGAATAAAGTTTTGTCGACGATAAGGACTTAAACCATCACGTCCTGTTGCACTGATAATACCTTGCGTAATGGTTTGCCCAATATTATATGGATTACCTATAGCTAAAACAACGTCTCCAATCTTTGGTTCTCGGTTAGGATTGATGTGAATTGTTGGTATATTGGTAGCTTCAATTTTAAGAACTGCAATATCAACCAGTTTATCAGAACCAACAGTTAGCGCTTCAAAAATTCGTCCGTCTTGTAAAGCAACGATAATTTGTTCTGCACCATCAACAACATGATAATTAGTAATAATGTAACCCTGCTTACTCATAATTACCCCAGAACCTAGTGGTGTAATTGGGTTATCTGTCGATTGTTGAGACATTGCATTCACTGAACGGCTGTAGATATTCACAACCGCTGGTGCAGCAATTTTGACAGCATCAGAATAACTTATGGGTTCGTTATCAAAGATTGATCTTGAAAAGTTTGATTGTGTTCCATTGCGCAAGGTTGGAAATATAATCAATAGCACTATCGCTAAAACAGTACCAATCAATATAGGCCATAAAATTTTCTTAAGCATAATGATTTGATTGTAAAGGGTGATAAGAAGATTTTAGCACATCTGACTAGATGTTGAAATTAATGATTTTCGTCGATACAAAAGCATCGACGAAAAAAAATTTATACAGGAATTAGCGTAAAATTAAATATAAACGGCTATCACCCCGAACAATATTTAACGCAATCGCAGATGGTTTGCTGTCAATAATTTTACGAAGATCCGCAATATTGTTGACACGTGTTTTATTTACACCCGTGATAAGGTCGCCTTCTTGCAGGCTTAAACTTGATGCAGGTGAATTTTTAGCAATGCTCTCAATAATTACACCTTTTTGTCCTTTAATTTCACCATTAGTTAATATAGCGCCGTCAAGGGAAGCGTGTAAAGATTTTGCTTCGGTCGTCGATTCGTCGCTATTTTTTAATTTTACACTAACGGTTAGATTTTTACCGTCACGAATTAAACCTAATTCAACAGTTCGTCCAACACCAGCGGTAGCAATTTTAGCTCGTAATTCGGCAAAACTATCAACGGGTTTTCCATCCATTGACACAATCACATCGCCAGATTTAATACCGGCTTCCTTTGCGGCCGAGTCATCGATAACTTCACTAACAAATGCGCCTTTTTGAATTTCGAGATCAAACGCCTTTGCAATATCAGAAGTTAATTCATTCCCTTTTATACCTAATACACCCCGTTTGACTTCGCCAAATTCAATTAATTGCGAAGTTAAATTTTTCACCATATTACTTGGAATCGCAAAACCGATACCTACATTTCCACCACTAGGTGCAATAATAGCGGTATTAATTCCAACTAATTCACCATTTAAATTGACCAAGGCTCCACCTGAATTGCCTCGATTAATTGACGCATCTGTTTGAATAAAATTCTCAAAACCATTCATACTAAGTCCACTACGAGCAAGCGCGGAAATAATACCCGAAGTAACCGTTTGACCAATTCCAAAAGGATTACCAATTGCCACAACATAATCACCAACACGTAATTTATCCGAATCAGCGAGTTTCAGTGCGGTTAATTTTTTACCATCTTGAATTTGCAGTAATGCAATATCACTTTGTTGATCTTTACCAATTAATTTGGCTTGATACTCATGACCATCATTTAAAGAAATAATGATTTTATCTGCATTTTCAATAACATGATTATTGGTTACTACGTAGCCTTTTTCAGCATCAATAATGACACCAGAACCTTGCCCAGTAAACGCTCTCGATTGACTGTCAGGATAACCAAAGAAACGTCTAAATTCTTCTGGCATGTTATTTTGCATCTGAGCAACACCTTCAACTTTAATGCTGACAACAGACGGTAATACTGTTTCTAGCATTGGAGCCAAACTCGGTTTTTCAGTATTATTATCGGTAGGTATCGATGGAAAAGCAGCATAAGCATTTGAAAACATCGATAAACTTATACTTATACTTAAAGCAATAACACTTAATAGTTTTTTTTGTTTTTTTACTGAATTGTTCATTTTACAACTCTCGCTTTTCGAATAATTTAAAAATAATAGAAACTTGTACTAGCGTTTACTAGTGAATTCGTATTAAGACCGTTGATCATCCGTTTTAAATAAATTTGAAGGATTATCAGAATAATCTTTAGGTTGCTTTTCTAAAACTAATTTTGGGCTACTGTCAGAATTATTTTCATCAAGACTAAGATTAGGCATATTTTCGCTACCAATAATCTGTTGCGAATTTTCTGCCATATGTTGATAAAGACGTCTAAACTCTTTAGCCATATTATCTAAGATTTCAGCACTGTGGGAAAAATGTTGAGCAATCATTTGTTTTTGAGTTTTCAACTCTTCTTGTGCTTTATCAAGCTCTCGTTTGGTATTTGCATATTGACGAGCTTTAGGACTAACCACATTCATTAAAATAGCGCCAACAATCAAGCCTATCACTAATCCAATTAAAATATAAATGATGATGTCTTTTTCCATAAATTACTCCTTGTACTTTATATAGTCTGATTATATAAAATTAATATAAACTTGCTAGTTATCATTTTGCATGGTTAGCAAGTTTAATCAATTGTTTTTTTAGTTTATTTGGTGCATTTTCTGCTAATGCATATAAATAAGTTGCACTAATTTGTGTCATGGTACTGTTCATTGTAGCATCATTTGACGAATGATTAACCCTTTGGGATGAAGGTGCAGCAATATCAGGATTAATACGATATTGAATTGATGCTAAAGATGGCAATAGGTTTTTGCGAATACCGGTTAATAAATTGCTTTGTTCATATTTTAGCCGAGTAAGCCAACTCGCTGAACTGACTTCAAGAATGAGAATACCTTGCCTAAAATTAGATACCCGACATTGAACATTTAACGGAGGAGGCAGTAGATCAAATACAACATTAGCTAATTTTTTTAACGCATATATTCTTTCTTGAATATGCAATAAAGAAGAATCTTGCGTCAAAATTGACGAAAGTATTTGTGGTTCATTATCACGCATAGGCTAACCTCATGCTCTCCATTATGATCTTTTGCTCTGTTTAAAAAACATACGCAATATATGACTAAAATAATTTAGCGCATCTAATAAAAAATATCTTACTAAAAAAAAACATTTACAGATAGTTAAAAAATCTTTTTCAAATTGTTAATCTAGCATACTGAAAATAAACAACTTGTTTTTGAAGTCGATACTTTAAAGGAATAGCACCGTTTAAAAACGTTTATTTCAAGTAATAGCATAATTATCGTTTTATAAAAAAGGAAATCATCATTTATAACTATTATTTTAACAAAGATATCCAAGCAGTAAATGACTAAAAGAAATAATTGATACAGATTACTTATGTCGCTAATTTAATTTGATATATTTCAAATTAAAACATAAAAAATTGTTGAAAATTGTAAATAAATGACGTGGATTGTAATTTAAATAAGATTATCATTGCCGATTATAAAAATTAATAACAAAACTTAAAAAAATTTAATTAAACAGAAAAAGTATAAATAGTATGAAGCGATTGGGTTATCGTATTATGTCACTGTTTTGGTTTTTTGCATCTTAATTGTGTTTGTTAAAATATTCGCTTTAAATTATGTCCTGATCTAAAACCAGTATTTCAAACCGTATATTAATGATTTCTGTTCAATGACACTAAAATATTAAATACGGTGATTTTGGTTTAATACTTAATAAGTTTAGAAAAATTTAATTCAAATAAAACGTGTTATTATTTTAATAAACATGATTGAATTTTATTGATTTCTTTATTTAGTGCATCGATAACTAAGTCAGGATGTGATCGTTGTAAAGTTTTAACGTTTTCAAAACCATCATTTACTGTCGAACCCGTATATTGTTGAGCCTGTTTAATGTTGCTAAATAGATAATGAATATTGTTTTGATGGTGAGTAGCCGTTAAAGTATAACTGACAAAATATTTAGCGTTATAATGATAGTCGGTTATGGCATTGGCAACAACATGATTTCCTTCAACTAGCTTAATCGTTTGTCCCCCATTTATTGTGATCGATTGTTGATTAGGGATGTTGTATGAATACCACCAAGGTGATCCAAAATAACTTTCATTTGTTAGCACAACTGGTCCATTATTGAGTTCTTGTGCAATACACAGCGACAAGGAAGAATGAAGATTTTGGGTTGGTATTGTTTTGCTATATTTATTGAGAATATCATCGCCCGATGCGTTTTGTGATATTTCGACGCCTTGGGTTTGATAAATCGACGCCATTTTGGGCGATGTACAGCCCGTTAGCACAGCAACAAGAGTGAATAAAATTATAAACGCTTTCATGGCTAGCTCCTCATAGGTGTTAAATGGTTTATTGATTAGTTTACTCATATCGATAAACATTAACCATAAATTGATATTTAAAATTGAATGAAAAGAACCAATGTTAAAAATGTGGAAATCAATAACAATTTTAGACGTTATGCGAGTGAGGTAAATAATTACCTCACATCATTAAGATAATATTAAACCTTTTTACCACGAATTTTTCGTGATAATCGTTTAAATCCATGGGTGAATTTTTTAATTGCCATAGCCATAGCCGGAACTTTAATCTTAATATTAAATCGTTCTTGCAGTTCTATGGCATCGTTAGCTTTGGTTAGCCAAATAAACCCTGAATTTGTTAAGTCGATGGCTTTAATTTTGCCATCTGGCGTTAAAATAAAATTACCGCCATGCACATCGTTAGAGACTAAATTATAATGATGAAGTTTTTCGATACAATTTTTGACTTGTTCGCCATGTAATTTCATTTCGTCCCTTGTTAATGAACGACCTTCGATAAAATTAAAAATCATATAGTGGCGTTTAGTTTTTTTATCGAATGCGACTAAATAAAGCTCATAAGCTATATCGCATTTATCCTGCGAAATTTTAGCTAATTTGTGGATTAAATTGAAATAAAAATCACCGGTTATTTTGGCAATCAGTCGACGTTCCAAACGATTTTCAACGCCACCATCAATTTTAAAAATAAATTTGCTTTGGTTATGATTAATTAAATAAGTATATCTTTCAATACGATCACTAGGATCCAGTAATTCATGGTGACCTTCCTCTGCCAGAAAGTGATCAAACAGTTCAAGATAGTCAATTTCATCATTTTGGACGTAAGCGAACTTCATATCACCACGTTCAGTTTCAATTATATTTGCAAAGTTATTCAAATTACTTGGCTCCAACATACAACAACACAATTGGTTTATCTTAAACACTATCTATCTTAAAGTAAATGAAACGATGATAATTATAACGTTTACATAACCTAATTATAATCATCAAAATTTTGCGCTGATTAAAATGTTTTCTTATAATTGAAAATTATTGATAAATACGTTAACTGCTATTGTTTACTATGCTAAATAAGTCATCAGTTTGGTTTCTCTATATTATTAAAACGGCTAATCAAACATTCTATACCGGTATTACTACAGATATAAGTCGACGTTTACATCAACATCAAACTGGTCAAGGAGCTAAATATTTGAAAGGTCATCAAGATCTTACGCTTGTCTATCAAGTTTATGTTGGGGATAAATCCACAGCTTTAAAGCTTGAGTATCGTATCAAACAACTTTCTAAGACTCATAAAGAAAAACTCATTGCACAATCTCCTAACTTAACGGAATTATTGGCAAGATTCATTGCTAACTAATTTATTTTTAGATGAGTTTATAATTCAAAATGCCGACATCAATGCTAAAGGTGGTGAGTAAATTGCTTTAGTTTGCTGTTCAAATTCCTTGAGTTGTTGATACCAAAAATCAACATCTGTGATCCAAGGAAAAGCAGCAGTAAAAGCCGAGTCTTGCCAACGTGTAATAATCCAAGCCAGATAATGAACCATTCTCATTGCTCTTAATGGCTCAATTAATTTAATTTGTTGACTATCAAAATCGTTAAACTCTTGATACATTTCTATTAACGCATCAAGTTGTAGACGTTGTTCTTGCCGATTACCATTCAGTAACATCCATAAATCTTGAATTGCAGGGCCATTACGTGCATCATCAAAATCGACAAGTATGGCTTGGTCTCGCCATAATATATTACCAATATGACAATCACCATGTAAACGGATGCATTGCCAACCATTATGCCAATGTTGTTCAACGGCTTTAATTAGGTGTGTGAGGTTTGTTCTAAGCGCTGAATGAATATTTTTAGGAATAAACTGACAAGATAAAAGTACCTCTTGAGGCTGATAAAGGTACTCCTCAAGACCGATTGTCGGTCGGTGTATAAAGTTTTTTTGAGCGCCAATTTGATGCATTCTACCTAATAACAGTGCGACTGACTCCATTTGTTCAATGTTATCAGATTCGTATTGTCTGCCGCCTATACTTGGAAAAAGCGAGAACAAATAACCTTGATATTCATGCAGAGTGTTGTTATTGACTATTATAGGCGTAACAACAGGGATTTCAGCATCAAATAATGCTTGGGTAAATTGATGCTCCTCAAGAATTTGCTCTCGATTCCAGCGATGTGGACGGTAAAACTTAGCAACATAACGTATTCGCTCTTCATCCATAAATTGGTAGACACGATTTTCATAGCTATTTAATGCTATTAAACCCGAATCAACACGTATCCCGATAGACAATAAACAATCAAGAATAAATTCAGGGGATAGCGTCTGGAATGAAAAAGCAGGATGATTCATTAATTTTCTCTTTTATTGTTGGTTAAACCATTCGTTTAATTGCCATTTTAATGGTTCAAGACCAATACGTTTTGGTGATGAGAAAGGGGATACTGTAATATCACCTTGAAAAGGTAAGATGGCTTCTTTGACCATATTAACTTGTTTTTTGAGCGCTCCAGACGCCAGCTTATCTGCTTTGGTCAATAACAACATGACGGGAATGTTCACCGATACCGCCCATTCAATCATCTGTTGATCTAAATCTTTTAAAGGATGTCTTATATCCATTAATATCACTAAACCTTTAAGGCTTTCACGTTTTTGTAGGTATTCCCCTAATGACTTCTGCCATTTTCGCTTGATTGTTTCTGGCACTTGCGCATAACCATATCCTGGCAAGTCAACCAACCGACAATTAGGCTCGACTTCAAAAAGATTAATAAGCTGAGTCCGCCCCGGTGTTTTACTGGTTCTGGCCAACCCTTTTTGGTTAGTCAGCGTATTAAGCGCACTCGATTTTCCTGCATTTGAGCGACCGGCAAATGCGACTTCTACACCACCGTCAAAGGGCAAATGTGAAATATCTGGTGCACTTAATATAAATTTAGTTTTTGCATAATTTAATGGTCGAATATCGTACATAAATAAGTATCCTATAAATGCGTAGACAGCATTTAATCGATTAAAATGCTGTTACTGTATAGAAAAACTTAAGCATTGACAACTTTTTCAACGGCTTTTGCAAATCGGTTCATCCCTTCTTGGATTTCATCTTCTGATATAATCAGTGAAGGTGTAAAACGTAATACATTTGAACCGGCATTTAAAATCATTACTTTATATTCTGTTGCGACGTTCAAAAAATCGCGAGCTTTGTCATGAAACTCAGGTTGTAATTCAGCGCCAATAAGTAACCCTTTTCCTCGATATTCTCTAAACACATTGAATTTGTCATTAATTTCTTCCAGTTTAGCAATAAATATTGCTCGACGCTTTTCGATCCCTGAAAGCACGTCTGGTGAATTGATAATATCAAACGCTTCACAGCCTACTGCACAAGCAAGAGGATTACCACCATAAGTGGTACCATGTACACCAACATGCATCACAGAGGATACTTGATCGGTGGTTAACATTGCACTAATCGGGAATCCGCCACCCAATGCTTTAGCGGAGGTTAAAATATCCGGTATCACATTGTATTGTTGATAGGTGTATAAACTGCCTGTTCGTCCCATGCCACATTGAACTTCATCAAATATTAGCAAGGCATTATATTCATCACAAAGCAACCTAACACCATTCAAAAATTCAGGTGTAGCCGATGCTAAGCCGCCTTCCCCTTGTACCGGTTCAAGGACGACCGCACAAGTATGATCATCCATGACCGCTTTAACAGCATTAAGATCATTAAACGGAACATGAACGATATCAGCTGGCTTAGGGCCAAATCCATCGGAATATTTTGCTTGACCTCCAACAGAAACCGTGAAAAAAGTGCGTCCATGAAAAGATTGGTAAAAAGAAATAATTTTAGTTTTATAAGGATGAAACTTTTTTGTGGCATAATAGCGAGCAAGTTTGAACGCTGCTTCATTGGCTTCCGCCCCTGAATTGGCAAAAAATACGCGATCAGCAAAAGTATGGTCAATCAGTTTTTGAGCAAGCATTAATGCCGGTTCATTAGTAAACACATTGCTGACATGCCACAATTTTTGACTTTGTTCTTGTAATGCTTTGATTAATCTTGGGTGGCAATGCCCTAAAGCGTTGACTGCAATGCCACCAGCAAAATCGATGTACTCTACGCCATTTTGATCCCAAATCCGGCTACCTTCACCTTTAACGGGGATAAATTGTGCGGGTGAATAAACGGGTAAAATGACTTTATCAAACAGTTCTCGAGAAACGTTATGTTGCATTGTTACATCCTTACCTATATTGACATGTTGCAATCTATTTTATGCCAAATAGAGGTTTAGTAAAGTAAATAATTATTCATTTAATTTGAATTAAAATTCAATTTGAAAGTTTTGCGCAGGATAGCGACCGAATAATTTTCTTCTTTTACATAAATGTTTTCAGTTATAATTGGACACTATTTTTAATTGTATTTGGAAAAAGATTAATATGAGCCGCATTATATTTTGCCATTATTTACAAGAAGAATCGGAAGGTTTGGATTTTCAGCTATATCCGGGAGAGCTTGGCAAGCGTATATATAACGAAATTTCAAAACTAGCTTGGCAAGAATGGCTTAAAAAACAAACCATGTTAATCAACGAAAATAAACTCAATATGATGAATCCTGAACATCGAAAAAAAATTGAAGATGAAATGGTTAAATTTTTATTTGATGGTGAAGATATCATTATTGATGGCTATAAACCACAAAATTGAGAAATCACATGAAAAATAACATAAAAATTATTACATTATTTGTTACTGCAAGTTTTTTAGCGGGTTGTCCTAGTAAAAATGCAAATTTCGATAATGAAGATTATTATGTTAAAGATACCAATGCATTTAATATTTTAATCAGCCAATATGCTAATAATATTGAACAAATATGGGGGCCCAAAGAGGTGCTTATTGCGGGACCTAAAGATTATGTTCAATATGAGGATAATTTAGAAACGCGAGTTCATATAAACTTTGTTTCTGGGGTGATTACGATAGAAACATTGTCTGATATGCCCATAATTAGTTTAAAAGATGCTATTGTTTCAACGCTACTAATGCCAGAACCAGATGATATTATTCGTCATGGTAAAATGGGGCAGAATCAGTCACAAGAGCCTTTTTTGTATAATCAGGTGCTTGACCAAGAAATGCAACCTATTCGTTGGAGTGGTAGAGCCAATAACTTTGCTGACTATGTTCTTGCTCATAATATGCAAGTTCGCACATCGGGTTCTCATCAAATTACTTATGTTGAAATTAAACTTGTTCCTAATCATATCAATCAGCGCGCCAGAAAATTTTTACCGTTAGTGATTGAAGCATCAAATCGTTACCTTATAGATGAACGATTAATTTTAGCGATTATGGAAGTTGAATCGGCATTTAACCCCTATGCTGTGAGCCGTAGTGATGCACTTGGATTAATGCAAGTTCAACAACATACTGCTGGACGCGATATTTTTTCATTAAGGGGAAAATCAGGGGAACCTAGCAGGCAATTTTTACTCGATCCTAAAAATAATGTTGATATGGGTACCGCTTATTTATCACTATTAAAAACAAAATATCTAGCAGGGATTAATAATCCTATTTCTTTGAGATACGCAATGATAACATCTTATAATGGTGGTGCAGGTAGTGTACTTCGTACCTTCTCTAGTGATCGTAACGAAGCGATTAACATTATCAATTCTATGACCCCACAGCAAGTATATCGAAAATTGGTTACTTCCCATGTTTCACAAGAGTCTCGCAACTATCTTATCAAAGTCAGTAGTATATTAGACAATAGGTAGGATATAAAATAGTCGTGCCATCATATTATATTGATTTATTTATATTATGATGGTCTTTATTAAAGAAACAATAGTTATTTAATTAATCCCGATTTGTTAATTTTAAATTTCACTTCTTAAAAAAAGCTTACCGTGAAGGTAATTGAAATTGATAATAATCTGTTTTATTTGCTGTTTAACCGCTTACAACTCTTAGCAAATAAGGAGTTGATGCGGTTTCAACCTAAACTTAGAATAAGTGAAAATAATAGTAAAGTTTTAGCTATTAAATTTTTAGTAAATTTTATCTTTTCTTTATATCGTTTAAGGTCATCAACCTAAATTTAATAACAGAGTTGCAATAAAATGAAAGGAAATTCTAATTCATGAATAAATGTAAACGGTTCCGTATTTTTTCTGATCTGGTAATAGGTTTGTTGATTTTGCTTGGATCAATTTTTGCTTTCGCTAAAACAATGACTAATTTAATCATGCTTAGATCTATTGATGATGAATTAAATACAACAGAAAAAATGAGCTCAGGCATCTACCATTCTGGACTCTCCTTACAAAAGTTATTTCTTGCTTCTTTGGGATTTTATAAAGATACAAATTATCCGATTAAAAATGTCGGATCTCACAATGAGATATATCAGCAACCTAATTTAGATAATCACCGTCAATTAGAAACATTGTTTTTCAGTCATAGCCATTTTGTTACAGCGCTATTTGAAAAGACTGTTATTGTTATAAAAGAACTATTATCAATAGACAATAAATACAGTGTAATCTCGGCTGCTCAATACGGACTTTTCAAAAACAGTGTTAATGCGGCATCCTTTCAGATTTTAGGTCAATGTGTTGTGCAAGATAGCAATTTGCTAACTAATTTATTTCAACGAAAAGATAGAGCGTATAAAAAATACACATAAAGATATTAACTTGATGATATCTTGATAGTTTAAGACAAAAATTTATTATTTATTGATCGTTTTATTCGATCAATATGTTATGTCAGCTCAAAAAGTCTCAAACTAAAATGTTATTTAAATCATTAATTATTAATTAAATGTTAACTTAAAACGATAATCGGTATAGATGTTAATAAAAGACATTTAACTGAACTAACAATAAATAAAAATAATAGCTATTAAAAGAAAGGAAATAAATTAGATGAAAAAACATAACTGGACCCGACATCCGCTTTGTTTGGGGATAAGTGTTGCTTTTTTACTCGGCTCAAATGGTGTTTATGCCGGTACGGATAACGTGCCCAAATTGAACATTATCCGAGATGAGTTTAATGCAAAAGAAAAGCTTAATTTAAGTATCTATAATCCTAAAGTGAAGTTAACTTCACAAGGATTATTTACAACACCAATGGGGCTTTATGTTTATACCAACTATCCAACCAAAATTGCGGAATACCAAATCACCATTTACCGACAATCTGATTTAGATAACCAATATCCCTTAAAGACTTTCCGTTTTAGTGATATCAGCCCTTATGAAGCGGTATTATGGAATGGCAATACGGATAATGGTGAGCCATTATCGATTGATAGCGAGTATAAAGCGATTTTAACCACCACCAGTTATGACGGTTTGAAAGACAATGTTTATGCGACATTTTTTAAGACATTAGGTTATGGCAGTGCACAAACCGACAGTGATTTTATTTCCTATAGCAAATCTAACCTCCAATCTACCTCGTCGAATTTATTATTTGGCCAATTAAAATCAGACAGCACCATACCGGGCTTTGGTGAAAGCCGAATAAACCATCAG
>NZ_JBIDFM010000008.1:0-73275 GCF_046635805.1 Gilliamella sp. CG13
TTTGAGATGAGCTTATTAATCGCTTTTAATAAACCATTTAATGTGGTGTCTCAATTTTCAGCACATGAAAAGTATCCGACATTGAAAGATTTTATCTCATTACCCAAATGTTATCCTGCTGGACGATTAGATACTGACAGTGAAGGATTACTTTTATTAACAAACGATGGTAATATACTTGATTAAAGTAGGCATATTTTGAAAGGTGTAAGTTATCCCTATTTTTCAACTAAACACTATTGATGCTACCTTTCTTTATCATCTATCTAAATTCAACTTATTGTTTTAATATAATTTAACAATCATTTAACTCATTAATATTCTAATTTATCTTATAATTTTAGTCATTCAAAAAACAGTTTTTATAGAAACAATAGCACTACTGAAAATGGTTAAAACTAATCTGTTTAATAACATATTTCTCGATTAATAGCATTTTTCTATTTATTTATTGCTGTATGTATGAAACAATTTAGCCATATGAAATAGATTTTTTTGAGGTAGTCAGTGATTGATAATGATGGCTACCGTCCAAATGTAGGAATAGTTATTTGTAACCGTTATGGCCAAGTACTTTGGGCTCGTCGTTATGGGCAAAATTCTTGGCAATTTCCTCAGGGCGGAATAAAACAAAACGAAACGCCTGAACAGGCAATGTTTCGAGAATTGAATGAAGAAGTCGGATTATTACCTAAAGATGTAAAAATTTTATCTGTTACCAATGGTTGGCTCAGATATAAATTACCTAAACGTATGATTCGTTGGGAAAATCAACCTGTTTGTATTGGTCAAAAACAAAAATGGTTTTTATTAGAGTTAATTTCTGATAATTCAGTGATTAATCTCAATGTTTCTTCTACACCTGAATTTGATGATTGGAAATGGGTCAATTATTGGTATCCAATTCGACAAGTGATTTCTTTTAAACGTGATGTATATCGCAGAGCCATGAAAGAATTTTCATTACCCGTATTTGCCATACAAACTGAAGTGGATGTACAAGCAACAAACAGTTCAAACAAAAAAAAATCCAATTATTTTGTTCATAAACGTAAAAATAAACAGCGAACTAAAAGATGAATCAATATTTACAGTTTCCAAATTTCAATCCAATTGCCTTCTCAATTGGACCTATTTCTTTACACTGGTATGGAGCAATGTACCTTTTTGGGGTATTAGGTGCCCTTTTTTTAGCCAAGAGGCGAGCAAAAAAAACAAATAGCCAATGGACTGTTCCACAAGTTGAAAATTTACTGTTCTGGGGATTTTTAGGTCTTTTCGTGGGTGGGCGATTAGGTTATGTACTCTTTTATAATTTTAATGTTTTTATAAACGATCCCATATCATTATTTAAAGTTTGGGAAGGCGGGATGTCTTTTCATGGTGGATTGATTGGGGCTATTTGTGTTATTGCAATTTTTGCTAAAATAAACCACAAAACATTTATGCAAGTTGCCGATTTTGTCGCACCTTTAGTGCCAATAGGTTTAATGTTTGGGCGATTTGGTAATTTTATCAATGGCGAACTATGGGGGCGTGTGACTCATTCTTCAGTTGGGATGCTGTTCCCTACATCATCACATGCAGATTTCATGTTTGTACAATCACATCCTGAATGGAAAGAACTGTATACTCAATTGCATGGCATACTTCCAAGACATCCTTCCCAATTATATGAAATGGCTTTTGAAGGTATTGTCTTATTTATTATTTTAAATCTGTTTATTAGAAAGCCAAGGCCAACAGGATCTGTATCTGGATTATTTTTACTATGCTACGGTTTATTTAGGTTTGTTATTGAATTTTATCGACAACCTGATGAACAATTAGGCTTATTTTTCAACATCATTAGTATGGGGCAAATTTTATGTCTACCTATGATACTAGGTGGTGCTTTAATTATGTTATATGCATATCGATTTAATCAAAAAGCGAGAAATTCATGAAACAATATTTAGACCTGATGAAAACAATCTTAAATGAGGGTACGCCTAAATCAGATCGCACAGGAACGGGTACGTTATCAATTTTTGGTTATCAAATGAGGTTTGATTTGCAAAAAGGGTTTCCACTAGTAACTACAAAAAAATGCCATTTACGTTCAATTATTCATGAATTACTTTGGTTTTTAAAGGGTGATACCAATATCAAGTATTTACAAGATAATAAAGTGACTATTTGGGATGAATGGGCGGATAAGAATGGCAATTTAGGCCCTGTTTATGGAAAACAGTGGCGAGCATGGGGAACAGCTGACGGTAGGCAAGTTGATCAAATATCGCAATTAATTCAACAAATCAAAACAGATCCCGATTCAAGACGTATGATTGTTTCTGCATGGAATGTTGGAGAGTTAGATCAAATGGCATTAGCACCATGTCATGCTTTTTTCCAATTTTATGTTGCAAATGGAAAACTATCATGCCAACTTTATCAGCGTTCATGTGATGTATTTTTAGGCTTACCATTTAATATAGCAAGCTATTCATTATTAGTGCATATGATTGCTCAACAATGTGATCTAGAAGTGGGTGATTTTGTTTGGACAGGTGGCGATACCCATTTATATTCAAATCATATGGAACAAACGCATTTACAGCTGAGTCGAGAACCACGAGCTTTACCAAAACTTAAAATTAGACGTAAACCACCCACAATTTTTGATTACGAATTTGAAGATTTTGAAATTGTTGATTATGACCCTTATCCCGCTATTAAAGCACCTGTGGCTGTTTAATCGGAATAAATTACTTCAACTGATTTTTATTTTACAAATTAAGTTGTCTAATATATTGGGATTAATCTGATTAATCCCTAATTTTAATTTTTAATCCTCATGTTAACAATTAGCATTATGAGAAATGAATGTCATTGTTAAGTTAGTAATTTGATTTTTCTGCCACCAAAACCAAGATATAGTATATAATAGTCCACTTTGTTATTGATAATAACTTAATCTTTATATGACTCAAAATCAGGAAATTCGCCCAATCTTTACTAAACGTTTATTACACCCGCGTTATTGGTTAACATGGTTTGGGATTGGTCTTTTATATCTTATCGTGTTATTGCCATATCCAATTATTTATCAATTAGGTAAAGGGTTGGGATTGCTATCAATGAAAATAATTGGCAAACGTAAAGAAACAGCAAGACAAAATCTAATGCTCTGTTTCCCTGAAAAATCACAGCAAGAACGTGATCAGATGTTGCGTGAAAATTTTATATCAACTGGTTTAGCGATTTTTGAAACAGGTATGGCTTGGTTTTGGTCAAATAAACGATTAGCTAAACAATCTTCTATTGTTGGCGATTCGCATATTACTCAAATACAGCAGGCTGGAAAGGGGGTATTACTAATCGGTATCCATTTTCTCACATTAGAATTAGGTGCTCGTATTTTAGGTATGCATCATCCTGGAGTTGGTGTTTATCGTCCAAATGATAATCCTGTTATGGATTACGTGCAGTTAAAAGGTAGGTTAAAGTCTAATAAATATATGTTAGAACGATATAACACCAAAGGAATGATTCGTGCATTAAAAAATGGTGAATTATTATGGTATGCACCAGACCATGATTATGGGCCTAAAAACAGCGTGTTTGCGCCTTTCTTTTCTGTCGAAAAGGCAGCAACTACAATAGGTACGCGTATTTTGGTTAAACTTGGTCAACCTGCAATTATCCCTTTTACCCCCAAACGTGAAAAAAATGGGCATTATACTGTTTATGTTACATCCCAGCTTATTGATTTTCCGATGGACGATGATGTGCAAGCAGCAACGTTTATGAACAAAGCGATTGAGCAAGAAATTTTAAAAGCGCCAGAGCAATATATGTGGTTACATCGAAGATTCAAAACTCGTCCAAAAGGTGAAGCACCATTATATACAGACAGTGTTCAATCCGACTAATACAGCTATTTTTTTGGAATTTTTGAAAAAAGAGTTAAAGATACAATATGCAAAAATTAAATAAGATTATTCTCTATTGCCGTATTGGTTTTGAAAAAGAGTGTGCCGCTGAAATCACAGATAAAGCGGCTCAAAAAGAGATCTTTGGATTTGCTAAAGTTAACGATAATAGTGGCTATGTTGTTTTTGAATGCTATCAAAATGGCGATGCTCAACGCTTAATTCAAGCGTTACCTTTTAGAACACTTATATTTGCACGCCAAATGTTTGTTACAGGCGATCGATTAGTTGATTTGCCAACAGATGATCGTATTACGCCTATTGTTGAAGCGTTAACGGGATGTATTGATAAAGCCGGCGATTTGCGAGTTGAAGTGGCAGATACTAATGAAGGAAAAGCGTTGGCGGGGTTTTGTCGCAAATTTACTGTTCCGCTTCGGCAAGCGTTAAGAAATCATCGGATTTTATTAAAAGTCCAAAATCCAACCCGCCCTGTTATTCATGTGTTATTTCTAAATAATAATAGTTGTTATGTTGGTTATTCACTGAGTGAAAATAATTCACCGTTCTATATGGGGATACCTCGGTTAAAATTTCCAGTTGATGCCCCAAGCCGTTCCACATTAAAACTTGAAGAAGCGTTTCATATCTTTATTCCCTATGAAGAATGGGAAGAAAGGCTAAAAGGTGGATTAAATGCTGTTGATTTAGGCGCTTGTCCGGGGGGATGGACATACCAGCTTGTCAAACGAAGTATGATGGTTTATGCCGTTGATAATGGTTCAATGAATCCGAAATTAATGGAAACAGGGCAAGTTAAACATTTTCGAGAAGATGGCTTTAAATTTATGCCTAAAAAGCATAATATTTATTGGTTAGTTTGTGATATGGTTGAAAAACCGACTAAAGTGACAGAATTAATAACTAAATGGCTTATCAATGGTTGGTGTCGAGAAACAATTTTTAATCTGAAATTACCCATGAAAAAGCGTTATGAAGAAGTAAAACAAAATTTACAATTGCTCAATAACATATTAAATGACAATCAAATTAATGTTCAAATTCAAGCAAAACAGCTTTATCATGATCGAGAAGAAATTACCGTTCATGTACAACGAATTTGGGGATAAAAATAATTAATTCTTTAATTGACTGTAGTTAGTTAAACTAAGCTAATTTTTTAGGTAAAAGAATATACTTTATTAGTCATCAAAATAGTTTATATATTGTTGTCTGTATAGCTTTATATATGTAACGAAAAAGCTTAATATTGATTGATATATGTTCTGATTTAAATCAATGAGTAGTGTAATTAGCGGTCAAATCGCGGTAAATAGATAATAAAGCGAAAATAGTTGTGTTCTTCTATATTCCAAGTAAAAATGCGATAAATTAGCACGATCAAATTTACTAAAAAGTCATTATAAATTGAAAATAAATAGATTATTTTTGAAGTTAAATTAAACACATTATCATAACCAAACTAAGTAACAATGAATTAACAACGAATTTAGTGACAACAAATTACACGAGAATAGGTATGAATATAAAACGCTCATTTTACACAATGTTAATATCAGTATTATTAGCATTTTTAGTTGGATGTTCAGGAAGCTTTTCAAAAAACGGTTCTGGCTTTGATGAAAGCAAAGATTCGAGTTATTATCTTTCACAAGTCGAAGCAAGTTCTGGAGAAGCTAAAACAAATTGGCAATTGTTAGCTATTCGGGCATTAATTAAAGAAAACAAGCTTTCACAAGCTAACACACTACTTTCTAAGTTGTCGACAGATCTCAATCCGGAACAAAAAATAGATAAAATTTTATCTCAAGGTGAAATCGCAGTTAGAACAGGAAAACGATTTAAACTTGATACCTTATCTATTGAAGAGCTTAATAATTCACAGTTATATCGATATTACTCCATCAAATTAGCTTTAGACAAAAAAAATATTAATGCTCAAGCACATGACTATATTGAATTAGAAAAATGGTCATCGAAAGATCAGCGTCAACAAGTATTGAGTAGTACATGGAATTTTTTCAGTAAGTTAAGAAGCGATCAAATGGATAAAATTGCTGTAGGTACTAATGAAACCACATTACAAGGCTGGATTGAATTAAGTATCGCTTATCAAACAACTACACTAGTTGGTGCTTCTGACAATGAAAATTTAAAACAGGCTTTTCATGATTGGGCGACACGATATCCTAATCATCCTGGTAATGGTGTTATTTCAATGTTAACGGGAGAACAAACACTTAGTGTTGATAATGAAGGCAAAAAAGTGGCATTGTTATTACCGTTAAGTGGAACTTCACATATTTTTGGTGAAACAATTCGTCAAGGTTATTTTGATGCCATGAAGTTTTATCCACAAGAACCACAACAAAATATTGTGACGTTTGATACAGCAAGTGCCTCATTAGATAAATTAATTCAACAAGCTAAAGATAAAGATGTAGAATTAATTGTAGGACCTTTATTAAAAGGTGATGTTAACTATATCAAGCAATTGGCGCCGGGTATTCCTGTATTAGCATTGAATAAAGTTGAGAATAAATCAGATACCCGCAACAAGATGTGTTATTTTGCATTATCGCCTGAAGATGAAGCAAAAGATGCAGCTAATCATATATTTGCACAAAATAAACTAAAACCATTGTTATTAGTCCCACAAAATGAACTTGGTAAACGCGTAGCACAAAATTTTGCAAAACAGTGGTCTCAACTTTCAGTTAACAGTTCACCAGCTTATGTCCAGTATTTTGGAAATGCTAAAACATTAAGTGATAGTATGAATAAAAATGTTGGTATCGAACTTGTTGGTGAGCCTATTGTTCTTACTGATATGCCATCTGAATCAATGAGTTTAGTTGATAATTTTACTGATTTTGATGCTATTTATATTTATTCCTCATACGATGAATTAACGTTGATCAAACCGATGTTGGATATGGGAGCTGATAAACCGATTGGTCACTCGTCATCTGCGAGTGTTGCGCTGTATTCAAGTTCTAAAAGTCATGTCGCAAATGCATCTAATGACTTCTACTATGATTTAAATCAAACGCAATATGCTGAAATTCCGCTCATTTCTAATCAACTTGATACCTCGATCGAGTTGCCGGACAGTATTAAGAAGGATTATTCCTTAATGCGTGTTTATGCAATGGGAATAGATGCTTGGCGTTTAGCAAATCGTTTTAATCAATTAAGTTCAAATCAAACTAATTTTTTAGATGGAATGACAGGTAAATTATCAACGTCAGAACAATGCGAAATAACGCGCGCATTATCATGGCAACAATATTCTAATAGCTCAACTAAATCAGAACCGATTAGTGAATAGAAAAAAAATTGGCGAGCATTTTGAAAATATTGCTTGCCAGTATCTGCTTGGGCAAGGTTTAACGCTTATAGCTAAAAATAGTCAATTTCGCTTTGGGGAACTTGATTTGGTTATGCGTGACAAACAATGCCTTGTTTTTATAGAAGTGCGCTATCGAAAAAATGCCCATTTTGGTCATGCAGAAATGACAATAACGCCTAATAAACAAAATAAAATTAAACAGGCAGCGCAACTTTGGATGATTGCGCAAAATTTGAATATTGAAGAAACTGAGTTTCGATTTGATGTTTTTGCTATTACTGGTAAAAGCCAACAATGGATTATTAATGCGTTTTAATTTTTAGGTGAAAACGTGCAAGACTTAATTAAAAATTATTTTACAGAAAGTATTCAAACACAAATTGTGATGGCTGAATCCTTAGGTTCGGCAATTGAAAAAGCCGCTAACATCATCGTTGAAGGATTACTTAATGGTAATAAAATTATGAGTTGTGGTAATGGCTCTTCGGCTGCGAATGTCCAAAGTTTTACTTCTCGATTAATTACCAGTATTGATATTGAAAGACCTAGTATTCCCGCTATCGCTTTAGTGTCTGATAATGTTTTATTAAGTGCGATTAAAAATCATGAAGAGATTTATGCACGTCAAATACAAGCATTGGGGCAACAAGGTGATATATTAATCGTGGCAACTTGCCAAGGGAACAGTAAAGCAATTATCCGAGCTGTACAAGAAGCGGTCATTAAAGATATGAAAATTGTTGCTCTAACGGCTTTTGATGGTGGAGAGGTAATAGGTTTATTAGGTCAAAATGATATTGAAATTAGAATTCCGACCTACAAAAAAGTGATGGCTTATGAGATGCATGCTATGATTTTAAACTGTTTATGCCAATTAATTGAAAATACTTTGTTTAATCATACTTAATAATGAAAATAAAAACAGTTTAGTTCTGCAATAATAGCGAATAATATGCTATAATTATAAGCTGTTTTAATGATTTATATTAATAAGAGAACTTGGTGTTATGACCGAACTAGCCAAAGAAATAACTCCCGTTAACATTGAAGATGAACTAAAATCCTCTTACCTTGATTATGCTATGTCTGTAATCGTCGGGCGTGCACTGCCTGATGTTCGTGACGGCTTAAAGCCTGTTCACCGACGTGTTTTATTTGCCATGCATGAAGCGGGGTATGATTGGAATAAACCTTATCGAAAATCAGCTCGTGTAGTTGGGGATGTAATCGGTAAATACCATCCGCATGGTGACTCAGCTGTTTATGACACAATTGTACGTATGGCACAGCCATTTTCACTGCGTTATATGCTGGTTGATGGTCAAGGTAACTTCGGATCGGTTGATGGTGATTCGGCAGCAGCAATGCGTTATACCGAAATTCGTATGCAAAAGTTTGCAGGTGCATTACTGACAGATCTTGATAAAGAAACCGTCGATTTTTCACCAAACTATGACGGATCAGAAATGATTCCTGATGTGTTACCAACACGTATTCCTAACTTATTAATTAATGGATCATCAGGAATTGCAGTAGGTATGGCGACCAATATCCCACCGCATAACCTTACAGAAGTTATTAATGGGTGCCTTGCTTATATTGAAGATGAAAATATTTCAATTGAAGGGTTAATGGAACATATTCAGGGGCCTGATTTTCCAACCGCAGCATTAATAAACGGTCGAAAAGGCATAGAAAATGCTTATCGTACTGGCCGTGGAATTATCTATATTCGTTCTAAAGCAACCATTGAAGTTGATGATCACAGTGGTCGTGAAACGATTATTGTTAATGAAATACCCTATCAAGTTAACAAGAAAAAACTCATCGAAAAAATTGCTGAATTAGTCAAAGATAAGAAAGTTGAAGGCATTTCTGCTTTGCGTGATGAATCGGATAAAGATGGCATGCGCATAGTCATCGAAATTAAACGAGATGCGGTGGGTGAAGTTGTACTGAATAATCTTTTCTCATTAACCCAATTACAAGTCTCGTTTGGTATCAATATGGTGGCTTTACATAAAGGTCAACCAAAACTGTTAAATTTACGTGAAATGATTGAAGCTTTTGTGCTACATCGTCGTGAAGTTGTAACACGCCGTACTATTTACGAATTGCGTAAAGCCCGTGAACGTGCTCATGTATTAGAAGGTTTAGCGATTGCACTTGCCAATATTGACCCTGTGATTGAGTTAATTCGAGCAGCTGCAACACCAGCTGAAGCAAAAAGTAAACTTTTATCTCAAGCTTGGCAACTTGGAAATGTCGCAGCAATGCTTGAAAAAGCAGGCGATGATGCTGCTCGTCCAGAAGATTTGGCTCCAGAATTCGGTATCCGTGATGGTCACTATTATCTTTCTGAGGCGCAAGCTCAAGCAATTTTAGATCTTCGTTTGCATCGTTTAACCGGACTTGAACATGAAAAAATTCTTGATGAATATAAAGAGTTATTAGTTCAAATCGGTGAACTATTATATATTCTGGCAAGTCCTGAAAGATTAATGGAGGTGATACGTGAAGAGCTTGAAGCGATACGCGATCAGTTCCAAGATGCAAGACGAACGGAAATTACGGCAAGTAGTGCAGATATCAATATTGAAGATCTGATTGCACAAGAAGATGTTGTTGTTACCCTTTCTCATCAAGGGTATGTGAAATATCAACCGCTTTCAGATTATGAAGCTCAACGTCGTGGTGGTAAAGGTAAATCAGCAACCAAAATCAAAGAAGAAGATTTTGTTGAAAAATTATTAGTTGCTAATACCCATGATACTATTTTGTGCTTCTCAAGCCGTGGTCGCTTATATTGGATGAAAGTTTATCAATTACCTGAGGCAAGTCGAGGATCTCGTGGTCGTCCAATTATTAATTTATTACCACTTGAAGAAAATGAACGTATCACCGCAATTTTACCCGTTCGGGAATTTGACGATGAACATTGCGTATTTATGGCGACTGCTCAAGGAACGGTGAAGAAAACTTCTCTTATTGAATTTAGTCGCCCACGTAGTGGTGGAATTATTGCAATCAACTTACGTGATGATGATGAGTTAATCGGTGTCGATTTAACGAGTAATGAATCACCAGCCATTGATGATGAAGAACTGAATGATGATGTAGTGAATGAAGACATTGAGTCAGATGATGATGAAATCACTCAAGTTTCAGATACGGAAGACATCATGCTGTTCTCTGCTAATGGTAAAGTTGTTCGCTTCCCTGCTAATAAAGTTCGAGCAATGGGGCGTACCGCTGCAGGTGTGCGTGGCATTAAACTTGAAAGTGATGATAAAGTAGTGTCACTTATCGTCCCTCGAGGCAATGGTGCGATTTTAACCGCAACGCAAAATGGTTATGGTAAGCGTACTCAACAAGAGCTTTATCCAACAAAATCTCGGGCAACAAAAGGGGTGATTTCGATTAAAGTCAGTGAACGAAATGGCGCTGTGGTTGGTGCTGTACAAGTGGATGAAACTGATCAAATCATGCTAATTACTGATGCCGGAACGTTAGTACGCACACGCGTTTCAGAAGTAAGTATTGTCGGTCGAAATACACAAGGTGTAAGATTGATTCGCACAGCCGATAACGAAAAAGTTGTGGGTCTGCAACGAATCGCTGAAACCGAAGATGATGATGTGGAATCAGTATCATCGCAGCAGAGAGACGAGCTGGATAATTCAGCTCAGGAGTCCGAAGAATAATTTTTAATTATTAAGAAGGATTAGTTATATAGCTAGTCCTTTTTTATTTTAGAAAACCTCAAAAAGGAATAGTATTAGATGTCATTTTTAATGAAAAAAATATTATCAAATCTTGCATGGCAAATCTTAATAGCATTAATTCTAGGCGTGGCTGTAGGTGCTTATCTGTTCGAACTTTCTGATTCAAACCATCCTTTGCATTCGGATTACCAATTTTTAATCGTTAATGTCTTTCAACCAGCTGGGGAAATTTTCATTCGCTTAATTAAAATGATCGTATTGCCGATTATACTAAGCACATTAACCTTAGGTATTGCAGGCATTGGCGGTTCAAAGCGATTAGGTATTTTAGGCTTTAAAACAATTCTCTATTTTGAAATTATCACAACTATTGCTATTTTGTTGGGGCTTCTTTGGGGGAATCTATTTACACCTGGGGCTGGTATTGATTCTTCAACTTTAGCAACTACTGATGTCAGTAATTTTGCTAAAGCAGCTCAAGAACAAAGCGAAAAACCACATGGCTTAATCGTCATGATTTTAGAGATGATTCCTGTTAATATCTTTAAAGCAATGAGTGATGGTGCTGTTTTACCTGTGATCTTCTTCTGCGTATTTTTTGGTTTAGGACTTATGTCTTTACCTGATAAGCAACGAGAACCTTTCGTATTTTTCTTAAAAGTTGTTTCTGATACCATGTTCAAAGTGACCAATATGATTATGCGTTATGCGCCGATAGGTGTCTTTGCACTTATTACTGTCACGGTGGCAAAATATGGTTTTGAATCTTTATTACCATTATTCAAACTTATTGTTACGGTTTATTCGGCAATGATTATATTTACAATTGTCGTTTTAGGACTTGTTTGTAAATTGTGCCGATTCAGTATTTTTAAACTTTTACGAATATTAAAAGAAGAGTTAGTTATTGCCTTTTCAACAGCGAGTTCAGAGACTGCATTACCTAAAATTATTGAAAAGATGGAAGCCTATGGTGCGCCAAAATCCATAACCAGCTTTGTTATTCCAACAGGTTATTCATTTAATCTTGATGGTTCAACATTATATCAAAGTATCACTGTTATCTTTTTAGCTCAGCTTTTCGGTATGGAATTGTCGATTCTCGATCAAATTATTGTTGTTATTACACTAATGGTTGCATCGAAAGGGATTGCTGGTGTACCGGGAGCTTCAATTTTGGTGCTTTCTGCGACATTAGGTAGTGTTGGAATACCGCTTGACGGCATTGGTTATATTATGGGGGTTGAGCGTATATTAGATATGGGGCGCACCGTGGTTAATGTGGTTGGTAATGCCTTAGCGGCTATTGTTATTGCTCGCTGGGAACATGTATTTGATGATAAAAAAGCCCAAGCATATGAACAGCAATATTTAAAATAAAAAATAGTTTTATAACTTTCCAAAAAGCTTCAGGATAAAAACTGGAGCTTTTTTTATAATTGAATTTAAGTGGTAAATGCTTATCTTCATTAATATTCTGTTTATGTGATAGTTTGTAACAATCAATATTTTTTAATTATCCATGTAGATAATAGAAGAATACATATGGACTATTAATAGAAGTTTAATTTGATAATGATAGGTAATCGATAAACATAAAAAAACCCAGCTTTTGCTGGGTTTTTGGTATTTATCTAAAATTATTTGATTTTAGCTTCTTTATAGATAACATGCTGACGAACAACAGGATCGTATTTTTTGATCTCCATTTTTTCAGGCATGGTTCTTTTGTTTTTGCTAGTGGTATAAAAATGACCTGTACCAGCAGAAGAAACTAATCTAATTTTTTCGCGTACACCTTTTGCCATGATAGGGTTTCCTTATTAGTACTTTTCACCACGGGCACGAAGTTCAGCTAAAACTGCATCAATACCCTTTTTATCGATAGTACGCATACCTTTAGCTGATACACGTAATTTTACAAAACGTTTTTCACTCTCAACCCAAAAACGGTGAGTTTGAAGATTTGGTAGAAAACGACGTTTAGTAGCATTCATCGCATGAGAACGATTATTCCCTACTAAAGGTTTTTTTCCTGTTACTTGGCATACTCGTGACATGTCAATAATTCTCCAAAATTTCTATGCTTAAGCCTTGGGCGTAATATGTTAATGGAATTAACCTCGTCAGGCTTTTAGTTTGCTGCAGCTCTATTTGAGAAGCAGTTTCACCTCTCACACTACACCCACAATAATGAGGTAGCGAAGTATACGCTTTTATCGGCAAATTCTCAAGTATTATCTTGTTTAAGAAAAAAATAAGTTTAAATTTAACTGAGTTAAATAAAATACAAATATTGTGTTAATGGAAAATTCTCCTATACTGTCTTTTGTATAACTAAGTAAAGAGAGTTTGATCACATGAATCTTAAACAACTAAAATATTTCCAAGTGCTTGCTAAAACTCAACATTACACATTAACATCAGAATATTTTTCAATCAGTCAGCCAAGCCTTAGTCATTCTATATCAGAACTGGAAAAAGAGGTTGGGATTAAATTATTTCAAAAAAGAGGCCGAAATGTTGAACTAACAAAAGAAGGAAAACAATATCTTACTTATGTAGAACAAGCACTAACGGCATTATCAGAAGGCGAACAGTTTGTTAAAGAGTTAACCAGTGTTTCACATGGTCATATTGGACTTGCTTTTATCTATTCTATTAGTTCCAATTATATTCCAAAAATTATCAAGGCGTTTTTAGCTCAACCTGAGAATAAAGACATTACTTTCTCTTTTTATGAAGGAATGTCACAAAATATCATTGAAGGATTAAGAGACAAAAAATACGAGATAGCTATCTGTTCACGTTTACAAGATGAACCAGATGTTCATTTTCAAAAGTTAACTAAACAAGAATTAGTTTTTATTATCTCTAATGATCATCCTTTATCTAAGCGTAAAAAACTTGATTTAAAAGACTTAACTCACGAACCCCTTATTTTATTTACAGAACGAAGTGGGATGAAAAGTGTGATCGATGACATGTTAAATAAAACGGGCATCAAGCCGAACATAGCTTGTCATGTTGAAACAGAAAGCGCCATGATGGGATTAGTATCGATTAATTATGGTATCGGTATTATGCCGAGAGTACATATACCTGAAGAGTTCAATGTAACATTAGTACCAATGAGCAAAAATTATCAAAAAAGAGATATATTTATTGCGACAATGGAAAATAGACCGTTATTACCGGCAGCGCAGAAGTTTTATCATTTCTTAATTGAACACAGTGATGATGCGATTTTTGGTCGATAAATTTTATCAACTAGCATGAATTTATCATAGGGGATTTGGCATATCAGAATAATGATAAGGTTTGTGATGTGATAAACCTTATCAATGATCGATTTTCATTAAAAAATATAAAAAAGTTTATTATCGATGAATTTTCTAAACAATTTAACATTGCTTTTACTCATCAAATTTAAATTCTATATATTAAACAAATTGTTATAAAACAAATCATTAAGGGTATCTATAATTTTAGAAAAAATGATTTAATTTTATAATAAATATGCTTTAATACAATGAATGACAGAATTTATTTATTCGGTTTAATTTTCTAACTTTCAAGGAGATTACATGAGCCAGTTCACGCCTTATAGTATTTACGGCATTATCGGTTATCCTTTAGGACATAGTTTGAGTCCACTAATTCATACCACATCATTTCAAGATTATGGCATTCCAGCGGTTTTGGTTCCATTTTCAACACCACCAGAAGATATTCCTACGCTTTTTAAATCTGTAAGATTATTAAATATTCGCGGATTGTGTGTCACAATTCCACATAAGCAAGCTATTATTCCTTATTTAGATGAAGTGACTGAACATGTCAAAAAAGCAGGTGCTGCAAATTTGGTTTATTGGGATGGTGATAAGCTTTGTGGTGATAACACAGATATTGTTGGTTTTATGCAACCTCTTCAAGAAAAGCAGCTACCGCCACACTACAAAAAAGTGCTATTACTTGGCGCAGGCGGTGCAGCTCGAGCTGCGGTAGTTGGCTTACATGATCTAGGTTATACCGATATTACTGTAACGGATATTGTAACAGATTTGCCGTCAGAGCTTGCCAAAGAATTTAATTTAAAAACGGTTGCTTGGGAAGACCGTGATAAAGTTGAAGCACAAATTATTATCAATTCTACGCCATTAGGTATGAAAGGTAAATTTGAAGATCAGACACCTTATGAATATTCTTGGTTCAAAGGAAAAGGTATTGCATATGACATTGTGTATACTCCATATCATACTCGTTTTAGACAAGAAGCTGAAAAAGCGGGATGGGAATCAATTTCGGGACGAGAAATGTTTATCGGTCAAGCGAATGCCCAATTCAAAATTTGGACAGGAAAAGATTTATCTGACCGGGCAAAACAAGCTGTTATAGATGCTTTAGCTGAAAAATAAGTATTTAGTAAAAATTCAATACATTGAACCATTTTGCATCATTAAATGTGTTTGATAAACGATTTATACAATTTGCTAAAAAATTCTAATTTTCGATTTTAATTGGTTTTTATTCTATTGTATAAAATTAGTCTGTTATTAGAAGGAGTAATTATGACTAACCTAGAATTGCAAGCTTATCGCCGTTTTCTTATGCTAAAAGTGCCAGAAGCAAGCGAATATATTGGTAAAACTGATGCGAAAACTTGGCACGATTGGGAAAAAGGCATAGAGCCTGTACCGGAATTTGTGGCTAATGCAATGAAAGCGCTAAAAAAACTTCGTACTGATAAAGTAAATATTATCATCAATAGTATTAATGATAGAGTAGGAAGTAATACTATTCGTTATTTCATGACATTTGAAGAATTTAAAAAGGTAAACCCAGATCTTGATGTCATACAGTGGCGCTTACATCAATCAATTGCAACGGAACTCTATTTTCGTGGTTTAGAAAAACTTTGTTAGTAGATTATAGATGATAATATAAATTTATAAAGTGAACAGAATAAAGGGTGTAAATTTTTATTTACAAAAAATTGATAAAAAATTAAATTAAATTTATAAAAATCAATGCCGTTTGTTTTGATAAACAATATGTAAAAAAATTGTTGCAAAAGCTGAAGTGAATCACTAGCATAGTGATATATTTTTCAATCTGTAAATATGAAAGGATCCAATATGAATAAGACAATTTTTTTAGTTGGTGCAAGAGCAGCAGGTAAAACAACTATAGGAAAAATGCTTGCAAATAAGCTGTCATTTTCTTTCGTTGATACAGATTGCCATTTACTGGAAACTACCCAAAAAACCGTTGCAGAAATCGTCGAAAAAGAAGGTTGGGAAGGATTCAGAGCAAGAGAGAGTCAAGTCCTGATTGATACGACCAAATCGTCACGTGTTATCGCAACTGGAGGCGGGATGGTATTAGCTGAACATAATCGTGACTTCATGAAACAAAATGGAACAGTGATCTTTTTATCTGCTCCTGCGGCAACATTAGCCGCACGCTTAATGAAAGATCCTAATGTTGCCCAAAGACCATCCTTAACAGGCTTATCCATCGTTGATGAAATGGAAAAAGTATTAGCAGATAGATTACCTTTATATCATGATGCAGCACATCATGTAATCAATGTTGATCAAGATGAAAGTCAAATTCTTAGTGAAATTCTTCAAATTTTGCAGAATTAATATACTATTTTCTTCCTTTCTTCCAAAGTGCCACATTCAATGTGGCATTTTTTATAAAAAAAAAGAATAAATTCTTAAAATACTATAGAATAAATTTATTTTTTGGTTCGTATATTAATCAATACTATATTTTTCTATTTATGAATTTATTAGAATCTATAAATAAATGTGACCAACATTAAAGTTTAGCAATAAAATTATACTTATCTCTTTTAGATTCAGATTGATGATTGTATATTGAAAGCAATTATAGTTTTATATTTTTAATTTTTAGCTATGGAGTACTACCAATGGATAATCGAAAGGTCAATTCTTATGGGATTGTCAGCTCTATTTACGCAAATTACATTATACAAAGTATTGCTTTAATCGTAATCATGCAATTTTCAAATGATCTTTCAAAACAACTCAATACCGATATTGTTGGACTTGGCTATGTTGCTTCTGGTATTGGGATAGGAAAAATATCTTTGATGCTAGCTGGTGGAATCTTGTCAGATATATTTGGTCGTAAACTTTTTATCTATTTAGGAATGGCATGTTATGTAATCTTTTTTGTAGGTATGACGTTTTGCACTGACATTCATATCGCCTTTTGTCTCGCTATTGCTATTGGGGCTGGAAACTCATGTTTAGATACTGGCTCTATGCCTACATTAACTGAGTGTTTTCCTCGATCAGCAGGTTCTGCTAGTGTATTGATTAAAGCGTTCATTTCAATTGGAACATTAATATTACCTTTTATCGTTACTTTTTTTGGTGAATATCATATCTGGTATGGTTGGGCATTTCTTTCTTTTGCTGCATTTTTGATAATCAATGGAATATTGCTTGCACCAACCCAATTTCCTTCTAAAAAAATTGCTATTACGGGGTGTGAAGGAAGTGATAATTATTTTAAAGATACTCCAAAATTTGCTATTGAAGGTGTGCTATTAATTATCATGGGGTTTACCACAACAGCAACATTTTTGGTCATTTCACAATGGTTGCCAACCATAGCGGTTCAAGGTGTGAATATGGATGAATTTGAAGCTAACCAGTTGATTAGCTATTATAGCGGAGCATCAATTATTTCTGTGTTTGTTACTGCATTTATAGTCAAATATTTTTTAAAGCCAATAGATTGCATCATTATTCTTCCTGCTCTATCCGCTCTTGTGCTCATTCTTTTCTATTTCAATATATCTTCGGAGATGTGTTTTTTTGTTGCTATTGGAATGGGGTTTACTGCTGCAGGTGGCGTACTTCAATTAACGTTAGTTGTCATGCAGCAATTATTTCCAACACGTAAAGGTATTGCCGTTGGTTGTATGTATACTTTTAGCGGATTCTCTTTTACTGTTATTCCATTTATAGTGCCTAAATTAGCGAAAATTGATGTACGTTATGCCATTTTGACCGATTTTGTTATTGCGCTGACTAGTGTGGTATTAGCGCTGATTGTCTATTTCCGTTTTACCAAAGTGATAGATATGAAAAAAATTTAAAACTCAATGTTATTTACATGATGAGTAAAATTTATTTTAGTGTTTTGAAAATTAATTTTTACAGGAAATAATAAATGAAAAATAGATATTTAGGCACTTCGATCTGTTTATATATAAACTACTTTGTGCATGGAATGGGGGCAATAATACTTGGTTTGAATATTGATTATTTAGCTGCTCAGTTTAATCCTGACATTGCTTACTTATTTAATATTGCGCAAGATGCACTTACCCCTGAACAAACTGACTTAGTAGGCAAGGCAAAAAAGAGTGTTTATGATGTCATGATGGGGTTAGGCGTGGGGCGCTTGCTAGTCCTATTTGTTATGGGAACGTTATCCGATAAGTATGGGCGAAAACCTTTCATTGCGTTAGGCGGATTATTTTATATTGGTTTTTTAGTTGGTATTTTGGTTAGCCCGAGTTTTGAAATTGCCTTTATGTTTGCGGTGTTAGGCGGTATAGCTAATTCAACACTTGATGCCGGTACTTATCCTGCATTAATGGAAGCTTTTCCAAAATCGCCTGGCTCTGCATCGATATTAACTAAA
Source organism: Gilliamella sp. CG13 (assembly GCF_046635805.1). NCBI lineage: Bacteria > Pseudomonadati > Pseudomonadota > Gammaproteobacteria > Orbales > Orbaceae > Gilliamella > Gilliamella sp. CG13. The sequence continues at coordinate 18,705 of NZ_JBIDFM010000008.1, forward strand.
GCAGCGATTGCCGCAGGTCAATCGGTACTACCTATCATTATGGGTATTATTATGGCGAGTGAAGGGTATTACGGTTGGTCATTTATCTTATGTTGTATTATTCTCGCATTGAATGCATTAGTTGTACTGAAAATGCCATTCCCAAATCATAAAATCACACCAGAACAAGAAGAAAAAGATTTACAAACGATTACTGAAGAAGCGCCAACTTTAAAACATAAATCAAATTTTTGGATTGAAGGTATCTGTTTTATTGTGATTGGTTTTACCTCTACCGCAACATTTTATTTGGTTTCTTCATGTTTAAAGGATTTCTCTCAAACTGTCGCTGGTATGGATTCAGCAGGAGCGGTTAAGGCATTCTCTTCGTATGGTCTAGGTACCCTTGCTAGTGTCTTTTTAACTTCAATATTGGTCAAAAGTTTAATCAAACCTGTATATATTGTGGTTGTCTATCCGCTGTTATCTATGTTAATGCTTATCGTATTGTATCTCAATCCATCACCAACAATGTGTATTGTCGGAGGATTTGTGCTTGGTTTCACTGCTGCAGGCGGTGTATTACAGCTTGCATTAACGACCATGGCTGAATTTTTTCCATCAGGAAAGGGTAAAGTATTGGGCATTTTCTTCACTTCATCGAGCGTTGCAACGACAGTCATTCCCTTTTTAATTGGCTGGATATCTACAAATTTTGGTTTAAGATATATCATGTTAAGTGATGCAATCATTGCAGGTTTAGGTGCATTACTAGCGGTTATCGTATTAATGCGCTATCGCATAATCTTTAATATTAATAAATAAATCATTTAATGAAATTTTAGGAGATGTTGATATTAATTATGACAAAAAACGGTGAATAAATAATGCTCGTTTTTTAATGCATTACTTAAATTTATTCTCAGTTTAAAAAGCATACAATAATGGTATGCTTTTTTTATACGTTGATTTTGTTTTTGTTACCACTTTTAATAATATTTTGATAAACAAAACACTATTGAATACAGTTTTTTCTTTTGTTACTTAACTTATGATTTTATCTTGTTAAAATTTTATCAAATATTGCTTGATTATTGCTAGCAAATAAATAAAAATACAAAAAATATGAATAAATATTCAATTTGGGTGATTGCGAAAATGAAAGAGCGAACAACCGAGTTAGTTGAAGGATTAAGGCATTCTGTACCTTATATCAATGCTCATCATGGAAAAACTTTTGTTATCCTATTAACAGGTGCTGTGCTAAAAAGTAATAACTATTCAAGTATTATTAGTGATATTGGATTACTGTATAGTCTTGGAATCAAATTGGTTATTGTCAATGGAGCACGCAATCAAATTGATGAATCACTTAAAAATCACAATATTGAGCCGAAATACCACAAAAACACCCGAATTACAGATGCCGTTACTTTGGATATTATTAAGCAAGTAACAGGCATGTTACAACTGAATATTACTGCCTGTTTATCAATGAGTTTAAATAATACCCCATTACAAGGTGCTCATATTAATGTTGTCAGCGGTAATTTTGTTATTGCTCAACCCTTAGGAATAGACGAAGGAATTGATTATTGCCATACGGGTAAAATTCGTCGTATTAACAATGAGGCAATTGATGAGCAACTCAATCGTGGTTCAATTGTGCTATTAGGGCCGGTTGGTGTATCAGTGACTGGAGAAAGCTTTAATTTAGCTTCAGAAGATGTTGCTGCCGAAGTGGCGATTCGAATCAAAGCTGATAAGTTAATCAGCTTTTGTGCTGAGCAGGGTGTACTTGATGAACAAGGTAAAGTTATTACTGACCTTTTCCCAATCGATGCTGACAACTATGTCAATCGTAAACAGCAATTAGGTAAATATCTATCCAGTGAAGCTCGCTTTTTGAAAGCCGCTTCAAAAGCCTGTCGAAATGGTGTTAGGCGTAGTCATTTAGTTAGCTATTTAATTGATGGCGCTATTTTGCAAGAACTATTTTCACGGGATGGCATAGGAACGCAAGTTGCTAAAGAGCATTCGGAGCAAATTCGCTTAGCGACCATAAACGATATTGGTGGTATTTTAGAATTGATTCGTCCATTAGAAGAACAAGGTATTTTAGTTAAGCGTTCACGAGAGCAATTGGAAATGGAAATTGATAAATTCACAATTATTGAACGTGACAATATGACTATTGGTTGTGCAGCGCTTTATCCTTATCAGGAAGAAAAAATGGGTGAAATGGCATGTGTAGCCATTCATCCGGATTATCGCAATTCATCCAGAGGTGATTTGTTAATTAATACGGTTGCAAGTAGAGCACAAAATTTAGGACTCAATAAAATCTTTGTGCTAACAACGCGTAGTATTCATTGGTTTAGAGAAAAGGGATTTAACCCAGCTGAAGTTGATGATTTACCGATTAAAAAAAAGCAACTTTATAATTATCAACGTAACTCCAAAATTTTAATGCTTGATATTATATAAATTCTTTTCTTAAAATCAGGATGATAGTATTAGTAAGTAGCGTTGTGTAAAATTTGCTTGGTGAAAGACTTTTTAAGATAGAAGCCACGTGGACGTGTTAAAATAGTTTGACCATTTTCTCCTACCGCTTCGGTTAAAGCTTTACCGTTTGCTGCTTTAGGTCTTATTTGTAAATATGTGCCATAATGTGCTGTAATTTTTTCAACATGACCTAATGCAATCATATCCATCAGTTCTTGCCAATCTTGTTTGAGTTGCTGTTCTTGTTCTTTTGAGGGTATCCATAAAATAGGACTGCCAACTTTACGATTGGCAAGTGGGATAGATCTTTCCCCTTCGATTGGGATCCAAAGTACTTTAGATAATTTATATTTCACATGGCTTGTTTCCCAAATCACACCATGATTTGCCATTAATGGTGCGACACTGACAAAGGTCGTTTCTAATGGTTTACCATGCATATCAATTGGAATTGTTTTTAGTTCGATGCCCAAATTACTAAAATCTCGTTCAGCTTTACTACCGGCATTGGCTCCCAAAAACGTTTCAATAAGATTGCCAACCCATCCTTTTTGTTTAGTCAAATTGTCAGGAATTGGCATGCCTAAATATTGAGCAATTTCACCAAATGTATATCCAGCAACAAGTTTTGCTCGATCTAATAACTCGTGTTCGTTGCTTGGAAAAAATATTGCCATTTATAAACGCTATCATCTAATAATTATGCCTACCTAAAATGATAAAGGATTAGCTTAATTTTTCAACCCATACTGCGTAAGCTTGAATAATTGATGAAAGAAATTCTCGGGTTTTTTCTGAAATATTGCCATTCGCATCGAAAGCGGCACTGATACCACCAATATAAGCTTCAGGCTGTTGTAAGGTTGGCATATCTAGAAAAACTAGTGACTGACGTAGTTGATGATTAGCACCAAAACCGCCAATTGCACCTTGTGAGACCGAAATCACTGCGGCTGGTTTTTTTGCCCAGACATTTTTACCATAAGGACGTGAGCCGACATCAATTGCATTTTTGATCACAGCAGGCAAACCTCGGTTATATTCAGGTGTGACAAAAATCACGCCTCGGCAATCCGCTATTTCGTTGCGAAATAAAGTGTAAGATGCTGGTGGGGTATCGGTATCAATATCTTCATTATAAAAGGGAAGATCGCCAATTTCGATTAAATATAAGGAAAGTGAAGAAGGGGCAATTTCTTTAAGGATTTTAGCTACTTTTAAATTATATGAACCTTTACGTAAACTACCAACGAGTACTGCAATTTTTTTACTCATTTTGGGTCCCCTTAAATTGAAAATAAAGAGACACCATGAGTGTCTCTTATTTAAAATAATTACAGATCATTACGGTGTTTTAATGTCCTGATGAATCCAATTTACGTCCTGTCTCAAATAGGAACCAAGCTCGTCTTTCTGATTGGTCAATCCATTCTTCAATTAAGCTTGCTGTTGCTGAATCATTGTATTTATCACAAATATCATGAGCAACACGCATTCGTTCTGTTAATCTAATATTATCTTGACAAAGTTCAGCAAGCATATCAGACGGCTCAACAAAATCTGCATTATTGTCAGAAATACTTTGTAATTTAGAGATGTGACTAATTGAACGTAACGTTGTTCCGCCCAATTTACGTACACGTTCAGCAATCGGATCAGTCATTGCAAATAGTTGATCTCCATGATCGTCTAACATTAAATGGTAATCACGAAAATGTGGACCACTGACATGCCAATGGAAGTTTTTAGTTTTTAAATACAAAGCAAAGACATCTGCTAATACAGAATTCATTGCTCCAGAGATATCTTTAGACGCTTTTTGACCTAAATCAGTTGGAAATAAAATTGCAGATTGTTGTAGTCTTTTTGCAGTAGCTGTACTTTTGGCAGATAACGGTTTTTTTGTAGTCGTTTTTTTGGAAGTAGTACTTTTAGCCATCTAATATTCTCCTATAGGTGAATTGTAAAAATTGCTTAACTTTCCTATACCAAATTACGCCAAGTCTTAACTAAAGTCCAATCAAAATGAGCTATTTTTAACTATTACTGCTATTTCAGCAGTCTATGATTCTTATTTTTATTCTAAATAAAGCATTATTTGAAATAAATTCTTTCACAATAAAAGAATTTATTTCAAATTGTGACATAGTTAAAAGTTTTGTGTTTTTGAAATTGATACTCTTTGTTTGAAGTTTAATTAATGAGGAGAAATTATGATTGATACAATTTCATATGGAGCCGAATGGTTTATCGGCTTATTTCAAGAAGGTGGAAAAGTGTTTGTCGGTATGGTTACGGGAATATTACCACTGTTAATTTCACTGTTAGTGGTTATGAATGCCGTAATCAAATTCATTGGGCAAGACCGTATTGAGCGCTTAGCGCAAGCTTGTGCAGGCAATCCTATTTCAAGATATTTATTGTTACCTTTAATAGGCACATTTGTTTTTTGTAATCCGATGACGCTTAGCCTAGGGCGTTTTATGCCCGAGTTTTATAAACCTAGTTATTATGCGGCATCTTCTTACAGCTGCCATTCAATGAATGGGTTATTTCCTCATGTTAATCCCGGTGAACTTTTTGTTTATTTAGGTATCGCGGCCGGGTTAACAACCTTAAACCTTCCTTTAGGACCATTGGCTGTAAGTTATTTTTTAGTTGGCTTATTCACCAACTTTTTTAGAGGTTGGATTACTGATTTTTGTACTGCTATTTTTGAAAGAAAAATGGGCATTAAATTAGATCGAAAGGTACATCTATAACTAAAAGGAATAAACAAGGAAATGAACATGATGAAATTTATTCGAATTGAAAAAGGTGAAGCCGGTTGGGGTGGACCTTTAGAGCTGCCAATTATAGCGGGTAAAAAAATTGTCTACATTGCAGCAGGTACACGACCAGCAATTGTTGATACTTTAGAAAAATTAACGGGTTGGCAAGCTATTGATGGTTTTAAAGAAGGGGAACCGCCTAAGGATGAAATTGGGGTTGCTGTCATTGATTGTGGTGGCACATTAAGATGTGGTATCTATCCTAAAAATAGAGTGCCTACAATTAATATTCATGCGACAGGTAAATCAGGGCCACTTGCCCAATATATTTTGGAAGATATTTATGTCTCAGCCGTAAAATCCAATAATATTAGTGTGATTGAAAAAGAGATAGATAGTGACATCCAGAAAGCATCTGTTACAAACAATTCACATCAAAAAGTGCACACAAATAATTTTAAAGAGTATGACAGTAGTAAAAAAATTACCGAACAAAGCGATGGTTTATTAGCAAAAATCGGTATCGGTATGGGATCAGGTGTTGCCGTATTCTTTCAAGCTGGTCGAGATACGATTGAAACTGTACTTAAAACTATTTTACCGTTTATGGCATTTGTATCGGCCTTAATTGGTATTATTATTGCCTCAGGATTAGGTGATTTGATAGCTCATGGCTTAGTTCCATTAGCTGATAATCCACTTGGTCTGGTTATTTTAGCGCTTATTTGTTCTTTTCCATTACTTTCGCCATTTTTAGGACCCGGTGCGGTTATTGCACAAGTCATCGGGACGTTAGTTGGTGTTCAAATTGGTCTTGGTAATATTCCGCCACACTTAGCTTTACCTGCTTTGTTTGCCATTAATGCTCAAGCTGCTTGTGATTTCATTCCTGTCGGTTTGTCTCTTGCCGAAGCGAAACAAGATACCGTGCGTGTTGGGGTTCCCGCTGTTTTAGTCAGTCGTTTCTTAACTGGCGCGCCAACTGTTTTAATTGCGTGGGCAGTATCGTTATTTATTTATCAATAAGCAAACGAATAGAGAAGGTCAATGATGTCAAAAGTTATCTACCATTCAAAAGTTAAACAAATTGGTGACTTTGCCAAAGAAGCGTTGGCAGATGGCATGCTAATCCTGTTTAAAGAAGGTGCACCGTCTGATTTAGCCGATTATTGCTTTATACATAGTCATGACGAGTTAAGGCAGAATCTTGAAATAGGGCAATGCATTCAATTAGGCAAGCACACTTATCGTATAACTTCGGTTGGGGAAGTCGCCACAACCAATTTTAAAGAGTTAGGTCATGTCACATTAAGATTTGATGGGAATCGTGAAGCTGAATTACCGGGGTCAGTGCATGTTACTGGTGAAATACCTAATCAACTTAATATCGATGATGAAATTATAATTTTAACTATTTAAGGAACAGAAAATGAAACAAGTAGCAGTCATTATAGGTGGTGGACAAACCTTAGGGGCTTTTTTATCTGAAGGTATTGCTGATGCTGGGTATAAAATTGCCGTTGCAGATTTAAATATTGATAATGCAAATAAAGTTGCTGAAGTAATAAATAAAAAATATGGGGTAGGAACAGCAAAAGGTTTTGGGGTGGATGCAACAAATGAGGAGAGTGTGCGACAGCTAGCTCAAGGAGTTGATAACACATTTAAACGAATTGATTTAATGGTTTACAGTGCCGGTGTTGCTAAAGCTGCACCCATTACTCATTTTGTATTGAAAGACTTTCAATTATCCGTCAATGTTAATCTTACTGGTTATTTTTTATGTGCACGTGAATTTGCTAATTTAATGATTAAATATAAAACTGCCGGTCGGATTATACAAATTAACTCTAAATCGGGCAAAGTCGGTAGCAAACACAATTCAGGGTATAGCGCCGCAAAATTTGGTGGCGTTGGATTAACGCAATCTTTAGCACTCGATCTTGCTGACTACGGAATTACGGTTAATTCATTGATGCTGGGTAACTTATTAAAATCGCCAATGTTTCAATCCTTGATTCCACAATATGCTAAAAAACTTGGTATACCAGAAAACCAAGTTGAACAAGTTTATATTGATAAAGTGCCACTCAAACGAGGTTGTGATTATCAAGATGTGCTTAACGTATTGTTATTTTATGCAAGCGATAAAGCATCATATTGTACAGGACAATCAATTAATATTACGGGTGGACAAGTTATGTTTTAACTCAATTTGGTGCGAAGGTATAGCGATGCCTTTCGCACATCTCTTTTCTGGTCTGGTTAAAAGGAGAGAATAATGGATACGACATCAACGTTAGCCTTATTGGCTCTAATTGCTTGGAGTATACAGATAATACTTGGCTGGTTTCAAATTCGTCGTTTTAATCGAGCATTTTTATCGATGAAGAAAGGCACTTACTTAGGTGTTGGTCGTAGCCAAACTCAACGTTTTAAACCGAAAGTTTTAATCGCGCTATCATTAGATCACGATAAAAAAGTGATTGATTCAGTATGGATGAAAGGAGTGACCGTTTTTGCATTGCCAAAACCAATACCACAATTATTGGGACTAAATATTACCGATATTATGCCTGAAACCATTTTCCCCAATGATTTTGCGTCACAAAGCGCCTTGATTCTTGCATTAAAAGCAAATAAATAATCCCTATCTTTTATTTTGAAAAGTATTTTCTTTCATGATGAAGTATAATATTTTATACAATAAATTAATTCTGTTATTGAACAGTAATAATGGACTCCAATCATGAAAGTAAGGCAACGACAAACTGCAATCTTAGAATATCTGCAAAAAAATGGGCAAGTGAGTGTTGATGAGCTAGCTACCCATTTTCAAACGACGGGTACCACTATTCGAAAAGATCTTACTCAACTCTATGAAAGTGGGCTTGTACTACGGACTTATGGTGGTGCAATGTTAAATCGCGAAATTGGTGACCGTGCGATTGATCACAAAACTTATATTAATACGGCACAAAAAAAAGCAATAGCACAGGAAGCGGCAACACTTATTCATGACGGGGATTCTGTTATTTTTGATGCAGGAAGTACCGTTGCACAAATGATTCCTATGCTAGCTCAATTCAATAATTTAACTATCATGACCAACAGCTTACATATGGTGAATGAGCTCGTTGCTAATGATAATGACCAAAATATTATATTAACAGGTGGCACATTTCGTCGTAAATCCGCTTCGTTTCATAGTAATAATGCTTCAGCTATTGCAGCATTTGAATCCTATTCATTTGATAAACTGTTTATGGGTGCTGATGGCGTGGATTTGGTTGGTGGGGTAACCACTTTTAATGAAAGTTATCACGGTAGTGTGGCAATGAGTAAAGCTGCTGCCAAACTGATTTTATTAGCGGATTCTTCAAAGTTTGGACGACGAAGCCCAAATGTTGTTTGTGATTTAGATGCAGTGGATACTATCATCACTGATGATCATTTAGATGATAAATATTATGATGCTTTGATACAACGGGGTATCAATGTTATTAAAGTTAAAGTAGTTGATAAATAGATTAATACTAAAGTTTGATTGAATGTGGAATTAAATTTCTGGAGTATTTGGCTTCTTACGAAATCTCAATATATATTGAGATACGTTAGAAACCAAAACCCATGATCAATAACCCTTTAATTGATAATTTTCTTTAGTTAAAATAGTAATCTTGCTCTGATAGTCCCTGCGACATTTTTGAGTTTAATTAATAACTCTTCAGCTTTACTTTGTTCAACCCTATCGATATCAATAACTACATAGCCAATTTTAGGATCCGTTTGTAGGTATTGAGCCGAAATATTTAAACCTTGTTCTGCAAACAAAGTATTGATTGCGGTTAATACACCGGGTTGATTATGGTGAATATTGATAAATCGACTCGATCCTTTAGCCGGAATAGGTAAAGAAGCTTCAGGAAAATTAACAGCTGACAGGGTCGCACCTGTGTCGGAATATTTAGCCAATTTAGTCGCCACTTCGATACCAATGTTTTCTTGAGCTTCGCTGGTAGAACCACCAATATGCGGAGTGATAATGACATTATCGAATTCACATAATGGCGATTCAAATGGATCATTATTACTTGCTGGTTCGGTCGGAAATACATCAATGGCGGCACCACTAATTTTATTGGCTTTTAAAGCATCAGTTAATGCATCAAGATCGATAACTTTACCGCGTGATGCATTAATTAATATCGCACCTGATTTCATTTGATCGATCTCATTTTTGCTGATCATTCTGATTGTCGTTGGGTTTTCAGGGACATGCATACTGACAATATCACTCATTGCGAGTAATTCATTCATGCTTGCTACCTGTTTTGCATTGCCTAAAGGTAATTTTGTTTCAATATCATAAAAATAGACATTCATTCCCAATGATTCAGCTAATATACTTAATTGGCTACCAATGTGGCCATAGCCAATAATACCTAGATTTTTACCTCTAGCTTCATGAGATCCGGTTGCTATTTTATTCCATTTACCTTGATGAGCTTGAGCATTGGCTTCAGGTACTCGTCGAAGTAATAATATGGCTTCGGCTAAAACAAGCTCAGCAACAGATCGCGTATTCGAAAATGGAGCGTTAAAAACAGGAATACCTTTAACAGTTGCAGCATCGAGATCAACTTGATTTGTGCCTATACAAAAACAACCAATACCAGCTAATTTAGGTGCTGAATTAATAATATCTTCGGTTAAATGAGTTCTTGAGCGAATTCCTATGAAGCGGACATCTTTTAAGGCTGTTTTAAGTTCGGTAGGTGATAAGGCGCTTTTAAGATATTCTATATTTGTAAAACCTGCGGATTTGAGTACCTCAACGGCACTAGGGTGAACACCTTCAAGTAATAAAAACTTATTTTCATCTTTAGTTAAAGCCTGAACAACCATCTTTTCCTCTCTTTCCATATACCACATCAATGCGTAAAACTTTAATAATAACACTCAATTTAATTTGAACAATGGTTTAATGTTAACTCTTTGACACCTGAACTTGAACCGACTAATGCAATGTTTGCACCTCGGTGAGCAAACAAACCAACTGTGACGACACCTGGAATATTATTAATACAATTTTCTAATTTAATTGGGTTTGTGATGACTAAATCATGAATGTCTAAAATAACATTGCCATTATCAGTCACCACGCCCTGACGATAAACGGGTTTTCCACCCAGTTTAAATAACTCACGTGCAACGTATGATCTAGCCATTGGAATGACTTCAATGGGTAAAGGAAATTTACCTAATACATTGACAACTTTTGATTCATCAACAATACAAATAAACTGTTTAGCCAATGCTGAAACAATTTTTTCGCGCGTGAGTGCAGCTCCTCCACCTTTTATCATCTGCATCTGATAATTAATTTCATCTGCGCCATCAACATAAACATCCAAACTATCGACTTCATTACAATCAAGTACGGGGATACCATAGCTGAGTAGTTTTTGGGTGGAAGCTTCTGAACTTGAAACCGTTCCTTTAATTTGACCTTTAATCGTTGCTAAAGCATCAATAAAATGTGCGGCTGTTGACCCTGTTCCAACTCCAACTAATGAGTTGGGTTTTACAAACTTTAAAGCAGACCAGCCGACCGCTTTTTTTAATTCATCTTGCGTCATAATATCACCGTAGTTTTAAATAATTTTTATTCAAAAAAATAAAATTTTGAAAGCAAAATTACTGAAGATATGGCATAGTAACCGTTTGGAAAGCAAAAATCATTAGTATTTTAATAAAATATATTAAGTTTTAGATCTATTTAAAAAATTATCCGGTTCTAAAAGGTTTGAGTATTCAAGCAAAGATCCCATTATTCGTAAAGAGATTATGAAGCGTCCAGATTATAGAGCATTACAAGCATTAGATGCAGTAATAAAAGAGCGAGGTTTTGAAAGAGCAGCCGATAAATTGTGTATTACACAACCGGCGGTTTCACAACGCATCAAGCAACTTGAAAGTTTTTTTGGTCAGCAGCTTTTAGTCAGAACCATTCCGCCCAAAGCGACCAAGCAAGGGGAACATCTTTTAGGTTTATTGCATCAAGTAGAATTACTCGAACAACAATGGTTAGGCGATAACGATCAAAATCCGACACCATTGTCGTTATCGATTGCAATCAACGCGGATTCACTCGCAACCTGGCTTTTACCTGCGTTAAAACCCGTGTTAGATAAAAATATTTTACGTTTTGATATCCAAGTTAAAGATGAAGAGCATACATTAGAATTATTGCGACTTGGTACGGTTGTGGCCGCAATCAGTATTCAAGCCAATCCATTACCGGGTTGCTTGTCAGATATGTTAGGCGCCTTAGACTATATTTTTGTTGCGTCGCCAGATTTTGCTAAAAAATATTTTCCTAATGGGGTTACCCGTTCTTCCTTGTTAAAAGCACCAGCGGTAGCTTTTGATCATTTAGATGATATGCATCAAGCTTTTTTACAAGAGAATTTTAATCTTACGCCAGGAAGTGTCGTCTGTCATATAACCAGTTCTTCTGAAGCATTTGTTCAGCTAGCCAAACAAGGTTCGGCTTGTTGTATGTTACCAAAACTTCAAGTTGAACAAGAGTTGAAAACGGGAGAACTTGTCAATTTGACAGAAGGTCTTTATCAAAGACGAATGCTTTATTGGCATCGATTTGCCCCTGAAAGTAGTGTGATGCAAAATATTTCTGAAACATTGATCCGTTATGCACAAAATGTGCTTTCTCAACCTCATAAATAATCGATTATATAAGCATATAAAATGTTAAAATAAGATGTTAACTTTAAACGTTTGGATCAATTGTCATAACAACTAAAAGAGTCGATGCTATGTATCAACTAAAAAATGATCGTTATTTACGAGCTTTACAGTGTTTACCTGTTGATTACACGCCTGTGTGGATGATGCGCCAAGCTGGGCGTTATTTACCTGAATATCGTGATTTAAGAGCTAAAGCAGGGGATTTTATGACGATGTGTCAAACTCCCGATTTAGCTTGTGAAGTGACTTTGCAGCCACTGAAAAGATTTGATCTTGATGCCGCCATTATTTTTTCTGATATATTAACTATTCCTGATGCAATGGGGCTTGGTTTGTATTTTGAAACAGGAGAAGGCCCAAAATTTAAGCAATCAATTCAGTGTCTATCTGATATTCATCAACTCCCCATTCCTGATCCAGAGCAATCATTGAGATATGTGATGGATGCTATTCGGCTAACCAAAAAAGAACTCGACGGAACAGTACCATTAATTGGATTTTCGGGTAGTCCGTGGACACTTGCTACCTATATGATTGAAGGTGGTAGTAGTAAAGCTTTTACTAAAATAAAAAAAATGCTGTATAGTGATCCTAAGGCACTGCACCTATTACTTGAAAAACTGGCTAACAGTGTCGCTATATATTTAAATGCCCAAATTGAAGCTGGTGCGCAGTCGATAATGATATTTGATACTTGGGGCGGGGTGCTAAGTCATCAAAGCTATCAAACGTTTTCATTAGATTATATGAAATTAATCTTATCGCAATTAAAACAAGGTAAAAAGAGTCAAAATATTACTTCTTATGTACCTGTAACCTTATTTACTAAAGGTGGCGGATTATGGCTAGAAAATATTATAAACTCGGGATGTGATGCGATAGGTGTTGATTGGACAGTTGATCTAAGTAACGTGCCACAAAAAGGACAAATAGCGGTACAAGGTAATCTTGATCCTTCAGTATTATATGCTGATAAGCAAATAATCGAAGCGAATGTAGATGCTGTGTTATCGGAATTTGGCTATCATAATGGGCATGTTTTTAATTTAGGACATGGTATTCATCAAGATATTCCGCTAGAACATGTACAATATTTAATTGACGCGGTTCATCGTCAATCAAAAAGGTTTCATCATGATTAAAAACCCAATTCAATTAAGAATGGAAAAATTGCCTGAATGGCAACAACGTTTATTTATGGTTTGTTTGTGTGAACGAATGTACCCTAACTTTGTTTACTACTGCAAACAAGTTGATAATCAAGAAGATAGTAAAAATTACAAAAAAATACTTGATTTAATATGGGAATCCTTATTAGTCTATGATGTAAAAATAAACTTTGATTTACAGCTAGAAAAATTAGAAGCTATCATTCCTGTTTTTACTAATGAAAGCCCTTATATGGTCTATCCTGCTATTGATGCATGTCAGGCACTTAGCGAGTTGTTACACTCGTATTTAAGTGGTGATATTGCTGAACACACCGCTAAAGTAAGTAGTATATCAGCGACAACTATTGCTGAATTTGAGATGACAAAAGAAAATATTTTACTTTCAGAGGATGAACAACAGCAATTACCTAGTGTAATTGATGAATTTGATTTGCAATGGGAAATTTTCCGATTATTACGCGATGAAAAAAATGAAATGGAAGATTTAATAAAAGGTCTAAAAGCAGAAATTCGAACGTCACAAATGAGTAATATTGGTGTTTTTTTAAGCAATTAAAGCGTTCCAGCCATGATTTTTTTATTTTTTAATAAATTTTTCTTTTATATTAGAGCAATATAGACTACATTTAATAGTAATGTAACCTAAATGTTGTTTACAGTTGGAAAGTTATGTAATTAACTTTCTTTATTATGTTAACTTTAACAATAAAATAAATATGTAAGGATATTTCCATGAATAAAACAGAACTTGTCGATGCAATTGCTAGTAAAGCTGATATTACTAAAGTTGCAGCTAAAACTGCGTTAGAAGCTACATTAGCAGCTATTACTGAATCATTAAAAGCTGGCGAACCAGTACAATTAGTTGGTTTCGGTACATTTAAAGTTAATGCTCGTAAAGCACGCACGGGTCGTAATCCTAAAACCGGTAAAGAAATCAAAATTGCTGCAAGCAAAGTACCTGCTTTCGTATCAGGTAAAAGTCTTAAAGAAGCAATCAAATAGTTTTTTTAAATTGTCGAAAATGTTTTTTTGACAATTAATAACGCTAGGTCATGGAACATCGTTTCATGACCTTTCTATTTAAAAAAATGATTAAAACGTATCAATGCATTACAATGCGTTTAAAATATCTTACATTTAATCTGTGTTTGTTAGTTAATATTATTTAATTAAGCTAAGATGTAATTTCTATAAATTTAGCATTTAATACTGTAAGTAAATCACTAGGTGCCATTTCAATTTCTAATCCTCTTTTTCCGCCTGATACCAACATAGTGTTTAAATAATTTGCGCTAATATCAATTAATGTGGGTAGACGTTTTTTCTGACCTAATGGACTGATTCCTCCAACCAAATAGCCTGTCGTTTTTTCAGCTATATTAGGATGAGTTAAATCAATCTTTTTACAGTTAAATGCTTTTGCTACTTTTTTAAGATCTAAATGTTTATTAACAGGTAATACGCAAACAGCTAATGTTTTGTCATTGTTGTTTAAACTTACAACAAGCGTTTTAAAAATTTGATCGGCAATCACATTTAATGTTGGATCAAGTTTATTGACAGCTTCTTGACCGTAATTAGTTGTATTAGGGTCGTGTTCATATTGATGAATTTTAAATTGAATTTTTAATTTTTTTAGTTGGTTAATCGCTGGTGTCATATCAATATCCCCTGTAATTCAAAATGATAGGGTATCATTTAATTTTAATCACTCTATAAATTTTTTAATAGAGTGATTAAAAAGAATAGTGGATAATTTTAAATAATTAATTGATATTTTGCTTTGTTTTTTAATGGGTTTTATGCTGGTTTTTTAATAGCATATTGAGACGATAAAGGAAACATATCATAAAGATATTTGCAAATATTATTATTGTTGAATAGATAATATTTATCATCAGCGATGTAATTGAAATTGCCCAATGTGACAATAAAAATATAGCTAAAAAGTAGATTAAAAACATTGGTAAGGTTAATCGCCAATACATTAACGTGTGTGTAAAACAGTCTATAAATTTTTGGAAAAAATCTTTTGTTGAAGGTTCAATAATTAAACTATTGAATTGGAAATAAACTATCGATATAACAATCATAACAACAATCGTGACCGTTAAAATTAAAAGATTCATGATTTGGATGGGTAAAATCAGATTCAAAACTGAGCATATTAATAACATAAATATTAACCCAGTAACGATTAAACATGCACAAACTAAATTTAAACCGATTAAATTTAATATGTTTGGTAACAAACGGGACAATATTAAATTGAAATTAAATTTATTGCTGATTGAATAATTATATATCACAGCAAGTATAATCGCCTGTGTCATAAAATTTATCACCATATAAATCATTGCTGGTTTTAATAATTGCAATAACACGGCATAGGGAGATTGGTTAGATAATTGCTGAAAAAGTTGTTTATCAAATAAATTATTTAAAATTGGTGTGGTAGTGGCACTGATTAAAAAACAGATGATAATGATTGGTTGAAAACGATTTCTAATAAAATTAATTGTTTCATTTAACAATCGAGAAAAGGATAATTCGGTTTGCATTTTTTAGCTCTAAGTCATTAAGTGGTAACCAAAATAGGCTACCACAAGTGTTGATATATATTTATTATGATTGTAATAATGAGATATCTGCAACTTTTAAAAATAAACTTTGTAGTTTTTTCAATAATGATAAACGATTAAGTTTTATTTTTTCATCATTAACCATGACCATAACTGAAGCAAAAAATTCATCAACGGGTGCTTTAAGCGTAGATAACTCAACGAGGGCATCTTGATACCGTCCTTGATTAAAATATGGGGCTAATTTATCCATTAACACCGCAACATGTTTTGCTAACTCTCCTTCTGCACCGGCTTCAAGCAATGAAGCATTAACACTATCAGGAATTGCTAGTTCTGCTTTAGACAATATATTCGATACTCGTTTATTTGCTTCAGCTAATGATGATGCTTCTGGCAGTGTTCTAAAATGTGTTACGGCTTTTACACGCGCATCAAAATCGGCTGGTTTGGTAGGATTAAGAGCCAATACGGCTTGAATAGTATCAATGGTGAAACCAAGTTCTTGATACCAAGCACGAAAACGACCCTGCATAAAACTAACAATATCAGTTACAACATTTTGGTTATTTAATTTATCACCATATAATGAAACGGCAAATTCAGATAACGCAATAAGATCTAACGGTAAGTTTTTTTCCACAATGATTCTTAGCACACCAATAGCCGCACGTCGCAGTGCAAAGGGATCTTTATCGCCTTTAGGGTGTTGCCCAATACCAAAAATACCGGCTAAAGTATCCATTTTTTCAGCGATTGAAACAGCACAAGAAACAGCTGTACTTGGTAACTCATCACCGGAAAAACGAGGTCTATACTGTTCTTCTATGGCGGTGGCGACTTCAACACTTTCACCATCTTTAAGGGCTAAATAACGTCCCATAATCCCTTGCGTTTCAGGAAACTCGAAAACAGTGTTCGTGACTAAATCGCATTTAGTCAATTTGCCTGCACGTTTTGCTTGCGCTACATCTGCACCAATTTGCTCAGCAATGAAACCTGACAATGATTCAATACGTAATGCTTTATCTTTTACAGTACCCAACTGTTGTTGAAATAATACCGTTTCAAGGCGAGGTAAGCGATCTTCTAAACGCTGTTTTAAATCTGTTTTATAGAAAAACTCAGCATCGGCTAAACGTGGACGAACCACTTTTTCATTACCAGCAATGACCACTTGCGGATCTTTTGACTCAATATTAGCAACAAAAATAAAATTCGGTAGCAATTTTCCTTGTTTATCATAAACAGGGAAGTATTTTTGATCGCCTTTCATAGTATAAACAAGTGATTCGGCAGGGACGTCTAAAAAACGTTCTTCAAATTTTGCTGTTAAAACAACAGGCCACTCAACCAATGAAGAGACTTCTTCTAATAAACTGTCTGTTAAATCCGCTTTACCATTAAGTTTTGCCGCTGCGGCTTCTGCTTGTTGTTGGATAATTAATTTACGTTTATCATAATCAGCAATAACTTTACCGCGTTGTTCTAAAATTTCAGGATATTGATCGGCATTATCGATAGTAAACTCCTGTTCACCCATAAAACGGTGTCCACGGATCACCCGTGCGGAATTAATGTCTAAAATAGTACCGGGTACCAGTTCATCACCATATAACATCGTCACAGTATGGCTTGGGCGAATAAATTCAACTTGACGGGCTGCCCAGCGCATTGGTTTTGGTATTGGTAATTTGCTTAAAGCATTTTTAACCATATCACATAACAAATTGACAACAGGCTGTCCTTTTTGATTTTGTGTATAAGAAAGCCATTCCCCTTTATCTGTTTGTATTCGTTCTGCTTGATCAACCGTAATACCACAACCACGAGCCCAACCTTCTGCGGCTTTTGTTGGATTTCCTGCTTGATCGAATGCTGCACTTACTGCGGGGCCTCGTTTAACGATTTGGCTATCAGGTTGAGTATCATTCAGATTTAATACTTTCAATGCTAAACGTCTTGGTGATGCATACCAAAGGACTTCACCATGTTCTAAATTTGCATTATCCAGTTGTTCGATAAAATTAGCCGCAAAACTTTCAGCCAAAGTTCGGAGCGATTTTGGTGGTAACTCTTCTGTACCAATTTCCACTAAAAATGTTTTTTGCATAATATATATTCCTACTTAGATGATGCACTTTCGCTTGAAGGTGAATTTTGGCACATAGGGAAACCGAGCGCTTCACGTGATGCATAATAGGCTTCAGCAACCATTTTAGTTAATGTTCGAATACGTAATATATAGCGTTGTCGCTCTGTAACCGAAATGGCTTTACGGGCATCAAGTAAATTAAAACAGTGAGCGGCCTTTAAAATACGTTCATAAGCTGGTAAAGGAAGTGGCTTTTCTAACTCAAGCAAAAATTTTGCTTCTTTTTCGTGTTGTTCAAAACAGTAAAATAAGAAGTCAGTATTCGCATATTCAAAATTATAAGTTGATTGTTCAACTTCGTTTTGATGGAAAACATCGCCATAAGTCGTTTTACCGAATGCTCCATCACTCCAAATCAAATCGTAAACACTATCAACGCCTTGAATATACATGGCTAGTCGTTCCAAACCATACGTTATTTCACCTGTTACTGGCTTACATTCAAGTCCACCGACTTGTTGAAAATAAGTAAATTGGGTTACTTCCATACCATTTAACCACACTTCCCAGCCAAGCCCCCAGGCACCTAAGGTTGGGTTTTCCCAATTGTCTTCAACAAAGCGAATATCATTGATTGTTGGATCTAGACCAAGCTCCTTTAACGAACCTAAATAAAGTTCTTGGATATTATCGGGTGAAGGTTTTAAAATAACTTGGAATTGATAATAATGTTGTAGCCTATTTGGATTTTCACCATAACGACCATCAGTAGGGCGACGAGAAGGCTGAACATAAGCAGCATTAATTGGCTCAGGTCCAAGCGCACGTAAACAGGTCATTGGATGTGATGTACCTGCACCCACTTCCATATCTAAGGGTTGAATCACTGTACAACCTTGATTAGCCCAGTAATCTTGTAACGTAAGTATTAAACCTTGAAAGGTTTTGACATTAAACTTTTGCATGATGTTGTCTTTATGGTTGAATTGATTTTTTCGATATTTAAAACAGTGCTGTATTTTATACTTTTTATGAGTGCTTGTGAAATGTCTAATCGCTTCATATCATAATATATTACTTAACTATCTTAATGTGGTTTACATTTTGCATCTTTACCTATTTGTCGGTATAGTGACATTATCATTATTGCTTGGTAATAAATCTAAAATAAAACACCATGTCTATTTATCAAAAAATTGTTGTGATTATTTTTATAACATTAATCAATGTTAGTTTTTTGCACGCTGATGATACTCAGAGGCTAGAGTCTTTGCGTCGTTCAATTGAAGAACAAGAAAATCGAATAGCAGAACAAAATAAACAACGCACTCAATTAGTCAAAGACCTTAAACAGCAAGAAACCGAAATAGCAATTTTGTTGACCTCAATTGAAAAAAATGATTTATCGTTAAAAAAACTTAATCAAGAAATTCATATAATGATTGACCAGATAGATGAGCTGGTTAATAAGCAAACACAGCAACGAGCAGTGTTAGCTAAACAATTGATTGGTGCATTTAAAATTGGGAAAAATAGCGGATTAGAACTGGTATTTTCGGGGGAAAAGGGGGAACGTAACGAACGAATTATTCAGTATTACGGATACATTAACCAAGCTCGAGAGCAATTAATTAATGAGCTTAAAGAGACCCAATTACAATTAAGTGAAAAAAAAGCAGCTTTGCAAAAAAAAGAGTCCTCTCATAAAGTATTACAAAATAGACAAAAGCAAGAACAATTGAGACTTGAAAAAAATCGTCAAAATCGTAAAAAAACGATAGTATCGCTTGAATCATCTATGCAACAGAATCAACAAAAATTAGCGCAACTACGTGAAAATGAAGCGAAATTGCAAGCAAAAATCGCTCAAGCAGAAAAAGAAAGTCAACGTATTGCAGAAGAAGAAGCAAGGCAAGCTAAAAATATTGAAGAAAAACAAAAAAATAATAACTATACATTGAGCTCAGATGAACAATCACTCATGGCAAGAGTGAGTGGTATTGGCAAACCGGCTCATCAATTTAACTGGCCGGTAAGTGGGAGTGTGGCACATCGATTTGGTGAGGCATTACAGGGCGAATTATACTGGAAAGGTATGGTCATTAATGCGAAAAATGGTGTGACAGTCAAAGCAATTGCTGATGGAAGAGTGTTATTAGCCAGTTGGCTACAAGGCTATGGATTTATGGTGGTTTTGGAGCACGGAAAAGGCGACATGAGCTTATATGGATATAATCAGCGTGTTTTAGTGGGAGTTGGGGATAAAATTAAAACCGGTCAATCAATTGCAATTGTTGGCTCGAGTGGTGGTCAAAATAATCCCGGACTTTATTTTGAAATTCGGCGTGATGGTAAAGCGCTAGATCCGAGTGGATGGTTAAAATGATTGTACGCTGTGTAAGTTTAGTTTTTATGAGTCTGTTATTATTCCCTATTAATAATGGACTTGCTTCACAACTGGCTATTGTTATTGATGACTTCGGTTATCGTCAGCAAAATGAACAAAAAATTATTTCACTATCACCTAATATTACGATTGCAGTCTTGCCTTATTCACCCCATGCCAAACAGATGTCTACCTTAGCAAATAAACAAGGTAATGAGGTGATTATTCACTTACCCATGGCACCATTATCTAAACAACCGTTAGAAAAAGAGACACTATTTCCTTACATGGGGGAAGAAGAAGTTAATCAAATTATTGCCAATGCTGTTGAGCGCGTACCTTATGCAATTGGCGTGAATAATCATATGGGAAGTTTAATGACATCTGACCTTAAAGGTATGGAGCATGTTATGAAAGCACTTAGCCATTATTCATTCTTCTATTTAGACAGCAAAACAATAGGTAAAACGCAGGTAATTAATGCGGCTCAAAACTATAATATACCTGTTCTTGTACGAGATGTTTTTCTTGATGATAAACAGAATGAAAATGCCATTGCTTACCAATTTGATATTGCTATTGAATTAGCCCGAAAAAAGGGGCAAGCAATTGTTATTGGTCATCCTTATCCACAAACGGTGAACGTCTTAACAAAAAAGCTGTCCGAATTACCTTCAGATATACAACTTGTTAAACTTAGTCAATTAATTCATCCAGAATCCTTACCCGAAAAACCAACATTAACCTTCAAAGATATATACAAAATATTTGAAAAAATAGGTTATGAAATCTATTATTTATCAATAATTCAGCAATAATTACTTCTTCTCTAAAGTACGGTGACGGACTTGGACTTGTTTATTTTGAGCTCGAAAAATATCAGCTAACTGGTCAGCAATGAACACGGAACGGTGTTGACCACCTGTGCAACCAATTGCAATAGTTAAATAACTTCGATTGTTTTTCTCTAACATTGGTAACCAATTTTTTAAATAATCTGCAGTTTGATAAATAAAATTGGTCACTTCATCATGTTTTAATAGATAGTTTTTGACCGGATCATCTAATCCTGTTAGTGGTCTTAACGATACATCCCAGTGTGGATTCGGTAAAAAACGAACATCAAAGACAAAATCTGCATCCACCGGTAAACCATGCTTAAAACCAAATGATTCAAAAATCATGGTGAGTTCACGCTCTTTTTTGCCTAAAATACGAGATCGTAAAATATCTGATAATTCATGCACGGAAAGATTATCAGTATTAATCATTAAACTAGCATGAGATTTTAAGGGTTCTAAATACTTTTCTTCTTGATCGATGGCTTCTTCAAGGGAAAATTGCTGATTAGCCAATGGGTGAATTCGTCTTGTTTCACTATAACGACGGATAAGCGTATTACGGCTACAATCAAAAAAAATTATCTCAGGCGAAACAGATTGAGGTAAACGTTGAAATATATCTTTATCAAAATCAAAATTGATTGGTAAATTACGGATATCAATACTGACAGCAACAGGGGTTTTATTATTTTTGAGTGAATCAGCTAATTGTGGTAATAAAGCAACAGGAATATTATCAACACAATAAAAACCCATGTCTTCTAACGCACGTAATGCAATCGATTTTCCTGAACCTGAACGGCCACTTACTATCAGTAGGATCACAATTTCAACTCCGATATAATTGATGCATGTAAGTATATAACGTTTATTCGTAAACTTGCAATTTGGAATATAAACAATATTACAACAAACTAAATATTTTTAATATTTAGTTTTTATTTCTTTAATCAATTGTTTAAGAGCTTGCCCTCTATGGGAAATTTGGCTTTTGTGTTCTTTAGTCAGCTCAGCGGCAGTACAATTTAGTTCTGGCACATAAAATAAGGGATCATAACCAAAACCGCCTTTACCTTTTAATTCATTTAAGATTAAGCCATTCCATTTTCCTAAACAGATGATGGGAGTAGGATCGTTTTCATGACGCATAAAAACTAGAGCACAATAAAAATATGCGGAACGCTTTTCTTGAGGAATAGGTTGTAATGCTTGTAATAATTTTTGATTATTACTTTCATCATTACCGTGCTCGCCTGCATAACGTGCAGAATAGATACCCGGTTCACCATTAAGTGCTTCCACAACTAACCCTGAATCATCGGCTATGGCGGGTAACCCAGTTAATTTTGCAGCATATCTGGCTTTTATAATGGCATTTTCGACAAATGTTAAACCTGTTTCATCGGCATCAGGGAGATTAAACTGACTTTGTGCGACGATATCAAAACCCGCATCAGCCAGTAAATTTTGTAATTCATTGACTTTGCCCTGATTATTGGTTGCTAAAACAATTTTTTGCATAAAGGTTCCTTAACCTATTGGCTTAATATTTGAGCTGATTGATTAAACATAATGAGTGTTTTTTATATTTACTTATTTAAAATTCAGGATCACAAGTAAAAGTCATGTTTTCACCTGATTTAGGATGATTAATTGTTAATAATTGTGCATGCAATAGTAATCTTTTTGACATCGAGAAAGCTTCTGGATGGGCATAAAATTTATCGCCTAAAATTGGATGACCAATAGCTTGCATATGCACACGCAGTTGATGAGAGCGTCCTGTAAATGGAAATAATTTAATGCGAGTTGTATTATCGGGATTTCTTGCAATAACTTGATACTCTGTTAATGCATATTTGCCATTTTCCTTATCTACCATTTGTCTAGGACGATTTGGCCAATCACAAATCAGTGGTAATTCAACAGATCCGGTGTCTTGCTCAACATGTCCATGCACAACCGCGATATAGGTCTTTTTAGGAATACGTTCTCGAAATTGTTTTTTAATTTCTCGATCGGCAAGTTTAGATAATGCGACAACCATAATGCCACTGGTTGCCATATCTAAACGGTGTACCGATTCCACATAACTATATTTTTGTTGCAAACGATGAATGATACTGTCAATAAATTGTGGTTTATTACCAGAAACCGATAAGATTCCCGGTTGTTTGTTAACAACAACGATATGATCGTCTTGATATAAAATTGACAGCCAAGGATCAGTAGGGGGATGATATTCCAAAAGCATTTAAATATGACAATTAATAACTAAAAATTGCCATATATTCTAGCAAAATCAACAAAAAGTGCCAGTTCTATAAATTGTTTACTTATGCCATGTTGATTCTTTCGGTGAAAAGAGCTGCATAAACAATATGATCAGACCCACAATAAAATAGCAAGCAAAAATGATGATCATCCATTGTGACATTTCAATCGTTAAAAATGACCAGATTTTTTCAGAGCAAGAACCATAAGCACTAAATACTTCAGGTAACCAAGTATCTAAAGGTAACCAGGATGGAAATTCAGTTTTAATTGAACACGTATCACCAAAGCTTGGCTCGAACTGTAGTTGTGCATGGAATTTTGCTAATCGAAAACCTTGAAATGCACTAATAAGCCAAATAAAAATACCGGCTAAACGAAAAGATGTTTTGCGAGGAGCCAGAAATCCAATAAAGCTTGCTATCATGATACCAAATATTGCACAACGTTGATAAATGCACAATGTACAGGGTGCAAGACCTAAATTGTATTGAAAATGTAGAGCAATTAATTCAAAAACAACGGTTGAAAGAAAAAGTAAAAACCAAGCAAACCTTCTACGTGAGTACTGATTAAGCAGCGATAACATACTATTTTATTCTCCCAGATTCCGTTATAATTGTTTTGCTTTTATTATACTGAAAAAAACTACCTAATTATAATTAAGATTAGTGTAGATTATTTAAGAATAATGTAAACGACTTTTACTCATTGATAGCGGACTAATCATCTCTTATGCACACAAACGCTCCACAAAAAAAATTAAATGTTACTTTTGTGACTATATCTGAAGAAAATGCGACTCAACGTATTGATAACTTTTTACTCACCTATTTGAAAGGTGTACCAAAGAGTATGATCTATCGTATATTACGCAAAGGTGAAGTGCGAGTGAATAAAAAACGTATTAAGCCAGAATACAAATTGAATATTGGCGATGAAGTTCGTATTCCTCCTATTCGAGTTGCTGAAAAAGCCACGCCCGAAATCTCAACAAAATTAAATAAAGTGGCCGAATTAGAAAAGGCAATTATTTATGAAGATGAGATGATTTTAGCTATCAACAAACCTTCGGGCATTGCGGTGCATGGTGGCAGTGGTTTAAGTTTTGGTGTGATTGAAGGATTACGCGCGTTAAGGCCTGAAGCAAAATTTTTAGAGTTGGTGCATCGTATCGATCGTGAAACATCAGGGGTACTGTTGATTGCTAAAAAACGCTCTGCATTAAAAGCGTTGCATGAACAGCTTCGTTTAAAGCAGATGCAAAAAAATTATTTAGCGTTAGTGAAAGGCAATTGGTCTTCTGAATGTAAAGTGATTCAAGCACCATTGCTAAAAAATGTGCTCAAAAGTGGTGAACGAGTGGTGAAAGTTGATAAAGAAGGAAAACCTTCAGAAACACGTTTTAAAGTAGAAGAACGATTTGAGTTTGCCACGTTGATAAAAGCCAGTCCTGTAACAGGCCGTACTCATCAAATTCGAATTCATACGCAATATGCTAATCATCCGATTGCTTTTGATGATCGTTATGGGGATCGCCAATTTGATGCATTATTATCACATACTACACTCAACCGTCTTTTTTTACATGCGGCGAGTGTAAAATTTATTCATCCTAAAACCCAGCAAGAAATGCTATTACAAGCCCCAATGGATGCCACATTGCAAGCTTGTTTAACTCAGCTTAGAAAAGATAAATTTAAACAAGCATAATTTAAAAAATAAATAAGGTAGTTAGCACCAATGAAAGATATCAATTTATATTTAATTAGACACGGTCAGACGGAATGGAATATTAAAGATCAAATGCAAGGCTCACAGAATTCCCCTTTGACAGAAGAAGGAATTTTAGGTGCAAAGATGACAGGAAAGTACCTTAAAGATATTCCGTTCATACAGGCTTATTCAAGTACTCAACAGCGTGCAATGGAAACTCGAGACTATATCATCAATGAAAATGTAAATGTTATTCCAACCGCTGAACTTTCAGATTTATGCGAAATGGATTTTGGTATTTGGGAAGGTAAACATGTGCCGACATTAAAAAAAGCATTTCCGGAATTTAACACTTATCTCACTGATCCTGCTAACTTTGATGCAACAGTCAATCAAGGTGAAAATTATCAACAAGTTTTGGCACGTATGGAGCGAGCATTAAAGACCATTATCGAAAATACTAAGCAAGATACCGGTAATATTTTAGTTGTTTCTCATGGCACAGTATTACGGATACTACTTTGTGTTTTAAATGGAGGAGACTGGCGTTTACACCGTGATGAAGCGTATTTTCCACGTATGTTAAATACAAGTATCAGTGTGGTTAACTATAAACAAGATGAAAATCAGCCTAAAGGGCAATTTTCGGTTAAGTTTTATAATAACGTTGATCATTTAGCCAATAAATAAATTTGCTGAATGAATATTTTTCTGGCTAATGTGGATGCCATTAGCCAGAAAATTATAAATTTTACCTTTTGTATTTTGCAAAGCGTTTTTGCAGTTGCTTTAATTGATTTATTCTGGCGTCTATTTTAGATAGTGTGATTTGATCGCCTTTAGCTCTATTTTTAGCGTTTTGCAGCAATTGAATAGATTCATCAAATCTACCTTGTAAAGCAATAAGCTCAGCTCTTGCAGTCATTTGTTGTGCTGTTGAGTGCAGCCCACCATAAGCTTTAATCAATTCATCCCAGCCATTCATATCGTCATTATGATCATGGGTATAGCGATGAAGAAGGCTAACCGCCTGTTGGTAATTTTTATTATTATTATAAGCCGCCGCTAAATTTAATTGTATCGCTGTGCTGTTAGGAAATTTTTTTAAAGCTTGCTGTAATCGTGTAATGGCAACACTATTATTATTAAGTTCTAAATCTATATCAGTCATTAAATCAATAAACCATAGATTATCAGGCTGACTATCTAATAATGGTTGAAGTTGCTGTTTGGCTTGTTGATATTTACCTGCCTGATAATCCGCCAATGCGGCACAGTATATGATGGCAATTTTGCTTGGTTGATTATTTAATTTTTTATAATCTTGAATTAATAACAAAGCGGCATTTTTATTTTTAGCCGTAATAATCGCTAATCGAGCTTTAGCTAAATAGTAATCAAGAGAAGAAGTAATATTTTTTTTACTGTATTGCAAAGTTCGGTTGCGAACGTCAGTTAAACGATTATTAGGCAATGGGTGAGTAAGTAATATTTCAGGCGGTTTACTACTAAAGCGCGTTTGGTCAGCAAGTTTTTGCAAAAATTCAGATGATGCATAAGGATCAAATCCGGCTTTGACTAAAGTCCTAAGACCAACACGATCCGCTTCTTGCTCATTGCTCTGAGTAAAACTAATCATACTTTGTGCAGACCCCGCCATTGTACTTGTCATTGCAGCCATTCCAGCTTCAGGATTTGCTAATGTAAGTAATATAGAACCTAACGTAGCTCCCCAAAAATAAGGACTGTTACGATTTTGGGCTTCGATTGAACGGGCTAAATGTCTTTGGGTGACGTGACCTATTTCGTGAGCCATGACCGACGCTAGTTGACTTTCGTTATCCGTATCAAGTATTAACTTAGAATGGACAACAACATTACCACCAAAAAAAGCGAAAGCATTAAGGACATCGCTACGCATGATATAAAAGTGAAAAGGGGTTTGTACTGATTCTGATTTTGAAACTAATTTTTGACCCAAGTCATTAATATATTGATTCAAAACAGGATCATTTAGAATAGGGGCTTGAGCGCGTAACATTCGCATGTAATAATCCCCCATTTCCATTTCTTGACCGATACTTAATGTTGATGCAGCCGCTGTACCAATATCGGGCAAGTTAATGTTATCTGCATATACCAATGAGGTATTTTGCAATAGCAATGAAGCCGAGATTAAAAATGCAATTGTTTTTTTTAGCATTATTTTATTCCATAGGGATAATATAATTATTAATAGTTATTTTAGCTGAAAAAAAACACAATATCACTTTGAATTTGTGATTAAACTTTACATAAAGTTAATAAGCCTAACAGATAGGATCTTTAATCAATGACGTTGTTTAGGGTTATCAAAATTTCTATCTTTTTATTGAAAAACGGCAGAGCGAATTTTTTCAATATCAACTGTTTCAAGATATTTTTTGATATTGGGATAAACATTGTAGTGATGACCAAATTCAGCTTGCATTAACTCATTAATAGCTTGAGATTTAGTCCAATTTTCAAAAACCAAACGGTACATAGCAATAGCGACGCCGGTACGATCACTACCTTGCCAACAATGGATTAATATCGGTTTAGGGGAGGTATGAATTGCTTTCATTACTTGGATCATTTTCTCATCAGTAATATCACCTGCCCGCATTCGAATCCAAACTTCTGACATCTGTGTATTTTCGACTAACTCACGATCACTGTGAAATAGCCGTAAATTTATAATGGTTTTAAAGCCAAGTTTATCAAGATATTTAAATTCAGTTATTGAAGGTTGTTCTGAGCGATAGATATCGTTAGACACTTGATGAAAATTATCCGGTAATTGATAATCAGAATTAAGCTTAGATTGACAGCCAATGAGATTTAAACTCATACAACACAGCAGTAGTAGACATATCATAATCGTTGTAATACGGTTATGACTCATTTTTAACTGTTGTGTTGTATTTTGCATAACTAATTATTCCAACATGTTTATTTAAACTGTTTGAAGACGTTTTTTAATAAATGTCATCAATTCATCGATTTTTACTAGCGATTTTTCACCACCAGCTCGGTGTTTATATTCAACTTCGCCATTTTCAAGATTACGTTCACCGATGACAAAAGTATGTGGAATACCAATGAGTTCGGCATCAGCAAACATCACGCCCGGTCGCTCTTTACGATCATCAAAGAGTACTTCAATACCTGCTGATTGTAGATCTGCATAAAGCTTTTCAGCAGTGGCTTGTACTTTTTCTGATTTATGCATATTCATTGGTATTATGGCAACGCTAAAAGGCGCAATTGCGTCAGGCCAAATAATACCGCGATCGTCGTGGCACTGTTCAATCGCTGCTGCGACAATACGACTTACACCAATACCATAACACCCCATAATCATGACATGATTTTGACCATCTTCCCCTTGAACAGTGGCTTTCATCGCTTGAGAATATTTGGTGCCTAATTGGAAAATATGTCCTACTTCAATACCACGTTTAATTTGTAATGTTCCTTTACCGTCAGGGCTAATATCGCCTTCAACCACATTACGAATATCTTCGATACGCGGTAAAGTGATATCTCTGTCCCAGTTGATATTGAAATAATGTTTATGATCGATATTGGCGCCTGCGCTAAAGTCGCTCATGACTGCCACATCACGGTCAATGATGATTGGCATATCAAGGTTTACCGGTCCTAATGAACCTGGTCCTGCATTCACTATCGCACGAATTTCATCTTCAGTTGCAAATTCTAAAGGCGATGCCACAATATCAATTTTTTCCGCTTTGATTTCGTTCAACGTATGATCACCACGGACTAATAAAGCCACAAGTTGGTGCCCACTCTCTTTAGTCGCCTTAACCATAAGTGTTTTAACTGTTTTTTCAATAGGTAAATTAAATTGTGCAACTAATTCTTCAATCGTTTTGGCATTAGGTGTATCAACCAGTTCCATCGCCTTGGTTGGTGCAAGGCGACTTTGTGTTGGCGCTAATGCTTGTGCCATCTCAATATTCGCCGCGTAATCAGATTCGGTAGAAAAGACAATATCATCTTCACCACTGTCGGCTAATACTTGGAACTCATGCGACCAGTTGCCACCAATAGAACCCGTATCAGCTCGTACCGCTCTAAAATTTAAACCTGCACGTGTAAATATGGCACTGTAGGCTTTATACATATCATCATAGGTTTCTTGCAAGGATTCTTGTGAAGTATGAAATGAATAAGCATCTTTCATAATAAATTCACGAGAACGCATTACGCCAAATCGAGGGCGGACTTCATCACGAAATTTGGTTTGAATTTGATAAACATTAAGCGGTAACTGTTTATATGAACTCACTTCGTTGCGTAGTAAGTCGGTGATTACTTCTTCATGGGTTGGACCTAATACAAAATCACGATCTCCTCGGTCTTTAATACGTAATAATTCCGGACCATATTGTTCCCAACGGCCGCTTTCTTGCCAAATATCAGCAGGTTGCACAACTGGCATTAACACTTCAATTGCCCCAGCTTTGTTCATCTCTTCCCGAACAATATTTTCAACTTTTTTAAGTACACGATAACCAGTGGGCAGCCAAGTATATAATCCTGCGGCAACTTTACGGATCATGCCGGCACGTAACATTAATTGATGGCTTATCACTTCAGCGTCTGCTGGAGTCTCTTTTAATGTAGAAAGAAGATATTTACTGGTTCGCATAAATTTATCCTGAAAAAAATAATGTACTAATGAATATACTAAAATGTGAGCTAGTTTAGCAGTCCGTCGCGTAACACTAAAGTAATTTTATGCGTAATTGTTGTAATCGACAAAAATTATTTATAAATTTAAGCAAATAAAGAGAGATAAAATGAAAATTAACAACATGACTAAGGCGCATATCTTCGCTTGGCAAAATTTTTTACGATTTAAATTGAAAGCTTGATTCTATACTTGATTATGCCATGGTTAACGCCATAATATAGCCATCATCTTTGATCAAATAGTTATTCTTACTTTAATCGACGTTAACCGTATAAAGGAAACAAATGGCTTCAGTTTTTGAGATATTTAAAATTGGTATTGGCCCTTCAAGCTCGCATACTGTTGGTCCAATGCGAGCAGGCAAAGCATTTATCGATCAGTTAATTGATAATGGTCAAATGCCTGTTGTGACTAAGATTATTGCCGATGTCTATGGTTCATTATCTTTGACAGGTAAAGGTCATCATACTGATATCGCTATTATTTTAGGGCTAGCGGGTGAAAAACCCGATACCGTTAATATCGATGATATTCCTATTTTTATTCAAAATATGAATCAAAATAAACGGTTATCTATCTATAATGGTCGTTATGAAATAGCGTTTTCAAGTGAAAATATTCTATTTCACTCTACTTTTTTGCCTAAGCATGAAAATGGTATGACTTTAACGGCTTATCAAGGTGAGCAAATACTTGCTCAAACCACTTATTATTCGGTCGGTGGTGGTGAAATTGTAGAAGATACACAGTTTGGTCAACAAGATCAAAATACGGTTGACTTTCCTTATCCTTTTTCATCGGCAGCACAACTTTTGCAGCACTGTGATGAAAACTCATTATCGATATCAAGCATTCTGCTTAAAAATGAGTTACAACTCCATTCGCAACAGGAAATTATCAACTATTTTACGTTGGTTGGACAAACCATGTTAGATTGTATTAAGCGAGGTATCCACACTGAAGGTTTATTACCGGGTGCATTAAAAGTACCTCGTCGAGCGAATGCACTTTACCGACAATTATCAACCAGTAAAAATGATAATGATCCGATGATTATTATCGATTGGATAAATATGTTTGCCTTAGCGGTCAGTGAAGAAAACGCAGCCGGGGGGCGGGTGGTGACAGCGCCAACCAATGGGGCTTGCGGTATTATTCCAGCAGTGCTTGCTTATTATGATAAGTTTATTGATCCAGTAACTCCTGATACCTATGTTCGGTATTTTTTAACTTGTGGCGCCATAGGGCTTTTATACCAAAATAATGCTTCTATTTCGGGGGCTGAAGTAGGTTGTCAAGGTGAGGTGGGAGTAGCTTGTTCAATGGCTGCAGCTGGACTTGCGGAATTACTGGGTGGCAGTCCTGAACAGGTGTGTATGGCGGCTGAAATTGGTATGGAGCATAATCTTGGTTTAACCTGTGATCCCGTAGATGGTCAAGTACAAGTCCCTTGTATTGAACGTAATGCCATTGCTGCAGTAAAAGCGATTAATGCGACACGTATGGCGCTAAGACGAACAACTGCTGCCATTGTATCTCTTGATAAAGTAATAGAAACGATGTACGAGACAGGTAAAGATATGAATGCCAAATATCGTGAAACATCACGGGGTGGATTAGCCATAACGGTGCATTGTAGTTAGTAGTGCATTTATAATTAGTAATCGATTTGAAATCTATTTCTTAAAATCAATTTTGCCAGTCAATGCTGATTGGGGCGATCCGATTTTGATTGTTGATAAACAAATTGTAATATATTTAATAGATTGTGAAAGATGTGCTATTTATACTTGTATGGTAGGCTAGGTATCTAGCCATACCGACAAGTATAAAAATCAATTAGATTAAATCTTGGTCTTCCTGCTCTTTGCTTTGCTGTTTTGTTAACTTATCCAAAAGCTTTTTATGAATACCATTAAATCCTCCATTGCTCATAATTAATATTGCATCGGTTGGTTTTGCTGATTTAACAATCATTTCAACTAACAAATCAATATCACCAGACCAATAAGCCGGTTGAATACAAGCATCAACAACATCAACGACTAACCATGGTAACTGTTCTGGTTGAAAAATGAAGATTTCATCGGCACGACCTAATGACGGCGCTAATTCATCTTTCGATATGCCTAATTTCATGGTATTTGAGCGAGGCTCTAACACTGCCAGAATACGACGATTAGCACCAATTTTACTACGTAGCGCTTCTAAGGTTGCCAAAATAGCCGTTGGATGATGTGCGAAATCGTCATATATTTCAATATTATTGACTTTACCATAAAGTTCTAAACGTCGTTTAGCATTAACAAATGAGCTGAGCGCTAAACAAGCATCAGCCGGTTGAATACCGACATTATTGGCAGCAGCAATTGACATGAGTGCATTATGCATATTGTGTTCACCAACCAAAGAATACTCTACTTCGCCGACTTTTTGACTATTGTAATAAACAGCAAAGTGACTTGCATCATGGTTAATTCTTTGAGCTAGCCAACCAGATTCTGACTCAGTAAAAGTTTGTTCACTCCAGCAACCTTTGGCTAAGACTTGTCGTAAATTCACATCATCTTGAGGCGAAATAATCAGCCCTTTGCTAGGGACTAAACGTACCAAATGATGAAATTGTTTTTGAATTGAATTAAGATCATCAAAGATATCAGCATGATCAAACTCAAGATTGTTCATAATAAGCGTTTTAGGGCAGTAATGCATAAACTTGGAGCGTTTATCAAAAAACGAACAATCATATTCATCGGCTTCAATAACAAAAAATTTACCTTCGCCTAATCGAGCGGAAACATCAAAATTACCCGGTACACCACCAATCACAAAACCTTGTTTATATCCCTGTTTTTCCAATATCCAATTGACCATGCCTGCTGTAGTTGTTTTACCATGCGTTCCTGCAACAGCGATAACCCAACGATCTTTTAATACATTGTCATGTAACCACTGTGGCGCAGAGATATAAGGAATATTACTATTTAGTATATGCTCGACACAAGGATTACCTCTGGATAAGGCATTACCAATAATGACTAAATCCGGGCTAGGAGTCAGTTGTGATGGATCATAACCTTCAATAATGTCAATATGCTCTTTTTGTAAAAGCGTGCTCATAGGTGGATAAACGTTTTTATCTGAGCCAGTAACTTTATGGCCAAGAGAACGGGCTATTAATGCAATTCCTGCCATAAATGTGCCACAGATCCCAAGAATATGAATATGCATTTTTAGTCCTCAATCTCTACAAATTATGTTAATAAACTAGTCTTTATCTGAATTATATCAAAGGTTAATGTAATGTAACTTTTAAATATTCTGCGAATTATAATCGATTTTGATCAACTATGCGATAGGCCACAAATGTCTAATCAATAATTTGGCGGCTTGATTACCACGAAACTCATCTACGTCTAAATGATAAACAACTTTAGCTTGTTTTATTGATAAATCAGGCCATTCTAGACGATCAACATTAAATGCAATACCATCAATGATTGGTCCGCCATTTTTAGGTTCTAAAACCAATTTAAGATGCTTGTCTGCCAATAATCGCTGTTGATGAATGATGAATTCACCATCAAAAATAGGTTCAGGGAATCCTTCTCCCCAAGGCCCGGAATCTTTTAATTGTTTGGCAATTGAATAATTGAAATCTTGTCCATCGATTTCCCCGTCTGTTTCAATAACCGTTTCTAATAATTTGTCATCTAATCGTTTAAGTAATAATGCTTCAACACATGCGGTAAAACGTGATAAATCATTTTCATGTATTGTTAAACCAACTGCCATCGCATGTCCCCCAAAACTTACCATAAGCTCAGGGTGTAAGTGCTGCAATTCATCAAGTAAATCGCGTAAATGAATTCCTTTAATTGACCGTCCAGATCCCTTTAAAAAACCATCTTGAGTAGAAGCAAACGAAATAACCGGACGATGATATTTTTCTTTCAAACGGGAAGATAAAATCCCAATGATACCTTGATGCCACTCGGGGTGATAAACCACTAGAAAGTGAGGAATCGAGGTTTTTTCATTCTCCATTTTTTCAATGAAAGACAGTGCTTCTTGATGCATCGTCTGTTCAATTAATTTGCGATCATTATTTAAATTATTAAGATCAGTTGCTAAGTTAAGGGCGGTGTCAGGGTGGTCACAGAGTAATAATTCGACACCAAGCGACATATTGTCCATTCTCCCAGCGGCAT
Source organism: Gilliamella sp. CG13 (assembly GCF_046635805.1). Lineage (NCBI taxonomy): Bacteria > Pseudomonadati > Pseudomonadota > Gammaproteobacteria > Orbales > Orbaceae > Gilliamella > Gilliamella sp. CG13. Next base: position 52,759 of record NZ_JBIDFM010000008.1, read on the forward strand.
TTAATCTTGGTGCAATGTAAAAAGCAAGATCAGTCGCATTACATGAACAGCAATCTTTTTTGGCAACTTGCAATAATGCCTTAATACCTACACAACAGTAACCAAAGCGGATTCGGCTAACGCCTTGATGAACTAAGATACGGTTGTTATGATCCAGTTTCACGACATCGGCAATAGTTCCCAGTGCAACTAAATCTAATAAATTAGCAATGTTAAATTCAGCTAACTGATTATCATTAAACCAGTTTTCTTGCCGTAATTTTGCTCTTAACGCTAACATTAAATAAAATGTCACGCCCACTCCAGCTAAATTTTTGGAGGGAAAGGTACAATCAGGTAAATTAGGGTTAATAATGGCATCCGCCGAAGGTAACGGGTTTGGGCATAAATGATGATCGGTAATAATGACTGGCAAATTAGCTTGTTTAGCAAATTCGACCGCTTCAATAGCTGAAATGCCATTATCGACAGTAATAATCAGGTCAGCTTTCGATGATATCGCTTTTTTAACCACTTCAATACTTAAACCATAACCATCTTCAAATCGGTCAGGAATAATATAGTCGACAAACTGACATCCCATCTGTTTTAATGCTCGGACAGCCAATGCGGTACTGGTCGCCCCATCGGTATCAAAATCGCCGACAATCATGATTCGTTGATTGTTTTTCATGGCTGAATAGATAATTTCAACGGCTTTATCTATACCATTTAACTGATCATAATTACTTAGATTTCGAGCAGCATAATCAATCTCTTTGCTTGATGTCACGCCACGTAGAGCATAGATTCGTTGCAATAATGTTGGAATGTCATTCGAAAATTCAGGATGTAACTCGGGTAATTTACGACGTACTAATTTAGTTTTATTCATATTTTCAATGTTAGCGCATTTGCGCTAACATACTTATTAATTATAAATTTGAATTTTAGCTAGTATTTAATTAAAAATTATTTAGCTGTGTTTTTTAAGATTTCAATTAATTTATCGGCTGGTACGTAACCTGGAATAAGTTGCCCATCGGATAAAACGATTGACGGGGTACCGCTTATACCTAGTTGTCGACCTACGTTAAATTGCTGAGTAACATAAGGAACGTCGCTGGTAGCTGGTGTAATAGGATCGCCTTTGTAAGCTTTATCAAAAGCAGCTTTGCGATCAGCAACGCTCCAGATAGATTGCATGTTTTTACCAACTTCACTATCAGCACCTGCACGAGGGTAGGCGAAATAATGGACTGAAATGCCATTATTTAAATATTGATCTATATTCTCGTGCAACAATTTACAATAATGACAAGTATAGTCAGTGAATACTGAAATCACATATTTTTCATCTTTGGCTTTGTAAATGATAGCATCTTTTTCGATAGTTTTCATTAATGCCAAATTAGTGCTATTAGCGATGTTTTTCGGCTCGTCACCTTCAACATTATAGATAGGGCCTTGAGTTAAATATTTACCATCGTCCGTGACATAAAAGGTTCCATCGGGTGTGACTACACTTTTCAAACCTTTTACGGGCGTGTTGGTAATTTTTAAATCTTTATTCTCATAACCTAGCTTACTCATGGTATCGGTAATGTCACTATTACCTGCCAAAACTGAGGTTGAAATTAACGCCAAACCTAAAACTAATTTTTTCATTTACTTATCCTTATTTTTTAAACCCTATGCTCGAGGATGATGTTTGCTGTGTAATTGCTTTAACCTTTCTGTTGCTACATGGGTATAGATTTGCGTAGTTGAAAGGCTGCTATGCCCCAATAACATTTGAACAACCCGCAAGTCTGCCCCATGATTAAGTAAGTGGGTAGCAAATGCATGCCGAAGCACATGAGGAGAAAGTGCTTCAATATTTATATCAGCTAGTATGGCATAATATTTTATTCGATGCCAGAATGTCTGTCGTGTCATTTTTTTTCCAAGTCTACTTGGGAAAAGCACATCGACTGGCCCCGATTTAAGTAAATCATCGCGTCCATATTTAAAATAGTATTCTAACCAATAAATGGCCTCTTCGCCCAGTGGGACTAAACGTTCTTTATTCCCCTTACCTATTACCCGAATCACACCTTGTCGTAAACTAATATCACTTATTTCTAAACTCACTAATTCTGTTACCCGTAAACCGGTTGCATAAAGCACTTCTAACATGGCTTTGTCTCGAAGCTCTAATGAGTCTTGAGTATTAGGGGATTCAAGCAAAGCCTCAACTTGTGATTCAGTTAAATCTTTGGGCAATTTTTTTGGTAATTTAGGCGAAGACAGGACAGCTGAAGGATCATCGGTGCGATAATTCTCTTGATATAAGAATTGAAAAAAACGTTTTGTTGCACTCATCAGTCGAGCGGTGCTACTTGCTTGATAACCATCGGCAACCCGTTGCATTAAAAAATCTTGCAAATGAGTGGTCTGAGCAGTAATAAAATTCACATTTTTCAACTGTAGCGATTGATTGAGTGCCAATAGATCAAGTTTATAAGATTCTATAGTATTTTCCGCTAAATTTCGTTCTAACCATATGGCGTTGAGGAATTCTTCAACGAGTTTGTCATTGTGAGGACGAATGTGGTCTTTTGACACCAAGATTATCTCTACATTTTAAATATAGAAAATATTATATACTAAATTAGCAATTAATTGCAGTGTAACTCATGTTGAATCATGAATATCATATTGTATGATAAAAGACATTATTTTAACTTTTTACTGATATAATGTTATTGATGTTAGTGAAAAAAATATGTGGCTTGCATTGTTTGATATATACTTATCATTTCTAAAATTTCCTCAATGTAATTATATGTTAAAGCGAAATATTTACCTTTTCATCGCTGTTTATACTTTATTTGTCATTAGTATTGAAACATATGTTTATTGGCATGCTCGACTTCGTCCATGGCAACCGGGTACACCGATTGGTCGAATAATATTTTATTATAGTTTTTTTACTGTTCTTTCCAATTTAATGTTAGCGATAAGTTGTCTATTTTTAACCTTTAAACCTAACTGTAATCGTTATAGCTTTAATGTTATTCGGTTAAATGGTTTGGTCGGTGTGATAATTACCGCAATAATTTATAACTCAATTTTACGCGGTATTCATCAGCCACCAAATAGTTTATTGCGATTTACAAATGAAAGTTTACATGTTGTTATTCCCTTATTAGGTATTTTAAGTTGGCTTATTTGGGGACCATTTAGACGTATCAACGCCAAAGTTGTTATTGGTTCGATATTGTCAATGATAGCGTATGCTATTTACATCTTCGTTCGAGGTTATTTTACACATCAATATCCGTATCCATTTATTAATATTGAAAAAATAGGTTATATAAAAGCATTATATAATGTCAGTAAAGTGCTATTATTATTTTTGGGATTGACTTTCTTATTATGGTGTATTGACCGTTTAAGGAGATAAAAATGAAACTATATATTTATGAACATTGCCCTTTCTGTGCACGAGCAAGAATGATTTTTGGTTTAAAAAATATACCGGTTGAAGAGCTCGTTTTACTTAGTGATGATTCGGAAACACCGCAAAGCATGATCGGCGAAAAAATGGTTCCGATTTTGCAAAAAGATGATGGGAGTTATATGCCAGAAAGTTTAGATATTGTGGATTACATCGACAGTAATTATGGAGGCAAACCAATTTTAGTTGGATCACAATCATCCGAAATATCATCATTAATTAAGCAATTACAACAATATGATTATAAATTAGAGTGCCCTCGCTACATTAAACTCGGTTTAGCAGAATTTGCAACTCAACATGCTATTAATGATTTTGTTGCCAATAAAACCAAAAAAATAGGTTCGTTTGATGAATGTCTTGAACAAACCGACCAATTAGTCATGTCCGTATCAAACATTCTAGATAAACTAGCACCAATGATTGTTTCCTCAGTTGCTTGTAATGGTAGTTTATCGTTAGATGATATCTTATTATTTCCTGTATTACGTAATTTAACTTGTGTAAAGAGTTTGACCTTTCCGCCTAAAATTAAAGCTTATCTGGAATCGATGTCAAAACAGAGTAAGGTTAATCTGTTTTTTGATAAAGCCGTATAATTACCAATATTTTGAAGCAAAAAAACTCATTAACCTAGGTTAATGAGTTAACAATTAGAAAATAGGAATATGATAAGTATTAACCCATGCTAACAATATGATAAATCGTAGTTAGCATGTTGAAACTGAGCGATTAATTACCTAATTTAAGATCAATGATTTCAATTTGGTCTTTACCGCCGTAAATGTCATACCATGGCGTAGCATATTGTTTTAAAATCTTATTGAGTTCTTCAACGTTTTCCCGTCCGGTGGTATCTAACCAGCGTTTTAGTCCTTCTTTCCCTTCTTTGGCATAAACGGCAACACCTTCAAACCAAGTGGCACGACCACCTAAAATACCACTATATTTAGCACCGTTTTCACCCGCAAAAATTAACTCTTGATGGAATGTTTTGGTCGGAACACCGGCACTTAAATATATAAAAGGACGCGTGGCGGCATCGCTGGCTTGTTTAAAATAATCCGCTGCTTGTTTTTGTGAATACACTACAACATTATTATCATTGAAGCCTTCAACATGTTTAAAAAGTACAGGAACTTCGACTTTTAAAACATCGATGTAATAGTGGTTTTTCGTGAACTCTTTAATGGTATTGATCACTTTTTGTGGTTTGATTTTGGCAAATTCAGGACTTTTATCATCTGTCACCGTGTTATCATACACGATAGGTTCAACAAAGAGGGGAATATCAGCCGCTCTTGCTTCATCGCCAATACGTTCTAAAAATGCATGCTTTTTATCTAAAATATCTTGTGGATCATCAGGGTTGTAATAGACTAAAACCTTGGCTGCATCTGCCCCTTTTTTTAATAACCGTTGTAAAGAATCTTCCGGTAATACGTCAGGTAAACGACCGGGTGTGTTAGCATCATAACCCGTTTTTTCATAAGAAATGATTAAACCCGCATTTTGATTTTTTTTCGCCATACCTTTAAAGCCATACTCTTCGTCTAACAAAATTGCACTGACATATTTTGTTAATTCTTGAGAAACAAGCTCTTTGAATTCATACACCATATCAACATGATAACGATCCTTACCAACGGCGGCTTCCATCATTTTAACCATTGAACCACGCTGATCGATTGCTAACGCAGCAATAATACCTTCTTGGTTTGATAATTGTTGCATACGGGTAAATTTACCACGAGAAATACGTTTTGTAGCCATTTTACAACTCTCCATTTAAAAAGATTTTTCATTGTAGATTTATTACTCGATGATTTATTAGTCATTTAGTGCTAGTTTTGATTAAAGCTAAAAATGATTAAATTTCAGTTCATTAGTTGCCTTTCTGGAAAGTGATACATTGTGATAGTTTGATATTATTTTCTAGAAAAATCGTTAAAATTTGTCAATGTGGTTGATGCCTGTTGGCTAACTTAACATTAATACGCATTCATTTTTTGTATTCTATAGACTGTACTAAACAGTAGTTCTAAGACAAAACTACTCATACTTCATCTATCGGCACTGTATAAATTGAAATAAAAATGCAAATTCTAAATAGTGAGATTAATTAGCTTTATAGGTTTTTATACAATATCAATAAATAAAATAGGATATAAATTTTTTTAAAACTTTGAAGATAAGCATATTTTTTAATAAAAATAAGACTAAAATAAATACAATTATGAGTTAAATTTTAATTATTCAGGAGAAAGAAATGAAAGCTGCTGTTATAAGAAATGCTTGCGATGGCCAAGTCGACATTAAAGATATTCCTATCCGTCCATTAGAAGCTGGTGAAGCTTTAGTTGAAGTTGAATATTGCGGTCTTTGCCATACGGATCTTCATGTTGCTTCGGGCGATTTTGGTAAAAAGCCGGGTAGAGTAATTGGTCACGAAGGTGTCGGCATAGTGACTAAAGTTGCGCCCGATGTAAAAAGTTTAAAAGTTGGCGATAGGGTGAGTATTGCATGGTTTCATGCAGGTTGTGGGACTTGTGAATATTGTATATCGGGTAATGAAACATTCTGTCGTAGTGCGTTGAATTCGGGTTATACCGTTGACGGAGGTATGGCAGAATTTTGTATTGTTAAGGCTGATTATGCCGTTAAAGTTCCGGAAGGATTAGATCCCGCTCAAGCAACCAGTGTAACATGTGCCGGTGTTACCACTTATAAAGGCATTAAAGTTGCGGATACCAAACCAGGGCAATGGCTTGCTGTATTTGGTATTGGTGGCTTAGGAACTTTGGCGGTTGAGTATGGTAAAAAAGTCTTTAATAACAAAGTGGTGGCAATTAGTAATAGTGATAGTCAATTAGAGTTGTGTAAAAAATTGGGGGCAGATTTAGTCGTTAATCCTAAAAAAGTAGTTGATGTAGGGCCATACATCAAACAACATACGGGCGGTGGTGCGCATGGTGCTGTGGTGACATCAGTAACTAAGACAGGTTTTAATCAGGCTGTTGAATCTGTTCGCCCTTTAGGACGTGTTGTGGCACTGGGTTTACCGTCTGAAACAATGGATTTAAGTATTCCTAAAACAGTATTAGATGGTATTCAAGTTTTAGGTTCGCTTGTGGGGACTCGAGAAGATCTTGCAGAAGCATTTCAATTTAGTGCAGAAGGAAAAGTTGTCCCGATCGTAGAAAAAAGACCATTAGAAGATATCAACGATATGATCGATGAAATGAAAGCAGGAAAAATTCAAGGGCGTATGGTCATTGATATGAAAATGAAAAGAAGTAACTAAAAAAAGTAACTAAAAGGTTTCGACTTATATGCTTAAGTCAGCTTAATGCTGACTTTTTTATATTTAAAGGATGAAAATCCCATTCTTTGTATGAATTTAATTCTTTTCAGATAGTTAACAGTATTCTTTCTTGAATTTTATTCATAAACTTCTATTATAAATAAATTTTCCTTAATATAGATTATTACTCAAAGAGGACGTTTATGTCAGATCACAATTTAGAAAATAAATTGCGGAAAGATCTTGGTCTAGTTTCTGCATTATCACTGGTTGTCGGAATGGTTTTAGGAGCAGGGGCTTTTATGAAACCACCCGCAGTGTTAGAAGTCGCTGGTGATTATAATTATGCATTACTAGCGTGGATAATAGGCGGTATTTTTTCTATTTGTGGTGGACTAACATTGTGTGAATTAGGGGTAATGTTTCCTAAAACTGGTGGCATGTTAGTTTATTTAGAAAAAATTTATGGCGCGAAAGTATCTCACCTTTATGGTTGGATGATCACTGTTCTTTTTGCGCCATCATTAGTTGGGGCACTTGTTGGCTATTTTAGCTCAGTTTTTTGCTTATTATTTAATATTGATGAAGCTTATCGAATGGCGGTTAGTGCAGGTGTGTTAGGTTTTATTGCCTTGATTAATGCAATAGGGGTTAAAGAGGCAGGCTATTTACAAACCTTTGCAACGATTTGTAAATTAATTCCGATCCTTTTATTAGCTATCTTTGGTCTTTGGAAAGGTAATGGACAAGTCGCCTTACTTGGTGCAAGTGGACAAGGCATTGAAACCTATGCACCTTTCGCTGTTGCCATTCTTGCGACACTGTTTGCTTATGACGGTTGGGCGCAAGTCGCCTCGGTAGCTGGTGAACTCCGAAATCCTTCAAAAGTTTTACCTAAAGCAATCATTCTGGGAATCCTATTCTTAATTATTGTCTATGCCTGTATAAACATTGCACTATTTAAAATATTTCCGGTACAGGAAATGGTATCACTAAAACATGATGCCTCAGCTATTGCTTCACAACGCATGTTTGGGGAATTCGGTGGAAACTTGGTTGCCGTTGGTATTATGGTCTCAATTCTGGGTGGCATTAATGGTTATATCATGACCTTATCACGAACTATTTTTAGTATGGCTGAGCGAGGTACAATTATTGGGGCACGTTTTTTAAGTACGATTGATGAGGATAGTCGTTCCCCAGTTAATGCTATTATTGTCTTAGTTATTTTTTCATTCTTGTATTCGATATTGCTGGATGCTGATCGGTTATCAGAAATTTCAATGTTTGCGATTTGGGTATTTTATCTACTGACTTTTATTGGTGTGATTATTGCCAGAAAAAAATATGCTGATGTGCCTAGACCTTACAAAGTTATTGGATACCCTATTATTCCTATTGTGGCTATAAGCGGGGCTGCTTATGTTATTTATGGTATGTTGATTTATCAAACTGTAAATGGGATTGCTTCAATCTTTTTAACCTTGATTGGCTTACCAGTATACTACTATTATCATAAAAAGAATCAAAACAAAGAGCTTTCGCTTGGTGAAATGAAAAAATATCATAACAAAACACAATACTCTATTGCATATGCTTCATTAATTATCATTGCCGGATTAATTGCATATGGTTATATCGTGAGTTCAGGACTTGCTTTTAAAGTTTTGATGTTATTTTATGACAAGTAGCTTAAATATAATTTGAAATTAAACTATAGATATTTTGATCATAAAACGCATCATTAAGATATTCGGCTTGTTTGAGTGTTCCTTCATAATCAAAACCACAACGCTTAGCGACTTGATTACTTTTCAAATTAGTGACAGCACATTTAATGACAAAGCGTTTAATGATTTTTTTTACAGCATAATGATGAGTGAGTGCTTGGATAGCTTGTGTAATGATACCCTTACCTTGTGCTTTGCTATCTAACCAATAACCGAGATAGGCTGTTTTATTATTTTTATCGATATAATTAAAGGAAAGTAACCCGACTGGTAGGTTATTATGTAAAATTACATAGGTTTTAGTTTGATCACGCTGATGTTTGACAAAACAATCTGCTAAAAAATTAGCTGTATCTGACTCGCATTTGACAAATTTTGGCCATGCCATAAATTGACTAAAGAAGACACGATTTGAATCAATAATGTGGTATAACGCTTTGGCATAATCAGTTGTTGCAGGACTAAGATAGATATGTTCAGTGACATGAATTTCATCTTGTTGGTTATCATTCATTCTTTATTCTCTTAAAAACATAACAGTTTAATGACCTTTTTTATGAAATTGCCAGACTGTGTAGTCTGGCAATTTTGATGGATTTTAATGGATACAAAACAATAAATGTTTATTATTTGCTCTGACTCTCGCTTTTTGGTTTAGCCACATAGTTATACACAACTAATAAAGCAAAGATAGCAACAATAATCATCATAATAACATCTTTATTTAACCATTTTGCCATATTACCAAGTAAAATACCTACACCGCAAAAATCGACATCAGAAAACGTGGTATTGGCAAAACCTAGTGATCCTAATACAGGCAATAATACCACAGGTAAAAATGTCACTAACAAACCATTAGCAAATGCGCCAAGCATTGCCCCACGGCGTCCGCCCATTGCATTACCAAATACCCCTGCAGTTGCACCACAGAAGAAATGTGGAACCACACCCGGTAAAATGAGTACCGCGTTAAGTTGACCTAAAACAAATAATCCCACTAAACCACCCAAAAAACTAAATAAAAAGCCAATCAATACCGCATTGGGTGCATAAGGAAATACGACAGGGCAATCTAAAGCAGGTTTGGCGTTAGGGACTAATTTTTCTGAAAATCCTGTAAATGCGGGGACAATTTCGGCAAGAATTAGACGTACACCTTGCAATATGATAAAGACACCTGCTGCAAAAGTGATCGCCTCAATAATGGCATAAACTAAATAATTATCACCATGACTAAGATTGTTTTCAACATAATCTGAACCAGCAAATACGGCTAAAATTAGATAGATAATCATCATGGTTAACGAGATTGAAATTGAACTGTCACGTAAAAAGCTTAAGTTTTTTGGTAAGTTCATCTCTTCGGTTGAGCGAGACCCTTTGCCAACTCCCATACCAAGCCAACCAGCTAAGACATAACCTAGCGTACCAAAGTGACCAAATGCGACGTCATCGTTACCGGTAATTTTTCGCATTTGTGGTTGAGCTAAAGCAGGGAAAAACGCCATAATTAACCCTAAAACCAGTGCGCCGGTGAAGACTAATTGCCAACCTTGAAACCCTGAGACGGTTAGAATAATACTAATCATACAAGCCATATAAAAAGTATGATGACCGGTTAAAAAGATGAATTTTAATCGCGTAAATCGAGCAACAACAATATTGGCAATCATACCGAACGCCATAATTAATGCCGTTGCTGTGCCATACTCATTTAATGCCATTGATACAATAGCTTCATTATTAGGAACGATTCCTTGAAGTTTAAACGCCTGTTCAAACATGATACCTAATGGTGTAATTGCGCTAATAAGTACTGTTGCACCACCACCTAATACCAAAAATCCTAAAATAGTCTTAATGGTTCCTTTTACTGTATCGGCAAATGATTTACGTTGAGCTAATAATCCTACCATTGCGATTAAGCCAACAAGCACCGCAGGTACTTTTAGGATATCAACAATAAATTTTACTATTTCCTGAATCATAGTAACTCCTTAACGATTTGCTCAGTTCTTGGCAAAATGCTCAACGAGTTTTTGTTCTAAATCGTTGATATCAATAATATTGTTTAACACCACTAATTTATCGGCAGGAATCCCAGAACTGGTGGCTAAATCTTTTGTCATGACAAACAGATCAGCTTGATCGGGTGTTGCTGAAGCTAAATCAGCATGGGTAACTTCTGCATCAATATTTAATTTTTTTAGGACTTTTTTGATATTCATTTCAACCATAAAACTACTACCAAGACCTGAACCACAAACTGCCATAATTTTCATATTGTTTATCCTTTTACTCATTTCTATTTAATTTAATATTGATCAATCACAGCCAAGATTTCATCACGATGTTGTGCTTTAAAAATGGTCTGCATATCGTTTGATTCACCGAAGAGTGTTGCTAATTGCGTTAACATTTCAATGTGACTGGTGCTATCATTGGCCGCTAATAAAGTCACTAAATAAACAGGGTCATTATCTTCTGAATTGAATTTAACGCCTTGCTTGACCAATAACATTGACAATCCTAATTGATTTACACCCTGTTCAGGTCTGGCATGTGGCATAGCAATACCGGGTGCCAAAACGTAGTAAGGTCCTATTGATTCGTGTAACTGAAAAATAGCATCCACGTAATTTTGTGAAATGGCATTATTTTTTAATAATGGTGTTGCACAAAGTTGTATCGCTTCTTTCCAGTCTTTAACCGAATCAATAATATTGACTGTTTGGTTGGTTAACCATTTACCTAACATTTTTCCTCCATTAAAACCGAGATATAGTTAATATCTTTTAAAAAATTAACATACTGCACAATAATAGAAATTAAAAAATAATAGAAATGTGATAGCGCTATCAAAGTTAAAATAAAAATTTTCTGTTTTGTGATACAGATAACATTTTTAGTGAATGGATAACTCGTATTTTTTTAGAGTATTAATATTATATAGATAATCATGATTAAATAACAGCTTAAACAATCTTCCACTTGATTGATAGCAAACTTAAATTCATTTCACAGTTTTTGAATAGATAACAGTCAATATTAAAGTTAACGTTAGTAATTACTAAATATGATATAAATCAAACTATTAAAAAAAGTTTTTTTAATTTTTGAGATTTAGATTTCTTCTTATACCAAGGTGCAAAATTATGTAAAAACAGGTAATGTAAATTGGTTATTGTGTTATGGCTTGGTAAATTAAAATAAATTTATTGCTATAAAAAACACATAATTAAAGTTTTTTTAGTTTATTTTTTGATTTATATGATATAGTATTAATTGTTAAGAATTTGTTAAGTTGAGATGTTGTAATGAGTAAAAAAATTGCTGTAATGGGTGATAATACTACAACTGGTGGTAAAGTTATTTCGTCGTCAGTTCGAGGTTTTAACCATCATGATGGCATAGCATGTTTAGGCGATTATGCAACATGTCCTAAGTGTAAAGGTTCTGGAAAAATTATTGAGGCGACCGATAAATTAATCATTGATGGTAAGCCAGCTGCTTATGATGGGTGTATTGTTGCTTGTGGTTGTCGGCCTTTAGGTGTTAATCGAATTATTGCGACCAAAAGTCTGATATTTGTTGATGTGGCAACCCCCAATTATACAAATAAGTCAAAACCTATCAATAATACATTTTCAACAATTGCGCAAACTGATATTCCCACACAAAGTAATTCATTAGTCGCATCAAATGAAGATAAAACAAAGATTCGTCTTGACGCTCAAAATTTACTTGATTGTGCGCATGAAGTTTGTGAAAAACACCTTTACCATGACAATATAAAACAAGATTTTATTGATGATATTGATAATTTCGCCACGCATATTGTAAATCAAGTTGAAAGCGGAGCGATGAGTTATGAACAAGGCTCAAAAGCGATAAAATCTGAAGAAAAGAGTTTATGGGATCAAAGTATTCACTGGATAGGTCGGGGATTAAGTGTTATAGGTGGTGCAGGCTTGATGATTATGGGGGGGCAATGTGTACAACTGGTGTGGGTTGTATACTTGGCGCATTTGTTGCCGCGCATGGTGTTAATAGTGCTCAAGAAGGATTTACCGGCGAGGATGGTTTTTTAAAATCTGCGTATCAAGATGCGGCGGTAGGATTAGGAATGTCTAAAGAGACAGGTTCTTTAGCTTATGATTTAGTTGATATAGGTATATCTTTACATGGTAAACTTAAATTAGTTCCTAAAATTGATAAAAGTTTTGCTATTAATCAATACAATCGTGCTAATTCAAAGAAATTCAAATTATTTCATTATGGTAGAAAGGATTTGATACAAGCATTTAGACAGATGAATAAATTATTGTTAAGTTCTGAAATATTGAGTGATGGTATATCATTATATAAAATCTATAGAGAGGCTGAAAATATATTAGTTAAAGACGAAGAAAGTAGTGAGACAAATCTATATATTTCAAACCCAGAAAAGATTGATAATATAGAGAAAATTGTAGATAGTTGTGCAATAGTAATACGTGTGACAGGTAATGAATCTGATGCAGATGATCAATCTAATTATTCATTGTGCACGCGCTTGGATGGTACTACATATCGGCAATATTTTGATGGCCATATTGAAGAAAGTTCTATGGAGTAAAAGGAATAACACAGATGATTATATTGATTTACATTGCGTATTACTTTTTTTCAATTATACCTATTATTATTGCTTATCGTTTTAGAAAATATACAGTAAGTGATTATCACTATAACAAACGTTTGAAATGGCAAAGGCGTATCATGTTGGTTTTCCATTATATTGTTCTGGTTATTCAAATTATAATTGCATGTGAACTTGAACGTATCGCTCGTTCTAATGAAGATTATGGTCCTCTTGCATTATCAGCATATATATTTTTAATTATTTATAACTTTTTCTCAATATTCTGGTTAGAAAGCCCGAAAGAGTATTTAAAAAAGAAAAAAAAATGGAAATGATAATGAATTTGGTGAAGTGAGCTTTCCACCATTAACAATTAGAAAAATAACATAGATGATTATATTGATTTACATTGCGTATTACTTTTTCTCAATTTTGCCTATTATGATTTCTTATCGTTTTAGAAAATATACAGTAAGTGATTATCACTATAACAAACGTTTGAAATGGCAAAGGCGCATCATGTTGGTTTTTAATTATGTTGCTTTAGCTGCTCAAATTATAATTGTATGTAAACTTAAAATTATAGTTCGTTCTAATCAAGATTATGGTCCTCTTTTATTATCGGGATTTATATTTCTAATTATTTATAATTTTTTTTCAATATCCTGGGTAGAAAGCCCAAAAGAGTATTTAAAAAAGAAAAAAAATGGAAATAAAAATGAATTTAGTGAAGTGAGCTTTCCACCCTTAACGACTAGAAAAATAACATAGATGATTATATTGATTTACATTGCGTATTACTTTTTCTCAATTTTGCCTATTATGATTTCTTATCGTTTTAGAAAATATACAGTAAGTGATTATCACTATAACAAACGTTTGAAATGGCAAAGGCGTATCATGTTGGTTTTTAATTATGTTGCTTCAGTTGTTCAAATTATAATTGCATGTGAACTTGAACGTATTGTTCGTTCTAATCAAGATTATGGTCCTCTTTTATTATCAGCATGTATATTTCTAATTATTTATCCTTTTCCAATATCCTGGTTAGAAAGCCCAAAAGAGTATTTAAAAAAGAAAAAAAAATGGAAATGATATGAACTTAGTGAAGTGAGCTTTCCACCATTAACAACTGTCGCATTACCTTCCAAACAAATTGGAAAATATATAGTGACGTTGATATCACATCAATTAAATAAGAACACAGATTTGGGGGAGCTAAAATTATCTCTATTAGTTCAAGTGATTCAATCACGAGTAAGTTCATAGTTGTTTGTGTTAAGTAAGAGAATATAAGACGCAATTTTTATTTTTAAAATGCTGATAGCAAAAAGCCTACTCAATGAGCAGGCTTTTTTTAAAATTGGTCGGCGAGAGAGGATGACTCGCATTTTATGCTCGCCCTTCGGGTCGTTGCTAAAGCAACGTTGTCTCGCTACGCTCGGCTCGAACCTCTGTCGGTTCTCATCCTCTTAACTGAAGCGAATAATAAAAAAGCCTACTCAATGAGCAGGCTTCTTTATATAAAATTGGTCGGCGAGAGAGGATTCGAACCTCCGACCCACTGGTCCCAAACCAGTTGCGCTACCAAGCTGCGCTACTCGCCGTTAGGATGCGCATAATACTGCGCTAACCTCGATGTGTCAAGAGTTTCCCCTAAAAATTATGATGATAATTTTTTATTTTGTAAAAGGGGCTGGTGTTTTGCCAATACGTTGATAAAATTCGGTAACAAATTCTTCATAACGTTTGTTAGCAACCGCTTCTCGAATCTCTGCCATTAAACGTTGATAATAGCGTAAATTGTGAATAGTGTTGAGTCGAGCACCTAAAATTTCACCACATTTATCTAAATGATGAAGATAAGATTTTGTGTAATTTTTACAGGTATAACAATCACACTCAGGATCAAGTGGTGTTGTGTCATCTTTATATTTGGCATTTCGAATCTTAATAACGCCGTTGGTTACAAAAAGATGTCCATTACGAGCATTTCGGGTTGGCATGACACAGTCAAACATGTCGATACCACGACGTACGCCTTCAACTAAATCTTCAGGTTTGCCAACGCCCATTAGATAACGTGGTTTATCAGCCGGTAATTGAGGGCAAGTGCCTTCTAAGATACGATGCATATCCGCTTTGGGTTCACCAACGGCTAATCCACCCACAGCATATCCGTCAAAGCCTATTTCGGTTAATCCTTTAATGGATATGTCACGTAATTCTTGATGTATACCACCTTGAACTATACCGAATAATGCATTCTTATTACCAAGTTCATCAAAACGTTGACGGCTTCGTTTTGCCCAGCGTAATGACATTTCCATCGATTTTTTGACATAGTCCCACTCCGCAGGAAAAGGCGCACATTCATCAAAAATCATCACAATATCAGAACCAAGGTCGTATTGAATTTCCATTGAAATTTCAGGCGATAAAAAGATTGAATCGCCATTAATTGGATTACGAAAATAAACGCCTTCTTCTTTAATTTTACGAATATCACCTAAACTAAAAACTTGAAACCCACCAGAATCGGTTAAAATAGGGCCATGCCATTGCATAAAATCATGTAAATCACCATGTTTACGCATAATCTCTTGTCCGGGTCGTAACCATAGATGAAAGGTATTACCTAATAAGATTTGGGCTCCAGTTGCGGCGACTTCTTCAGGTGTCATCCCTTTTACAGTACCATAAGTACCAACAGGCATAAATGCAGGTGTTTCAACGGTGTATTCGACGCCACGGCGATCGAATTTCATACGTCCTCGACGAGCAAGTCCGTCTGTATTGTCTAATTCAAATTTCATGTCTTGTTAACCTCGTGCGACCAAATAAACAGTTTGGCGCAAATTATTGATATAATACGTCGTCGTATTACTAAATTTCGGCGCCTAGTTTATCGTGATCACTTACAATAGACAACATTTGGAGAGATTTTAAAAATTTTGAGATACATTATTCTATCATTGTCATTTTTAATTTTATTCATGATAACAGGTTGTCAAAGCCAACATAATAAACCGCAATTTATTCTTTCTTCTAAACAAATTGTCGCGTTATCTGAGCAGGATATCCTAAAATTTAACGAACAAGTTTGTCGTGATGAAGATAAGCAATCTATTGTGTTAGCTCATGATCATGTGATGAGTCAACGACTTCATCGTCTTATTCAATATCTGCCTAACACGATTAATCATCTTCAATTAAATTATAAAGTTTATCTCAATACAAAGCCTAATGCTTGGTCATCAGCAAATGGTTGTATACGCTTAAACAGCGGATTGATTAAACTGTTAACCGATGATGAGCTATTGGCGGTAATTGCTCATGAACAAGGACACATTGCGCTAAAACATGCGATACACTCATTCCAACATGCCCCTTATATTGAAATTTATAATAAAGCGAATAAAACAGTTGTAATGATAAGAAACGAGACCGCTCAGCAAAATGAAATTGATGCCGATAATTATGCGATCGAGATGTTACGTAAACAAAAATTAAACCCTGCCGCACTGATTAGCATGCTGATGAAAATGCCGGTACATAATGATGTCGATTTAACATCGCATCCTGCAATATCAACACGAATTAATCATATTTCACAAAAACTGAAGAATATTAAGTAATAATGTTTTCTTCGTTTGCCAATCAATGGGTAAATGGTTACTACTTCGATTGGCAAATTTTAAAAACTCACCAATTAAATTTGTTTGCCAGTAATAAACATCGCATCACCATAGCTAAAAAAACGATAATTTTCGTTAACGGCTTGTTGATAAGCATTCATTGTATTTTCATAACCAGCAAAGGCTGAAACTAACATAATTAATGTCGATTCGGGTAAATGAAAATTTGTGATTAATGCATCGATCACATTAAACTGGTAGCCGGGATAAATAAAAATCTGAGTGTCGGCAAAAAAAGGCGCAATAGTGCCTGTTTTTTGGGCGGCACTTTCAAGTGCTCTAACCGATGTTGTGCCCACGGCGATAACTTTATTACCACGAGCTTTACAAGCTAACACAGCCTCAACAACTGTTTCGGGGACTTCTGCATACTCGGCATGCATTATATGCGATTCAATATTTTCAACTCTTACGGGCTGAAATGTACCTGCACCAACATGCAAAGTAACAAAAGCCATTTCAACGCCTTTATCTTTCAATTTTTTTAATAGAGGTTCATCAAAATGGAGCCCCGCAGTAGGTGCAGCAACTGCACCAGGCACTTTACTGTAAACAGTTTGATAAACTTCACGGTCTTGTTCATCATCAGGGCGATCAATATAAGGAGGTAAAGGAATATGACCAATTTTATTTAAAATAGTCAAT
Source organism: Gilliamella sp. CG13 (assembly GCF_046635805.1). Taxonomy (NCBI): domain Bacteria; kingdom Pseudomonadati; phylum Pseudomonadota; class Gammaproteobacteria; order Orbales; family Orbaceae; genus Gilliamella; species Gilliamella sp. CG13. The sequence continues at coordinate 70,244 of NZ_JBIDFM010000008.1, forward strand.
ACATCATCAGGAAATTGAAGTTCAAATAAAGTATCATGTCTTGCCACCATAATCACCTTAATTGAATCATCATCTCCTAATAAAAGTTCGGTACCTTCTTTAGGTGATTTTGATGCTTTTATATGGGCAAGGGCACGATTATCATTCAAAATTCGTTCAACTAAAATTTCAATTTTTCCTCCCGAAACTTTTTTACCAAATAAACGGGCAGGAATAACTTTAGTATTATTAAAAACAAGTAAATCACCGGGATTAATTTTATTGATAATATCGGTGAAAACTCCGTGTTCAATCTTTCCTGTATGACCATTTAAAGATAAAAGTCGACAGTCACTTCTTGTTTGAGAAGGGTGCTTTGCAATAAGTTCTTTGGGAAGTAAAAAATTAAAGTCGGATAGTTTCATAATAGCTATGTCTGAAAAAAATAGGCATTAGTCTAAATCTCATAATACCAGTAAGCAAGTAATTATTTATTGCTTATTATTAAAGTTAGTTTAAAATTTTCGCTGCCTAGCTAAGGTTAGGAATAAAGTAATTATATTTAAAATAAGGAAAACAAAATGAAAAATCTCAAAAATACATTATCCATTGCGCTTCCTTTGGTTGCAGCAATGTCATTAGTCGGTTGTAACAGTATAGATAATATGACTGATCTAGGTATGCGTGGCATTCAAGCAGCAACACTTAGTGACGATGAAATAAAAACACTCAGCGCTAATGCATGTGCTCAAATGGATTCAAAAGCAAAAATTGCGTCTGCCAACAGTGCTTATACTAAACGATTGAATAAAATTGCCAAAACACTTGGCTATAACATAAATGGAACACCTATCACATATAAAGTATATCTAACTAAAGATATCAATGCATGGGCAATGGCTAACGGTTGTGTCCGTGTTTATAGTGGTTTAATGGATAACATGAATGACAATGAAATTCAGGGTGTTTTAGGGCATGAATTAGGTCATGTTGCTTTAGGGCACACTAAAAAAGCAATGCAAGTTGCTTATGCTACCGAGATAGCGCGTGATGCTGTTGCTTCATCTGGGAACGCGGCGGTAACTGCGCTATCAAAATCTAAATTAGGAGCTTTAGCCACCGCTGTGGTTAACTCTCAATTTTCACAAAAACAAGAAAAAGACGCTGATAACTACTCTTTTGACTTCTTAATTAAGAAAAACATTAATCCAGTAGGGCTTGCAACGAGTTTTGAAAAACTTGGTGGTGGTAATTCTGACTTATTAAGTAGTCATCCTTCTTCATCAGATCGTGCGGCTAATATCCGTAAAAAGATTGCCAGATTGAAAAAATAATATCGAGTCACTAATTGAGTCAAAAGCACCTAATTTGTTGGTGCTTTTTGTTTTTATGTAAATTGAAATTTCAAGACGAATTTAATAATATTAATCAATAGACATCCAGAAGATATACTTCATTTCTTTACCTATCATCTCGCATTTACAAACTACTTATTTTTACTATTTAGTCATGTCATTACAGGATTATTGTAAATAACTATCTATTTATCAGATTGTTAAAATAATTTAATGCTTCTTTTCATACTTCACTAAGCAAAATTAAAAATAGTTATACTTAAATTAATAGGTTTTATTGATTTTAATTGTTTAAATTGATCGTTTTTTACGATCAATGTATAATTGTGAAAATTTTTGAAAACTATCTGTAAAAAACGCTTGTTTTGTTAATTTTTCTGATCATTAAAAACGAATAGAGATGAAATGAATGTGCAACATTTAAAAATTTTTACTCATCCGAAAGTTTGGTTGTAATTGAATTCTTTATCTTAATTTATTAAATGGATTTGTATCAGTAATGCATTAATTGAAAACAAATTTTTTTGATTTTTTTAAAATTTTGCTGATTAATTTACAAAGTTAAATATCCAATAGTGTCTAATCAAGATCAATAAGCAAAATTATGTAATTAAATATTGATATTGTTATTAATTAGCATCTGTTTTTTTAATTTTAAAAGTAATGAGTACATGTTTTTATACGTAATTAATCTTAATAAAAATAGTTATATGCGGTAATGATAGTTTTTTGCGATCATGTTGTTATGTATTGATCGTTTTTTGTGATCAATATATAATTGCGAAAATATTTGAAAAAAATATGTAAAAAAATTTTTGTTTTGTTAAATTGCCCGCTTCTCAAAAAATCGTTTTGAATCAAGGGATAAGAAGTTTATGTTCAAAATTTATCATTTTTGCTAGCCCAAAAATTGAGTAATAAGTTGAACTATTGTTTCATTAATTAGGTGTTTTTCTTTTAAAAAAACAATTGATTATAAATTATTGTTTTGATTGGTCAGCAGAATAACAATTTAGTCAATAAAACCTAATAAATAAATTTAATTATAAAAAAATAAAGCAATTGACCTTAAAAAGAAAGGAAATAAAGTAGATGAAAAAACATAACTGGACCCGGCATTTACCTTGTCTGGGGATAAGTGCTGCTTTTTTACTCGGCTCAAATGGTGTTTATGCCGGTGCGGATAACGTACCCAAATTGAACATTATCCGGGATGAGTTTAATGCAGAAGAAAAGCTTAACTTAAGTATCTATAATCCCAAGCTTAAGCTGACCTCGCAAGGGCTGTTTACCTCACCAATGGGATTTTATGTCTATACTAACTACCCCTCAAAAATAGCGGAATATCAGATTACGGTTTACCGTCAATCAGACTTAGATAACCAATATCCCTTAAAGACGTTCCGTTTTAGTGATATCAGTCCGGATGAGGCCGTATTATGGAGCGGGGAAACGGATAATGGTGAGCCGTTATCAATTGATAGCGAGTATAAAGCGATTTTAAGCACGACCGGTTATGCAGGCCAAAAAGATACCGTCTATGCAGTGCCATTTAAAACCTTAGGTTACGGCAGTGCACAAATCGACAATCCATTCACCGCCTACCGCAAAACGACCCCCACGTCGAATTTATTATTTGGCCAATTAAAATCAGACAGCACCATACCGGGCTTTGGTGAAAGCCGAATAAACCATCAG
>NZ_JBIDFM010000009.1:0-61081 GCF_046635805.1 Gilliamella sp. CG13
AGCCCTAATCGAAGGATGGCAACAATACTACTGTCAGGTCATTGCACCTCAAAATAACACACTGTTTATGTGTAATAAATAAATTACGCATCACCCTTTATTTAATATTAAATAATATAAGGCGTTATGATGATTACATCCTAATGATTAACGCAGTTTTATAACGTTATATCAAACTAGTTTTATACAATCACAATTGTTTTTACTTCGATTGGGTTAAAAAATTTTTAACCTACTTAATCCCTGTTTATGTGATTTAACAATGGATAATGTGAACAATCAATTCAACTAGATTTATCAATTTATTACAAATAATAAATCAACAACAGCATGGTTTTTATATTATCACCTTATCGTTAAACCCTATCTTCTTTTTTATGGAGTCATTATGCCAATCACGACTGTTTCTAAGCTTGAAATGACTGAAGTTAGACGTTTGATAGCGGAAATTCTGTCTTTACCTGAAACAATTATATTTGAGGAGGATAACATACCCGATGTCTCTCGTTTAGATAAATTCATCACTGTTCTTAATATGTCTCAAACCGAGATAGGCAAAGAAATTTTATATTACGGTGAAGATGAAGAAGAAGTGATATCGACACTAAAAGAAGCAACAATTACCGTCAAAGCATACGGTAAAGATGCCTATGAACAGCTATGCAAATTAACAGAATCAATGCAGTTCACGCCTGTTTGGCAAAAGTTAAAGAAATTAAGAATGGGGTATCTTCGATGCTCCGATATTGAAAACGTATCTACAACTTCTGCAGACAAAACCGTTCAACATGCACAAGTAGATCTTATTTTTTCCATCAATCCAATCGTTAAAACCAGCGTTAAACGCGGTGATAGCGTTAATTTTACATTCGAGGTTACTAAATGAGTTTACCATTAAGTCAAGTCGTAGATGCAACTCTACAACAATCGCCAAGAGGGGCACAAAAACGTGACCTAAGCGTTGTGGCTATTTTTACAAAAGATATGTGTGAAGAATTCAGCAATAAAGATACTCGTTATGTTGTTGTTTCAGATGCAACAACAGTTGCAAATTTATTTGGCACTGATTCTGATGCATATCAAGCTGCTTGCGCATTATTCTCTGCTCAACCTAAACCGAAAACGGCATTGATTGCTAAATATATGCAAGAGGGGGTTACCACTAAAGCGTTGAGTTCAAAAATTAATGGCTCTGCTTTAGCTGTCAGCTATATTCAATTTAAGAGTATTAAAGATGGTTATTTTTCTTTTTACTTTGGTGATGCTAAACATCAAATTACTGCTCTGGATTTTAGCAATGTATCAAGTATGAATGATGTTGCAACGGTAATCAACAATAAATTAAAAGATTTAAGTGTTTCAATCATTTATGATGCGGTTGGTAATCGATTTATTTTAGTTGCCGGAAAAGAAGGTAAAGGCGACAACTTTGGTTATGTATTTGATGCTCAATTGGATGGCACCTATATTGGTAAATTCACACACTTAGTTGATGGCAAAGCTTCATTAATCAAAGGTGAGGATGCAACAACTTATCGAAAAGAGTCACCAGCAGAAGCTTTAACAGCTTTGCAAAATCAGTATCAAAATTGGTATGGTGTGTATTTTGCAAATACTATTACAGATAGTGAATTAGTGGAAGCGCATGATTGGGTTGTTGCTCAAGGGGTTGAAAATGCCAAAGTATTAGCCTATACCGAAACTCGAGAAAAAAATATTGAATACAGTGATGATAATGTTTTAAAAACATTGTCAAAACGAAATAGCGGACGCTTGATGGTTCAATATAACAACAAAGGGAATAACCATGCTGCTGCTGAACTTATGGGCATTGCGTTAACCACCGTATGGACAGGTATTAATACCGCTAAAACAGTCAAATTTAAACAAGAAGCTAGTGTTACATCAGACGACAAAATCACTGTCAATGAAGCGATGAAATGTCGTCGTTTAGGTATCAATTTTTATACAGATTATGCTGGTGTTAATATGCTTGCAGAAGGCGTTATGGTTGGTGGGACATTCATTGATGAAACCACAGGACTAGATGCATTCATTAATGCAATTCAAGTACAAGCATTTAATGCGTTACAAGGTGAACCGACTAAAATTCCACAAACTGATAAAGGACAACAACGCTTAATCAGCAAGTTAAAAATTATTGGTGAGCAATTTGTCAATAACGGTTTTCTTGGCATGGGTAAATGGTCGCTTGGCGATATTGGTGAGCTGAAATTTGGCGATACGGTGAATGGATACTATTTCTATTCAGATTCTTTTGATACGCAAGACACGGCTGATCGTGAAGCGCGCAAAATGATGCCAATTAATTGCGCATTGAAACTTGCTGGTGCAGGTCACAGCGTTGATATTATTGTTCAATTTAATCGATAAGGATACACGATGTCTAATAAATCTTTTTCTTTAGAAGATGCTGTCTTAACAATAGATGGCTATGAAATAACAGGTTATGAAAATGCTCAAGATTCCATTAGTATTGCACCCATAGGCGATGATGGTGATATCACTTATGGTATCAATGGTGAAGGGGTGTTTGTTAACACTTGCAATAAAGGTGCTACTGTCACGATTAAAACATTACAGCACACTGAAACTAACGAAGTATTAAATCAATTACGACAAGCCCAAATTAATAATCCTACAAAAGCTAAAGGTAAGTTAATTACCTATAAAGATTTGCGTAATGGTGATGAATTTTTATTGACTGGATGTTGGTTTACCACGCCACCAACTATTGCACGTGGTACAGCTCACAATGGTTTAACATGGACACTTAAAGCAACGAAAGCTGAATTTAACATCAAAGGAGGTCAATAATGGAAAACAAAGATTATACTTTAGATAATGTTGTTTATACCTTTAAACAAGCAGATTTTTACAAAGCCAATAAATATCTCAAAAAACTCACAGCCCTCTTAAAGGGCTGTTTTTCTGTCGGTGATACTACATCAGGATTTGATATTGGACAGTTAGCTTCGAATATTGGTACTGAGCAATTTGAAGAAATTGAGCGATTTATCCTCGATTATGTCACAGCCACAGATGAAGCTGGAAAAAAGATACTATTCCAAAATCCAAGAGAAGCCAGTGAATTTTTTAATGCGCATAGAAGTCATTATTACCAAATCATCATTGAAGGATTGAAGTTCCATTTTTTGGCTTTTTTACCAAGTGGCCTATTATCCAATCTAAATACGCTCAGCTTGGAGGAGATAGCCAAGAAAGCGATATAGATTGGTTTATGTGGAGTGTTATTGTCAACAATTATGCAACACTCCACGAATTAAAAACTGTATATTCACTTGATGATGTTATCGATATGCACCATGTGATAGCAGAAGTTAGATTGGCTGAAAAGCCAAAGGAGAATTAAAGTGCATCTAGAGCAATATTTGATAAAAATTGGTGTTGATATCTCACAGGTAAACAATCTAACTAAAGTCACGACTTTTTTAGAAATCAGTGCAATGAAGTTATCTAACATTGGCAAAGTTATAAATACTACACTTAATAATGCGATTAACGATGCGAGTCAATCTAATGAAAAAGCGGCTGAGTCATCTGAAAAAGCTAAATCTAAATTTGATATTTTAAAACAAGCTTTAACAAGTATTACGGCTGCAGCCAAAAACTATGGGGAAAAAATGATTAGCGCTTTTAACAGCGCTATTGATAAAGCAGAAGAACTTGCTGGCAAAAAAAATCTCTTATTTTCGATTTCGAAAAGTGAACTGGCACAAGTAAAGAAATATAAGATCGAACTTGAGAAATCCGGTCTTGCGATTGATAGCATAAAAACAAAAATTGCTTTAGGATTATTACCAAGGGTAACTGATCTTGTAATAAGCTTTAATAAATGGCTCAAAGCTAACAAGGAATTGATTGCCAAAGGTATCAACGTTGTAATTAGTGTTGTTTCGAATTTTATTCAAGTTATAAAACATGCTTTTGAATTTATCGATATGATAATTTCTAAGACCATTGGTTGGGAAAATGCCATAATAGCCTTGAGTGTTGCTTGGGCAGTCTTAAATCGTGCTATGCTGTTTAGTCCGATTGGGCTAGTCATCGGTTTGATAGCTGGATTATTGTTGATCATTGATGATTTTATGGTTTTCTTAAAAGGTGGTAAGAGTCAATTTGCTCCATTTTGGCAAGCCTGTATCGACAACATCAAAAATGCAATAACTTGGTGGCAAAATTTAGATAAAAACTGGAAAAGTATTATTTTTGCCGTATTGGGCTATTTGCTTTTATTAGGCGGAAAAATAGCGTGGGTATCAGCTAAAGCTAAATTAATTACCTCAATCTCCAATGCTATTCTAAGTATTGGTAATGCTCTCAAAACGCTTGGAAATTTAGTTAAAATTATTAAAACAATTGGCAGTGCAATAAAAACACTGACGTCTATCATGATAGCTAATCCTATTCTGGCTATTATTACTGCTATCGCTTTGGCTGCTTATCTTATTTACGATAATTGGGATTTTCTTGTTTCCTTTTTTTCTGATTTTTGGAATAAAGTTACTAATTTCTTTAAAAATGGTATAAAAGATATACTCATGTACTTTGGTATGAGTGAAGAAAATGCCGAGAAAACGGTCAATGCAATAGGCGCTACCTTTGACGCAATTTTAGACTTAATTACGGCACCATTTAAGGCTGCTTGGGAATTGGTTAAAAGCTTATTTACAATTTGGACGGATGATAGCACTTCAACAACTGAGAAAATTGGTCAAACCTTTGAAGCAATAACTGATTTTATTACAGCGCCATTTAAAGCTGCTTGGGAATTTATAAAAGGATTATTTGAGATTTGGGGTGTTGATGTCACTTCTTTTATCGATAATTTAGGAAAAACGTTTTCTGGTATTCTTGACAGTATTACGCAACCTTTTAAAGATGGTTTGAAATGGATTGAAGACAAGTTTTTTGCTGTCATCGATAAGATGAAAAGTAAAATAAAAGGTGTACTTTCTTTTTTTGGTTTTGGTAGTGATAAAGATGAACAAGCTCAAGAAGAAAATCTTAAAGCCACGAATTATTCCGCAACCCAAAATCTTGCACTCGTGAGTACAGATGTAGCAAAAGCTGGAGGTTTATCTGCATTAAATAAAAACGTCAATAATAACAGTGAAATAATAATTCATAATACAATGAATGTAACTACACCTCAGAATGGTCTCGATCAAGTTTGCAATCTTGTCGACAATGCTGCGAGACGGATCAATGATAATACAGTTACAGCGATGGGGTCTAACTGATGTTTCAATCTATTTTAAACAAATCATCAAAAAATAGTGGGTTAATTGTTACTGACAATTTTGTGTTCAGTTTAGATATTAATACTGTCGAACAGCATACATCAAAATTAAAAGTCACAGAAAATCCCATTGAAAATGGGGCTAATATTGCCGATCATGCAGTTTTAGAACCAAAAGAGATTTCAATAAATGGTCTTATTGTAGGATATGAAAAAAACACTTTCTCGATTGACCATTTTTTAGGAATAGATTTATTCAATTACCCTTTGCCGATGCCAATCAAAACTTTTGCAGCACAAGCGGAAAACATGGTAAATCGTTTTGCATCACATTTTCAAACAAGCGCTGAAAGGTTGAATCAAGTCGTTGCCGATTTTCTACCTGAATATCAGTCTCCTATTATAAATAGCTTATTTTCAGATCGTATTGCAGACGCTTACGAAAAATTGCTGGCAATTCAACGGAGTGGTGAACCTGTTATCCTGCAAACTAATGCTAAGCAATATAATAATATGGTTCTAAGTTCTGTGGGTTTGACTCAACAAAAAAATACTTATGGTGAGTTTTCCTTAACGTTTCGAGAAATTTTTATCGTCGAAACGCAAATTGCAAGTGGTCTAAATCAAACGGTTAAAAAACAGAATCTTGGTAAAACACAACCACAGAAAATCGAAGAACTAAAATCTGTTCTTTATAAGATTTTTAGTTGGTTTATTAAGTAATGTAGATAACTTCAAAGCTAAAAAAGTGATTAGTTGTTGGTAAATAAAGAAAATTTGAGAGATTAAGTATGTATATAATTCAGACAACTTATGATGATGTGCTAGAACAAACCTTTACATTATACGATATGAATTTACGATTAACATTAAGATTCAATACGGTATTAGTCGGCTACCAATTTGATTTGTTTGATATTAACAATAATCAATATATTACAACCAATAAAGGACTGTCTGTAGGCAGTCCAGCGCTTATTGAATTTGACCTTCCTTTTGTTTTAGTCCTTTATGACAAATCAGGATTAGGAATTAATGCAATAACGAAAAATGACTTACATAATCGAATGCAATTATTAATTATGACAAAGGATGAATATCGTGAGACAATTCGGGCGAGTTTTAGAACTGAAAATAGGCAATCGTAAAGAAAGTATTGTATTGAACAATCTTAGAGTCACTTTCTCGGTCAACAAAACACTTACTTCCGATCCTAACACCGCTGAAATTTCAATATACAACCTCAACGATTCAAATCGTAATTTAATCAGCACGAAACAATATGATTATGTAGAATTATATGTTAGTTATCAGGATGATGTCTTACGGATGATTTTTTGTGGTGATATTTTAACGGTGGAAAATCAACTTTCCGAGCTGGATATTATCACGACCCTAAGGTGTGCTGATGGTCACAAAGCTTTTACAGAAAAAGTTATTATCAAAACATTAGAAAAAGGACAAACTGACAATGATTTTTTTAATGAAGCGTTAAAAAGTTTTGGTTTAAAAAAAGGCAATGTTAATCTTCCTAATAATAAAGCACTTCCTCGCGGAAAAGTTTTCATGTGTGATACTCGCGAACTTATGCACCAAATAGCAAATAATAATGATGCCGATTGGTCTATCCAAGATGACGAACTGATTGTTATCCCCAAAAATAAGGCTATTTCAAATCATGAAGGATTTGTTATTTCAAGAACGACGGGCATGATAGGAACGCCTAAAAAGACAGATAAAGGGTTAGAAATAACAACATTATGTAATCCGCATTATAAGATAGGTGCATTAATTCGAGTTGAATCTAAACTCACAGAACTTAATGGAGACTATAAAATTAATGCGTTACAACATAGTGGGGATCTATATGGAAATAACTGGCAAAGCAAATTACAGTGTATTTTTGGTAACTTCGAAAAAATTTGATTTGTTATCAATTTAGATATAGGATGAGCATCCCAATATAATTTATAAAAGGATGGAAAAATGAAAAAATTACTTGTACTTTTAATGTCTATAACTTTATTAACTGCTTGTGGCGATAAAAAGATTGATGCTTCAACACCTGAAAAATATCAAGAATCATTAGCTGAAGTTGTAAAAGACCTTAACTTCAGTGAAGCGCAATCTTTTACAGCAGCTTTGAGTAAAATTAATATGCAGGCGGCTACCGAAGCAAATTACGATAATAAGAAAATGGAAGAAATCATGAAGCAAAAACTTGATGGTAAAACTGTTTCCGAAGTGATTAAACTTGCTGAGCAAATTAATTAAACCTATTAATGCAATCAAATGAATATTCTTGATTAATATCTAAAAAAGATTGCAATTTTTGGGATCTGGTCATTTTTATTGTTATTGTACCATTGTTTAGATGTTTTAAGTAAAGCTTAGTAAAAACAAAGTTAAACGCTTAATCGAATCAAACATTTTACTGTAATATTAAAGTTAGCAGATATACGCTAACGTTCCCGAAGCTAAAGATTGCAATCTCAACGTAATTTTTTTATTTCCATTCGTTTCAAATATTTTCTAATCTATCAAATCAAAATTAAATTTCTGATATATTTCTATAAAACAATAAGTTATTTTAATTAAAATAATCATTATATCAGTCAATACTAGACAATTACTCTGTAACCAACAATAAATTAACCACCTGCCAAAGGTGGTTTTTTATTGGCTTAAATTCGTAGGTAAATTATGGTTGATACGCTATACCAAGCAATTGAAAATCAAATTAAACGTGCCCAATCAAATATTTATACGGCATTGCCTGCAAAGGTGATCAGTTTTGATGGTCATACAGTGCAATGTAAACCGATGATTAATAGAGTATTAGCAAATGGGGAAGAGATATCGATTCCGCCATTGGTTGATGTTCCTGCACAATTTCCTCACGCCGGCGGTTTTTGTATTACGGTGCCTATCAAAGCAGGTGATGAAGGTCTGGTGGTCTTTTCCAGTCGTTGCATTGATGGCTGGTTTGCATCGGGCGAAGCATCAAAACCGCTTGATAATCGTATGAATGACTTAAGCGATGGTTTTTTTATCGTTGGTTGTAACAGTGTACCTAACAAAATTCCAGATTTTTATCATGATGGCGTATCGATGCAAACAGATGACGGGCAAACTCATATTCGATTAACGGAAGGAACAATCTATATCAAAGGCAATATTGTACATGAAGGAAATAAGCAACAGTTTGGAAACTATGACCAAATTGGTAGTTTCAATCAATCTAATGGCAATACAATTAGTGCCGGCATAATCACTGCACAAGATGTCATAACAAACAAAGGAATTAGTTTGAATACTCATAGACATACAGGTGTGAAAAGCGGCGATGACACGACAGGAGAGCCAACATGAAAGTAAGAGAGCTAGACAATAATCATGATTGGACATTTGGGCAAGGTTTGGCTAATTATTTACATCAGTCAGATGCAATAGCCCAGTGTGTAAAAACTAAATTATTATCCTTAAAAAAAGATTGGTTTTTGGATCGCAATGACGGTATTGCCTGGTTTGATTATCTTGCTAAAAACCCAAATACTAAACAGTTGGAAATTGATATAAAAAAACAAATTTTCAACATTGAAGGTGTGATTAGTATTGATGAGTTCGATATTTTATTGGATAGCGAGACGCGTGAGTTTCTCATTCAAATTACCTACACAGATAAATTCAACAATTCTAATGAGGCTTCATTTAATGTTACAGATAACAGATAAAGGAATTGTTATTGATGATTTTGACACAATTAAAAATCGTTTAATAACAAGTTTTAAATCGATTTATGGTGAAAATGTCAATTTAGATAGTGATACGCCAGATGGGCAATTGCTCGGTTTATTTTCTCAGGAATTATCGAACATACATCAAGCAGTATCATTTATTATTCAGATGTTAGACCCTTATCAAGCGACTGGGCAGTGGTTGGAACAACGGGCAATGTATGCAGGATTAACCAGAATAACCGCATCATATTCATACATCGATGAAGTCATTTTTAATGGAATGCCAAACACATTGATTCCTCAAAACGCTATTTATGTTGATAAAAACAAAAATAAATGGGTAACAACTGAGCCAATAAAATTAAATGATTTAGGTAGTGCTCGTTCAAAATTTAGGTCGCTAGAGTTAGGTCATTATACCGTTAACGCAATGGATGAATTTACACCGAGCACTATTATCATCGGCATAGATAAAATTACTGCCAACACCCAAAGCTATGGCGGAGTTGATGAAGAAACTGATGCTCAACTATTAAAACGCTTTATGTTATCTCATTCAATCAATAATTATGATGATCGCCAAGGCATACAGTCTGCATTAATGAATATAACCGGTGTGACTAAATGCGTAGTATATGAAAACTATACGAATAAAACGGATGAAAAGGGAGTGCCTGCTCATTCATTTAATGCCGTGATCCTTGGTGGCGATGATGAACAAATAGCAGAGGTGATCACTAAAAAGAAAATTGGCGGTTGTGGACTATTTGGAAAAATTGAGACGATGTATTTATTAGATGAAATACCTCGAAAAGTTTACTTTGATAGACCAAGAAAAGTCGATATCAATGTCTCAATGACAATTGGTCGTTACAAATCTTTTAATGATATCAATTCAGAACAGATTAAAGCTAATTTAAAAAGTCTTGATTTTGGAATTGGTGAAAATGTGTATGCATCCCGTATTATTTCAAGCATTAACTTAGTTGACGGATTTTATATTAAAGAACTCGCTGTAAACAGTGCCAACATTGTCAATATCGATTATCGAGAGTATGCACAGATAACGCATATTGAGGTGCTAATAGATGAATAGAGAAAAATTCCTCATTTGGCAATATCGTACAAAACCCAAGGCATTAGGTACTATCAAAGCTATCAATAAAGAGACAGGTAACACGTTTAACAATGTCATTCAAATTGCTGATGTTCTCAGCATCAACGACGCGACAGGTTATGCACTTGATTTGATTGGTCGTCATGTTGGCGTCTCGCGCGTGTTACCGTCTGCTATCACCAAAGAATATTTTGGATGGTTAGAAGATAACACAGCATTATCATTTGATATTGGTGAATTTTATCGACATGGCGACGCTTTAACGGCATCTGTTGTATTAAATGATAGCGATTATCGTTTCTTTATTAAGGCAAAAATTACTAAAAATTATCAAAGTGGTGAAATATCAAACATTGTAAAATCAATTAAATTCGTGATTGGCAAACATGGAAATATTATTGATTCCCAAAATATGACAATGAACGTATTAGTTAACAGTGATCAACTCAATTCACTTACTTTGTATGCAATTAGTAAAATGGATATTTTAGCCCGACCTGTTGGTGTTATGTATCAATATATTGTTCTAATTAATAATGAACCGTTTGGATTTTCGCATGACAATGCATCATTCGGTTTTAATTTAGGCAAATTTGTTCGACTTCAAGAAATAGGAACTATTCAATGATTATACAAAAAAAACCAGATTATTTAATCTTTGCAGATTCAGCAAAAAAAGGGGAAGTTACGGATTTTCCTGATGTAAGTCGAGGCTGGGGAATCACCATCGATCAAACCGCATCAAAACCCCCACTTGAATGGATGAATGGCGCATTTAACCGTATTGATAAAAATATGCTGTATTTGCTGCAACAAGGCGTTCCGGAATGGAACGAACAAGTTTTGTATCCCGCTAATGCTATCATTAAATACAATGGTATCCTGTATACAGCGATTGTTAGTAATGATAATGCCCGCCCTTCAACAAACACAACTAAATGGAAAAAAACACAGGATGAAATTCCTAATGCTAGTATTACACAAAATGGTATTGTTAAGCTTAACTCTTCAGTAAACAGTACATCAGAAATAGAGGCTGCCACACCCAAAGCTATAAACTCTGCATATAATCATGCATCTAATGCTCATCAACGTATCACAGAAGTGCATGATATTGTGCACAATATAACTGATAAATTTAAGAATAACGAATTTGAAACAGAAGTATGGTCTCCAGATAAACGCTTCTTATTTGTGGTGCGTAATGACGGGATTGTTGGGATGTATAGCACATTAAAAAATGATTTTTCATGGTTTTTTAATCATGATGGAGCTTGTGTTGCATATATTGAAGCCCATAGAGTTGTCGGATTAGATAAGTTTGTAAATGATAGAGTAATACCTGTTGGAGTTCCATTACCATGGCCACATGAATATCCTCCATTTGGGTATTTTGCATGTAATGGTTCACAATTTGACAAGAATCAATTTCCGCTTTTAGCTGCAGCCTATCCATCTGGATTTTTGCCTGACTTACGAGGGCTATTTATTCGAGGTAAAGACAGTGGTCGAGGGCTCGATCCTAATCGTGTGATACTGAGCTTTCAGGATGACGCAATTAGAAATATTTGGGGAGCTGTATGGCCAATTTCTGAAACTTTTGGACAAAATGGCGCATCTGGTGCTGGTGCATTTAGTCCTTTTGAACATATTGCTAACGGCACACCAACTAAGGTAGATTGGGGAAATGCAGGAGGATTCAATTTTGATGCTTCACGTGTTGTTCCCGTTGCTCATGAAAACCGTCCTCGCAATATCGCATTTGAATATATAGTTAAAGCTGCTTAATTTAGGAGATGTATAATGAAATATAAATTACAACCAGAATCAGTAATTTTGGATAATAACGGGATTACAACAATCGCTGGGTGGACTGTTGTTTACAATGTCGATGCCAATACAGGAGAATTTCTTTCTGCTACTTATCAATATTTACCAGTAGGTGTTGGTTTACCTGCTTTTTCATATATTGATGCACCGAAAAGTGTTAATAATGAAAAAGCGATCGTTCGTCAAGGTAATAAATGGTCATATCCAAATGATTATCGAGGTCAAAAAATTTATTCTACTGAAACAGGTGTTGAATCGATAATGCAAAATATTGGGGAAATTCCAAACAATTACACGATGCTTAAACCTGAAAGTGAATTTGACGTATGGGATGGAAAAAACTGGCGACTTGATCACGATAAAAAGCATCAATATGAAGTCAAAAAAACAACAATTCGAAAGAACCAATTGATTGATGAAGCAACCAATCAGATCAGTTATTTACAAGATGCCGTAGATTCCCAAATTGCTACTGAACTAGAAATCATATCTTTAGCAGAATGGAAAAAATATCGGGTATTACTTAATCGAATAAATACTGATCTAGCGCCTGATATCACATTCCCTGAAAAGCCTAATAAATAAATTTAATCATTCAGGATAATTGTATTTATAGAAAATAATGCAGTTATCCTGAATTCCCTCAGCAATTTCTACCAAGTTCAATTTTCCATTTCTAATCGTTTTACCTATCGTAATTTCTCTTTCATACACGAAATATATCTTAATTATGTCCTCATTATAATAATCGACAAGATAGTAACATCACTCTTTTAACTCCATACTAATATATCTATAAACTATATATTACTTATTTACTAAATAATTCCATATTTTTAATCTAAGATTCAAAGTGAAAAAGTGTAGTAAAAAACGAGTTAAATTTTTTTATATCAAATTATTTGCAATAC
The DNA here is from genome assembly GCF_046635805.1 of Gilliamella sp. CG13. NCBI lineage: Bacteria > Pseudomonadati > Pseudomonadota > Gammaproteobacteria > Orbales > Orbaceae > Gilliamella > Gilliamella sp. CG13. Next base: position 12,883 of record NZ_JBIDFM010000009.1, read on the forward strand.
TATTTTAACAATTTAAAATAAACTAAAATGTGAACTCTTGATAAACCTTTTCGAATAAGGCTTTAGAATGGTACGCCCGGGTGGACTCGAACCACTGACCCCCACCATGTCAAGGTGATGCTCTAACCAACTGAGCTACGGGCGTAATTTTGAAACACGCAAATATTAGCTTTCAAATTGATTACAAGCAAGTAAAAAAATTATTTTTTGGTTGTTTTTTCAGCTGTTGAACATTTTTGACTATAAAAAACACAAAATTTGTTAGTTTTAAAACTATAACAAATCTAAATTGAAAACAAATATCAGTTCAAGGTGGTTTGTTGCTTTAAATTTAGCTATACTCGATAAATTAACAGCAGTGATTTATTTTTAGGTTAGCATGTCGATAAAAGATCAGATTGATACAGTTTTGCATAATGTTTTTGGTTATAAATCTTTCCGAAATCAACAAAAAGAAATTATCGAATCGATTATCGATGGGCGTGACACTTTAATTATTATTCCTACTGGTGGTGGAAAGTCGTTATGTTACCAAATCCCCGCTGTAATCCTACCCAAAACGGCAATCGTGATTTCACCCTTAATTTCATTGATGAAAGATCAGGTAGATCAATTAGCCGCAAATGGTATTCCTGCTGCTTATCTAAATGGTTCTCAATCGTCATCCGAACAGCAAAATGTCATTGAACAATACCTTAATCATTCTATTAAGCTTTTATATATCTCACCAGAAAGATTGGCATTAGCGTATTTTCAAAGTTTAATCGAACAAAATCCACCGTCTTTAATCGCAATTGATGAAGCACATTGTATTTCACAGTGGGGGCATGATTTTAGACCTGATTATCGGCAATTGGGACAACTTTCAGCACGTTTTCCTGGTGTGCCGATTGTTGCTTTAACGGCTACTGCCGATAAAATGACTCAAGCGGATATTATTACCCAATTAAATTTAGTGGATCCCTTAGTTGTCGTTCGTAGCTTTGATCGTCCAAATATCCGTTATACTGTTGTCGAAAAATATAATTTAACCGACCAAATTGTCTCATTCATTGAAACCCAAAAAGGGAATAGCGGCATTATTTATTGCGCTAGTCGTTCAAAAGTAGAAGATATGACTACCAGACTTGCTGCACGGGGATTTTCCGTTGCAGCTTATCATGCTGGACTGACTAATCAACAACGCCAACAAGCACAAGAAGCTTTTTTAAAAGATGATATACAAATCATTGTTGCAACCGTTGCTTTTGGGATGGGCATCAATAAACCAAATGTTCGTTTTGTTGTTCATGCCGATTGTCCACGCAGTATCGAGGCTTACTATCAAGAGACCGGGCGAGCAGGGCGTGACGGTGTGCCGGCTGAAGTTATGCTACTGTTTAATGCCAATGATCTGAGCTGGTACCGACAACAGATTAGTGAAAAAATGGAAGGACAACACAAAGATGTTGAATTCCATAAAATCGATGCAATGCAATCATTTGCCCAAAGTTTAACTTGCCGTCGTATCGTTTTACTCAACTATTTTGGTGAACAACGACACGAACCTTGTAATAACTGCGATATATGCCTTTATCCTCCTGAACATTATGATGGTTTAGTTGATGCGCAAAAAGTATTATCTTGTATATATCGTGTTGAGCAGCGCTATGGTGCGCAATATATTGCAGAGGTTTTACGAGGATCAAACCGATCGAAGATAAAAGAAAACGGACATGATCGTTTATCTGTTTATGGTATTGGAAAAGAACACTCCATTGATTATTGGCTTCATGTGATAAGGCAATTAATTTATCATGGCTATCTAATACAAAATATTGCTGCGTATAATACCCTACAATTAACAGAGCGTGCACGCCAAATATTGAAGGGTGAAATTGCATTATCCTTGGCTAAACCACGACTTGAAATTGTGAAGAAAAGTCGTTTAAATCGTTATGCAAGAGCAATAAATTTAACCACTATCTTATCTTATGAAGAGCGTATTTTATTTGGTTATCTTAAAAAATTACGTAAAGATATTGCCGATAGTGAAGATGTTCCACCTTATATTATTTTTAGTGATGCAACCTTACTCGAAATGGTACAAACGATGCCTGAAAGCAAACAACAATTACTCAATATTACTGGTGTTGGTAAAATTAAATTAGAAAAATATGGCAATCTTTTTCTTGATAAAATTAAAGAATTCATGATTAACAATATATAATATTAAAACTATTTAAAAATAAACTTAGCATAATAATTATTTTTATGATCCAACAGGAAAAGTTAAATAATTAACAACCAATAAAATGGAGCTTTTTATGTCAACAATGAATGATATGTCTCAAATGCTTGCATTAGTATTATTGCTACTAATTCTTTTTTTAGGCGATATCGTATCTACACGAACCAAAGCATGGGTGCCGTCAGTTTTTGTTTGTGCCGTGCTTTTCTTAGCAGGTTACTTCACTTTCTTCCCAAAAGATATTGTCGCTCGAGCAGGAATACCCAAAGTCGTTGCTGTCATGTTTATGTATCTGTTAGTCGTTAACATGGGAACTTTACTTTCAGTTAGAGAATTACTGCGCCAATGGAAAACTATCGTTATTTCACTGTCAGGCATTGTTGGAATCATCATTGTGGTTGTGATCGTTGGATACTTATTTTTTGACTACAATACAGTTATTGTTGCGATTCCACCTTTAGTGGGTGGGATCGTTTCCGCGATTATAATGGCAGGCGGAGCAACAAAAGCCGGTTTGCAAGATCTTGCCGTGTTCGCCATTATTATTTATGTCATGCAAGGTTTTATTGGTTATCCTCTCACTTCAATCATGCTTAAACGTGAAGGGCGCAGAGTGCTTAAACAGTATCATGAGGGTACATGGAATGCTTTAAATGATCCTAAGTCTACATCGAATAAACAAGAAACCGAATCTAATGATGAACATCCAATGCCAAAAATGTTTGCGACGTTTTCAGCACGGTATAACACAACCTATTTTATTTTTTTACGAATTGCGATTATTGGCTTTTTTGCTTATTACGTGGCGAAAGTCTTGGATCCTATTATTAGTATAAGTCCATTTGTACTTTGTCTATTATTCGGTGTAATTGCCGCATCGTGTGGTTTTCTTGAACGTCATCCTTTAAAAAAGGCGGGTGGTTTTGGTTTAGCTGTCATGGGACTTATGCTGTTTATTTTTGACACATTAAGTCAAGCTACACCTGACATGCTAGTAAGATTAATTACGCCTTTGGTTGTCTTTATATTAGCAGCTGTACTTGGTATGTTTATCTTTTCGCTTATTGCCGGAAAAATGCTAAACGTTAGTCGAGAAATGGCGTTTTCGATAGCACTAACAGCACTCTATGGGTTTCCTGCTGATTATATTATTACCAATGAAGTGATTAATAATTTGACCAAAAATGAAAAAGAAAAAGAGGTACTTACTCGTCATATGTTACCGCCTATGTTGATTGGTGGATTTATTTCAGTCACTATAGTGTCGGTTGTTTTAGCAGGCTTTATGGTCAATATGATAGTCGCCCCTGCAATACAGTAAATGATAAATGTCTACAAGTTTGATGACAACTAATCGGATAACAAGATTTAAGAACAGTTTTTCTAACTATCTTCTTAATATGTTTTCAATATCAAACGCATTAATTTTGATGGACTAAATAACAAGAACAAAGGTAGTAAAATGATAAATCAAGATATTAAAAAGATAGTACAACAAAATATAAAAGAAATGGTCGCTTTTCGCCGTGATTTGCATCGTCACCCAGAATTACCGTGGGAAGAGTTCAGAACGACAGATAAAATTGCAGAGCAGCTTGATAAAATTGGCATCCCTTATCGTCGTACTGAGCCAACCGGTATTATTGCCGATATCCAAGGCGGAAAACCAGGTAAAAGAATTTTATTGAGAGCTGATATCGATGCGTTACCGGTGCAAGAGTTAAACGACAATATTGATTACAAATCAACCATAAACGGTAAGATGCATGCTTGTGGACATGACACGCATGCAGCCATGCTACTGACTGCGGCAAAAGCGCTTTATGCAATACGTGATCAACTAAAAGGTAATGTAAGATTAGTTTTTCAGCCTGCTGAAGAGATCGCACAAGGTGCAAAAGGCATGATAAAACAAGGTGTATTAGATGATGTGGATACAGCCTTTGGTATGCATATCTGGTCACAAACACCTGTCGGAAAAGTATCCTGTGTGGTAGGTTCAAGTTTTGCTTCTGCCGATTTGCTCACTGTCCGATTCAAAGGAAAGGGCGGGCATGGCTCGATGCCTCACGACACGGTTGATGCTGTCATGGTGGCATCTTCATTTGTGATGAACATACAATCGATTGTCTCACGTGAAGTGTCTCCGCTTACCCCGGCGGTGGTCACCATAGGAAAAATGGATGTCGGCACTCGTTTCAATGTTATTGCGGAAAATGCGGTTTTAGAAGGTACAGTTCGCTGTTTTAGTGTTGAAGTGCGAAATAAAATTGAAGATGCTATTCGCCGTTATGCCAATCAAGTTGCTGCAATGTATCGTGCAACGGCTGAAGTAGAATACATTTATGGCACCTTACCCGTCATTAATGATGAACAATCTGCGCTATTAGCACAAAAAGTCATTGTTGAATCGTTTGGTGAAGAAGCCCTTTATTTCGAGCCACCAACAACTGGCGGCGAAGACTTCAGTTTTTATACTGAAAACATTCCTGGTGCATTTGCATTAGTGGGTTCGGGTAATCCTGAAAAAGATACACAGTGGCCACATCACCATGGTTGTTTTAATGTTGATGAAGACGGCATGATTATGGGCGCAGAATTTTACGCACAATATGCTTGGTCATATTTGAATCAATAATAAATATGAATAATCCAACCATTATGGAATCGAAATAATGGTTGAGATTTATCTACTCTGGATTCAAATTTTCAACTACAATGAATCTATATTAGTAAACACGCCCATATTTCTGAATAACTAACTACAACAAACTCAATTTATTCTTATCATTCATTTCTTATTAATAATCTATCTATTAAAAGCATTCCATTAAAATAAACGTCAATAATAAAAATTGACTGGATTTTCATTCAATAAAGTATTGTAAATTGTTTACTGTCATCTTAAAGACTAATTTTACGCTTTATGATATTATTGATGCCAAATTGATTAGTTATACGCAATGGTGAATATGAGTTATCAAGTTCTGGCACGCAAATGGCGACCAAAATCATTTACTGAAGTCGTAGGGCAACAGCATGTCCTCAAGATTCTATCAAATGCACTTTCGCTAGGTCGAGTTCATCATGCTTATCTATTTTCAGGCACGCGTGGTGTTGGCAAAACCTCCATTGCTCGCTTACTTGCTAAAGGCTTAAACTGCGAAAGTGGGATTACTGCCACGCCTTGTGGGGTATGTGATAATTGTCGTGATATTGAGCAAGGCAGATTTGTCGATCTTTTAGAAATTGATGCCGCTTCACGAACTAAAGTTGAAGATACACGTGAAATATTAGATAACATTCAATACTTGCCAACTAAAGGGCGCTTTAAAGTCTATTTAATTGACGAAGTGCACATGTTATCTCGCAGCAGTTTTAATGCCTTGCTAAAAACATTAGAAGAACCACCAGAACATGTCAAATTTTTGTTAGCAACAACCGATCCACAAAAGTTACCGATTACCATATTATCACGCTGTCTACATTTACATTTAAATGTGCTAGATACTTCGCTTATATCGGAACAGCTTTCTCACATTTTACAACTTGAAAAAATTGAATCTGAACCGAAGGCGATTCAGTTATTAGCCAAAGCGGCTAATGGTAGTATGCGAGATGCCTTAAGTTTAACCGATCAGGCTATTGCCTTAGGTAATGGCGTTGTTGATGCGCAATCAGTCAGTGTTATGTTAGGGACACTGGATAAAACAATTCCTTTTTTATTGGTTGAGGCACTTTATCAAAATGATGGCAATGCTTTGATGCAACAGATTGAAGCAGCTGCAACACAAGGCGTGGATTGGGATAACTTATTGGCTGAAACCATTACGCTTTTGCATCAAATCGCTTTATTACAAATTGTACCAACAGCATTGGGTGATTATACCGATAATGAAGAACGAATACGCTTTTTAGCACAATACATTGCGCCAAATGATATTCAGTTATTTTATCAAATATTATTAATGGGGCGAAAAGAATTAGCCTATTCACCCGATAAAAAAATAGGTGTTGAAATGAGCTTTCTAAGAGCATTAGCATTTCAACCAAAAACTAATGATAACAATAAGTTAGTGTCAAATACAAAGCCAACGGTTCAGGCACCGCAGCCATCAAAGCCTTTACCTATTCAAGCATCAGCTAGTAAGAGTGACATATCAAACGCCACATCTGACTCGATGAGTAATGTACCGCCCGTGACTGATATTCATCAAAAATCAGCATCTGGCACACCACAATCAGAGCACAATTTTCAACAAGATGAGTTAGAAAAGACATCACGTATTGAGAGTAACGCACAATCTGATATAAAACACTCTCAAAATAATCAGCAACAACCGGCTAAACACGATATGCCGATCCCAGATGATGTCTCTTCAATGACGAAAAGTATTTTAGAAATGCGGATGCAATTAATACAAGAGGAACAAAATAAAAAAAAGTCTGAACTGGTTGAAAAAAATCAACCAATTCAGGCGAGTATCAATGCATCATTAGCGCATGGCACAGACAAACGTTCACACGTAGAGTCAAATGAAAATAACTTAAATAAGCCTGATAAGGATGAAGAGCAAATTACCGCAGAAAATTATCAATGGCAGGCGTGTGGGCTGATTGAAACCAAAGATGAATTAATCATTGATACGAAAAGTTTTCGCGAATCATTAAATGGTGATAAAACACCTGAAATGATGAAAAAATTAATTGATGAAATGGCGCAAAAAGACGCATGGTGTGCCGAAATTGAGCAACTCGATATTGCGCCTTTAATTAAGCAAATTGCGATAAATTGCTCTATTGAACAAATAGATGATGAAAATATCGTTTTACATTTGCGATCAGCGGTAAAACATCTCATTAATGCATCAGCAAATATTTCAAAATTAGAAAAAGCAATGTCGAATTATCGACAAAAACCGTTAAAAATTAACGTTATTATTGATGATAATCAAACGATAAAAACACCTTTGGAAATGCGTGAAGATCTTTATCAACAAAAACTTGCGCAAGCTAAAGTGACAATTAATCAAGATCCAAAAGTGGCAATGATCTGCCAATATTTTGAAGCCAAGATTGATGAAACAAGTATTCGTCCTGTATAATTATGGACTAAATATATTTAACGAGGAATAATTATGTTTTCAGGTGGAAAAGGCGGTTTGGGTAATTTAATGAAACAAGCCCAGCAAATGCAAGCAAAAATGCAGCAAGCGCAAGAAGAAATCGCCAAATTAGAAGTAACAGGAGAGTCGGGTGCAGGAATTGTTAAAGTCACCATTAATGGCGCTCATAACTGTAAACGAGTTGAGTTAGATCCGTCATTATTGAATGAAGATGACAAAGAGATGTTAGAAGATCTTATTGCAGCAGCTTTTAATGATGCAACTCGCCGACTAGATGAAGCTCAGAAAGAGCGTATGGCTCAAGTTACAGGTGGAATGCAATTACCACCAGGTTTTAAAATGCCTTTTTAATTTAAGCAAATTATCATCTGTTTCTACTCACTATTTTGCCGAATTGGTCGGCAAAATTTTTCCTTTTATTGCCTGTCTATTTATACAGTTTTTCTTTATTATTTCAATTTCATCAGGTAAACTAAACAACAATAGTTTATACACTCGATATCAATGACAACATACACTTTACTCATTAATACTGTATTTGATTGAGTAATTATTCTTTTTTCATTGTTACATGTCATTGATAAATCTGATAACACTCAATATTAAGGATTAATTGTGATAGGTCGTTTACGCGGAATCATTATAGAAAAACAGCCACCCAAAGTGCTTATTGATGTGGGCGGTGTCGGTTACAATGTTTTTATGCCCATGACCTGTTTTTATGAATTACCCAACAATGGTCAAGAAGTTATCGTTTTAACACATCTGATTGTTCGTGAAGATGCCCAATTATTATATGGATTTAATCATGAACAAGAACGCGAATTGTTTCGTGAATTGATCAAAGTGAATGGCGTTGGACCAAAATTAGCATTGGCAATATTATCAGGAATGTCGGCTCAACAATTTATCGTGGCGGTTGAACAAGGTGAAATCAAAACGCTGGTTAAATTACCGGGCGTGGGGACTAAAACGGCAGAACGATTAATTGTGGAAATGAAAGATCGTGTTAAACGCTTTGGTGAAGAATTATCTGACTCAATGACCATTGTTGAAACTGGCAATATCAAAAAATCCTCAAATCAAATTGAAAGTGAAGCTGTTTCCGCCCTTATTGCTTTAGGCTATAAGCCACAAGAGGCCAGCCGTATAATCAGTAAAGTTATCAAGCCTGAAATGGATTGTGAAACGCTTATACGTGAAGCATTAAAATCAGCGTTATAAAAAGGTAAGCATTATGATTGAAGCGGATCGTTTAATAGCTCCACAAGCTCAAAAAGAAGAAGAGTCTCTAGATCGTGCAATTCGTCCAAAGTATCTGGATGAATATATCGGGCAACCTCATGTGCGTGAGCAAATGAAAATTTTTATTCAAGCTGCAAAACAGCGTAGTGATGCTCTCGATCATGTTCTTATCTTTGGCCCTCCCGGGCTGGGTAAAACGACCTTAGCAAATATTGTTGCTAATGAGATGAGTGTTAATTTGCGCACTACCTCTGGCCCAGTTTTAGAAAAAGCGGGTGATCTTGCTGCCATGTTAACTAATTTAGAGCCTAATGATGTCCTTTTTATCGATGAAATTCATCGATTATCGCCAGTCGTTGAAGAAATCTTATATCCGGCAATGGAAGATTATCAACTAGACATTATGATTGGTGAAGGTCCTGCTGCACGTTCAATAAAAATTGATCTTCCGCCTTTTACCCTTATTGGTGCGACAACAAGAGCTGGTTCATTAACATCGCCATTACGTGATCGCTTTGGAATCGTACAACGCCTTGAATTTTATCGTGTCGAAGATCTGGAATATATCGTTAGTCGAAGTGCCAAATTTTTGGGTATGGATTTATCCTGTGAAGGGGCTCATTTAATTGCTAAACGTTCACGAGGTACCCCTCGAATAGCTAACCGTTTGTTACGTCGAGTCAGAGATTATGCTGATGTAAAATCAAAAGGTATTATCGATGAAAAAATAGCGACCCAAGCACTCGATATGCTCGATGTCGATAATGAAGGTTTTGATTATATGGATCGCAAATTATTGCTAGCTATTATTGAAAAATTTATGGGTGGTCCGGTTGGTTTAGATAATATTGCTGCTGCAATTGGCGAAGAGCGAGAAACGATTGAAGATGTGCTTGAGCCTTTTTTAATTCAACAAGGTTATATTCAAAGAACACCAAGGGGCAGAATTGCAACACCGCATGCTTATCGGCATTTTGGCATTATTCACGAATAACGATTTTAATCAGTTTAAATTATTAATAGATCTCTAAATTAAATGGATTAAATACCGTCAATTGACGGTATCTTTTATTTTAAGTCATCCTAATTCTTTTTCGGTAAAAATCCCGCTAAATAAGTCAGTACTTAAATAACGTTCACCTGATGAAGGTAATATTACCACAATGGTTTTATTGCTATTCTCCGGTAAGTTAGCCAATCTATCAGCGGCAAAAACTGCTGCTCCTGAAGAGATTCCCGCCAAAATTCCCTCCTTTTCCATTAAAATGCGCGCAGTTTCGATCGCTTCTTCATTCGATACTTTTTCCACTAAATCAATTAAACTCAAATCCAGATTAGCAGGAATAAAACCCGCTCCGATACCTTGAATTTTATGTGGCCCTGGTTTAAGCGGTTCGCCAGCAAGTGCTTGAGTGATTACAGGTGACTGGCTTGGTTCGACCGCAACCGCCGTAATATTTCGACCTTGGGTATTTTTAATGTAACGTGTTACGCCTGTGAATGTTCCGCCTGTTCCTACCCCTGCGACAAAAATATCTATCTTTCCATCAGTATCAAGCCAAATTTCAGGCCCGGTTGTTTTTTCATGAATTTCGGGATTGGCTGGATTGCTAAATTGTTGTAGCATAATATTACGTTTGGGATTACTTGCTACCATTTCCTCAGCCTTTTCAATGGCGCCTTTCATTCCTTTTGACGCTTCTGTTAGAACTAAATTTGCACCTAATGCTTTCAACAATTTTCGTCGCTCAATGCTCATGCTTTCAGGCATGGTTAACGTTAATTTATAACCACGCGCTGCGGCAACGGCTGCTAATGCGATACCTGTGTTACCGCTGGTGGGTTCAATCAATTCAACATCCGGCGTTAATAAACCACGCTTCTCCGCATCCCAAATCATATTTGAAGCTATACGACATTTAACACTAAAACTGGGATTGCGTGACTCCACTTTAGCTAAAATATTACCATGACCAAAATGCTTTAAACGAACAAGAGGTGTATAACCAATAGTTTGAGAATTATCATCAAATATCTTACCCATGAATAAATCCTTATTAAAATATTAGAAAGGGATAGCATTGGAACATTATCGCTAATCATAGCTAATATTATAAATAGAACTCAAAAAGATGATACTAATTATTCATTATAACATTATGCATTTTAGCTATATCTTTGATCTAAGGAGTAATGCAATAAATCTAGACGCTGATTTAGCGATTATTTAAATGTTCATCGAAGTCAACAATATTCATTCCGTGTGCATTGGCATTTTTTTAATAAACACCGCTTTCCGTATCTAATTCCTGTTCAATGTTTTTGATCGCTTGTTCACACCGTTGAATACGATTATCCAGTGTTGCAATCTTGATTGGATCGATTGACTCAGCAGAAAGTAATAACTCATATTTCATTTCTTGCAAACGACGCAAATAATCTAAATGGCGACAATGTTTTTCAGAGAGTGTTTCTTGAATTGAAAGTTTAGATTCTTCTTTTTTACGAAGTTGATGCGTCGCTAATTCACGGGTGAGGGCGGTGATTTGATTAACTAACATTTCAGACAAATAGACAATTTGTTCATCTTTTTGATTCATCACATTATTGACTAAAGCTTGAAAAGTTTGTTTGATTTTTTCTAAATAAAAAGCGTTATCCGTATTGATTTTGGTGGTATTAAATAAGTGTTCATCAAAATAGTGTTCTTGATAATTTTGTTGTTCAGATATATTGACTTGTTGTTCAAGTATATCAATTTGTTTTTTTAGTGATGCCAGCCGTTTCTGCATTTATTTTGATCTTAATAATGAGTTTCAGAACTATCATCTTGAGCAAAGTAATTGCCAAAATGCTTTTTTGATAAAGTTATCAGCTTCATAAATGATTCGAAGGTTAATTTTTCGTTCGTTTCTTTATTTTCTACCAAAATTTTTTGTTCAATTAGTTTTGATTGAATATGATTATAGCAATCGACTAAATTGAGTGGTAACGGAGATTGTGAACGCTTGCCTAACCAATAGATACCCTGAACAGGTAAACTTAACGCAAACAAGATTGCGATAATCGTCACCGCTAATTGTGCTGGCATATAATATTGCCAAACAGCTAACGCAATAATTATTGGGGGTAAATACTTCTTCGCGGTTTTTATGTGGTTTATGATTTTTAATTCGGGAAATGAATACGAAAGTGCTTTATCTTTTGGACAAAGTTCCATATATCGTTGACCAGTCTTAAATGCCTTAACTAAATTCATAAATTTGTGATTCCTCGACATTCACCTATTATTGTCTTAAAATAGTGCCATCCAATTAGGGGCTTTCTTTATTTTATCTTAAAATGCAGAATATCAGAAGTCACCTTGTATATTCACATCGATTATTAAATCATGTGTAGAGTTACCAATTTTGATTGGTATATATCTTTTTATTCAATTTATAGGAATTACTATGTCGTCAAGTAACAATGTTCTTGTTCTAAATTGCGGAAGCTCATCTTTAAAATTTGCTATTATCAATCCTGAAAATGGCGATGAATTTTTATCTGGGTTAGCTGAATGTTTTAATCTTCCTGATGCACGCATTAAGTGGAAACTTGATGGAAGTAAAAACGAAGCATCTTTAGGCGCAGGAGCTGCACATAGCGAAGCAATTAAATTTATTGTTAATAGCATCTTCCCACAAAAACCAGAATTATTAGATAGTATTAAATCTATTGGGCATCGAATCGTTCACGGTGGCGAAAAATACACGCAATCAGTTGTAATTGATGATTCTGTTCTAAAAGGAATTGAAGAAGCAGCGGCATTTGCACCATTACATAATCCAGCGCATTTAATTGGTATTCGTGAAGCATTTGCAGCATTTCCTCATTTAAAAAATAAAAATGTGGCTGTATTCGATACGGCATTCCATACAACCATGCCAAAAGAAGCTTATTTATATGCAATTCCTAACGAATTATACACCAAACATGGTGTTCGCCGTTACGGTGCTCATGGTACAAGTCATTACTATGTTAGCCGTGAAGCGGCAAAATTATTAAATAAACCAGTTGATCAAACCAATGTGATCACTTGTCACTTAGGTAACGGTGCGTCAATCACAGCAGTTAAAAATGGTAAATGTGTTGAAACCTCAATGGGTCTAACTCCATTAGAAGGTTTAGTCATGGGAACTCGCAGTGGCGATATCGACCCTGCAATTATGTTCTTCTTACACGACAACTTAAAAATGTCTGTTGCTGATATCAATAACTTGTTAAATAAAAAATCAGGTTTATTAGGTTTAACTGGTGTAAGTAGCGATTGCCGTTATGTGACAGATCACTATGACACTGATGAAAATGCGAAAAATGCCCTAGATGTATTTGTACATCGTTTAGTCAAATACATTGGTGGATATGCAATGTTATTAGATGGTCGTTTAGATGCGATTATCTTTACAGGTGGTATCGGTGAAAATGCGGAAGAAGTTCGTCGTATGGCGCTTCAAAAATTATCAATTTTAGGATTTGAACTTGACCAAGAACGCAATTTAGCTGCTCGTTTTGGTAAAGGCGGCACAATCACTAAAGATGGTTCAGCAATTGCAATGGTTATTCCTACAAATGAAGAACTCGTCATTGCTCAAGATGCTGCGCGTCTAACTGCTTAAAAGACAAATAAAACCGCCTTTATGGCGGTTTGTTTTTATATTTAATAAAGAATTAAGAGGAAATTGATTATGTCTCGTACTATTATGCTAATCCCAACCGGAACAAACGTCGGGTTAACAGGTGTGAGTCTTGGTGTTATTCGAGCAATGGAGCGTCAAGGAATTAACTTAAATGTATTCAAACCTGTTGCTCAACCAAGAGCAGGTGGGGATGCGCCCGATAACACCACCACTTTAGTAAGCAGCAACACATCTATACCAGCATTAAAACCACTAAAAATGAGCCATGTAGAAAATCTATTAGGTTTAAATCAACAAGATGTGTTAATGGAAGAAATTGTCGCGTTATATGCTGAAAATACCAAAGGGGCCGATGTTGTTTTAGTTGAAGGTATTGTGCCTACCAGTGATTATCCTTTTGCTAACGAACTAAATAATAATATTGCTAAAACATTAGGTGCTGAGATTATTTTTGTTGTTAATATGGGTAAAGATACTCCAGAACAATTAAAAGAACGAATCGAAATTGCTCGTTCTAATTTTGGCGGTATTAAAAATGAAAAAATCGTAGGTGTTATTGTCAATAAAGTGAATGCCCCCGTTGAAGAACAAAGCCTTGCACGTCCAGATGTGGCAGAAATTTATCATACACCAAAATTTGATGATAAAAAAATCACAATCGACGATTTAAATGCGCACAGTCCTTTACCGGTACTTGGCTGCATTCCTTGGAATATGGATTTAAGTGCATGTCGTGCAATTGATATTGCCAAACATTTTGATGCAAAAATCATTAATGAAGGTGAGATCAAAAACCGCCGTATAAAACACATCTCATTTTGTTCTCGCAGTGTGCCAAATATTGTTAATCATTTACAACCAAATGCATTACTTGTCACATCAGCTGACCGTGTTGATGTTTTAGTTGCAATCAGTTTAGCCGCAATGAATGGTGTGGCAATTGGAGGGGTATTATTAACAGGTGGTTATGATATAGATGAAAAAATCTATAAATTATGTCAACCTGCATTTGATACAGGTTTACCGGTATTTACGGTAAAAACCAATACATTCCAAACTTCAATCTGTTTACAACAGTTTAATTTAGAAATTCCTGTTGATGATAAAGAGCGCATGGAAAACACACAAAACTTTGTTGCTGACCATATTGATAGCAATTGGATCAAGTCGCTAAACCAAGTAGTGAATTCTGTTCGTCGCTTATCTCCTCCTGCATTCCGTTATCAATTAACTGAACTTGCACGGAATGCGAAAAAAGTGGTGGTATTACCTGAAGGTGATGAACCAAGAACAGTTAAAGCAGCCGCTATTTGTGCAGAGCGTGGAATTGCAAAATGTGTGTTAATTGGTAATCCAGATGATGTGCGTAAAGTTGCTGCTTCACAGGGAGTGACATTGGGTGAAGGCGTTGAAATCGTCGATCCTGAAAATATTCGTGAAAAATATGTACCGCGTTTAGTTGAGTTACGTAAAAACAAAGGCATGACCGAAGTAATTGCGCGAGAACAATTGGCTGATAACGTTGTGCTTGGAACCATGATGCTTGAAGCAAACGAAGTTGACGGTTTAGTGTCTGGTGCAGTGCATACCACGGCAAATACAATTCGCCCACCATTGCAATTAATTAAAACGGCACCGGGTAGTTCTTTAGTTTCCTCAGTATTCTTTATGTTAATGCCTGACCAAGTATACATTTACGGTGACTGTGCAATTAATCCAGATCCGAATGCGCAAGAACTGGCTGAAATTGCGATTCAATCTGCTGATACTGCTATTGCCTTTGGTATTGAACCAAGAGTTGCAATGATCTCTTATTCAACCGGTAGTTCAGGTCAAGGTGCTGATGTTGAAAAAGTAAAAGAAGCAACTCGAATTGCTCAAGAAAAACGTCCAGATCTCATGATCGACGGGCCTTTACAGTATGATGCTGCTGTCATGCCTGATGTGGCTAAATCGAAAGCACCTAATTCTCAAGTTGCAGGTAAAGCAACCGTATTTATCTTCCCAGATCTTAATACGGGTAACACGACTTATAAAGCCGTACAACGTTCTGCTGATCTTGTTTCAATTGGTCCTATGCTTCAAGGTATGCGTAAACCAGTTAATGACTTGTCTCGTGGTGCATTAGTGGATGATATTGTTTATACCATTGCATTAACGGCGATCCAATCAGCGCAAGAACAAAATGCAAATAACTAATTTATATCGGTTATTTCAATATAAAAAAGAGGTGAGTAACATCACCTTTTTTTATATGCATTGATTTTTACCACACGCTTTTTTATCGACTCCATTAACGCTATTTCATTAATGTTATTTGATTGGTCAAAAAAAGTGTTTTAATTGACTATAATAAGAGTCAATACTCAGTTTTTTTAAATTAAATTTTACAATATAAAGGGGAGTAGAGACACAAGAATAAAATATAAAAACAATTCTAAGATAATTCATACTGTTTTAACAAAAAAATTTCAATTCACTCTTCATCTCATAACTGATTAAAAATTAATTAATGCCTTGAATTGATTATCAATCTTAATTATTTTTTTATAAAAAATAAATTGATGAATTTTTATCTTTTATGTAATACAATTGTATGTAAATGTTAACAAAGGTAAAGCTATATGAAAAGTCTTGAGCAAGACTTGATTAGAATTATTGCACCGAGTTTATATCATGACACCTCATGGAATGAAGCTGAGGTATTAGGGGCTATGATCTGGTTATGGAATCGAAACCCTGAATACAAAAAAGCGGAATTAAACTCCGCTTTAACCGTTTTGTTACCTATTATTCAGTCTAAAAATTTTGCTCTATTTATTCACAACAACCAACCGCTAGGTTATTTAAATTGGGCTTATCTCAATCGAGAACAAGAGCAACTCTATTTAAACAAAAAAAAGCCTTATATCAATTTTGTTCAATGCAATCAGCCAATGGAATCTACACGCTTGTGGATATTATCTTTTTTTTGCCCATTTGGACTGCATGAAGTGTTACTAACCAAATCGTTAGGAAAAAAAGTCCTAAAAAATAATCTTTGCTTTTTTGGCTATCACAAGTCAAAAACAGAAACAGTCGTTAAAAAAGTTCAGTGCTAATCATTAATATGCAGTTTAAATCTGTTTTTTCTCTATAGTTTCAGATGGTTCTTAATTAAATCGTTGTCATTCTCGATAGTAATTTGTTGTCGTACTTATTTTTTATCGTTAATTTGAAGGAAATTAATATGAACCAAATTTATCAAACGAAATTTAATGTTATCACGGGTACTACTATAGTGTGTTCTGAATTAGTACGACGAGCAAGTAAAGCAATGATAACATTAAGTGTTTTAGTTACCTCTGCTTCTTCGTTTGCTTTAGACTGTACCGCCAGTGCCGATGGCTCTTACTTGGTCGGTCAAAATAGCCCAAGCTGTAATAATATTAACGCAGCGACCGTTAACCAATCGGGTAATGCCAGTTTTTATATTCTCACTCGAAGCCGATTACATGAACAACTCAATGTCGGTGATACAACGCTTACCGCCAATGTAAACGGTGATTACACTGGTCTGGCTAATCAATATACCTATGGCGTGTCGGGCGGATCAATTAATGCAGGTAATTTAAATTTTACATTGAATAACAACGGTAACATGCTAGGTCTTGCCACTTATCACAATGTTAATCTGACTGCAAAAAATGTGGAATTAAATATCAATGATAACTATACGCGTGGTGGCAATTCAAGTGGTACGGTTGCTTCTTATGGTTTATTAGCTGGTTCGTCAGTTAATGCCGGTGAGAGAGATACGTATAATGGTAAATACAGTACCATCACAGTGGATAGTTTGAAAATTAATCAAACAGCAAAGGGGGGCAAAACCCAGCCAATTTTAAATAACGGTATTCGAGCAATTCAAGGAGCCTATGATAATTCAGGCGATGGTTCTGCAGGACAAGTTATTATCAATGATAATTTAGATATGACATTAACGGGAAATCGCTCAATCGGTATTTATGTTTCGGGCAATCCAACCAATCATGGGGTTG
The DNA here is from genome assembly GCF_046635805.1 of Gilliamella sp. CG13. NCBI lineage: Bacteria > Pseudomonadati > Pseudomonadota > Gammaproteobacteria > Orbales > Orbaceae > Gilliamella > Gilliamella sp. CG13. Next base: position 30,200 of record NZ_JBIDFM010000009.1, read on the forward strand.
CAGAAAATAAAGGCCGAAACGGTCAGTTAACCCCAAAAGTAATTTTGAAAGGAGAGAAAAACACTATCATCATTAATAAAGGTAATGATAGCTCAAGGTTAAACTGGGATAGTGTGGGGATTAAACTGGGTAAAACTCGTAATACAGGTGAGGGGCCAGGTATTTTAGAATCACATGGGGAGTTGACTATTGATACCACTAACGCTTTAAATGGTAGTGGTATCAAAATGGTTAGGAATTCTTCATTAACAGCAAATTTTGATAATAGTAAAACGATCATTAAAACCAATGGTTATGCATTGGAAATTGGTACCCATGATGATGCGACTTCAAGTGGACAATTTGAACAAGCTGCATCACACAATATGAGTATCAGTTTAAATAATGCAATATTTACCACAACAGGAACAAGTGCTGATCCCGTAATTGAAGGTTCTGTTGCACGCAAAGATTTAATTTTTGTTGATCAAGGTCAACAAAATGTTAATTTTACAATTATGGGTGATGAAACAGATCTCCATGCTCATCAAGACGGCTATATTCTCAACGTCAGCGGTAATTACACTGCACCTAATTATCAATTTTTTTCTAATACGTATGATGCTAACGGTGTTGAACAAGGACATGATGACTATGAAGTTTCCTCTGTCAGCTTTTATGCTTATGGTAAAGGAAGTATGACTGGGTTAATTTCCAAAGGGCAAGTAAAAGAGAAGGAGGGTCAAATTCTTGATATAAATAAAGAACCAGGAGTTTGGTTAGATTTAGCTAATGACTTTCGTTGGAATTTGCAAAAAAAAGGTAATGATAATATATCAAAATTAAATACGATTCTAATTGAATCTGGTGGAACAATCAATGCAGCTTATAATGATGATGGTGGTAATGATTTTATCGTACAAGCTGATGTTTATAGCAATTCAGGCATTATTAATTTAGATAATTCCTCTCATCAAAAATATAATGATATATTAACTATCGATGGTAACTATACCGGATCTAATGATGCTCAAATAAGATTGAACACATCGTGGAATAATGCCAGCGATACTTATGCGATGAATTCACAATCTGATGTGTTAAAAATCACAGGTACTGCATCTGGTTGGACTAAAGTGATACCGATAGATGCGAATGGCACAGAAAACGTGATTGATGGTAATATAAGTCAAATTGACGCAGTGATAAATACTGTTCCCGTGATTTATGTAGGACAAAGTAAAAATGAACTTAATTTTCATGGTGAAGCGCACACAAACGGCGCGACTGAAATTCAACTAGCAAAACGTCAAACAGCTGATGGTGACGAATATTTCTGGACTATGCAAGCAGGTACGACACCACCACCACCGCCGCCGCCACCACCACCGCCGCCGCCACCACCACCGCCGCCGCCGCCACCACCGCCGACGCCAGAACCGCCGACGCCAGAGCCACCGACGCCAGAGCCACCGACGCCAGAGCCACCGACGCCACCGACGCCACCGACGCCGACGCCGACAATTAAACCTAAACCCATTTTTGCCAGTCCGGTAGCAGGATATGTTGCTATGGCGAGAGTCAATCAGGAACAAGGATTTTTAAGTATTGGTTCTTTACATGAACGTCGGGGAGAATACACCAATTTTGATTTAGCAAATTGTAATACTTGTGAAGAGTTTTTAAGTGAAACTTGGGGTAGGATTTTAGGCAAACACATAAAACAAGATGGTAAAGATCGATTAAATTTAGAGAGCGATATATATGGATTCCAATTTGGTCATGATTTGCTGAATAATGTAAGTGATGATGGAAGTCATAATTATACAGGTATCTATTTAACCTATAGCAAAGCGCATACCGACTTTTCCGATAAATATCGAGCTGTACATGGGATAATTGACCATAATAAACGAACAGGAAAAGGCAAATCAGAATCATTGAGCTTGGGATTAACCAATACTTATTTTTCAGTAGAGAATAACTATTTAGATTTAGTTGGACAGTTTTCCTATTTACGTAATAAATATGAAGCTCGTAATGGTAATAATCCACATACTCAAAATGGGTGGGCATTTGCCATTTCGGCTGAAGCTGGGCACACCTTTAAAATAAATCAGAATGATCTTGATAAAGACTATTGGATAGTTGAGCCTCAAGTTCAATTAGTGTACCAATATGTTGATTTAGATAGTTTTAAAGATAAATATCGTCGTGTTGATCAAAATAATCAGGATCTATTACGGGGTAGAATCGGTATTCGTTTGGGTAATAATAACCAAGCAACAGTTGAGCAGCATACCACATTCTATGCAATTGGTAATATTCTGCATGACTTTATCAAGCCAAGCCAAGTTACCATAGGTAGAGATAAACTGCGTGAAAATTATGCTCGTACATGGGGAGAATTGGGCGTTGGGTTAAAAACGCCTTTATTTGAAAAGACTTATCTTTATGGCGATGCTCGCTACGAACACGATTTTGGAAATACCAAACGGCAAGGTTATCGAGGAAATATCGGTATTGAACATAAATGGTAAGTGTAAATTAATAATGTAAATTATGATTTAGTTTCAAAGTGTTATCTATGTTACACTCATCTTATACGTAATGGCTTGTTTAGCATTACGTATATTTTTTATCTAACATAATAGTAAGTTACATAATAAAAAATATTGATTTTTTTAGACTTATTAATCAACTAAGTTTGCAGCAAGATAACTCAATAATCATAATGAATAGCTAAAAACAGCAAATACTTAAATTTTTAACTCAAGCTATTCTTCAATCAGTTCGGTTTTTTAAGAGTGTTAAAAGCATCGTCATAAAGTGCTTTTTATCCTCTTTTAATAATGAAAAAAATTCTTGATCCATTTGTTCAACTAAAGGAACGGTTTCATTTGCCTTATCAAGCCCTTTTTGCGTTAATACAATTGATTTTGCACGACTATCTTTGATTGAACAAGTGCGTTTAATGTAATCTTTTTTCTCTAAATTCTCTAATATTTGAGAAATAGTCATGACATCAATATTCGTTTTATGGGATAGAATAACTTGTGTTATCTCATCAGGATATTGAGATAAATAAGCTAGGGTCGCTAGCACAATAAATTGGGGATGTGTGATAGACTGTTTTTTTAAACAATTTTTTATATTTGTATGCCAGGACGAATAAGTTTTCATAAAAAGAAAACCAACAGAGTCTGAATCAGATTGGAATTGCGTCAAAAACTTATTGTCCTTTGCCATAACTTACCCTTCAACTAAACTATTTAATTTGTATGTTTTATCAATAATATCATCCGAAATCTGTTTAATAAAATTATAAGATGCATGAGTATCCATTTTCGGATCCGGTTTTAATGAAATTTCTGACTTCAATGCATATTGATTATGCGATAATTCAATAATTTGATGTGAAAAATAGAGTAAACCTATGTCAGGCATATCAAATTGTTCGGTAAATTCTTGTTCATTAATTATTTTAGATAACGTCACGTCCATTTCTGGCATATTTTGTAATTTAAAAATACCTTTAGAACCGGTTTTTAACTCGCCCGTGATACGAAAATCTTCAAGATCGGTTTCCCATAATTTTCTGAAATTAAGATCAGTATAGTATGGCCATATTTTAGATGGTGTAGCCTTTGTTGGTAGTACAAAAGAAATTGAAATAGTATTCATCGTTTTTTCCTCGTTTTGATAAGTCTGCATATTATAAGTATACTTATTAAATAAGTAAAGAAATTTTATTGTATTAAAAAAAATTATATTCATCATTAAAATCAGTTAGTTAATTCAAAAAGAAAATAATTAAGATCTGACTAATTCATATAAGGATTGTCGTTTTATTAACAAAATAAAATACCGTATCAGGATATATTGAAACTTGCAAAGGTAAAATATTTACAATTGTTTTTTTATTTAATCCGTTCAATTTAGTCGGTAAATGATACAATACCACCTTGATTTTGTAATAGACCATAGTTTAGGAACAAATTTGATGAAAAATGACATCCACCAGCAACGTATTTTAATTCTTGATTTTGGTTCACAAGTTACCCAATTAATTGCACGTCGGATTCGTGAAATTGGTGTTTATTGTGAGCTTTGGCCGTGGGATGTATCGGAAGAAAAAATTAAACAATTCAATCCTAAAGGGATTATTTTATCGGGTGGTCCAGAAAGTACGACAGCACAAAATAGCCCAAGAGCCCCCGAATATGTTTTTAACGCAGGTGTGCCTGTTTTAGGTATCTGTTATGGTATGCAAACTATGGCAATTCAAGTTGGTCAAGGTGGACAAGTCACCGGTTCAAATCAACGTGAGTTTGGTTATGCTAAAGTCGACATTATCGGACGCTCAAAATTAACTGACGGCATTTTAGATAGTACTAACAACGATGGTATAGATCAACTTGATGTCTGGATGAGTCATGGTGATAAAGTCACAACTTTACCGGATAGTTTTACGGTCATTGGTCGAACAGAAACCTGCCCATTTGCCATCATGGCTAATGATGAAAAGCAATTTTATGGCGTTCAGTTTCATCCCGAAGTCACTCATACAATAAAAGGGTTTGAATTGCTCCAACGGTTTGTAATCGATATTTGTCATTGTGAAAAACTATGGACACCATCTTCTATTATTACCGATGCAATTACCCGAATAAAAGAAAAAGTCGGCAAAGATAAAGTATTACTAGGGTTATCGGGTGGCGTTGACTCTTCTGTTACGGCATTATTACTCCATCAAGCCATTGGTGATCAGCTGACCTGTGTTTTTGTCGATCATGGTTTATTACGTTTGAACGAAGCGCAACAAGTTATGGACATGTTCGGTAATAAATTTGGGTTAAATATTATAGCCGTGAATGCCGAAGACCGCTTTTTAGCAGCCCTAAAAGGGGAGGCCGATCCCGAAGCTAAACGCAAGATTATAGGGCGTGAATTTGTCGCTGTGTTTGATGAAGAAGCGGCAAAACTCAAAGATGTGAAATGGTTAGCACAAGGTACTATTTATCCTGATGTGATCGAATCTGCGGCAGCTGATACCGGTAAAGCACATGTGATTAAATCGCATCATAATGTCGGTGGTTTGCCAGAAGAGATGAAAATGGGGTTAGTGGAACCACTACGAGAACTTTTTAAAGATGAAGTACGTAAAGTTGGGTTAGAGTTAGGTTTACCATATGACATGTTATATCGTCATCCATTCCCTGGACCGGGTTTAGGCGTTCGAGTACTTGGCGAAGTGAAAAAAGAGTATTGTGACTTACTCCGTCAAGCTGATGCGATCTTTATCGAAGAACTGTATAAAGCCGACCTATACCACAAAGTCAGCCAAGCTTTCACCGTATTTTTACCAGTACGTTCAGTCGGCGTAATGGGGGATGGACGTAAATACGACTGGGTTGTCTCGTTACGTGCAGTTGAGACTATCGACTTTATGACCGCTCACTGGGCACATCTGCCATATGACTTCTTAGGACGAGTATCAAATCGGATCATTAATGAAGTAAACGGAATATCTCGCGTTGTCTATGACATCAGCGGTAAACCGCCAGCGACGATTGAGTGGGAATAAAAAATAACTTAATATTCCAGCATAATCGAAATATCAGCGCTGATAAAGCGCTGTTTTTTGCTGTAGTATTTTCCAATCTGCTGATTAAAAACAGTATAACAGTCATTTGGGTAGAGAAATTGTCTTATTATCGTTGATGATTAAAAATGCGTGCTTAATGTTTAATAACAACCTTATCCTTTAAACCCAACCAAGATAAGGTTGTCATGTTTATTTCATAAAATGATCTAAAATAAACTATTTTTATTAACCGATTTTACTTTTTCTACATGGGACTCAATGACATCCCAATGTTCAACGATCTTATTGCCTTCGACACGATAAATATCACATACCTTATTCACGGTACCGTCTGGTAGGGAACATTTATAAAATACGTAAACCATATTCGCTTCACAACTGATGTTGACAATATCGAGTTTGGGTTTAGTTTTAATAAACTCTTTGAAAAATTTAATAAATCCTGCTTGACCATCTTCAACCTGAGGATTATGTTGAATATAGTTTTCTGATACATAATGAGGAATTTTATCCACATTACCGTTAATAAAAACATCTTGGTAGTAATTTTCGATCAATTCTTTATTTTTCATCATAGTTACCTTTTGTTAGAAAGACATACATTCTATTGAAATTAATGACTTATTAAGAAAAGAAGAAAATCTGAATAGCTATTGTGTATTAAAAAATGGATATGATAATGATAAAGACTGTAAATAATAAATGGCTGTTAGTGTTATACCACCTCCTTAATCAAATGTCACGATTTCTGTTTAAACTCGATTAGTCTAAAGTCGACCATATTAGGTCATTTTAATCTTACTGGGATAACTTAACACAATAACTAATTATATTTATCAATATAAAGCATTCGTCATAGGCATCAAAAAAGTCTAAAGGCTATCATAGTCTATCTATTAAAATGTATTGGATAAGTATATACTTAAACAAATGCTGTGTATTTGTGATATCAGTAATGTTTCATTTATGAAGGATTATCAAATATGATTTTAGGTAATATTAACCATTTAAATTTAGTCCCTTATTTGCCTGCCAAAATAAAGCAATCGATTGAATATATCAAAGATAATGTCAATCAAAATACGCCTATAGGGCGTTATGACATTGACGGTGATAAGATATTTTTTATGCTATCTGATAGTTCAACTCGTCACATTGATAAGGCTAACCCTGAATATCATCAAAAATATATTGATGTGCAAATTGTATTAGACGGTCAAGAGGGAATGGCGATTAATACTTTACCACCTTACACTAACAGGCTCGATGATCAACTTACTACTAACGATATTGCATTTGTTGAAACCCCTAAGGAAGAAACATTACTGGTTTTGCATTCAAACGATTTCATTGTTTTTTTTCCTAATGAAGTCCATAAACCTTTGTGTGCAATAAACAATAACATTAATACTGTTCGTAAAGTGGTCATTAAAATAGCCTTAGATCATCTTTAATTTAGGAATCATTGCGCTAAATTGAGATGAATTTAGCGCATATACTATGACATAGTTGCCAAAATTGCATCCAAGCAAATGAGTTTAATAAATAGTGAACATCTATTTTCAATGCTTACTTCGAAAAGTCGGTTAACTGGCACATTATGCTTAAATGTTCTGGCATTAACGGAGTACGATAAAACTCATTATGATATTTTGCTCATTGAATTTTATTGATAAATTTGTTAGCGTTAATAAAAGAACCGTAAAACCCATAAACTCATCAACGGTGAATTAGTACTATATTTCATCACTCATCACTGGTATAATATACAGTTAAATTTTCATTTGAATTGTACAAAAAACATACTTAAGAAGAGATCTATGTCAATTAAAGATATCGATATTCGAGGTGCGAGAACGCACAACTTAAAAAATATTAATGTCATTATTCCACGCGATAAACTTGTCGTTATTACAGGGCTTTCAGGTTCTGGTAAATCTTCATTAGCATTTGATACGCTTTATGCAGAAGGGCAACGGCGTTATGTCGAGTCATTATCCGCCTATGCACGACAGTTTTTATCATTAATGGAAAAACCCGATGTTGATCACATTGAAGGATTATCGCCAGCAATTTCAATTGAACAAAAATCTACATCACATAATCCACGTTCAACGGTCGGCACGATTACTGAAATTTATGATTACCTCAGGTTGCTTTTTGCCCGAATAGGAGAGCCTCGTTGTCCAAATCATAATTTACCGTTAGCAGCGCAAACCGTGTCGCAAATGGTCGATAGCATTATGGCATTACCGGCTGAAAATCGATATATGTTACTTGCACCAGTGGTGACCGAACGTAAAGGAGAGTTTGTTAAGCTTTTTGAACAGCTTTCTGCAAGCGGTTATATACGGGTAAGGGTAGACGGTGATGTCTATGATTTATCTGATCCACCACAACTTGAATTACAAAAGAAACATACTATTGAAGTTGTTGTCGATCGTTTTCGTATTCGTGATGATTTAAAACTACGTCTGGCAGAATCGATTGAAACAGCACTATCCATTACCAATGGTATAGTTAAAGTAGCTAATTTGGATGATCAAAAAGCTGAAGAAAAAATATTTTCGGCTAATTTTGCCTGCCCAATTTGTGGTTACAGCATTTCTGAGTTGGAACCTCGTTTATTTTCATTTAATAATCCAGCGGGTGCTTGTCCCGAATGTGATGGTTTAGGTGTTCAACAGTACTTTGATCCTAAACGCATTGTACAAATGCCTGAAGTTTCGTTAGCTGCGGGCGCAATAAAAGGCTGGGATCGTCGTAATTTTTACTATTTTCAGATGTTAAAATCTTTGGCGGATCACTATAAATTTGATATTGATAAGCCTTACGAAAAATTACCTGAAAAAATAAAAGATATTTTATTAAATGGTTCGGGTAGTACCGAAATTACCTTTGTTTATACTAATGATCGTGGTGATGTGGTTAAACGAAAACATACTTTTGAAGGTATCATAAATAACTTAACGCGTCGCTATAAAGAAACCGAATCACAAACGATTCGTGAAGAATTAGCTAAATACATCAGTAACCGCCCATGTCCATGTTGTCATGGATCAAGGTTATGTACAACAGCAAGACATGTATTTATTAACGATACAAATTTACCAACGATTAGTGATTTAAGTACTCAACAAGCAAAAGAATTTTTTGACAACTTAGTATTAACCGGCCAACGTGCCCAAATTGCAGAAAAAATTCTGAAAGAAATTAATGACCGATTACAGTTTTTAATTAATGTTGGACTTAATTATTTAACGTTATCACGTTCGGCAGAAACCTTATCCGGCGGTGAAGCGCAACGTATTCGCTTAGCCAGTCAAATCGGTGCCGGTTTAGTTGGCGTAATGTATGTACTTGATGAGCCTTCTATCGGTCTTCATCAGCGTGATAATACTCGCTTAATTGATACATTGACTCATTTACGTGATTTAGGTAATACCGTCATTGTGGTTGAACACGATGAAGAAGCGATTATGGCTGCCGATTACGTGATTGATATTGGTCCGGGGGCAGGGGTTCACGGGGGCGAAGTTGTGGCTCAAGGAACACCTAAACAAATCATGGAAAATAATGCATCGCTTACAGGAAAATATTTATCCGGTAAAGAAAAAATCGAAATCCCCGCAACACGTACTAAAGTTGATAAAAAACGGATGTTATCGCTCATCGGGGCAACGGGTAATAATCTTAAAGATGTCACGTTAAATATTCCGGTCGGACTGTTTACCTGTATCACAGGGGTATCGGGATCGGGCAAATCCACATTAATTAATGATACTTTATACCCACTCGCTCAAAATGAACTCAATGGCGCTGAAAAAAGTGATATTGCACCTTATAAATCCATTAAAGGTCTTAACTTTTTTGATAAAGTTATCGCGATAGATCAAAGCCCGATTGGACGAACACCACGTTCAAATCCTGCTACTTATACCGGATTTTTTACATCGATTCGTGAGCTTTATGCAGGAGTACCTGAAGCACGAGCCAGAGGGTATAATCCGGGGCGATTTAGCTTTAATGTAAAAGGTGGACGTTGTGAGGCTTGTCAAGGCGATGGCTTAATTAAAGTTGAAATGCACTTTTTACCTGATATTTATGTGCCATGTGATCAATGTCATGGTGCACGCTATAATCGTGAAACGCTTGAGATCAAATACAAAGGTAAATCTATTAACGAAATTTTAAATATGACCGTTGAAGAAGGGCGTGAATTTTTTGATGCGGTTCCAATGATATCTCGAAAATTACAAACCTTGATTGATGTTGGTTTGGCTTACATTACTATTGGTCAATCGGCAACGACATTATCGGGTGGGGAAGCTCAGCGAGTTAAATTAGCCAAAGAACTATCAAAACGTGACACAGGTAGTACGCTCTATATTTTAGATGAGCCAACGACTGGTTTGCATTTTGCCGATGTTAAACAATTACTTGCACAATTGCATACTTTACGTGATAAAGGTAATACTATTGTCGTCATTGAACATAATTTAGATGTCGTCAAAACCGCTGATTGGATCGTGGATCTTGGGCCAGAAGGGGGGAATGGTGGCGGTGAAATTATTGCCGAAGGTACACCAGAAGAGGTTGCAAAATCGAAAATATCTTACACGGGTCAATATTTAAAACCACTATTAGATAAACAAAAAAGAAAGTAAAATAGAGTCAATTTTGATTAAAGGATTAAAAAGGACGGGAGGCAACTCCCCACTTTTATTTATTTCTCTATTAATAAACATCGATAAAAAGTTCATTAATTGAATTAGTTTAACTTTTTATCGATATAATAATCAGAAAATAGGTACATCTAGGGAGGGGCTTTTGTCATTAGAAATCTTAGCGATGATCATCATCGCCTATCTTTGTGGTTCATTGTCAGGTGCTATGATAGTTAGTCATGCTATGAAATTGCCCAACCCCTTAACGCATGGCTCTCACAATCCTGGGGCAACCAATATCCTACGAATTAATGGTAAACTACCTGCTATTGTTGTCTTAATTTTTGATATGTTCAAAGGTACGCTACCTGTGTATCTGGCGTATCGAATAGGAATATCGCCCTTCTTTTTAGGTATTATTGGCATTTCTGCTTGTCTTGGGCATATTTTCCCCTGTTTTTTTCATTTTAAAGGTGGTAAAGGGGTTGCGACAGCATTAGGGATGATGGCTCCGATTGGACTTGATTTTACAGGATGTTTTATACTGACTTGGCTAATAACCTTATTGATAACGGGCTACTCATCAGTTGCAGCTATTATCGGGTTTCTTATGGCGCCATTTTATGTTTGGTTGTTTAAACCTGAGTTGACCTTACCGGTAACTATGCTTTCTTGCCTCATTATTGTTCGCCATAGTAGTAATATTATGCGTTTATTAAAAGGTGAAGAACCAAAAAGCTTAAAGCGATTAAAACTGTAATTTAATGGCATCAGTCGGATTCAGATCGGTTAACATAACAGTATTGACATGACGATAGCGATGAAAAATGAGTTGTTAACTTCACAAATTATTACTTGATGATTATCAGTTAGAAATTCGCCTAAAAAAGTATCAATCTCAATAAAATTCTCGAAAAAAGAACACGTACATTGATGATGATTGATTCTTCATCGAATTAATTGGTGTTATCACTTTCCTTTTAACTTATCCAAAAATAATCATCTTTTCAGTTTAATGGTATTGAGTATATTGCTCTTTGGATTCATCATTGACCAAAAATAACGTTGTATCACTGGCTAACACCGCGTTATGCAAACGTATTTTATCTTGTTCATTAAGCTGCTTAATACAAGCAACGACATAACTACACGTTTTATTTTGTAAGGCTTTTTCAATCGTTGATACCAGATTTTCATTTTTTATATTGGTGATATGGATTACTTTTTGCTTATCTAAACCGGCAAAGTTAACCCAAGATCGCTTTAACATCGGTCTATCGGATAACCAAAGCTGCCATTTTTTTGCTTTATTAAATGAACGTAATAACGGTCGCTGTTGTTGTAATACTTGCTGAAAAGGAGATTCAAACTCAAACGCCATAATTTGTTGTGATGATTGTTCAATAAGCATAATGACCTCTAACTGTATTAATATACAGTGTATATTAATACAGTATTTTAAGGTTGTAAATATTTTTTATGTTATGTTAGGCTAATCAATTATTAGGCTAACAAAACGATCAAGAACGAAAATATTGATAAGTCCAAATGCCTAAAAAAGTCATCAATACCGAGCCAACAACATGGATACCTATTGTCGCTAATGCCCATGTTACTCTGCCTTCCTGCAATAAATTAACAATTTCAGCCGAAAAAGTAGAAAAAGTTGATAAACCACCACAAAAACCCGTGACGATTAATAAACGCCATTCAGGGGAAAGATTAGAATGATTAAAAAAAGCGATGGCAAAACCAATAATATAGCCAGCAATTAAATTAGATAATAGTGTTCCGATTGGAATAGTAAAGGCAACCACATTAAATTTAAGTGATAAAAACCAGCGAAGTAAACCACCCGCTACAGAACCGAATGAAATGGCTAAAATAAGTTTTAGCATCAACAATCCTTAATAAAATTTGAGAAATGATCTTTACTCAGTGAATGAGAATGTCATTATAAAATGACTTAATGAATATTGACTAGTTTTTGTATAACAAATTCTAATAACGCTGCTTAAACACTGAGTTTCAATAGGGTATCAAAAAAATAGAGTTCTTAGGGTATATCTAATAGTACTTAACATAAGTTATTCAAATCAATCTTAACCGATTAAATTGATTTGTTAAGGAATGAATGATAAACATAGAAATTTATTATTAGATTACGATAAAATGGAGATCTCAAAAGATTCAAACGGAAATTATATGTTTACGGGTATTGTACAGGGTGTTGGTCAAATAATTGATATTAACGATCAAGATAAATTACGAACTTATAAAGTTAAACTTCCAAGTCAGCTAACGCAAAATATTGAAATTGGTGCTTCGATTGCGAATGATGGATGTTGTTTAACGGTAACAGATTTTGCAGATGATTGGGTCTCATTTGATATCATGCAAGAAACGCTAGCTTTAACCACATTAGGCGATAAAAAACTGAATGATTACGTTAATATTGAACGCAGTGCAAAATATGGCGATGAAGTCGGTGGACATATCATGTCTGGACACATCTCTTGTACAGCAACGATTGTTAATATTCAAAAAACGGCAACCAATTGCCAGATGCAACTCACACTACCAAAGCAGTTTATAAAGTATGTTTTATATAAAGGTTTTATCGGCATTGATGGCGCTAGTTTAACGGTGGGCGAAGTAGATGAAAATCGTTTTAAAATTCACCTTATTCCCGAAACATTAGCGATAACAACGTTTAAAAATAAAAAAGTTGGTGATAAAGTCAATATAGAAATTGATTCACAAACTCAAGCGATAGTTGATACGGTTGAGCGAGTATTAGCAACTAAGTTTAAATGAGGTTGAAATAGAACATTGTGATGTAAACTGCCGATTAGTCAATAAGTTAGTTATTTTATTCATTTAAAATATAAGGAGTAAACATGCGTCATTCTACCAAATTGAAACCCTTGTTTTACGGAGTATTATTGTTATTCACTAGTTACAGTTATGCATCTGAAATGCAGCTATCCAGTCCTGATTTAAATAAAAATGGTTTTACAGATCAATTTATTTATAATCAATTTGGTTGTCAGGGTAAAAACCTATCGCCTAGCATTGTATGGAATAATGTACCTAAAGAAGCAAAAAGTTTGGCATTAACCATGTATGATCCAGATGCGCCAACCGGATCAGGATGGTGGCATTGGACGGTTGTCAATATTCCGGTCGATGCGACAGCGTTAAAGCAATCAGCTGGTAATAATATTGATTTATTGCCTAAGGGAAGTCAGCAAGTTCGTAATGATTTTGGTACGGCAAATTATGGCGGACCTTGCCCACCAGAAAACTCTAATCACCGTTATCAATTTACACTCTATGCACTTGATATAGACAATATCAATGTTGATGATAAAACAACGCCAGCTTTAGTTGGTTTTATCATCAATTCGCATCAAATCGCTAAAGCATCCATTACCTTTAATTACGGTCGTTGATGAGAAAGTTACTCTTCAATATGAAGTCTTTTATTAGTGATTGAATATAAAAGCTTGATAATATCGAAATCAACTAATCAAACCCAAAGTATACAAAATCAACATTATTTGATTTTGTATACTTACTCAACGAAAAGTTTTATTTATCTTGCAGGAATTTAGCAATATTAGCAATATCGTTAGGCGTGGTTTGACAACAACCCCCAATTAATTTAGCACCAGATTCTATCCAGTTTGTTAACTGATTAGCAAATGTACAATTATGTTGCGGGTTAGGGTGCCATTGTTTGATTAAAGGATCATATACTTCGCCAGAATTTGGGTAAACGATTAATGGTTTTGATGTGAGTTTATTTAATATATTTAGTGACCTTGTCACTTTTTCTAATGCAATGCAATTGATGCCTACACTGGCAATTTGCTCAATATTATTTAAATATTCGACAACTAAAGATAACGGTGTTCCATCACTCAGATGCTGATCATCTTTTAACGTAAATGAAAACCAGCAACTTATTTTAGGAAATTGTTTAATCACCTTTGTTAATGCTTTTATTTCTGTAAAAGAAGGCAAGGTTTCACAAGCGAGTAAATCCACATTGGCATCGATAAGTGCTTTTATGCGGACATAATGAAATTCCATAAAGGCTTCTTCACTCAGTTGATAGGCTCCTGTATATTCGGAACCGTCAGCTAAATAGGCGCCATAAGGCCCAACAGACCCGGCAATGAGTAAAGGTTTAGGTTGGTCTAATTCGCTTAAATATTGTTGTTTAGCTTGTTGTGCAAGTTCAACACTTTTTTGTACTAACGCAATAGAATCATTGAGATTAATGCCTTTTTTAGCAAATCCTAAAGGTGTTGCTTGATAGCTTGCTGTAATGGCACAGTCTGCGCCAGCTTTAAAATAGTCAAAATGAACTTGCCGAATTAATTCAGGTTGCTCAAATAATACTTTTGCTGACCATAAACTATCATTTAAATCGCATCCACGACGTTGTAACTCGCTGGCAAGTGCACCGTCAACAATGATAAAGTTTTTTTGGTTTAATAAATTCTTAATCGGATTATTATTAATCATTTTGAGTAACTCGAGTGTGATACTTATGCGTCAAATGGTAAGCCATAAAACAAACAATGACAAAAGGGATGCCACAATATAGTGCTATTCGTTGCTCGGGATCAAAAGCCAGTCCAATACAGGCAATCACGCACAAAATTGTGCCTAAAATCGGGATTAAAGGGTAGTAGGGCGCTTTATATTTTAAATTAATAATTTGTTCTTGAGAAAGCTTTTGTCTAAAAAAGTAATGCGATACGCAAATACTTAACCAAACAGCTACCACCGCAAAACCTGAAATAGCTGTTAATGCGACAAAGACTGTATCGGGTGCAATCACACTGGAGAACAGTGCCAGTAATCCCCCTAACATACTCACTGTTATAGCGGTGGTTGGAATACCTTTAGTGGTTAATCTTGAAAAGCATTTTGGCAAAGTACCTTGATTTGATAACGACCATAACATTCGACCCGATGCATAAAGTCCTGAATTAGCCGCCGATAAAATGGCAGTTAAAATCACAAAGTTAAAGATATCGGCAGCATAAGGGATACCAATATTTTCAAAAACCATCACAAATGGACTCTTAATGACGCCTGCTTGTTCCATGGGCAATAAAGCCGCCAGTACAAAAATAGTGCCAACAAAAAAAATGATTAACCGTAAAATGGTTGTTTTTATGGCTAAAGGAATACTTTTTTCAGGCTGCTTAGTTTCACCCGCGGCAATACCGATTAGTTCTGTACCAGAAAAGGCAAAATTAACCGATACCATTGTCATGATGATAGGTGTCAATCCATGTGGAAACCAACCATTATCTGTAATATTGTGTAGAAATGGGGCTGGCATATCGTTTTTCATCGGTATAAAACCAAAAATAGCTGCGCTGCCCGCAATAATAAAAACTATAATCGTAATGACTTTAATTATTGAAAACCAAAATTCACTTTCCGCAAAAAATTGTGCAGTCACAATATTCAAAACAAATATAACTGCACAAAAAATTAAACACCAAACCCAAACAGAAATATCCGGAAACCAATACTGCATACACATCCCCGCAGCGGTTAGACTTGAACCCAATGCAACTGTCCAGGTTAGCCAATATAACCAAGCAACGGTATAGCCTGTAGCGGGGCTAATGAAACGTGAAGCATACGTATGAAAAGCACCGGTTTCGGGCATAGCAACCGCAAGTTCGCCAAGGCACAACATAACTAAAAAAACGACCAAAGCACCAATTAAATAGGCAATAATCGCTCCCACGGCTCCTGCGGTTGCAATAATATAACCGGTATTAAAAAATAATCCTGTGCCAATCACGCCACCTAACGATAACATAATTAAATGCCGAGTTTGCATAGTACGTTTAAATTGATTCTCAGGTGATTTAGATAGATGATTGTTCATAACATGGTATGTCCGCTAGCGTATTAAAAAATTATTTATTGTCTCAATTCACATCAAAAATGAGTGAAAAAATCGTCTTCACTATAAAATTTACCATTCACTTCTGCTTGATGTGTATCACTTGAATAGTTGGCATCTGAATATATCCCTTCCATTCCATTTTTTTCAAAAGTGAAAAGAATTGATTCATCTAACCACGATTTTATATCATTTCCTAATACTATTTTATCAATTTGTTCTTGTGTAACAACATTTTGTTGATAATTTTCAAATTGAGCTGCAATATAATTTATAACGTTAAATGGCATATCAAGTTTAAGTATGAATAGATTGATATTATCGTCCAAAGATAATCCACGAAAATCCTCATGACTAGTATAATCAACTAGCGAATCAACATTAATATCGCCGACATCAGTATGCCAATTAAATTTATAGGACATGCTCCTATTATCTTTATCAGGATTAACATCATAAGGATCGCTAAATTCTATTCCAAATCCAAATTCGCCTAATACAAACGACAGCATACTGATTCCATCCATGTTTATAAATTCATTATTCGAGGAGATAGAACCAAGGTTTTGGTTTCCATACGTTAATGAGCCTATTTTAAAGTCTATTGAATCATAATAATTCTCATCAGTTTGATTTACTGATTGATTAATTAATATTTGGTTTAATATGGCGGTTGCGTTGTCATTGAAAAAATTCTGGGATATAACTTTATTTATGGTTAAATTGTTATGTAATATTCCTTTTTTAAAATCACCATTTCTAACAGCTTTCACATCCTGAAAATTTAGCTCTTTTTTATATGTCGTAACATATTGATAATTTCTGTCAATAAGATCATAATTTTCTTCTGAATAATAAAGATTTTTCAACTCCAATACATAATTTAAAGAGCTATGACTGCTTTCGGGCTCGGTTTTGATAGAAACTTGATCAAGTTTCAAGGATAGGTTTCTGAATTCCGATGTTAATTCTAATTTGTCCCAGTGTGAATTTACGCTGACAGTTGAAAAATCTTTAGAAACATTGAAAAAGCACTCACCTTCAGTTAAGTACAAATTGTTTTCGCCAAACACATGATTGACTAGATTTATCTTAATAGGGTTATTTTTCAAATAAATACTGAACTCTTTTTGAAAACTTAAATTGGCATGACCAGTGATGAATGATTGGTTATTTGACCATTTCCAAAGCTCTGGAAATGCTTTTTCAGTCATTTGATAATCTATCATTGCGACTTGAGGTGTAAAATCACCTTTAGCGATATTGACGATAGGAAAAGGGCCGTGATAAATTGTAATATCATCACTAAAGAGGATATTTTTATCATTCTCAAGATCCGTTTGATTATCTACTGATTCGGTGATAGTTAGATGTAATTTCGTTGAGAATAGACCTTTATCATAATGGCTTTTGGTTATATTGATCTTACTCATATCCTTGCTGACATTAATTTTTTCACTGATTAATGACAGGGTATTATCAATTTCATTTTCAATTTTATTGCCAATGTACCAAATTGAACCTAAATATCCTATGCTTAAGAATGCAACTATTCCTATTGTAAATTTAATTTTTTTCATTGTTTTCCCATTATTTTTTATAATTATTAATTTGATTTTGATAAACCTAAAGCAACGCCTAGTTAACCTATCAAGCTAATTAGGCGTAACTAAAAAGAGTCTTAAAAAGAAAGAATTAGACGATTAAAATCATTTTTATTCATTTTTTGTCCATTGATTATCACGTCAGAATCACTCTGTTTTATTTTCAAATCCATATAGATACCTTGCTTATCTTCATCAATAGAAATAAGAGGATGATCTTTAATCTTAGATTTCGCGATCAAATTAATCATATATAATTTTCCAGCAATCATATCATCAGTCACATCCGTTTCATTGTAATTTTCCGTTTGTGCCCACATACGTGCTAATACTTTGAATGGAATCTGAATATTATAACTTAACATACGCTCGGGGGTGATATCATTATTATTGTCACCCGTTGATAAGTTGTTATCGACTATAGCTGATGTGTTGGCAATAATATCGCCTGCAGCATTATGCCAATTTAACAAACCATCCCATTGAATTTTTGAAAAGTCAGATGCATTTTGTTCAATAAATAAACTTTCAAACGGATTCTGTGTGTTAACCCCTTCAAAATTAAACTTAAACTCACCATGACCTAAATTTTGTTTGCCAAAATTGAACGATTCAATATTAGCCTCATAACTGCCCTCTGTGCTATTATTTGGATTAGATCGAACATCGTGCTTAAAGAATATATTATTAAGAACAAATGGCGCTTGTGGATTGAAACTTAAGACAGTTGTTTTCAATTTTTCTATGTTCATCTTGGATTGATAATTAGGTATATTAGCTCCATTGATCGGATCAAATGTTATTGTGTACTGAGCTGAACTACTTATATTATCAATATCTATTTGGAGTGGAAAACTTGATCGAGCGTTTATCGTTAAAGTATCAACGTTTGAGTTTAGATCAACGATATCATCTCCTTTATTTTCTAAGTTAATCTTAAGATTGCTCAATGAGATTGAACTATTCGGATCAAGTTTACATATTAATTTATCAAGCTTTACAGACATCGATGAGGTCAATTCATTTAAATCACTGGTGATGGTGATGTTGCCTTCTGAAATATCTATTCCTTCTTTAAACTGAGGCATGTCAATAGTATTCAAGGCTTTTGTGGTAATTTTTGTGACGACATAATCACTAAATTTAATCCCCATAGTGGCGGTAATAAAAGGTTTATCTCCTGCAAGTTTCCAAAGAGTTGGATTGTCTTTTTCAGTCATTTCATATTCAATCCATGCCAATTGGGGGACAAAGTTACCTTTAATTAATGCGGCCATAGGGAATGGACCATGATGGATAGTTATATCGTCATCAAAAACGGTTTTTGGTTCATTGACATCATATTCAATGCGGGGTTTTTCGGTTATAGTAAGGTGAAATTCGGATGTAAAAATATTTTTTTGATAATTGCTTGTTTTGATTGATATATCATATTGATTTTGGTAGCCATTAATCGTTTCATTAATGTTGATTAATTGACTATCTAATTCTTTCTCAATTTTATTGCCAACATACCATGAACTACCTACATATCCGATTGCTAATAGCGCTACAAAGCCGATAGCTAATTTACTTTTTTTCATTGGTTTTCTCTTTTAATTCATTGTTATTACATAAATTATGTGCTCATAATTCAGAGACGAGTAAAACTAAATTATTATCAATAAACTATCTTATTATGAATAAATAGTTTTATACGATTCTGACCTTTCAATTCTAATGGATTTCAGAACGATAAGCGAGTTTTTAAGTGATTTTATAAAATCACAATTTATTAGAGAAAATACTGATACTAATTTCATCGCATACTTAGCGATACAGATAAAAAAAGCATAGCTAATGGTCAAAATGAGTATGACCTTACTCATTAAGAAGGATAAAGAAAATGTTTGGTAGATAGGAATCAAAACATGATATTTATTCAGCTAACAAATAACGTTTTATATTAACTTCAAATTGACCGGCAATATTAATTTAGCTCTGCTCATTGCTATGTGGGTGGCATCTATACAGAGCAATGAGCTATTTATTAAACAATTTTCAAAATGTTGTGTGTTATGCTTGATGTGTGGAAAATTCAGTTAACAAGTTTTTGATATATTCAATACGCTCTACACGTTGTAAATCAGTTTTTTGTAATCTTAATCTATTATTGCCTTCTAAACGATAATTTTTAGGTTCTTTTTGAATGATTTCAATTAAATAATCAACTGAAATTTTATTATTACTACCAAATTCGATAAACCCACCTTTTTCACCAAATTCAATTTTAGTAATGCCTAATTGATTAGCATGAAAACGAATTTTAGTTGTTTCTAACAAAAAGAGAACTGCATCAGGTAATTGCCCAAAACGATCACGCATTTCAACTTGTATATCGGTCAATTCATCTAAATTATTGATACTCGCAATACGTTTATACAAAGATAAACGAGTATTAACATCCGGAATAAAATCGTCTGGAATCAATGTAGGTAAACGTAACTCAATTTCCGTTTGTTGACTGGTCAACAGTGATTCAAGCGTAGGTTCTTTTCCTTCTTTTAAGGATTTTACGGCATCTTCTAGTAGTTCAATATATAAATTAAACCCAATAGTTTCAATTTGACCACTTTGATCGCTTCCTAACAACTCGCCTGCACCTCGAATTTCCAGATCATGCGTTGCTAAAGCAAAACCTGCACCCAAATCTTCTAGGGTTGCGATAGCATCAAGACGTTTTTTTGCATCTTTACTCAATAATTTAGGATGTGGTGTTAATAAATAAGCATATGCTTGATGATACGAACGACCAACCCGACCACGCAACTGATGCAATTGCGCTAAACCAAATTTATCGGCACGCTCAATAATAATCGTATTAGCATTAGGAATATCGATACCGGTTTCAACAATGGTGGTACAAACTAAAATATTAAAACGTTGATGATGAAAATCATTCATCACTCGCTCTAAATCTCGTTCATGCATTTGACCATGACCAACGCCAATACGTGCTTCGGGCACTAATTCGGCTAGCTTTTCACTCACATTATTAATATCCGAGACATCATTATGTAAATAATAGATTTGACCACCACGCAAAATTTCACGCAGGATAGCTTCTCGAATCACTAAATCATCGTATTCTCTGACAAAGGTTTTCACTGCTAATCGGCGAGCAGGAGGCGTGGCAATGATAGAAAGATCACGCATGCCACTCATCGCCATATTCAATGTTCGAGGAATAGGGGTAGCAGTTAGGGTCAATATATCGATATTGGCTCGCATAGCTTTGATACGTTCTTTTTGACGAACACCAAAGCGATGCTCTTCATCAACAATCAATAGACCAAGATCCTTCCATTTTACATCTTCCTGCAATAATTTATGCGTGCCAATGACAATATCGACTTTACCTTCTGCAAGTGCATCAATGACAGCTCGTTGCTGTTTTGCGGTTTTAAAACGAGACAAACTTTCAATACGTATTGGCCAATTAGCAAAACGATTACAAAAACTTTCATAATGTTGTTGAGCAAGTAAGGTGGTTGGCACCAAAACTGCGGCTTGCTTTTGATTGACGACAGCTAAAAAAGCAGCGCGAATTGCAACTTCAGTTTTGCCAAAGCCGACATCCCCACAAACCAATCGATCCATAGCATAAGGTGAACACATATCCCCGATAACGGCGCCAATGGCATTTTGTTGATCTTCCGTTTCTTGATAAGGAAAGGCTTGGCAAAACAGTTCGTATTGTTCACGATCTTGCTTAAATTCAAATCCTGGTTTACTTTCACGCTCCGCATAAATATCTAACAATTCGGCAGCAACATCACGGACTTTTTCTGCTGCTTTTTGTCTGGCTTTGCTCCAAGCATCTGTCCCTAATTTATTTAAAGGCGCATTTTCTTCATCACCGCCAGAATAACGGCTGATCAGGTTAAGCGATGAAACAGGTACATAAAGTTTGGTATCATTTGCATAAAGCAAAATAAGATATTCAGCCGTAATACCGCCTGTTTCTAACGTTGTTAACCCAGCATAACGTCCTACACCGTGCTCTAAATGCACGACTGGTTTACCAGGGGTTAATTCGGCTAAACTACGAACTAAACTATCGGTATTAATAGCTTGTCTGTTCTCATTTTTACGACGGATAACACGTCGTCCTAACAGTTCATTTTCAGTAATAAAAGCAAAATGCTGTTGCTCATCAATGAAACCTTGTTCACCCGCACCGACCATGACACAAAAGCGGTTATCAACCGTTGCTTGCTGATCAAGCTGATTAATGCTGGTTGGATAAATACGAATTCGACCTAAAATCTCTTGTAATGCTTCTTTACGACCTTCTGATTCAACCGAAAAAATAATCTTGCCATTAAAGTTTTCAGTGAATTGATTAAACTGATGATAAGGGTCTTTCAATTGAATCTGAAAACCAATATCAGGCAAACTCATAAAAGGTAAATTGATATTTTTCGATGACTCATCCACCGTGTTATTCGATACAATCATCCTTGGATAATGTTTAAAATTAGCAAAGATTTCATCCGTTTTAGACCAAATAACCGCGGGTTCAAGTAAAGGACGCATAGGATCAACTTTGCGACTATCATAACGTTGATTAATATCTTGCCAATATTTATTGGCAAACTGCTCGATATTGACCGTATTAATAATTAGCGTATTATCTAAAAAATAAGAAAAAAGTGTCGTTAGCGGCTCACTAAAAAACAAGGCCTGCCAGTATTCAATCCCTGTTGGTAAGATATTTTTACTGACTTGCTGATAAATACTTTCAGGCTCTAATCTGACTTCAAATTTTGCACGCCATTGGCTACGAAACAATTCAATAGCCGCTTTATCAAAAGGAAACTCATGAGCTGGTAATAACTCAATTTCAACAATTTCTTCAAGCGTTCGTTGTGTTTCAGCATCAAACGTTCGGATACTATCAATTTCATCATCAAAAAAATCAATACGATAAGGTTTATCGTTACCCATAGGAAAAATATCAAAAAGTGCGCCTCGTGTGGCATACTCGCCATGTTCCATGACTTGGCTAACAGCGCGATAACCGGCATTTTCTAATTGCATTCGCAAATGTTCACGGCTAATTTGTAAGCCTTTCTTCATGATGAACACATGCCCACCTAAATAACTTTTTGGGCAAACTTTTTGCATTAACGTATTGATCGGTAAAATTAACGCGCCTTTGGTTAAATGTGCAAGATGATAAAGGCAAGATAAGCGTTCAGATACAATATCTTGATGAGGTGAAAAACTATCATAAGGCAAGGTTTCCCAATCAGGAAACGAAATAGCCGGAAAATGGCTAAATTGCTTCAGCTCTTCATAAATGCGGGTTGTTTGCTGCATATCATCGGTGACAATCACCACTAAACCGTTATGCGCAGCAATTGCATCGGCACATAGTTTCGATAATGAGGATCCCACCAGTTGTCCAAACTGTTTTACTTCACCGGGTTTTTGTGGAATAAGTGTTGAAATATTGAGTTTTTTAGACATGATAAATTTAATTGATATTGGTGCAAAAAGTATTAATACATTATAACGTAATTACTTGGATGTTTTCTATAACTGTTTAATCCTGTATGATAAACGTCTTCTATTTAACTTGCAAAACTTTGTCAAAAAGTTTCGGAAATGATAAACATTTATGTCAAAAATATTTCGTCCATTAGTGCTTTATATTGGGTTACGTTATGTATACGGTCAAAAGACTGATGGCTTTGGTCGCTTTGTTTCATGGTTATCGATGATAGGGATCATGCTTGGATCATTGGGATTAATTCTGGTGTTATCGGTCATGAATGGACTAGAAGATCAGATGCAAAATAGTGTGTTAAAGTTCTTACCGCAAGCACAAATCACCACACCACAAGGCAAAATCGTCATAGATAACACGGCATATGAACAATTTGGACAGATTAATGGCGTAAGTCGCATTACACCGTTAGTCACTAGCGACGTGGTATTGCAAAGTGAACAAAGTATCAATGTAAGTACCTTGATGGGTATCAATCCAGAAGATGATGATCCCATTCAAGATTATATTTATACCGGATCGATATCCGATCTACAGGCTGGGCAATATAATGTAATCTTAGGACAAACATTAGCCAATCAACTCGGCGTGACAGTAGGTAATACAATACGTTTAATGGTTACCGATGCTAGTCAGGTCACACCTGTGGGGCGTATACCATCACAACGTTTATTTACTGTTGTTGGACTATTTTCGGTTAACCATGACATTAACCAAACCTTAATTTACGTCAACCAAACCGATGCCCAAAAATTACTCCGTTACCCAGCTAATACAATTACCGGTTGGCGATTATTTTTGAAACACCCTTTACAAATTGCTGAAATTACGAATACTCCGCTACCGGAAGGACTTGAATTTAAAGATTGGCGAGCAAAACGGGGCGAATTATTTCAAGCAATAAAAATGGAAAAAAACGTCATGGGTTTACTGATTAGCCTTATCGTGATTGTTGCAGCATTCAATATTATTACGTCTTTAAGTTTATTGGTGATGGAAAAACAAGGTGAGGTTGCCATTTTAAAAACTCAAGGATTATCACGTTTTAAAATAATGCTAATTTTTATCATACAAGGCGCAAGTTCAGGGGTAATAGGTACACTACTAGGAAGCACTTTAGGACTTCTACTTGCTTGTAACTTGAATAACATCATGGAAACCTTAGATTTATCGCTTGCAGGTATAGAATTACCGACATTAATCGAACCTTCACAAATTGTTTTTATTATTATCGGATTACTCATGTTATCGCTAATATCAACCTTATATCCTGCTTATCGTGCTGCAACCATTCAACCTGCCGAGGCGCTACGTTATGAATAATACTCAGCCATTACTGACTGCTAAAAATCTCTATAAAACCTATAAAGAAGGGAAAATGGTGACTGAAGTCTTAAAAAATGTTTCATTTGATCTTCATCCTCAATCATTACTCGCTATTATAGGAAGTTCAGGTTCGGGTAAAAGTACACTATTACATCTACTGGGTGGATTGGACAAACCGACATCAGGTGAAATCATATTCAAATCACAACAGCTTAATCAATTATCAGAACAAGCAAAAGCAAAATTACGCAATCAAGACATCGGTTTTGTCTACCAGTTTCATCACCTTTTACCCGATTTTACTGCACTTGAAAATATCGCTATGCCACTCTTAATTGGTGGTGTATCGCCCAACGAAGCCAAAAAACGGGCGAAAGACATGTTAGCATCGGTTAATTTATCAAACCGAGCCGAACATCGTCCATCCGAACTATCGGGCGGTGAACGTCAACGTGTGGCAATAGGACGGGCATTAATTAATAACCCGTCTTTAGTCATGGCGGATGAACCCACCGGAAACTTGGATAAAACAACAGCGGATGCCATATTTGATTTGCTTATCAAACTCAATAAAGAACAAGGAACAGCTTTTTTGGTTGTTACTCATGATCTTGAATTGGCTAAAAAATTAGATAAACAATTGGTTATGAGTGACGGGCAGCTTTCTGAAAGCGGACATTAAAAAAGCGATTTAGTGGAAAACAAAATGAATCTATCCTTAATGACGGCAATAAAATTTCGTCAAGGTCGCCGTAAAAGTGGCATGGTATCGCTGATTTCGATTATCTCAACTTTAAGCATTGCAATTGGGATTGCCGCACTCATTATTGGCTTAAGTGCCATGAATGGCTTTGAATATGAATTAAAAAACCGAGTGTTATCGGTTGTTCCGCATGGACAGATATATTCTCAATATGGCAATTTAAATGACTGGCAGCATATCCAACAAGAGTTAGAAGAAGATAAAAATATTGTTTCAGCAGCACCATTTATCAGCTTTACAGGGCTTATCGAAAATGGAAGCAAGCTTGGTGCCGTTGAGGTACAAGGGGTTGATCCACAGCGCGAAAAAGCCATAAGTGCATTGCCAAAATATGTGTTGGATGATCGTTGGCAATATTTTAAAAACGATAGTCAGCAAATTATTATCGGATCGGGACTGGCAAAAAAACTGTCGGTAAAACAGGGTGCATGGATAACATTGTTAATTCCGGTATCAAGTGATAATAACCAACTCAAACCACCTAAACGTGTGCGTTTACAAGTGGTGGGTATTTTAGATTTAAGTGGTAGCTTAAGTAACAATGTTGCGTTAATCCCCTTATCAGACGCTCAAAAACTTTTAAATATTGGTGACAGTGTCACAGGTATAATGGTCAATGTTAATCAAGTTTATTTGGCTAAAAGCCTATTAGGCAGGGCGATACTAAATCTTGACGAAAACGTCACGTACACCAGTTGGGAAAACTCGTACGGTTTTATGTATCGAGACATTCAAATGATACGACAAATCATGTATTTAGCAATGATTGTGGTGATTGGTGTTGCCTGTTTCAATATTGTCTCGACATTAGTGATCGCTGTAAAAGATAAACAACGAGATATTGCAATTCTTAAAACACTGGGCGCAAATAATCGCCTAATTAAACATATCTTTATTTGGTATGGGGTCATTTCGGGCTTAATAGGCAGTTTACTTGGCGTTGTTTTAGGCGTTCTATCCGCTTGGCAGCTGTCAAATATTATGAAAGTAATTGAATCGCTGATCGGGCATAAAGTATTAAATGGAAATGTCTATTTTATTGACTTTTTACCTTCGAAAATTCATGCAACTGATGTGCTAATTGTATTTATTACCGCCATGCTATTAAGTTTAATCGCTAGTTATTATCCGGCTAAACGGGCATGTAAAATTGATCCGGCGAAAATATTAAACAGTTTTTAAAATGATAAATCAGGCGCTGATAGCACTAGTTATCAGCGCAACATAATGTGATTAATAATGATATTTTAAATTATCCGGTAATTCATAATGCACATACCCCATATAAATACACCAGATAGTCACGATAAATAATAAACAAATAAACAGTACTGTAAATTTACTTGAATACCCAAACCATTTTATCAATAACGACACGACTAAACCCAAACCAAAACCGGCAACAGCCCCCCCTAAATGCGCCATATTATTAATACCAGGAAGCAAGCCCAAACCAGCGGTAAGCACTAAGCTAATGATAATAGCATTGATGGGCATTTCTTTAAGATTGGCCCGATTAACCAAACTATAAGCCAATAATGCGGTAATAATTCCTAAAATTGCACCGGATGCCCCACAACTAATCACGGTACGATCAAGATTAGCAATATCACTGACTAAATTACTGATTAATCCAGAAAGGAAATAAATACCAATAAAGGCAAATTTTGGAAGGCGCTTTTCTAAAATGATGCCCACACTCCATAAGGCGATCATATTCATTAACAAGTGTGACAGGCTGACATGCATAAATAAGCTAGTGAACATGCGCCAATATTGCCCCGAAAAAGTCAATTGCGATACATCGGCGCCCCAATCAACCAAAAACAAGTTTTTTAAAGAATCAACAAAACTACGGCTATCACAAAGACGGGATATAACAAACCAAGCAATATTAATCACAATCAGTGAACTGGTTATTTTGGCTTGGCGTCCTAGATAAATTAAATTTTGTGAAATGGTCATGTAAACTTGTATCCTTATAAATAAATTGCATAAGTTATTTGATATTGACAACGTTTAAATAAGTGATTTTCCAAAAATAATTAAATCACGCTTTACACCGTCCAGTTCGGCAATCTTTGGACATAATCCCCATTGCTGATACTGCATTTTACTAAAAAGACTGATACTGGGAATATTATGACCAAATACATAACTCAATATGCTATCGATACCGACTTTACGGGCATATTCTTCAATTTGAGCAAGCATATATTGCCCAATTTTTTTACCTCGAAACTGTTCATGAAGATATAAACTCACTTCGACCGTTTTAGAATAAGCAGGTCGCCCATAAAACGAAGATAAACTAATCCAACCACAAGGTTGATTTTGATGCTGAATTAACCAAAGAGGGCGGTTATCCTCATTATGTTGTTCAAACCAATCACGCTTACTGTCGATTGAAACAGGTGATGTATCGGCTGTGACCATACGGCTGGCAATGGTCGAATTATAAACCTCAACAATAAAAGGCAAATCACTGAGTGTGGCATGACGATACGTGATCATAAAATAGAGTCTGTCAATGGATAAGGGAAGGTATTGTAATGAGATTATTTAAATCAGACAACCAATTAATTACCGAAACCGAGTTAACCATTATCAATAAATACAGGACGAAAAATAGTCAATAAACGTAGTTGCAATCATGCTTGAAGGACAATCATTATCACCATGGTTATAAATTAACTCTATGATAAACAAATAATTATTTTGCAATGTGTGTTAGGCTCTTTTATAATGGCAAAGTGATTATCACTACAATGAATAGGAATAGCAGAATGAATGGAGCCGTTAACCAACCTTATATCGCCTTTGATCCTGAAGAGGCAGAATTTTTGTGTGATTACGATGTCAAATTAGAGTCTAAAAAAATTATTCTTTCCAATATCCACAATATAGTTCTTCGATTTCACCTTCCTAAAAAAAGAATACTAACCTTTATCGCATTAATTGCGTCTTGGGTACTGCTTACTGTGCTATACCTAAATTATAATCCGACAGATAAACTATTTTTTAATCTTCTATTAGTCATGTTGCTAGGTGCTATCATGATAGTATTTTCGATCCTTCAACATTATATTGCAGTTTCATTTGAAATCAGGCGACTAAAAAAACTTTACAACAGCTTAAAATGGCCTGTCACCAGTTATTATGCCTTTTTTGAAGAAGGAATTTTAGTCAAATCTTATGATATAGAAGGGATATTTTATTGGGATGACTTTAAAAACATCATAGCCAGTTCTAACGTTATTACTTTTCAATTTTATCCTAAAGGTACTCCAAAAGGTGACTTACTAAAAAATCACTATCCAAAATTACGCCCATTTTATTTAATTATTGATGATGACAAAAAAATCCAGTCAATTTTGGCAAAGGTCAATCATCAACATGATGATTTGGTTGAATTTAAATGATGTATTTAAGCAAGTAAACATCTTTAAACAAAACGACAGTTTTAAAATAATGTTGTCTAACGTCTGCCAATTATAAAACATTAATGCTGATTTTTTCGCTATAATTTTTTAGATATCGCCATGACAAATAATACGATCTGAAATCGTAGACATCGCCAATAACCTATCACCCTTTGAAGGATTGTTCTATTTTTTCTCAAATTCATATTTATGATCTGAATCATCAATCATGAATTTTAAAACACCCAAAACAGTGTAAATTTTTTTTGCTTTTTGCTTAAAAAATAGATATTCTTATTGTTAATTTTCAATATATTTACTTAACATTAATAATTAAAGCGCAAAGCTTACGATATTAATACTAAGTAAAAAATGGAAGGAGCATAAACAGGATGCCACTAATCACCGCTAATAATACCCTATATAATTTTTTTTGCCTGCTAGTCTTTAAGTTTAAATTTACAGTTTGTTAAGGGTAGTAGTAATGAATAATTCAATGCGTGATAAATTACTTACTGCAACTACCCGATTAATTAGTGAACTTAGCAGTGAACATTATCAACACCGATACCGATATCTGTTATTTGACAGATTAGGTGTAGTAAGTGAACTCTCATCAATATTCGATGAAACTTTATTAGAAACGATGCCGTCAGATCGTCTGGCTATAGTCAAACGTCCAGATCTTGCACATGAGTTATCAGTATGCCCCTTAATTGTGTGTATAGCAAAACCGCATGAACCGTTAGATGAAAAATTATTATCAACAGCGGTCATGCAAATAAAAAAAGAGTATTTAACAAAAAACCAATATGTTTGTGGATTTTTAACCAGCGTTTTAACACCGGAACAACTAGCAGATGAATTTATCAAAACATATTATCGAGCAGGTAATGCTTTAAACAAAAAATTTTTAACATTTTATGAACCTTTCAGATTAGATGTAATACGTCATAGTTATACTCAACCTGACCAACATCTTGGTCTTTTATTGCCAGCAGAAACCAGCTACAGCTTTATTGATACTGATTGCGATGTCTACACGTTTGAATCAATAGATTATCAAAGTGATTTCGATTTTGAGTTACGTTTTACCAATCAATTATTACACTATAATCAACTTAATCAATTTGAGTTGTATCGAATAGCGGTAATATTGACCGATTTGTATGAAGAATACGATAAACCGCAACCGCAAAAATTACTCTCACAAATTATCAACTATTTTTACGATCATAACGGGACAAAATTGAAAAATCCCAATGATAGAAGAGTGTATGTCTTATTTTGCATAATTTATGGTCAATTAACGCAAAACGAAAAGTTGACAGCTATCATTAATGACGTCATCGACAATGAAGAAATGCAAGGCGAATTAGGGACGTTATTAAGTCAAGAAAAGCAAGCTTTAAGCAGTTTAAAAAAATAACTCAACATAACGATGAATATTTTTATAAAAATGTTATAGATGAATGGAAGTAAGTCATGAATCACCAAGAAAATCAAGAAAAAAATAAAATAGAAGATATAGAAAATCCGAAGGAAGAAAGTTTTAATCCCGAATTAGTTAATGAAGCGAATAAAAAAGCCTTGGTGTTAAGTAATGGTCAATGTGGGGTTTGTCAACGAAAAGGCGTGCCAATATTTTTAGTGCGAAAATCGATTATTCCCATCAAGTTTAGAAAAGACATTAATTGGTCACAAGGCATGGTTTCGCTAGGGGATAGAGAGCCGGAAGAGAAACTGCTAGAATATCAATATGTGTACAGAACCTTACGAGAAGGTTATGTGTATATTTTATGTAATCCAACCGGAAATCAGGATGATGATAAGCTTGAAATTATGGTGTATGAAGTGACCTATTCAGGTGCGATGCGATTACGAGAATTTCGAGATGTAAAAGGGTCAAGACCCAAAGAAATCCCTTTAAATTGCATCGAAGATAATCACAATGTAAAAGGGATGTTTATTACGATAGACAATCGGGTGTATGACAAAGCGTGGGTCGCTTATTC
>NZ_JBIDFM010000010.1:0-41666 GCF_046635805.1 Gilliamella sp. CG13
AACATCGTTTGCATCGATAATGCACCAATAATGTAACTTTCACCACTACTTTTTATTTTTCGGATATTGCCTTCACTGCACGCTAAATCCTGCGCTATTTCACGTAAATTTTTAGGTTTGATAATTAATGTCGACGATGTTTGTGTTTTGCTTCGTTCAATATAAAGATGATCATCAACAATCATTTCGTCTCCGTAATAGAATTTAATTAAGACTTTTGCTTCTTCTTTTATTTTCGCGATTTTACTATTTTTTCATCGTTGAGATAATGCTATCTATTATTAACCCGTCTTTATCTAAACAGACCTGTTTATATTCCTTTTTTTGGGATTGATATAGACTAAATACTTTGCGTTGTTGATAAGCTTCTTTTCGAGCCCAATTACCCCAACGGGTTAATACTTGAGTAATATCATAATCAGCATTCAAACTCACTTTATTTAACCATTGTGTCGGTTTATTATTTTTTTGAATATTCAGATACGGTGCTGTCATTATTTACCTCATATATTTTCCATATAATTCCAATTTATAATGTTTAACTATTTATTAATCTGTGACTATTAACTTATTGTCATATGTTGAAAAACTCTTTTTTTAGTAACAATATCGATAGGATTAATTAAAAAAGGGGACGCGTTACGTTAATGTTTTGATATTTTCCCTTATTAAGATCATATTGATTTATGAGTCGTCGGCGATAATCATAGAGTTGTTCAACATGTTTCTCAGCGACTTTTATTTTTTCATCAAGTAAAGCTAATTGCTGTTCTGGTGTCATCGTGAAGTTTTCCTATTCAAAATAAAACACACCTATAATAACAATAGTTATCATTAAAATCAATAACTATTGTTATAAAAAATTAATGATAATCCTATAAAAACAAAATGTTTAAAGTTTTACACTAACATAATATTTTTATTAAAATTGGTGTCATACCTCCTCAACAAAAAAACATAAATTAACTTAATATCAATTATTTATTAATAAATATTACGACAACAAAAATAATGATCTAATATGTATAGTACAATTTACAATCAAAATAGTGGTATTTAATATTTGATTAAAACTGAAAAACAATAACTTTTAGCCTTGACTAAATTGATAACTTATATTATCATAAGCGTTATCAAAACTAATTGACTTACCATAAAGTTAGCAATACCACGAGTTACTAATGGGGTAAGAAGATTCAAGTAGCTAGCAGAGGCGTACGAACATACTGCAGTTTTGATACGGTACTTGATAGCGTATTTTAAAGTTACAATATTGAGTACCTGACAACTGGAAAGACAGTGGTAGTCCACATTTTTGCCCCTATATTGGGGCTTTTTTAACCTTATTAGGACTATTCAAATTTTTATAAAAAGGTTAAAACAATACAGTTAATGATGAAATCCAGCAAGATAACAAAAAATCATTTTGATCATAACTGTGATTTAATATAGACATTTTATTGGAAGAAAAAGGTAAAGTGATAAAGAGGTTACCTATCCTATTTTCATATCAAACTTGATAAAATCATTTTAATAGGTAACGCTACTTTTGAAGTATTAGTCAGTGTAAATTCATCCCTAATACTAGCTAAATAACAACCCTTGTTGAATGGGTTAAATACTCCTTATAATCATTATAAGTAAGTTCCGCAAACGGCTCTTTTTGCTTCATCTATACCCCAAGCACTAGGAAACGAAATCATTCCATCGTGACTTGAAACCAGAATAGCTTCTGAAATGGCTTCATTATTGTCATTAGTGGTGTTGTGAGATTCATTAGTATAATACCAACCAAATTTCCAATTAGATTTTGGATAAGTTACAATCAAACTATTATACTGTTGATTAAGCGATCTCCCCCACTCACTGAAGACACCATATCCAATTCCGCGTGTAAACACATTATAAATACGACCTTTCGCACCATCTAAATTTTTAGTCGAGAACTCGGATGAATTATTTAATTCTTTTCGGCTCAACAATTTTGAAGAACCTGTACATTGAGCCCTTGCATCGTTTTGATTTTGGAAAGATTGTAATTTTGGTTCAAGCCATAAATCAAGACTGAATGTATAATCATAATGGATTTTATCATCAGATTTTAAGGTTGCCGTTATAGTGACCGTTTTAGTAGGCTGGTTAAGCGTAATTAAACCATCTTTATCAACAGTAACAGAACTATTATTTGTCGTGAAGGTATAATCGTTTTGTACACCACCCATGACTAACTGAAATTGCGCACCGGCAAAACCTGTCGTTGGAAAATGTTTTTTAGATAAGGTAGGCGTCACTTTAAATCCTTGATTGAAGACATAATCTTCAGTTACTCCGCCACCTACTGCAAAATTAGGTTTATTTTTAGGAATGTTATTTATACCAATTCCGGTGAGATTCCACTTTTCATCATTCTCAGATTTGTCATTTTTAACTGAACGCCATTGAGTAAGTGGATCTGAGATAAGACTATAAGGTTTTGCAAAGCAAGTATTAGCGATAGCTATTTGATAAGTTTTTGTTATAGGCTGAGCACCCATTGATTGAGTTTCAATAAAATTGACAGGATCACTTTCATTAGGATCGCCAAATTGAGTATGAACTTTAATATCAGTCGCAGTGATTTCTAATTTTAACGGCATTTTATATTTGTTATGGCTACAAGCAATATTATTAAAATCTGCAGGATCGATTTTAACATTATTACTATCCTTCCAAACGTAATTTAATGTGTTGCTGATGGGTTGCTTAGGATCAAAAGCATCATTATTAATATCAAAATAATCACCCTTATTATCATCAATAGTTGTTCTAGGAACAAAATAACTTTTTATGACAAAATCATTTAAGTTAGTCGTATGATCAAAATATTTGGTGGTATTACTAGTGATGTTACCGGATATTTCATTGTAATCAGTACCGTTGTAATTAAAACCTAATTTATTAACGATCGATTCTGTTGCAAAAAAAATAGGTTTATCCCCTTTTATCGAATTGACGGTCGTTGTTGATAGTGCTGCATTAGCAGGATTAACTGAAATGAAAGCCAAAACTGCACTTAAATAACTCAATTTAGTTGCAGTCCTATTTTTTTTTAGCATAGATAATAAGCAATTTAAATGTGAACCTATATTCAATTTAGAGATAACTAAATGGTTAGGTTTGTATTCACTAAAATTTCGTGAATTAGGGTTGATAATGTGCTTCATATAGTTTTCTTCATTAACAAAATAACAAATCAATCACAAATCTTAAGATTGATTTAATAACTTCACATTCATCCAATTAATTTAAATGAAGAGGTGATCCTTTTAAATATTATTGATCGGATTTATCGATCCATCAACACCCAATCAATTTAAAATCACTATCAAAAATAATAAGATACTGCTATATTCCTTACATTATTTTCAATATGAGGAGATAATAAAATTGATTTAATAATTGAAAAATTTATCCACTTAATTTAAAAGAAGAGATAATCTTCAAAAATATTATTGATCGGATTTATCGATCTATCAATACACGATCAATTCAGAATCACTATCAAAACAACATAAAATCACGATATTTATGACATATTCGTTATAATGCAAACATAAAAACAGGTTAATCACATTAGTTCACACTTTAAAATAACATAATGAATAATATTAATTTATTTTTAAGCGTTTTATCTAGGTTTTATACAATTCATTTTCTTCAATAAATTTTTCCTATCAAAATTATAGGTTAAGTAAGTTACAATTTATTAAAACATATGTAAACGGATTGTTATGAATAAGTAAGCAATGTGTAATTTGTACAAAATGAATTCAAATATTTCAATGAGAATTTACCTAAGATTAAAAATATGATTAAAAAAGAAGATTTGATAAAAATGTTATTAATCATACCATTGACTAAAAACAATCATTCTCATCAATTAAATACATTTGATGACTAATTGATGAGAAAAATGTTATCTAGAAACTAATTTCTGTTCCAACAAAATAGCGACGTCCATCTAAGGTTTTACCAAAGTCTTCATTGTCAACATCTTTATCAAACAAGTTATAAATACCCGTGTAAATTTTTGCTTTCTTGTTGATTTGATACGCTGCTCCCATATCCCAGAACGTATATCCAGGATACGTGACATACCTACTTTGTTTACCCATTCGCTTATTGGCGTTTTCTTGTCCGTAGTATGCCATCTTAGCCCATAAGTCCCAATTATGACTGATGTACCAATCCAATTGCATATTAAATTTTTGTTTAGGTGTACGGTTTAATGCACGTCCTTTATTGATACCGGTTTTTTGTTCTGTCTTTGTCCATGAATAATTTGACGTCAACAAGAACTCATTAAACAATGGCGTTTTAAACGTTAATTCAACGCCTTTAAGATCGGCTTTATCGACATTTTCTCTGCCTTGAACAAAATCAAATTTTTCTTGGTAACCATTCACTTTACATTTACCTTTTCCAGCTGGTCCCTGACAAATGTAATAAGTTTGAATCTTATCTTTATATTTTGTATAAAACGCCGTGGCTGAAGCATCTATTCCATAATCATTAGTATAGCCCAGTCCAATTTCGATATTGTCTGATTTTTCAGGTTTTAAATTAGGATTTCCCAGTACCATTCCTTTATTACCCGTGCCGGAACCCCCTGTAACTTGTCCCCAATCAGCAACGACTTGCCGTAATTGTGGTGTTGCATAACCCGTTGAATAGCCGCCTTTGAGAGTGAAATTATCATCAATATTCCATACGCTATAAACTCTTGGATTCCAGTTGCTTCCATAGTTTTCATCTTTGTTATAACGTAATCCAACAGTTAAATTCCAATTTTCTAATAAACTTATTTCATTTTCAGCAAATAGAGCATAATTCCAACGATCTATTTT
Organism: Gilliamella sp. CG13; assembly: GCF_046635805.1. Lineage (NCBI taxonomy): Bacteria > Pseudomonadati > Pseudomonadota > Gammaproteobacteria > Orbales > Orbaceae > Gilliamella > Gilliamella sp. CG13. The sequence goes on from NZ_JBIDFM010000010.1 coordinate 4,887, forward strand.
AGTTAATGTCTTCTTCAATTGATTACCTTTATCGTGTAACTCTTGGTAATTATATTTTCCCCCTACTGTTAACATATTAATATTAAGCGGAATTGTTACACGGGTATCAAGATCGGTATTTCGAATTTTCATCTTTCTTTCCGGGTTATTATTACCTTCATAAGCAATAAATGAAGTTGTCGAAATATCACCAAACAGCCCAGTATGAGTTAAACTATACGTATTACGGCGATTATCACGAGGAAAATCGCCTCTATTCTTAGCTCGGGTATTACCCGCTGTTGCCTTACTTTTTTGAATTGAACGCCCCATATCTAAATCAAATCGTTGCGTATCTGTTGCATTTAAAGACAGCTTACCATTTAGACTTTGAAGTTTTTGTTGGGCATGACCATTCAAAAATTTATCTTCATTTCGTTTTGAATATTGACCATATAGTTGGATGCCAACTCTATCATCAACAATCGGTCCCATGACTGAAAAACTTCCTGTATAAGTGTTTTTTTCTTCAGAACGATAAGGAATTACAGATTCTAAACGTAATCCTGCATGCCATTTATCTGACACTTTTTTGGTAATAACATTAATTACCCCACCCATTGCATCAGAACCATACAGTGATGACATAGGACCACGGACTACCTCAATGCGTTCTATCGCCGTTAATGGTGGTAACCAACCTTGTTCAAATCCGGAAACGTCACTATTTGGTCGCGTTTCTCGGGTGCTGACCTTTTTACCATCAACTAAAATCATCGTATATTTGGCATCCATACCTCGAATGCTTATATCTGTTGAATCACCGCTACCGGTAATGGTGACACCAGGAATATCTTTTAACGCATCAGTGACATCACGATACGATTTTTGACTAATTTCTTCTGAGGTAATAACAGAAATGGTTGCAGGGGCTTCTTTGATTTGCTGTGCAAAACCCGAAGCGGTAACAACCATTGTATCAGTATCTGAACTATTCACAGCGGCTAGTGCTGTACTTGATAATAATAAAAAACCTGAATTAATGACATAATTTGTCAGTTTAAATTTTAGCTTAACGTTCATTTATTATAACCCCATTATTTATAATGATATTTTATAATTACCCATGAGTATGAACACTACATTAGATGATAATAATTATCAATATCTTTTATTAAATTATTTTTCGCTAGACAAGCAACCTACTTTAAATGATAATAATTATTATTTACATTTAATATAAAGGGTGTCTATGAACAGAAAGAAAAAATTGCTGCTAAGTAGCATTGCATTAATAGTTTTGGGGTTAACCGGTTGTCAATCACCGTCGACAATGACTGTCACAAACAATAGTGAAACGATCATCGTACCTAAATCTCCGAAAAAAATTGTTGTCATGAATTATGGAGCATTAGATACATTAGATGCTTTAGGTAAAGGCTCAATAGTGACGGCAACCCCACAATCGGTCATTCCATCCTATTTGAATCAATTTAAAAGGGATGATGTGGTTGATACGGGTAATATGAAAGAACCCAATATAGATGCAATTAAACAAACTAATCCTGATCTTATTATTATTGATGGACGTCAAGCAAATAAAAAAGATGAGTTGTCAAAAATTGCCCCAGTGCTTAATTTAAGTGTTGATAGCAAACATTATTTTGAATCAACAAAAAATCATATCAATTTGTTAGCGAGCCTTACCGGAACCGAAAACACAGCAACTCAACTCATTGCTTCGCTCAATAACAAAATCAACCAAGCTCAAAGAATGACCTCAGCAAGCCCTAAAAAGGCCATTGTCGCTATTCACAACAATGGAAAAATGATTCTTATTAATAATAGCTCAAGTGCTGCGCTTATCCATGATGTATTAAAAGTCAAAAGAGCGGTACCACTTTTAGCTAACCAGCTAGCTACAAATGGAGAACGCCCAGCACCTACTTTTGTTGACGATAAATATATTAAAACCGTTAAGCCAGATATTATTTTTGTCATTGACCGAAGTCATGCTATTGGTCAACAAGCCATGAAAGCCAACTATTTTGATACAAAAGTTCTCAATAAAAGTAAAACCACCGTTGTCTATTTGACACCTGATCTTTGGTACTTATCTGGTGGTGGAGCAGAAAGTTTAGACCGTCAAGTGTCTGAAGTGCTCAATGCTTTAAACGATTAACATTTTGTTTAAATTAATTCATACAGCCCAATTAAAAGGCTGTATGAGTTAGCATTCAACGGATTTATCACATTAAATCGACCTGCCCACAAGTATTCTTAGGTCACAAAATTTGAGAAGTTAATATCCATCTATTAAGTTGTGCTCGCATGATTTCAATCAAATATGGTAAATTTAACAGGTCAAAATCCCACTTTATACACTTGCCTGACGTTACCACTTAAAACCCATTTTCTGTTAATTAAGAATTTGAAAATCAGTATATTTACAATGCTTAAATGTGTTAAAATGCCGACATTTTAAATTAACAACAACTAATTAATCGATAAAATTTATTTTATTATCAATTTAATTCCTCTTTAAATATTAAGCATTATTATAAATATTATGAATATGTCATCCCCTACTATTGGATTTGTGAGCCTTGGTTGTCCCAAAAATTTGGTTGACTCAGAGCGAATTTTAACTGAATTACGAACACAAGGTTATCAAGTAGTACCAAGCTACGAAAATGCAGATTTAGTTATCGTCAATACTTGTGGCTTTATTGATAGCGCCGTACAAGAATCGTTAGAAGCCATTGGCGAAGCTTTAAATGAAAATGGCAAGGTCATTGTGACAGGCTGTTTAGGTGCAAAAGAAGATCAAATACGTAATGTACATCCTAAAGTACTTGAAATATCGGGCCCCCATAGCTACGAGGCAGTACTTACTCATGTCAATAAATATGCCCCTAAACCCGCATATAATCCCTTTACCAGTTTAGTACCACAGCAAGGTGTGAAATTAACGCCTAAGCATTATGCGTATTTAAAAATATCAGAAGGTTGTAATCATAACTGTACATTTTGCATTATTCCATCGCTACGTGGCGAAATGGTTAGCCGACCAATTGGTAATGTACTTGATGAAGCAAAGCGATTAGCTGATAGTGGCGTTAAAGAGTTACTCGTTATTGCTCAAGATACTTCAGCATATGGTATCGATATTAAAAATCGTACCAACTTTTGGAATGGTATGCCATTAAAAACTGATATTCAAACGTTATGCGAACAATTAGCAACGTTAGGCATTTGGGTAAGGCTCCATTACATGTATCCTTATCCAAGTGTTGATAATTTGATCCCGTTAATGGCGGATGGGAAAATTTTACCGTATCTGGATATACCACTTCAACATGCCAGTCCTTCGGTTTTAAAATCAATGAAACGCCCAGGCACCATTGATAGAACACTTGAACGAATTCATAAATGGCGAGAAATCTGTCCAGATATTACTTTACGTTCAACGTTTATTGTTGGTTATCCAGGGGAAACAGACCAAGATTTCGAATTATTACTCGATTTTTTAAACAAAGCTAAGCTTGATCGTGTGGGATGTTTTCCTTATAGCCCGATTGAAGGTGCAGTAGCCAATCAGCTCGCGAATCAAATTCCGGAAGAAATTAAACAAGAACGTTTTCATCGTTTTATGCAATTACAGCAGACAATTTCTACCCAAAAATTACAAAATAAAATTGGCAAAACCTTATCGGTTATTATTGATGAAGTCGATGAAGAAGGCGCTATTGGACGCAGTATGGCTGATGCACCAGAAATTGATGGTGTTGTCTATTTAAATGAAGAAAAAAATGTTCACGTTGGTGATATTGTTCAAGTTGAAGTTGAACATTCCGATGAATATGATTTATGGGGAACTGTTAAACAGTAAACACATCCAATGAAACAACATTATCGAAACGAAATCAAAAAACTTATTGCCCTTTCGGTACCCGTACTGATAGCACAAATATCGCAAACAGCGATTACCTTCGTCGATACCATTATGGCTGGTAACTACAGTAACACAGCATTATCAGGGGTTGCCATTGCAGTCTCAATTTGGTTACCAACCATATTATTTGGACAGGGTTTACTTAGTGTCTTAACACCGATTATTTCCAATTTAAATGGGGCTGCTAAACGTCATCAAGTTGCTGATCACACTCGACAAGGAGTCGTTATTGCCTTGTTCTTATCAGTGGTAATGATGTTCATTTTATACCATTCAGATAAACTGATTAGTTTAAGAAGTTCAGTTGAACATCCTATCGATCCTGAAATGGTTGAAGTTGCCGTTTCTTTTTTACGTGCCATTATGTGGGGTGTTCCCGCGTTCTTATTATTTTTAGTTTACCGAAATCAGTGTGAAGGGTTATCCAATACCAAACCAGCCATGGTGATCATCTTTATTGCATTACTTGCCAACATTCCCATTAATTATGTATTAATTTATGGAAAATTAGGTTTGCCTGCTTTCGGTGGAGTTGGATGTGGCATTACCGCAGCGATTATATTTTGGCTAATGTTTTTTTTAATTCGCCTTTATACGTTAACCACCACTAGCCAACGTGATATTCGTATAACACCTTTCACAAAACTTATTGATTGGTCTATTATTAAAAAAGTTATCCTGTTAGGCACGCCTCTGGCATTGGCTTATTTTTTCGAAATGAGTTTATTTGCCGTCATAGCATTACTGATTGCCCCATTAGGTAAAATTACAGTTGCGGCACATCAAATCATATTTACGATTAGCAGTTTAACATTTGCCATTCCGCTTTCACTCGGTGTTGCTACTAGCATTCGTGTTGGTTATTTGTTAGGTCAAAAAAAGCTATCTCTTGCCAAACATACCGCGTATATAAGTTTAGCTATTTCGTTGGCTATAGCAATTATTGTCGCATTAATTTTGGTTGTCTTTCGAACACCAATCATTGCATTATTTACTAAAGAAGTTGCTGTCATTACGATATGTATGCACCTAATTATTTTATTAGCAATCTATCAGGCTTCTGATTATTTGCAAGTTGTAGCCAGCAATGTGCTTCGTGGTTATAAGGATACGCAAAGCATCTTCTTTATTACATTGCTTTCTTATTGGGTAGTAGGATTACCTGTAGGTTATATCTTAGGTTTAACCGATCTGATTATAGCGCCAATTGGGGCTGCCGGTTTTTGGATTGGCATTATTTTAGGTCTGGCAGTCGCCGCTATTTTATTAATAGCCAGAATGATCTATATCCAAAAACAGCCTGAAGCAATAATATTAAATCGATCATCAAAATAACGATTTATTGGCTAGTAAGCCACTTCCCATCTTAATATTTAACACTTATCAAATTAACCGATAAGTGTTAAATCATTAATAGCCTCTACTCCATAACAACTATTCAATACAGTTAACCATTTTTTAACTCAAACAGCTATTTTATTCCTTCGTTTAAGGCTGTTAAACGCCTTTTATTAGGTACATAAATGATAGAAAAATCATTTAGTTCAATTCAAATTGAATCAAACACAAAATGACGATATAAATTGATTAAATAATAATTCACTATATAATCACGTGCCTTGTAGATAAATTTAATATAGTGTAATAATGTTGTGAAGCTCTCTAAAAAAATTTTGTTTTCTCATTGTATTTGTCTTAGCCTTGCAGTCTTAGTCGTGTATTTATTAGGATATCCGAAAAGAATAGATCGTATATTGCTTACTTATTTTTCATTAATTTTCCTAGGCAGATTCACCATTTTTCGATTTTTTTTTGGTCTATCATTTGTTATAGCTGCTCTTTACTTTCCCATTGCTTATTATTACGGCCCTCCTAATGTAGCAGTAATAAGTGCTTTGTTTGAAACAGACATGGACGAAGTAAATGAATTCTGTTCGCAAATATCGACTTATCTATTTTTGATTACCTTCTTACTTCTAATCGCTTTTGTTCTAATATTTATCAAACTGCCATTTCCTACTGTTCACAATTATTACCTGATTATTTTTACATTGATTTTATTGTGCTATAAACCGATTAAAGCGTATATTAAGTTTATCCCGACCCCTTCTCATTCACTGTCTGAAGAGATAATGGATAATGTGAAATATCCTTTTTTTGAATTTTATAAAGCGCTTTTTACCAGTGGAAAAATTTATTGTTCCGAGAAAGAAGCACAACTTAAACAAATTGAACAACAAAATACGATTCCTATTTTATCGGTTAATCCAGACCACAAAAATTACCTTATCATTATTGGTGAAAGTGTCCGTAAAGATTATATGAATGCCTATGGATTTAGTTATGACAATACGCCTTTTGCCACTCAACATGCAAATGTGATATGGGATGGTTTAATCGCACCCGCTTCGAATACGCAAGCATCTGTCCCTCATTTGATTAGCCAAGCTATTTATTCAGATGATAAAATAGTGAATGCTCAGTTAAATAATAATATTGTTAGTATTGCTAACGATGCAGGATTTGAAACTTATTGGCTTTCTAATCAAGGCAAACTCGGAAAAATTGAGATTACCGTACCTCGCATTGCCGCTTATGCAAGCTATAACTTCTACACCAAAAAAGGGGAATATAATGGTAAGTCATCACACGGAAAACATGATACTTTACTATTACCAGAATTAGATAAAATATTATCAGATAAACAGGCTAAGCCAAGACTGATCGTCATGCACCTTATGGGATCTCATTCCAATTTTTGTCGTCGATTACAATTTGATATTCAATTCAATCTATATAACGAAAATATCTCTTGCTATGTCAGCAGTATAAAAGAAACGGACGACCTGATTAAATCAACAATTGATATACTAAAAAAACATAATGAAGATTATTCGCTTGTCTATTTTGCCGATCATGGTCTTACCCACTTGGATCAATATCAAGATTTAAGACATAACTGGGAATACCAAAATAGCTACGAAGTACCTTTTATTTTCTTTGATTCGAAAAGTACAACACAACAAAAAATTGAGAAAAAAATCTCAGGTTATCAGCTTGTTTACTTGTTAAGTAAATGGATGGGTATCACCTTAGATGTTTCACATGAATATATGCAAAACAAGTTGACAGATATACCACACCAAACAAAGATTAAAATTAAAGATTGGAAAAATGAGTTATATCCTTATGAGAAATTAAAAAAAGATCCGAATCCTTTTTTTATCAAATAAAATCATAATATCTTAAGATAGATGCCAAAAAAAAACGCCATTACCTATATGGTAATGGCGCTTTAAACAGGAATAACAATTATTTCAATAAATCATTGGCTTTTGCAATTACATTTTCAACTGTAAAACCAAATTTTTCAAATAACTGTTCAGCAGGTGCTGATTCGCCAAAACTTATCATACCCACAATTTTGCCATTTAGTCCCACATATTTATACCAGTAATCACTAATCCCTGCTTCAATCGCAATACGCGCAGTGACCGAAGAAGGTAATACCGACTCTTTATAAGCGCAGTCTTGTTTATCAAACGCATCAGTTGATGGCATTGAAACAACCCGTACTTTTTTCCCTGCATTTGTTAATTGATGATAGGCTTCTACCGCTAATTCGACTTCTGAACCCGTCGCAATTAAGATCAACTCTGGCGTTCCTGCACAATCATTTAAAATGTAACCGCCACGATAAACATTGGCTAATTGTTCAGCTGTTCGTGGTTGTTGTTTAAGATTCTGCCTTGAGAAGATCAATGCTGTTGGACCATCTTTACGTTCAATGGCATATTGCCATGCTATGGCTGATTCAACTTGGTCACATGGACGCCAAGTACTGACATTTGGTGTTACCCGTAAACTTGCCATTTGTTCAACAGGTTGATGTGTTGGTCCATCTTCACCTAGTCCGATTGAGTCATGGGTATAAACAAACAGTGAACGAATCTTCATTAAGGCAGCCATGCGTACCGCATTTCGTGCATATTCCATAAACATTAAGAATGTTGCCCCATAAGGAATAAAGCCGCCATGAAGTGCAATACCATTCATAATAGCAGACATCCCAAACTCACGTACACCATAGTGAATATAGTTACCATCCGGATTGGCTAAAATTTCTTTTGAACCTGACCACATTGTTAAGTTACTTGGTGCTAAGTCAGCCGAGCCACCTAGAAACTCAGATAATACAGGTGCAAAAGCTTCAATTGCATTTTGTGATGCTTTACGCGTCGCTATCGTTGCTGGGTTTGCTTGCAATTTATTGACAAAATCGGTAGCCACTTGTTGCCAATTTTCTGGTAAATCGCCCTGCATTCGTCGTTTAAATTCGCTTGCAAGTTCTGGATATGCTTTGGCATAAGCTTCAAAGCGAGTGTTCCACTCATCTTCAATTTGTTTACCTTTGGTTTTCGCATCCCACGCTTCATAATAAGCTTTCGGAATGTCAAACGGCGGATAATTCCACCCAAGTGCTTGACGGGTTGCTTCAATTTCAGCATCTCCCAGTGGTGCACCGTGACTGTCATGACTGCCCGCTTTATTTGGTGATCCAAAACCTATAACTGTTTTACACATCAGTAAAGAAGGTTTATCGGTCACAGCTTGTGCTTGTTCAATCGCTTGAGCAATGGCATTTGCATCATGACCATCAATACCGCGAATAACATGCCATCCATAAGCTTCAAAGCGTTTCGCGGTATCATCAGTAAACCAACCTTCTATTTCGCCATCGATTGAAATACCATTTTCATCATAAAATGCAATGAGTTTTCCTAATTTCAGTGTTCCAGCCAATGAACAAGCTTCGTGTGAAATCCCTTCCATCATACAACCATCACCCATGAATACATAGGTAAAATGGTCGACTATAGTATGACCTGGTTTATTAAATTGTGCAGATAAAGTTCTTTCTGCAATTGCCATACCAACTGCATTAGCAATGCCCTGTCCTAAAGGTCCGGTTGTGGTTTCAACGCCCGGAACATGACCATATTCTGGATGCCCTGCTGTGATTGAATGCAACTGACGGAAATTTTTCAAGTCATCAATGCTAACTTTATAACCGGTAAGATGTAGTAAGCTATAAATTAGCATCGAAGCATGACCATTTGATAATACAAAACGGTCTCGATCTGCCCAAGTTGGATTGTTCGGGTTATGTTTTAAAAATCCACGCCAAAGTACTTCCGCCATATCAGCCATACCCATAGGCGCACCCGGATGACCTGATTTTGCTTTTTGTACACCATCCATGCTTAATGCCCTTATCGCATTCGCAAGCTCGCGGTGAGATAGCGTCGTTGCATTCATGTTTTAATCTCCAAAATATATTTTAAGTTATTCAAATTCATTTTTTCTGTATTTTTGAAACAGATTTATATTATTAACTTTATAAAAAAAGTGAAAGGGGAATGGTGACTCCCCCTTTATTATTATAGAAGTGTTGCAATCATCTCTTCTAATTTACCTTGATCCACCGCAAAGGCACGAATTCCTTCTGCCAATTTTTCGACAGCCATGGCATCGCTATTATGTTGCCATCTAAATTCAGACTCGGTAATCGGTGCAGGTCGTTCAACGACAGTTTGATTTGGATACAGTTTTTGTTCAACAGGCGCTGTTGAATGTTGCATTTCAGCCAATAAATTTGGCGCAATCGTTAATCGGTCACAACCGGCTAATGCTAAAATTTGTTCAACTTTACGGAAGCTTGCCCCCATAACTATCGTTTTATAACCATGTTGTTTATAGTAATTATAAATATTACGTACTGATACCACACCTGGATCTTGATCGGCAATATAAGGTCCAATTGGTTTTTTAGCTTGATACCAGTCATAAATACGACCAACAAAAGGCGAAATGAGAAACACATTGACTTCAGCACAAGCACGTGCCTGTGCAAATGAAAATAGTAACGTTAAATTACAATTAATGCCCTCTTTTTCAAGAACTTCGGCAGCTTTAATCCCTTCCCATGTTGAAGCAATTTTAATCAAAATTCGTGATTTATCGATACCTTTTTGTTGATAGAGTTCTATAATTCGGCGGGCTTTTTCGATACAAGCTTGTTTATCAAAAGATAAACGAGCATCCACTTCTGTCGAAATTCGTCCGGGTACAATTTTCAAAATTTCCGCACCAATATTGACAGCAACTTGGTCACAAGCATTAACTAATTGTTGTTCTTTGCTACCACCTAATTTTTTTGCAGTTTCAACTGCAGAATCAATCAGATAACGATATTGAGGAAGTTGAGCGGCTTTTAATACAAGAGAAGGATTCGTGGTTGCATCTTCTGGTGAAAACTGTTTAATTGAATCGATATCACCTGTATCGGCAACAACGACGGTTAATTTTTTAAATTCATCTAATTGACTCATATACTTCTATATCCTCTACAGCTTCAATTTTCTAAAAGATTATAATAGCATTTATCTAGTGATAAAACGACTTAGCGACTCGTTATTTTAACGTTTTTATACATTTAACAATAACCTGAAATAGATAACAAAAAAGCAAAATTTTCACACAGTTGTGATAGCAATTATAGCTTGTTTATCTCTACTATCAGTTTGTTATTTTTACATTATAAATTGATTTTTTAATGTGACCTAAATCACGAAATTCACTTTATCAATATGAAAAATATCTCGATAAAAACTCAATCTAGTATTTTTCAGCTAATCGTTAACGCTATATTGACCAGCCCTAAAACAAAAATGCATGATATTAAATATTGACTAAATCCATGCATAAATCGTTTTATTCGCAAAATTACAACCAGCACAGTTATCACATTTTTTCGACTGACAAAAATCGGGTTGTTCTACAACGATGAGTTGCATCACTTTTTTCTTTACCCAAAAGTTTAGTATCGGCATAAGGGCACTTTCAGGCAATCTAAAATGACGTGCTATATCTTGCAATTCCACGCGCCCTTTTAATTGTACATAATCACGAATCGAGGTCATTAACATTTTCTATATTAGTCTTATAGGTTTTACCTACTTTGTTCTCCAGAGAATCAAATGATAAAAGCAAATCAATCACAACAAGATGATTTTCTTTATTTTTTATGATTGAAAATATTATTTTTCTTGAATGAATCATTCCCCACTTTGCTCAGAATAAACATCATCAATGTTATCAATAGTCCACAAGCGAACAACCAATAACTTGCAGTATTTGAATAGGCAAGTTGTGTAAATTGATAATAGATTGTCGCCACCAACCAAGCAATTGTGAATGTCCATACTGCAACAAAAATCATCCAACGCCACCCTGCTTCACGATAAATAGTCCCTAATACTGCTGTACATGGTGTATAAAGTAAGATGAATATTAAATAAGCTATTACGGCTGACGAAGACGTAAATGATGTCTTAATTTTAGAAATAGCAGTGGAATTGATCGCTAAATCAGTTTGTAAAGTATCGATATCATCATTTAATGATGACAATCCAAGAGGGTCAGTAATCGTTTCAGACAAAGCAAATAAATTATCTGGAATAGTGGCAAAAGCCGATTTAATGTCTTCAAACCAATCCGATTGCTCATCATCTTCTGGTTGACTATCCATAGAATAAAGTGAATTTAACGTCGCAATGATGGACTCTTTTGCAAAAATTCCCGTAAAAATGCCCACTGTTGCTGGCCAATTTTTGTTATCGATCCCCATGGGTTGAAAAACAGGTGTAATTTTTTGGCTTATGACTGATAATACCGATTGATTAGTATTTTCATGTCCAAAGGTATTATCTGTTCCCCAAGAGTTGAGTAAGCTTAAAATCGTCACCATAATTACAATCGCTTTTCCGGCTTTGAATATAAAACTTTTCAAGCGTTGCCAAGTTAAGCGTAAAATGCTACGAAGGGTTGGAATTCGATAAACTGGCATCTCCATAATAAAGGGGGTTAACTCACCTTTTAATAACGTGTTTTTTAAAATCATCCCCGACAGGACTGCGACACCAATACCAAGCAGATATAACATAAATACAACGAAAGAAGCATGAAGCGGGAAAAATATAACCGCAAATAATGCATAAACCGGTAATCTTGCCCCACAAGACATAAAAGGGATCATGCAGATAGCCATTATACGATCTCGAGAACTTTCTAATGTACGCGTGCCCATAATTGCTGGTACACCACAGCCAAAGCCCATTAACATGGGCACGAAAGCTTTACCCGGTAAACCGATAAAACGTAAAACCCGATCAACCACCATTGCGGCACGCGCCAAGTAACCGGAATCCTCTAAAAAAGATAAAGCAAAAAACATCGCGGCAATGACAGGAATAAACGTTGAAACAGTTTGAATCCCATTGCCTATGCCATCAGACAATATGACACGAACCCAATCGGGCGCATGAATAAATTCTAATAAACCTGCGGTTCCATTGACAAAAATTGTTCCGAAAAATTTTTCAAAAAAATCGATAAATACCGAACCAAAATTGATAGCGACCATAAACATGGCATACATCACAATTAAAAAAAATGGTATCCCTGTAAAGCGTCCAAGCGTAATTTTATCGAACTTTTCTGAAATATCGGGACTTAATTCTCGAGGTTTAGCAATAACCTTTTTACACACTTGATCAATCGTTTCATATCTGGCACTTGCTAGCGCAACATCAATTTCATTATCACACCATGCCGAAAGGAGTTGTCGACAAATTTCAAGTTTTTCTAATTCAAGTGAATTAAACTGATCTGTGTTGTGTCCTAATAAGGCTTCAATTAATTGCCAGCGATTAAGTTGATGAACACGACTTTCTTCTGGTAACTCACTAATATAACGAGTCAACATTTTTTGCTGAGATTGCCCTAACGTGTCTATGCAAGGTTGAGCTTTTTGCTTGTTGACAGCCCTATTTTCAATTGCTTGATAAAATGAATTAATACCTAATTTTTTGGTTGATGAAATAGGTACTACAGGACAACCCAGTAAAACGGATAATCGTTGGTAATCGATTTTTTCGCCCATATTCTTAACCGTATCAATCATATTGAGTACAACAATCATCGGTACTTGTAGATCAATCAATTGAAATGTTAGATATAAGCTTCGCTGTAAATTGCTGGCATCAATAACATTAATAATGACATTATTTTTTTCTGTCAGAATAAATTCACGCGTTATCCATTCATCTTGCGACATTGAAACCGCATCAGACTCAATAGAGTAAGTCCCCGGTAGATCTACGACCTCGTATTGGTGATGGTGATAAGAAAATAAACCTAATTTTTGTTCAACTGTCACGCCAGGCCAATTACCGACTCGCTGTTTTAATCCTGTCAGTAAATTGAACAGTGTTGTTTTGCCACAATTTGGATTTCCAACCAGTACTATTTTCACTCATTTATCTCCGTTACTTCAATGGTTGCTGCTTCACGATGCCTTAGACAAAGAAAAAATCCACGTATTTTAATCTGAAGTGGGTCTCCCAAAGGAGCCACACGAACAATCGAAATTTTACAGCCTGGAGTTAATCCCATTGCCAGTAACTTTCTACGAAAAGGTAAGGATTCAGGTAATAGACGAGAGATAACCGCCTCATTTCCTAAAGGGAGGTGATTTAATGTTAATACTGACATTAATGTTCCTGTGAATTATGCTAGCACGTTTTATTCTGCTTATTTTAAAAAATATTCACCTATAAAAATAGTTTTAAAATGCGAATAATTCGCAATATTAATATTTAATATTTAAAAAAATAGAAAAGTAACTTTAAAAAATAAAATTTATGTCAAAAATAAGGATTAATATGTTTTTTTCAAGTGTTTTGTTCTGAAAAACAAAAAGAATCTGAATAAGGTTAAATTCAAGCGATTAATCTTTCGATTATTCATTTAATTAATGTTTAGATTACTCAGCCAATTCAAAATTAGAGATTCGGTAAGACAACTGATATAATTTGACTTTATACTTTGCTTAAGGAATGAGAATTATGTTAACCATTTACGGTATTAAAAACTGCAGTACAATGAAAAAAGCGTTCACATGGCTTGATGAAAATAAAATCAAATATCAATTTCACAATTACAAAACAGATGGACTGTCAACTGAACAATTACAGACTATTTTGAAATTCGTTGATTGGCAAAGCCTACTTAATACACGGGGTACAACATGGCGTAAATTGGATGAATCAGTACGTGCTAACGTTGACAATGAGCAAGCTGCGATGAAACTGATGCTGGACAATCCTTCAATTATAAAACGACCGCTAATAATCAAGGGTAAGCATGTATTACTCGGATTTTCAGACGAAAGTTATTCGCAATTTTTCAAACAACAACAATAAAACCGAGATCATTATGACAGAGCCTGTTATTGAACTAACCAAAGCATTAATTGCCGAAAAATCGATAAGTCCGGATGATAAAAATTGTCAAAATATCCTTATCGAGCGCTTAACATCACTTAACTTTATCATTGAAGAATTCAATATTGGTCGCACTAAAAATCTTTGGGCTTATCATGGCGATCCGTCAGAAACAACACTTATGTTCGCTGGTCATACCGACGTAGTGCCTGCTGGCGATGAAAGCCAATGGCTGTATCCCCCATTTGAGGCAACCATTGATACTCATGGTGTACTTTATGGCCGTGGCGCATCAGATATGAAAAGTGGTGTCGCAGCAATGATCTGTGCTGCTGAAGATTTTGTTAAAGCAAACCCCAATCACCGTGGTCGTGTTGCGTTTCTAATTACCTCTGATGAAGAAGCTGATGCAACCGATGGAACAGTTAAAGTTGTTAATCGTCTTATTGAACGTCAGGAACGTGTAGACTATTGTATTGTAGGAGAGCCTTCTTGTGATAAGGTTTTAGGCGATCAAATTAAAAATGGGCGTCGAGGTTCTTTGACAGCAAATTTAATTATTCATGGTATGCAAGGTCATGTCGCCTACCCTCATTTAGTTGACAATCCTGTTCATCGATTTGCCCCTGCATTGGCTGAACTGGTTAATACGGTTTGGGATAATGGCAATCAATATTTTCCGCAAACCTCTATGCAAATTGCAAACATTCAGGCAGGCACAGGAGCTGAAAACGTTGTGCCCGGTGATCTATCGGTGCAGTTCAATTTTCGATACAGTAGTGAACTCACTGACGAATTAATTAAAACCCGCGTTGAGCAACTTTTACAAAAGCATAAATTAAACTATACGTTAAATTGGCGTTTATCAGGTCATCCGTTTTTAACGCCGCAAGGTGAACTGACTCAAGCTACAGCAAGTGCGATAAAAGAGTACACAAATATTAAGACAAAATTATCAACAAGTGGCGGAACATCAGACGGACGTTTCATTGCAAAAATGGGCTGTCAGATTATCGAGTTTGGGGTATTAAATAAAACAATCCATAAGATTAACGAAAATGTAAATTGTCAGGATATCATCACACTGAAAAAAATTTATCAAAGAATTTTGGAAAAATTACTCGTTTATTAAGATTGGCTAAGTTATCTAACTTGTTAAATCTGCTCAAACAAAATTTGAATAGATTATTTAATGCTACTTTGGACATTCGATTAAACGAGCGTCACTAACATGCATCCTACAAAGGTAAAAAAATGGAGTGGATAAAAGATTATTGGTGGGTAATTTTATTATTCATCTTAGGTATTTTTATTAATGCCATTAAAGCTCTCAATAAGCTTAATTTTAAGTCTTACATTGATAAAAAAGGGATTAAACCCATACCTTATGATGATGAGGAGAATAACCAAACTCGAAAAAGTGCTGAGGATAAAAACAAAAAGTGATTAATTTCGAAAAAAATTAATCACTTTCTTCCCTATCGGATATCGTTAATATCACTTTTAAATAAAGCTTGATGGCGATAACGATCGACCCACATCGCAGTTGAGCCACAAACTGCAATTGGCATAATAATTAGGTTTAATAGTGGCACCATAGTAAAAAAACTAACTAAAATACCGTAGACTAAATTATCAACTTTATCCTGCTTAAGTAACTCACGCATACGATGAAAAGTAATCTTATGATTATCGAAAGGATAATCAGCGTATTGAATATTAATTTGCCATGCAGTAAATAAAAACCAAATTATCGGTGTGACTGTTTGACCAATAACAGGAATAAAATACGTTAATAATATTGGGATAGACCATAATACATAATTGATTAATTTTTGAATTTCACGACCAAATATTCTAGGTAAATCTTTGATTAAACTTAACCAAGAAGTATCGGGTGCAGGTATACCCGTTAATTCAGCTTCAACTTGTTCGGCAAGCAAGCCGTTAAACGGTGCAGCAATAAAGTTAGCCACTGTACTAAAAAAATAACAAAATAATATGACTAAAATCAGAATCACCATAAAACTAATAATATAGCCAAGCCAAGAAAGCCACCCCGGTACATAAGATAATCCCCAGTCAACCATGCCGGTAATTGTGGAAAAAAACCAATAAAATAGCGCTGACATAATCACCATATTCGCCAATAAAGGCAAGAATACAAAATGTCTAATTTTCGGGCTGAATGCTAATGACCAGCCTAACAGAAAATATTCAAATCCCGATCTACGCCGATCATGATTAATATTTGAATTAAATCTTAATTTATCTACATTATCACTCTTCACTCTTGTTCCTTTTAAACATGAAATAACGCTAAATTTAACTTATCAGCATGGTTTTCAATAAAACAACATTGCTATTTTTCATAAATAACTTCATTGTTACTATTCAACCATTGCTTAACCTCTTGTTTAATTGTTTCTAATAATGCTTTTCGCCCAGTCAATTGAAATTGCTGAATGATCGCATTGCCTTGATTTTTATTTTTCAGTAAAGCACCTAAGACAGATAATTTCACTCGATTATTTTGCTTATCATTAAATTGTTGTAAGCGACATAATGAAGCATAAGTTGCTTCGAATGCTCGATGAAAATAACAAAATCCGTATAATTCCATAATATCTTGCTTAGTCAATTGCTGATCAGTATCAGCAATAAGCATTTCATCAAATGGGAGTGCGATGATCTCTTTTAGCCACATTATGTTACGTTGTAACTTTTTGGATAGCACGTTAACCAAATTTATACCATTTTGGTTAATCGGTTTTATTGCCATTACCGAATATGTGCCACTACTTGTCTCTAAACGACTACCAACATGTACAAGTACAAAACCTACAGATGACCAAAACTGATAATTTTCCCTACTATAGGCAAAACTCACGGATAAAAAATCTTGATGTTGTTTTTTTGCCGCTTCATAAGTATGTTGTATCAATTGCGTTGCAATATTTTGTCTTCGATAAGAAGCTATCACTGCAATGCGATTTATTCTGACAGATTTTAATTTTGCTGCTTGTTTAACACCTGCATGGGCTACCAAAGATTGTGCAACCATATTTCCTTTTGGTCTACGGTTACCCTTCCATATTTCTTCAATTAAGTCATCCGGTAAATCTCCTTCCTTAACCGTTATGGCTGCACCAATTAGGTTATGACTCTGTTTAGCCTGCAAAATCGTCAAATTTGTCGCGTCTAAAAGTCGCCTTAAATCAACTAACGTAGTTTGATAATGGGCTGTTTTCAGTAAATAAAAGATCTCCTTCAAACTACTTAAATCATGACGCGCTACTATGGAATAATCAATTGGCTTTGTATTATTAATTCGCTGATTTTCTGCTGATATTAGTCCATTGAGAACTAAACAATCAGTAAAATATTCTAACTGATCATCGCCATTCCACCGAATTGGTTTTTCAAGATGAAAATAATCACATTGTTTATCATTTAATAATTTTAATAAAAAACCTTGTCCGGTACCTTCGTAACCTTCAACCGTAGTAGTCAGTAAAATACGGCTTTTGTCTAAATTCACGAGTTGCAGCAATTTTTTTAGCATTGGCAAAGGTATCATGGCTGCTTCATCAATAATAAGATAGCCAGCAAAATCATCGACACCTTTTTCGATTAATTCATCAGGTGCATAAAAACGAACATCAGGTTTAGCAAAACGAAAGAAAGTGGTCAGCGATTTTTTGTTAGGAGCCGTAACAATGCAATGTCGATAGTGAGAGAATTGACCTGCCAAAGCGGATTTTCCCCTACCTCGTTTTGCCGTGATAACATGGATAGGCTTATCACTGTTTAACACTTGTTTTAATGTGTGTTGCTGTTCATCATAATCAGGGGATGTCAAATAACATTCAGAAAAGTTATTTTTTTGGAAACCGTTAAATTTAGAGATAGTGTGCTGTAAATGGTTTATAAAATTAGGCACAGGTATTGGATAAGCATCTTCATTCCAACGTAAACTATCTTTGTCTGCCCAAAGATTATAATTTTCAGGCAATAACAAAATCAATCGGCTTCCTTTTACAAGCGTTCCTGACAACATGGCAAATGCTTCTAAATTAAATGACTGAGTTGCATCAAAAATGGCATGTAAATACTCTTGTCCTAAAAGGGTTTTAGTATTAGATATTGATACGATATTTGGCACATAATTTGATAAAATGGCTTGATCACTTATTGTGATCCAATCCCCTTTATGTTGCTTAATGATGTCACTTAATTGACTGAATAATTTCGTTACATCACCACGCAACACCCATAAAGTTCTGGTGCTATCAAGATTAATCATCGACTAACTTTTTCCAATCAATATGGAAAGCAAGCCTGCGGCAATAAGGGGGCCAACTGGAATACCTTTGAAAAAGGCAACACCAATCAAGGTTCCAATGATTAAACCATTAACAATGGTGGGATGTGCGCCAATTAAAGAAACCCCACGGGTACCTAGCCAAGAGACTAGTATGCCGACAAAGATAGCTAAAATTGATTGCCATGTTGTGAATGATTTTAATATGTCTTTGATACTCAAAGATCCGTCGGCAAGCGGAACCATCATAGCCGCCGTTAAAATGACAATACCAATTGTCAGTCCATATTGATTTAAAAACGGAAAATAGGTCGACAATGGTGTTAATTTAAATAATAGTAGCAATAATACGGCAAAAGTGACTGTGTTATTATGCGTTAAATAACACAGTGCAGCTAAACCCAGTAAAAGAAAAAAGGAGATATCAAATTGAGCAAACATTACAAAGCAACGCCGATTCTGGTGGCGACTTCCTCATAAGCTTCAATGACACCGCCAAGCCCTTGGCGAAAACGATCTTTATCCATTTTTTTTAAGGTCTCTTTTTCCCATAATCGACAACCGTCAGGGGAAAATTCATCACCTAACGTAATTTCACCCTTAAACAATCCAAATTCAAGTTTATAGTCCACTAAAATAAATCCTGCTTTATCAAAAAGATCGGTCAAAATTGAATTGATTTTAAAGCTTAGTGCCTTCATCGTTGATAACTGTTCATCAGTAGCCCAACCAAATGTTTTACAATATGACTCATTAACCATGGGATCATGCAATGCATCATTTTTTAGGAATAATTCAAATGTTGGCGGATTTAACACCTTACCTTCTTCAACCCCTAAGCGTTTGACCAAAGAACCTGCGGCACGATTTCGAACCACACACTCCACGGGTACCATATCCAGTTTTTTGACGATGACTTCTGTATCAGACAAAAGCGTTTCAACTTGAGTAGGAATACCTGCTTCACGCAGTTTATTCATAATAAAATAATTGAATTTATTATTGACGCGCCCTTTACGCTCTAATTGTTCAATACGTAAGCCATCAAAAGCGGAAGTATCATTGCGAAACTCTAACACTAATAGATCGGGATTTTCAGTAGTATAAACCGTTTTTGCTTTACCACGGTAAAGCTCAGCCAACTTTTTCATGGTTCTAACCTTATATCAAATTGCCAACAAATGATTAAGGAGCTATTCGCTCCTTAGTTTTAAACTTTTCGATACTCACCTATTTGTACCAATGCAATAAATAATAAGATGCTATTGTTTGCTATATCGTCTCGAATAGTGAAGTTCAATCTATAGCCAGTTTTACATAAAAGAATTAACTAAATTCTTCACTACTGATTATCTTAACTATTTATCAAAATGTTACTTGTCACAAATAATATCTCATAGCGTCTTGCTTTATTTTGAATCTTCATGAATGGTTTTGTCTTCAACGGCGTTTTCATCTGTTTGTTCTTGCGCTACTTGTGATGACTTAGGTGCAGCCTCATCCATTATTAAATTAAATAAGCGAACAACGTACCGTTGCACTTCAATAGAATCAGAAGAAATATCTTGTGTGCCACGCGTTAATGTTTTCAACTCGACAATGATATTTTCTGTACCAGGATAATTTTGTCGATGAATAACATAAGACGCTTGGATGTTCGGCTCTTCATCACTTGAAAAAATTGAAGCATTGCCCGTAACAATAACATTATTATCACTGCTACTAATCGGAATATTGTATTTATTCAGCGCAGTTGGGATAACAGACCATACATTTGCATCAGCAGACGCATTTAATGAAGCGGTACCATAGTTATAAGACGCATAAGAATCAGGAATAGTTGGAATAGGAATGATAGGTGCCCGAATATCCACTTGCTTACCATATACAGCGCCTTCATTTTTATTAAAATGAATATAATATTCGGAACTTTCAGCAGGTACCGTTACACCCTGAGGGACAGTTAGCGGTTTCAAAACTGGCGAATTCAAATAATCTTCGTTCCCATCAACTTCTCGTTTATAATTTTGATCGCTACCACAACCAACCAAAAATAAAGATGCAATGGCTGTCATCACCATTGTGTTTTTAATCGCTTTGTTTTTTAACATAGTTTTATTAAACATAGATATCTGCTTATAAATTATTGGTTATACATAAATTAGAGTAAATTCGCATCTTTAAGAGCTTTTTCAACCACAGACACAGAAGCATCTGTAAGTGAAACCAGTGGCAAACGGATCGTATCGTTCGCCATTAGACCCAATTTTGTGCAAGCCCATTTTACTGGAGTTGGGTTAGGCTCAATAAATAAGCTACTATGTAGTGCTGATAACGTATCATTCAGTTTTCGAGCTTCTTGAATTTGATTTTTCGTTGCAAGTTCACAAATTGTTGCAACCTGTTTGGCAGCTACATTCGCTGTCACGGAAATCACACCGTCACCACCTAAAATCATGAAATCTAAGAAAGTCGCATCATCACCACTTAATAATTTAAATTCACTACCAACAAGTTTACGAGTATTATAAACTCTTGATAAATCACCTGTTGCATCTTTCAATGCAACAATATTTTTTATTTTAGATAATCGTCCAACTGTTTCAGGCTTAATATCACTGCAAGTACGACCCGGTACATTATAGATTATTTGGGGTAAAGCTGTATTTTCCGCAATTGCTTTAAAATGTTGATACAGACCTTCTTGAGTTGGTTTATTATAATATGGCGCAACGGTTAAACAGCCAACTACACCAATATTTTCAACACGGTTAGTTAATTCAATTGCTTCTTTAGTCGCATTTGAGCCAGTTCCAGCAATGACATTTATTTTGCCATCTGCATATTCGATCGTTCTTTTAATTACATCGATATGCTCATGATGATCAAGCGTTGCTGATTCGCCAGTGGTACCAACAGAAACAATTGCCGATGTGCCATTGGCAATATGATATTCGACCAATTTTTTTAAGCTTACTTGGTCTACATTTCCTTTTGTATCCATTGGAGTAACAAGGGCGACCAGACTTCCTGTAAACATAAAATGACCTCTCATATTATTTATTGATAACCAACTTCAAGAATAAAAAATCTACCGACAAGTATGCGATATTTCTTATTTAAATTCAACTTTTGTTATGCAGGATTATCAATATCAATAAAAATAGTTTCAAGGTCATATTGCTTGGCTAGCCATTCACCAAGTTTTTTGATTCCGTAACGTTCAGTGGCATGGTGCCCTGCTGCATAAAAATTAATTCCATATTCTCGAGCAATATGAATGGTACGTTCAGAAACTTCACCTGTAAAAAATGCATCAAATCCTTGTTCTGCTGCCGCTTCTATAAAGTCTTGACCACCACCACTACACCACGCAATTCGTTTAATTATTTGAGGAGCATTATCGCCACAAAATAATATTTCTCGTGAACGATGATGCAAAACTTGTTCAAGTTTTTGCTTAAATTGCCGTGATGTGGTCGGTTCAATGAGTGTCCCTTTAAATAACAAATCGGTTATATCCTCACGTTTATCCACTTCGATATTGAATAAATCCGCAAGTAATGCATTATTGCCGATAACGGGATGTCCATCTAAAGGCAAATGATACGCAAATAAATTAATATTATTTGAAAGCAATGTTTGCAAGCGTTTATATTTAATTCCTGTTATCGTTAGTGGTTCATTTTTCCAAAAAAAGCCATGATGAACTAAAATCGCATCAGCATCTAATTTAACGGCTTCATCTAATAAACGTTGACATGCGGTCACCCCAGTTATCACTTTTTTTATTTGCTTACGTCCTTGTACTTGTAAACCATTAGGTGCATAGTCACGGTAGCGTTCAACTTGTAATTCATGATTAATAATTTGTTGAAGTTCAAAATTTTGCACGTTTTCCTCTCGTATTTTTAATGATTTTTTAAAGAAAAAAGTAAACTTTTATGAAAATCATTTAATGGATCTCGAACTTATTATAATCGAAATATTGGCAATTTTTTATAAACCTTTCTATATGATTAAGTACAAACTATGATAAATCATCTCACTTAACGGTTCGATATAGTGACCATAATGGTAATCGTTAAAATAAATTATTTCATATTTACAATAAGTTTAATAAATAATACTCTGTTTTGTAATGATTTTTGGATGCATAAAAACACGAAGTAAAACAAATTAACAAATTTGTTCTTTTCTATTATTTATTAAGTTTTAGCTAAATGATACATTACGTCGGTTTATATTCAATGAGGTATATGTTTTGCCATTTTTAGGTATAGGATTCAGTACAATTATCGCTCTATTTTTTGCTGTTCATGTAATTAAAACAGAGCAAGAACGATTTTGGCTGTCTATATTGTTCCTTTTTCCTTTTATTGGTAGTTTGATTTACTTTTTAGTCATATTTCTACCCGATTTTAGACAAACCTCAGTGGGATATCAAATTGAATCAAAATTATTAAAAGCGTTAGATCCGCAACGTGAACTTCGCGAAGCTTTAAGTAATTATGAAATTTCGCCCACTGTTGAAGCAAAAGTCTGTTTAGCTAAAGCACTCGTTGATAATGATAGAGCTCATGAAGCGTTAATTTATTATCAAGAAGCATTAACTGGGATCTATGAATCAGCACCAGATATTTTATTACAATATGCTTACGCACTCTATCAAGTTAAACAGTACAAAAAGGCAAAAGAAACTTTGGATTATCTAAGAGATAAAAATCCAACTTATCGTTCTGATGAAGGACATTTACTTTATACCAAAATCTTAATTGGACTTGATTTAAAAGAAGAAGCTCAAGAAGAATTTAATGCATTAATCAGTTATTATCCAAGTTTAGAAGCCGCTTCATACTATTTACAAACCTTAATTGAGTGGCAGCAATTTTCACTCGCTAAAGAAGTTTTACAAAAAATTGAACTACGCTTAAAACACATGCCTAAACATGCTAAACGTATTAATCAGACTTGGATAAAATCAATTGAACAATCTAAACAAAAATTATACAGATAGCGTTTTTAGTGTTTTTATTTAGTATATTTTTTTTCGCGTTCAACAGTACTGAATCGAAGGTAAAACTAGGCGAATACGGTAAAAACTGGCATAATAATTTTATTTTATGCTAAATAAGACAACTATTGTGCCAAATGCTAAATTATGTGAACGCTTCCGTGGTTTTTATCCTGTTGTAATAGATATAGAAACATCAGGATTTGACCCAAAACTTAACGCTATTCTAGAAATTGCGGCAATCACACTACAAATGACTGAAGAGGGATGGCTGATTCCAGACCAAACCCTTCATTTTCATGTCAATCCATTTGAAAACTCAATTTTAGAACCGAGTGCCTTAGCTTTTAATGGTATTGATATCGACAATCCATTAAGACAAGCTGTTGACGAAAAAATGGCGCTTGAAGCGATATTTAAAATGGTTAGATCGGGAATTAAAGCAAACGATTGCAATCGTGCTGTTATGGTTGCGCATAATGCAAACTTTGACCATAGTTTTTTAATGGCAGCAGCAGAACGAGCCAATATTAAACGTAATCCGTTTCACCCTTTTGCTACTTTTGATACTGCAGCACTGAGTGGTTTAGTGTTTGGGCATACCGTTCTAGCAAAAGCATGTGAACTTGCTCGCATTCCTTTTGATCACAAGTTAGCCCACTCTGCACTTTATGATACCGAAAAAACCGCTATTTTATTTTGTGAAATAGTGAATCGATTTAAGCGATTAGGAGGCTGGCCACTGCCTCAACTCAATCCAAGTTCAATAGACGAAGAAGTTCAAGAGAATTAAGAGAGTAATTAAACTCTCTTATTTAAATAATGTGTCAATTTTTAAGCTTTATGTTTTTCAGCTGTCTGTTTTATTAATGTTTGCAGTTCACCAGTTTGGAACATTTCGATCATAATATCACATCCCCCTACTAGTTCACCTTCAACCCATAACTGTGGAAAAGTAGGCCAATTTGCATAGTTTGGTAATTCAGCACGAATATCGGGATTTTGTAAAATATCGACGTACGCAAATGGCTCACCACATTGAGATAATACTTGTACTGCTTGTGCTGAAAAACCACAACTCGGTAATTTAGGCGAGCCTTTCATATACAGAATGATAGGATTTTCTGCAATTTGTTTTTTTATCTTATCAAGTGTTGTCATTTCAGTTGTCATAACGATTTATTCCTTGTTATTTAATATCTACTTTACGTCGTATTTTAACTTAGAAATAAGGCGAGTTATACTCTTACCCATTTAGTTGACGTAATGATAACCTTAGATTACGTCATTAGTAGATAAGTTAAGTCAGTAATCAATCGGGACATGAGCAGATAAATTACTTTAAATTCAGTGAGTAACATGGTTTTATTTTGCATTAAAAGAAGCCAAACAAATAAATAAAAGGCTTAACCTATTAGTGTAATAAATGCATTCATTAATAACGAGATCTCACTTAGCAATGACTTTTGTGTCAATGATATATTTTAATTTAACTTTAGTTAACACAAATAATCAAAACATTAGTTTTAGCAAGTTGCCTCAGCCCTTTTACAAATTGACACAATATAGTATGCTACTTACATTTACAGTAACTAACATTCAATTCAAAAAACATCGTGCATCCAATAATCTTAACTTTACGTAAAGTCTTTTATAGTAGTAATCTACTTTTTAGTATTCGTATGTTAATCAGTTTAACAGGTTCAACCTTGGTTCCTTGGTACTTAGGCTATGTGTCGTATGTCATTCCTTTAACACTGGGTGTTGTGGCTGCGGGATTATCCGAAATTGATACACGTTTACTAAGCCGATGTATAAATATTTTATTAACGTTAGTGTGTTTTGCGATTGCTACCTTTTCTGTCGAGCTATTATTTAATATTCCTCTTCTTTTTATTATAGGATTAATGAGTTCAACATTTATCTTCATTATGCTTGGTTCTTTGGGTCAACGTTATGGTGTGATTGCTTTTGGATCGTTATTGATCGCAGCCTATACCATGTTAGGGCATAATTTATTTGATGATAATTACACGCTACCTTGTTATTTATTACTCGGCGCTTTATGGTATAACATTGTCTCTTTGATTGAATCTCTCATTCAGCCGATTCGAACGACCCAACAGACTATTTCAACTTGTTTTGTAAAATTAAGTCATTACCTTGATGCTAAAGCAGCGATGTTTGACCCAGATGAAACTCATGAATTTAAAAGTCAAACATTAGAATTAACCGAATGTAACAATCAATTGATTAATGTGTTTAATCAGGCTAAACACGCTCTTTTTAACCGATTAAAAGCTTATCAAGGCCAATCATATGTGAAAAAAATGCTTAGTTATTACTTTGTTGCTCAAGATATTCATGAGCGAGCAAGCTCTTCACATGGTGATTATCAAGCGCTAAGTCAACATTTTAAACATAGTGATATTTTATTTCGCTTTGCACGAATTTTGAATTTACAAGCAAAAGCATGTGCCAAATTAGCTGTTGCCATTAAAATGAATCAAACTTATCAGCATGATTCCTTATTTGCTCGTCATTTTTCATATTTAGAAGAAGCTATTGCCCATTATCAAGCTAAAAATAAAACGGAAGCCTTACTGGTTAAATCCCTACAAAATCTTTATCAAAATTTGTTATCTATCGACTTATTATTAGCAAATATTGATAATGAACAACATCTTTCAAAAGACAAAGAAAATAATGAATTAATTGATGAGGAACTCACAAGTTTCTATGATATTTTTACTAAAATTAAACATAATTTAACTCTCAAGTCTTCTCTTTTTCGTCATGCAATACGTATGAGTATTGTCCTGTTTGTTGGCTATATCATCATTTATTTTTCTAATCTTTCTCATGGTTATTGGATTATCCTTACCAGTCTTTTTGTTTGCCAACCAAACTATTCAACGACTAAATATCGACTAAAATTACGTATTATTGGTACTATCTTGGGTATTATTGTCGGCATTCCGTTAACCTATCTATTTCCAAGCATCATTGAACAGTTAATTTTAATCATCATAACTGGTTGGCTATTTTTCTTATTTAAAAATTCTCAATATGCTTACGCTACCGCATTTATTACATTATTAGTCTTTTTTAGTTTCAGTTTAATTGGCGAAAATAGTGTAGAAGTTGCTATCCTACGAATTATTGCAACACTGATAGGTTGCTTTATTGCATGGTTTGCTGTTAGCTTTATTTGGCCAGACTGGAAGTTTAGAAATTTAACCAAACTAATTGATCGCGTTTGCCATGATGATAGTCACTATCTGGCGCTTATTGGAAGTCAATATTTAACGGGTAAAACCAATGACCCAAAATATCGATTAGCAAGACGCGCCGCCCACGATAGTAATGCTGACCTATCGACATTGATTAGTCTGATGACAAAAGAACCTCATGTAAATCGAAACGTGATTGAACAGGGTTTCCGTTTATTAACGCTTAATCACACTTTAATCAGCTATCTTTCAACATTAGGTTCGCACCGAGATAAAATCATTGCTCAACATACATTGGATCTATTTGATGATCTAGCAGTCTATATCATCAATCTTTTAAACGATAAAAAAATCGATGAAAATGAACAAGTCATGAAAAAAATGATTTCAAATTATATTGAAACCATTTCCATTAATGACGAACAAAACACCAATGATATTTTGGTTTTGCAGCAACTGGCATTAATATTAGACATTTTGCCAGAATTCATTCATTTAGTAGTGGAGTTAGAAGAACCAACAAACTGATTGCTTAGAAATTTAGATGTTTGAGGATCATTAATGAATCTGGTCAATACAATTAATTATATTCTCAAACATCTAATAAAAATTTTTGGAATGCTTCAAGGAAATTTTAATGAATAAATGGATTTTCTTTACCAATGTAAACTAATGGATTGGTAAAATCCTTTAATTTATCAGCATCAATTTCAAATCCAAATAAAAAATCGGATTCAAAATAAGGACCACTATCTTTAATAGAGTGATCAGGGCTAATTATTGCTATAGCATTCAACTCATTTAATGCAAATGACTTAAGTTGTTTCGAATCTTTATCAAACACGAAGACAAAATCTGAATTTGATAAGCCTGATTTAGCTATAAATATTTCATAGTCTTTACCTTCAATACGGTAATATTTTTTTTTGTATTCTGCACTTACCGGATCGGTATGATTTTGCTCTGCATGACTTAAGAAAAAAGCTTCTATTGAACGACCACCATGTTTAAGTAAATCATCAGTGACAGGGATAAAGGCAAAACTTTTTTTTTCTTTTAAATAATCAATATAGTTTAATTCACGTAATTCAACATTTTTAGCTATTTGTTTATCATTAGATGGATTTGATGCAGGGGCAGCTATTGCATAACAAACAAAATTTAATAGTGTAACAACCACTAAAATACCAATGTTTCTAAATAATTTTTGAATATAACTCATACTACATCCTTGATTTTAAAAATATTTAAGCGTATAGGGTTAAACTATAATGTTTTTAAATTATGATTAATCTATCTAAATACAATACAATCTAATGAACATAGAAAGAAACTTTTTTATATCAATCATAATTTTATTTAATGTTAGGCAATTATACTCTTATTTATGTAACAACAACTCAAAAAAATATAAAAAAACGAATAGTATATTCTCGCTATTATATATTTTTACCTTTTCAGTTCAAAAAATATCTTACTGATTTAATGATTTTTTTCAATATATTATGACCATAATTTTTAAATTTATATGATCATTAAATGTTTTAAGTGTATTACATCAATTTAATAATGCGTTATGCCATATCCAATAAAATCTTAGTGATTATTATTTTTATTTCACTGCCAATGCCGTTTATTAAGACAAATTATTGTTACTGGTTGTCGAGCTCACGGTTTTAGCACATTTAGTGAGCCTTCCTATTACATTTATTGTTATTGTAATTCTTTCAAACACCAATAAACTTTGGTTAAAGTTTAACTAGATAATATTTTGAAAGTACCATTTAATGGCGATTATCACATTTAAATTCTATACCGTCCCTGTAGGGTGCGATAAAATCGAGACCTTCACAACCAAATGAAAACCATTGAAAACCAAATACCACTGGGGGTAAATCTTTGAATAGTTGTCCTGCCCATTGGAATTTTTCATTTTCATAATCATGGTAATTGTTTAATCCAACTAATGACATACCTTCACCTTGATACATACGCCTTTTAAAAAGAGTGTTTCCTTCGTTATCTACAACTAGAAGCTCTCTTTCAAAAATTTTATAAATATCTCGTCGTTGTGGCTCTTTTTCATCTACATAATCCTGAACATAAAAAGTCATATTATTCGCATTGGCCATGTAACTTTTTAGATACTTCGGGAGATTTCCATAATTTCTATTTGATAATTTATCTGGCCCTGTATCCGGATAATTTGCATTTGGAATTAACCGTCAATCAAGTGGTGTAAGTTGTTCTTGTGCAAAAGGATTGTCTTTTGTTATAGAAACGAATAAATCATAATTTGAACGAAATCTTGGCAATAAATCTTGCGGTAAGTCGAATCCAATTCGATAATCTTCCGTATCATAAGGAGGCGAACGATCGGATCTATAAGAATCTAATATCGCCGTTGCTTCCATAGATAAAATTGGATAGGAGTAGAGTTGATTGTTTGTGTAATCATAAATCCAGAAATACGCATCTTCTGCAATCCCTGCCATTTTCATAAACAATTTACGTTCTTTGTCGGTTAATGTATATTTTTTTTGGGTTAGATTGGCAGGCAGTATTTTCTTGTCAGCATCAGGCGGTAAAGTTTCCGATAACGATACGTGAAAAAATACCCTATCAGGGTCGAGATATTCGACGCTCTCCACATAATATATCTCGACATCTTTTATTACTTTTATGTTCGTTCCAGAAGTTTCAGATTTATCCGAATTGGTGTTGGTGCTGCAATTGCTGAGTAATAACAATGTGATAAAACTCATCAGTAATAAATATAACTGTTTTTTCATTTTATTTCCTATGCACTTTTTATAAGACAACGTTAGGCTACTGGTTGTCTGGTTCACTGTTTTAGCACACTGAGCGTGCCTTCCTATTACCTTTATTGTTATTGTAATTCTTTCAAATACCAATGTACTTTGGTCAAATTTTAACTGGATAATGTCTTTAAAGTACCATTTAATGGCGATTATCACATTTAAATTCTATTCCGTCCCTGTAAGGCACAATAAAATCGAGGCCTTCACAGCTAAATGAAAACCATTCAAAACCAAATACCACTGGGGGTAAATCTTTGAATAATTGTCCTGCCCATTGGAATTTTTCATTTTCATAATCATGGTAATTGTTTAAACCAACTAATGAGGTTCCTTCCGATTGATACATGCGCCTTTTAAAAAGAGTTTTACCTTCTTTATCTACAACTAGAAGTTCTCTATCAAAAATTTTATAAATATCTCGTCGTTGTGGCTCTTTTTCATCTACATAATCCTGAACATAAAAAGTCATATTATTCGCATTGGCCATGTAACTTTTTAGATACTTCGGGAGATTTCCATAATTTCTATTTGATAATTTATCTGGCCCTGTATCCGGATAATTTGCATTTGGAATTAACCGCCAATCAAGTGGTGTAAGTTGTTCTTGTGCAAAAGGATTGTCTTTTGTTATAGAAACGAATAAATCATAATTTGAACGAAATCTTGGCAATAAATCTTGCGGTAAGTCGAATCCAATTCGATAATCTTCCGTATCATAAGGAGGCGAACGATCGGATCTATAAGAATCTAATATCGCCGTTGCTTCCATAGATAAAATTGGATAGGAGTAGAGCTGATTGTTTGTGTAATCATAAATCCAGAAATACGCATCTTCTGCAATCCCTGCCATTTTCATAAACAATTTACGTTCTTTGTCGGTTAATGTATATTTTTTTGGGGTTAGATTGGCAGGTAGTATTTTCTTGTCAGCATCGGGCGGTAAAGTTTCCGATAACGATACATGAAAAAATATCCTATCAGGGTCGAGATATTCGACGCTCTCCACATAATATATCTCGACATCTTTTATTACTTCAATGTTCGATACAGAAGTTTCAGATTTATCCGACTTGGTGTTGGTGCTGCAATTGCTGAGTAATAACAATGCGATAAAACTCATCAGTAATAAATATAACTGCTTTTTCATTTTATTTCCTATGCACTTTTTATAAGACAATGTTATGCTACTGGTTGTCTGATTCACTGTTTTAGCACACTGAGCGTGCCTTCCTATTACCTTTATTGTTATTGTAATTCTTTCAAATACCAATAAACTTTGGTTAAAGTTTAACTAGATAATATTTTGAAAGTACCATTTAATGGCGATTATCACATTTAAATTCTATACCGTCCCTGTAGGGTGCGATAAAATCGAGACCTTCACAACCAAATGAAAACCATTGAAAACCAAATACCACTGGGGGTAAATCTTTGAATAATTGTCCTGCCCATTGGAATTTTTCATTTTCATAATCATGGTAATTGTTTAAACCAACTAATGAGGTTCCTTCCGATTGATACATGCGCCTTTTAAAAAGAGTTTTACCTTCTTTATCTACAACTAGAAGTTCTCTATCAAAAATTTTATAAATATCTCGTCGTTGTGGCTCTTTTTCATCTACATAATCCTGAACATAAAAAGTCATATTATTCGCATTGGCCATGTAACTTTTTAGATACTTTGGGACATTTCCATAATTTCTATTTGATAATTTATCTGGTCCTGTATCCGGATAATTTGCATTTGGAATTAACCGCCAATCAAGTGGTGTAAGTTGTTCTTGTGCAAAAGGATTGTCTTTTGTTATAGAAACGAATAAATCATAATTTGAACGAAATCTTGGCAATAAATTTTGCGGTAAGTCGAATCCAATTCGATAATCTTCCGTATCATAAGGAGGCGAACGATCGGATCTATAAGAATCTAATATCGCCGTTGCTTCCACAGATAAAATTGGATAGGAGTAGAGTTGATTGTTTGTGTAATCATAAATCCAGAAATACGCATCTTCTGCAATCCCTGCCATTTTCATAAACAATTTACGTTCTTTGTCGGTTAATGTATATTTTTTTGGGGTTAGATTGGCAGGTAGTATTTTCTTGTCAGCATCGGGCGGTAAAGTTTCCGATAACGATACATGAAAAAATATCCTATCAGGGTCGAGATATTCGACGCTCTCCACATAATAAATCTCGACATCTTTTATTACTTCAATGTTCGATACAGATGTTTCAGATTTATCCGAATTGGTGTTGGTGCTGCAATTGCTGAGTAATAACAATGTGATAAAACTCATCAGTAATAAATATAACTGCTTTTTCATTTTATTTCCTATGCACTTTTTATAAGACAACGTTAGGCTACTGGTTGTCTGATTCACTGTTTTAGCACACTTTGTGTGCCTTCCTATTACCTTTATTGTTATTGTAATTCTTTCAAATACCAATGTACTTTGGTCAAATTTTAACTGGATAATGTCTTGAAAGTCCCATTTAATAGCGATTATCACATTTCAATGCTATCCTATCCTTTTCAGGCACAATAAAATCGAGACCTTCACAGCTAAATGCGAACTATTCAAAGCAAAATACCACTGGCAGTAAATCTTTGAATAGTTGCTCTTTTCATTGGCATTTTTTAATTTAATTTTATTTACTCTGTGCTTTTAGCCATGCAATTTCTTGCGCCCAAATATCCGGATCGATAGTTTCGAGAATCAGCGGGATTTCATCAATTCTTGGATCTTGCATAATATATTTAAAAGCCGTTTCACCAATGTTCCCTTTTCCTAAACTATTATGGCGGTCAACATGGCTGGCAAGTTCACTTTTGGCATCGTTTAAATGCATGCCTCGTAAATATTCAAAACCAACAATTTTTTCAAATTCGGCGAACGTTTCTTGACAGGCTTTTTCAGTACGTAAATCATAACCGGCAGCAAAGGCGTGACAAGTATCAATACAGACACCAACGCGACTTTTATCTTCCACTTGGTCAATGATTTGTGCCAAATGTTCAAATTTGTAACCTAAATTAGAGCCTTGACCTGCGGTATTTTCAATTACAGCAACCACATTGTTAGTTTTATCTAACGTAATATTAATAGATTGAGCAATCCGGCTGAGGCATTCATCAACTGATATCTGTTTTAAATGACTACCCGGGTGGAAATTAAGTAACGTTAATCCGAGTTGCTCACAGCGCTGCATTTCATCTAAAAAGGCGGTGCGTGATTTTTCAAGTTGTTCACTATCCGGATGACCTAAATTGATAAGGTAACTATCATGAGGCAATATCTGTTTACTCGTAAAGCCGTATTTTTCACAGCGCTTTTTAAAGCTATCGATCATAGCGCTTTCAAGTGGCTTTGCATGCCATTGACGTTGATTTTTGGTGAATAGCGCAAAAGCAGTTGCACCAATTTGATAAGCATTGATTGGGGCGTTATCGACCCCACCGGAAGCGCTCACATGCGCGCCAACATATTTCATACTTTTGAATCCTGATAATTGTGTTAAAAAAGGGAGTGTATAATTAGTTTGAACCACTATTGCGTTGCAACTGATCACGTAAGTTAGGTGGCACGCCTTTTATTACTAATGAATCGGTTTGCGGATCCCATTTAATTCGTTCTCCGAGGAGATCGGAATCAAAACTTAATGTTAATCCCCCTCCACTTCCTGAGAATTTTTTAAGTTGGCGCAAAGCACTACGATCAACCGGAAACGTTTCTTCCAAGTCGTAATCACTATTTTTAACAAATTCTATAAAATTGTTATCGCCATGAGTTGGTAATTCATTAGCCAGATTTTTAAGCTCAATTTCTTCACCGGCTTGCAACTGAGCTTGGCAATAATTGTAAACATTTTCACGTGCGTGAACTTTGTCTTGTTTATCAAATTGCATTTCCTGACAATAATCATCAACCGCTTTCACTAAAGTTTTATTCTGTTCTTTGGCATCTAACCCTTCACTTGCATCTAAGTAATCCATAAAAAAGTCTGATACTTTACGCCCTACTCTTCCTTTTAAAAAGGTTAAGTAACGTTTAGAATCTGCATCGGTTTCCCATTCAGTGATATCAATTCGAGCGATAATATCAGCATGATCAATATCTAAATATTGTGTTTCAGATATATCAAGTTGTTCATTGACTAACATACTCGAACAACTATTTAAAACCGCAATGATCAGATACTCTACGGCTAAATAACGATAGTGACAAAAAACGACTGTGCCACCTTCAGCAAAAGGATATTTAGCCAGTTCATTGCGTAACTGTTTGGTAGATTCTTGACTAAAATGTAAAAAATCTTGGTTGCCAAGCCGTAATTCTTTAAGGGATTGTTCAAATAAACTTTCTTCGTTGAACAGACCATATGCTTTACTTTTATTATTATAAATACGGTTTATATCTTCAATTAAATTAACCACAGCTTGTTGATTACTTAACATCGAGTCACGCAATTGTAGTTCAATTTCAGTATCGCTTTTTCTAATTAATTTATGCAAGATAACTTTTTCTATTTGTACACTCATTAGGGATTCCTATTTGGATCGCAGTATTAAATTATGATATATTTTACCAAAGCACTGAAAAAGTGCTATCAACAAATGAAAACCTGTTTGACTTATATGAGATAAACATTCCAAAATCGGCAATAACATCTTATCTACTTAAGCTTTCTTACCATTTAAAGCTACAATAGATGACGATGACCCGCTTTCTTAAAAAAATTTACTGGTATTAATTGAATATTAATTTTAAATGTTGGTTTGATAAATCGTCAAAGTAACGAATTTTGCTAATTCAACTAGCAAACATTACTGACTTTAAATAATATATTAAACTATATTGTAAACAAATAACTTTTAAAAAACCTTATTGTGGTAAGAATAACTATGGCTCACTCCAAAGATATTTATAATGATTTCAGAAATAAAAAAATCAGTTCATTATTTTGGCAATATGCATTGCCTGCGGTAATAGGAACAATTGTTAATACGTTATATAACATTATTGATGGTATTTTTATCGGTCATTGGATTGGACGTGAAGCACTCAGCGCCGCTGGGCTTATTTTGCCAGTCATGAATTTTGCGGCAGGAATAGGTATGTTAGTTGGAATAGGTTCTGCTAGCCGAATATCAATTTTTTTAGGGCGAGGCGAAAATGATCAGGCAGAAAAAGTTGCTGGTACCTCGTTTATGTTAACTGCGCTATTAAGTGGTTTAACATTGTCATTATTGCTTTTTTTTGTTGATCCCGTATTACGGTTTGTGGGGTCAAGTCCCGTTAATCACACTTATGCCAGAGAATTTTTAGAAGTCTTTTTACCTGGCAGTATCTTCCTGACATTGACGTTTAACTATAATAATATGATGCGTGCAAGTGGTTATCCGTTTAAAGCGATGGTAACGATGTTTGTCAGCGTTATTGCTAATATAATTTTAGCGCCAATCTTTATTATTGGTTTGGGTTGGGGTATGCGAGGGGCTGCTCTGGCAACCACACTATCTATGTTGATAAGTTTTCTGTTTGTCATGCAGCATTTTATTAGTAAAAACAGCAATATTAAATTGTATCTACGCAATTTCAGACTTAATTTAAAAATTGTCAAAGCGATCTTATCCATCGGGATGTCACCTTTTGCTATGCAAATTGCCGCTTCCGTTGTGGTTGTGTTTATCAACTGGCAACTTAATCACTATGCACCATTAGCCCATGAATCGAGCGATGATGCTATCGCAGCTTATTCAAATGCAAATCGACTTATTACCTTAATTATTATGATAGTCATCGGTATTAATCAAGGCATGCAACCTATAATTGGTTACAATTATGGTTCTAAAAATTACGCACGAGTTAAAGCAACGTTTTTTTATGCGGTTAAGGTTGCAACGGTGGTCACATCTATTGGATTTATAATGGGATTTTTTATTCCCGATACACTTGTTCGTGCTTTTAGTTCTGAACAGGATTTGGTTTCTTTATCAGCTATAGCGCTTCGCTATACGACACTTTCATTTGCTTTTGTTGGATTCCAAATGGTGACAACAAGCTTTTTCCAATGTATTGGCATGGCAAAAATTTCGATCCTATTAAGTCTTTCAAGGCAGATTTTAATTTTATTACCTGCGTTATATATTTTACCGCTATTCTTTGGTTTTGATGGTGTTTGGGCAGCATCGCCAACAGCAGATCTGCTATCGACAGGAACGGCCTATATTGTGCTCTATTGTTATTTTAAATCCATTAAAAATCGAGATTGTTCATCAAAACTAAATGAATAATTTTTCAGCTGTTTAGAATCGGTTATTAGGTTAGATTAAGCCATACAATTGTATCGTTTTTGATGTTATTAATAATTATCTATAAAAAAAGCAGTACTTAATTGTACTGCTTTGTATTTACTAAGATATTACTATTGTTAGAATGAATAATTTAAACCTAGTTGTCCACCAATTCGTGAATATTTATCTGAGCCAAATCGAGTATCAAGTTGAGCATAAGCACTTAGTGATTTTGTCATGCTTCCACTCACACCGACTTTAAACTCTGCGTAATTTTTACCTTGATTTGAGTCAACATGTTTTCCTTTTACTTTCGCTTCTGGTGAAGATGAATCATATAGCCAGTTTGCTTCAATAAATGGTAACACGCCGTAACCCGATTTTGTGCTTTGACCATAGTAACGTGCACCTAGGCGTAATTGCGCACCATCTGCATTAATGTTGTCAACTTTACCTGCACGACCTAAATTAAACTTATCACTGTCTAACCAGGTATAACCAATTTGAGCATGTGGCTCAAGTAACCAGTTTTTCTCATCGCCTTCAAGGACAATTAATCCATAACCAACTTCAGCAGATAAACTTAATGCGTTCCCATTATATTTGCTTGAATAGTTTCTTGAATTTGATAAATGAACTGAAGTTTTATGTTTGAACCAGCTATATTGTGCCCAAGTATCGACATAAAGCCCTTCACCATTGGTTTGTGCATTCCAGTTACCGTAAACCCCTAAGTTATAACCACTAACACTGCCATCACCGTTACGTTTACTGTGTTTTTGTTGAGTGTCTATTGAGCTGTGACCGTATCC
>NZ_JBIDFM010000011.1:0-37662 GCF_046635805.1 Gilliamella sp. CG13
GCTGCGTATACTACGCTACACCTTTTTATTCGTCAAGATCTTTTTTCAAAATTTTTGATCCTGCTCACTAACCTCTTGTTCCGCCTGCTTTCGCTGACGCCGTGTCAGTGGATGCGCATTATAGAGCCTTAAAAAAATCATGCAAGCGTTTATTGCAATTTTATTTCTGTTTGTGTTTTTTTTGGTCTTGTCGTATTAAAAAAAGCTATTTTATAAAAATAAAGTTTAAATTGTTCATCTATTGTTGAGATGAAAGGCCAATTAAAATTTACACATTATATTGAATAAGAAATTGATATTTTCGTTTAAAAAATTATACAAGTGTATATTTTTTAGATATAATTTTTCTTAACTAATAGTGGAGTTTAATTTTCATGTACGAAATTAAAGATAAAGAAATCATTCTTTCTAAAATTATTTTTTTAATTGATAAATTTAATTTAAGTTACATCAACAGAGAAGATTTAAATAATTTAATAAATTTATTAGACGAGGATAAAAAATCTTTTTTAGAAAAGGATCCATCAACAAAAAAAGATTCTATTTACTTTTTACTAGCATTCTCCTCATTTAACTCTATAGTGGGATATAGGTTAGCTAATTTAATAGTATATAAATATAAAAACAATATAGATGCGAAAAAAATATCTGAGTACATTAAAATCAAAACAGGGATTGAAATACATCCTTCGGCAAAAATAGGTTCAAGATTTATAATTGATCATGGTGTTGGAACTGTAATTGGCGAAACTTGTATTATAGGAAATGATTGCTATATTTTACAAAAAGTTATTTTAGGATCATCGCAAATAGCTAGAAATATTGATAAACAAAGACATCCTATTATAGGTAATAATGTTGAGATAGGTGGATTTGTGAGAATTTTTGGGAATATCAAAATAGGTGATAATGTAAAAATATCACCTCATTCAATAATTTTTAATGATATCCCTAGCAATAGTTCTGTAATTATTAAAAATAATAAACAATATATTAAAACTAATTGTTAAAATAATCTAAATAAGAATCTAAATTATCATAAACTAAAGTCAAAATATTACAGTTTTTATTTTTTTTCTTTTTTTCAAGAAGTTTTTTTATAGCAACAAAATTAGCAGCTGAAGATATTCCAATACTAATAGATTCAGTTTTCAATAAAAATTTACACATATCCTTACATTCATCAAGATCTACTGAAATCATATCATCTAAAAGATCTGTGTTTAGTATGCTCGGAATTATTCCAACAGACAGCCCTTGTATTTTATGAGCCGCATGTATATCATTAATTAGGTCGCAACCTTCTGGCTCTACACCTATTACTTTTAAATCGGACCATTTTTGTTTAATTACTTCTCCTATACCAGTTATATGCCCACCAGTTCCTATTCCACCGATAAAAAAATCCAACTTCATTTCAGAAAAATCGTTAACTATCTCAAGTGCTGTTGTTTCTCTATGAGCTTGTGGATTGGCACTATTTTTTTGTTGATTAAGCATCACATACTGTGGATTTTGAAGTTGTAACTCTAATGCTTTTTCACCATGAGAGTTATTTCCTAATTTGCTATCAGATAAAACAATATCTGCTCCGTATAATTTTAGTAGTTTTTGCTTTTCTTTACTATAATTATCTGGAATGACCAATATTAGTTTATAACCGAATAAATTAGCAGCCATAGCTAGACCAATTCCAGTATTCCCACCACTTGGTTCTATTATAGTTTGCCCTGATCCCCTTTTTAATATTCCTTTCTTTTCAGCATCAATTATCATACCTAGAGCAATTCTTACTTTATGGCTTCCTCCAGGATTTAAATTTTCTAATTTAGCAAAAATATTTGCTCCCAAAAATTTAGATAACTTACTTAAATAAACTATTGGTGTATTACCTATTATATCTAAAATAGAACTATAAATCATAAATATAAATCCCTTTATTATTTCGAACAAATTATGCAGTTTTTATTTTTTAATAATTTTATTTTTCTAAAATTCGTGTTTAAAACATCCACAGTTAATAACTCACCTGAAAGTATTTCTCCAATATTTAGAATTACTTTTAAAACCTCTGAGGCTTGAATTGTACCTACTATTCCTGGAATAATTCCTATAACTCCAGTTACGCTTCCACTTGGAGCTAATTCATCTGGGGGAGAGGAGGGAAATAAACATCTATAACAAGGTCCTTCTTTATAATTAAATACACTAACTTGTCCTCTAAACTCACTTATTGAACCATGAATAAAAGGAATTTTGTAAACATGACAAGCATCATTCATAGCATACCTAACTGAAAAGTTATCAGATGCATCTACTACAACATCATAATCTTTTATTAATTTTTCTGCGTTACTTTGATTTAATTTTATATTGTATGTCTTTATATTTAAATGTTTGTTTATATTTAATAATCTTTGTTTAGCTGATTCTACTTTCTCATTCCCTAACGTATCATATCCATGAACTATTTGCCGTTGTAGATTACTTTTATCAACAACATCAAAATCAACTAGTCCTATTACTCCTACTCCAGCTGCCGCTAGATACATAGATATAGGAGATCCCAAACCTCCTGTCCCTACAATTAATA
The DNA here is from genome assembly GCF_046635805.1 of Gilliamella sp. CG13. Classification (NCBI taxonomy): domain Bacteria; kingdom Pseudomonadati; phylum Pseudomonadota; class Gammaproteobacteria; order Orbales; family Orbaceae; genus Gilliamella; species Gilliamella sp. CG13. The sequence continues at coordinate 2,594 of NZ_JBIDFM010000011.1, forward strand.
CTCTGCTTCTCTTTAGTTTTTCTTGTCCCGCTATTCCAACAAGACTAAGACTAATATGCCTAGAGTAATGTTCTAACTCGGATTCACTTAATATTGATTTTTTTTTTCTATCCCACCTGATGTAGCAATTAATAACTCTATAACATCATCATTTAATACTTTAGCATCTAATGATGATACTGTATCATTTAAAGATATTAAAAAGTGACTTTTCAATATTTTATTTGGATAAAATAAATGCTCCTCAAACTCTGACTGTTCTTCACATAAAAATCTAAGACACTCTTCTATGTTATTTCCTCTTACTGAGTATTCACATTTATTTTTATTCATTAATTTAATCAATCTTTCTGAAATTATAATTTTTGGCATAAGTGCTCCTTACTTTGAATTTCTAAACTATTTACATAAAAACCATTTGAATCATATGTAGCAATACAAATAAAACTATCATCTACGAAAGAAAATTCCTTAGTTTCTATTATTTTGCCTTTTTTAATATCTACCACTAAATGATTTACATCATATATTGGTTTTTTCATGAATAATGCTTTTTCGGTATCTTCATCACTAAAATATGCACCAACGTCAGGGTGAGAATGATATATAAATCTAGCATAATTATTCGTTTTAAAACTATTATCTAAAATTTTTATATCTAAAAGAGACATTGAATATGCTTCTGTAGATTTTCTTGGATAAATAATAGGATTTTTTTGATGTAATTCATTTTGAATATTTGTTGCCTTATATACAGAACCATCATTGAAAACAAAACCACATGCCTCAGACGGGTATTGGCGAATAGCATGTTTATAAATTTCTTTTAGAGAATTAGGTGATATCTTATTCATTTTTTATAATCTATTTGTTTTTTTTAAAAAAATTACCAGGCAATTTTGTTATAGCAAAACCTAACAACATAATTGTTGTACAAATAATAAAATTAATTGAAATAATTTTATTCTCATAAATAGATGAAATAAATATAGCAACTACAGGAAAAATTATGAAAATAAAGGATAAAATGACAGGACTCATCTTCTTTAATAAAAAGAAATAGGCAATAAAGCCACCAACTGATGCAAAAACCCCTAAATAAATTAATGCCATCCAACTATTTAAAGATATATTTTGAAAATTATTTTCTTCAAAACAACAACTTAGCAAACAAAGTATAATTCCCGCGACGCCTATTGGAAGAGTATTAAAGGTAAAAACATTAATACCTTCGCCGGCTTTTTTTGAATAAACATATAAAAAACCATGCATTAAGGCAGCTAACAATATAGCTATAACACCTAAAAAATCAGTATAAGAAATAACAAATCCTTCAGATATTAAAATATATATCAAACAAACAAAGCCAACAGTTATACCTATCAATTGGTTGAAAAAAATTTTATCTTTTAAAATTATTTTAGAAAAAAGAATAGAAAAAATAGGCATCGTACTAAATAGAAGTGAGGTTAATCCTGATGATACAAATTGTTCACCAAAACTAAGTAGATAATAGGGAATAGTAAAGTAAAATAATGTTAATAGAACAAAAAAATGCAGTGATTTTCTAGGAAACAATACTGGTGATTTAGCAATAATGGTTATTAATATTAAAAAAGGAAACGCAATAATAAAACGCAAACCTGCAGCTAAAAGAGGATTGACGGTTTCTACAGAAACTTTTATTCCAATCCATGTAGTTCCCCACGTAAAACAAACAATTAAAAATAATAACAAAATAAAATATTTATTATTCAAGAATTTTTTTTCACCCATATTGTTTCACTTTAATCAAAACTAACATATATAATGTTAAATAATATACTATTAAAAAGATAAGTCTGTAAATTAAAGTATTTATTTGATAATTTATTGTTTAGATTTGTAAATTTTTTATTAAGACCCTTATCATTCTAAGCTTTCAAAACTTATCCTAAGACTAATGTTTGTAAACATCAAAACTAAAAGATATATCTTTTAACTCATTAAATAAGCTATAAACGTAAAAATTGTTATTGAAATAGTTTTACCACATTACTTCAAATTTTTTTATTTTTAACTAATATTTCCTCATTTTCCGTATGTTTTTATATATGATTTTTATAAAATTACTGCATCCTAATTTCTCTTATTATTATTTATTATGTCAGTTATGATATGTTTGCTTTAGGCTAATTTTTTAAGATGGATTTTTCATATGCCTTTTACTTTCGCACACCCAGCAATTGTTTTACCTTTTAATAAAAAGCCTCAATTTTTTCCATGACAGCCTTAATTATAGGTAGCATGTCCCCTGACTTTGAATATTTTCTTAGAATGAAAATAAAAAGTGATATGAGCCATACTTTATTTGGTATTGTTTATTTTGATCTGCCAATAACATTAATGGTTGCTTTTATCTTTCATTCCATTATTCGTAATGAACTAATCAAAAATTTGCCTCATTTCCTTTATAAACGATTTGCTCATTATCTTACTTTTAATTGGAATCAGTATTGCTTACATCATTGGTTTATTGTTTTGACATCAGCCGTAATAGGCATTACGTCTCATATTGGTTGGGACAGTTTTACTCACTTAACGGGTTTTGTAGTAAAACACATTCCTTTTTTACAGCAGACAATTTCCCTAAAAAATATTGATATTCCTATCTACCAATTACTACAGCATGGCAGTACTTTGGTCGGAATGAGTTTAATATGCCTCTTTATTCTTAGATTACCGATCATGACTGATAAAAGGAATACGGTTAGTTTTCTATATTGGGGTTTGGTTATGATGATCGTTATAGGTGGTTTCTCTCTTTTTTTCGCTAATACTATCCATACTTTTGGTCAAAATGTGGTGAACTTTATTGATGCACTATTTTTAGGATTAATATTAGCACCACTTGTCTTGAGAATTATACGGCGTTTATTTCAAACACCGTAATAGAATAGTATTGTTTTAGAACGTTATGATTCTGCTTTTATTTTATTAGGTAAATCCGCCAAACTATCGATTACCCAATCGGCTTGAGCAACGACTTCTTCAGTGATTGGGTCGCCCGTTTTCACTAAAACGGTTTTTTTAACCCCAGCCCTTTTACCTGATAATAGATCTGAAAGTTTATCGCCCACCATATAGGAATTAGCAATATCAATGCCTAACTCTTTCGCTGCGGTTTGAATCATACCGGGACTTGGTTTTCGGCATTCACAATGATCGACTAGTGGATCATGCGGACAATAATAGATACCATCTAAGTCAACACCTCTGTCTTGTAACGACCAATCCATCCATTCAGTTAAAGTATGAAATTGCTCTTCAGAAAATTTGTTTCTGGCAATTCCAGACTGATTGGTGGTAATAACTAATAAGAAACCCATTTTTTTGAGCTCTTGCATTGCCTCAATAACTCCGTCAATAAAGTGGAATTTATCAATTGTGTGCACATAGTTATAATCGATGTTTATTGTACCATCACGATCTAAAAAAATAGCAGGCTTCATATTTACTCATTTTCCTTTTATTTAGGTATTTATCCTAATTTGCATAATATATTATTGATTGACTTAGATGTCTAGACGTCTTAATATTCAACTATTCGCATTTTGCTTTTATATATTATGATACAATTACAACATATTTCGAAAACTTTTGAACATAATAATACGTTAATCCACGCATTAAAGGATATTACTATTAATGTACCCAAAGGTAAAATTTATGGAGTTATCGGTAAATCAGGCGCTGGAAAAAGTACATTGATTCGCTGTGTCAATCTGTTAGAAAAGCCGACAAGTGGTAAAATTTTTTTAGACAATCAAGAGATAACCAATCTATCTAATCGACAATTAATTCCTGTTCGTCGAAAAATCAGCATGATTTTTCAACATTTTAATCTTCTCTCATCACGTACCGTATTTGATAATATTGCTTTTCCTCTTGAACTTAATCGGACACCCAAAGCTAAGATTAAGCAAAAAGTCGATGAACTAATCGCATTAGTTGGTTTGAGTGAAAAAGCAAATGTCTATCCAGCCAATTTATCTGGTGGACAAAAGCAACGTGTTGCTATCGCACGAGCCTTGGCAAGTGACCCTAAAGTATTATTGTGTGATGAAGCAACCAGTGCCCTTGATCCAGAAACAACGCGTTCGATTTTAACTTTATTAAAAGAAATCAACCAGAAACTTGAATTAACAATCTTATTAATTACCCATGAAATGGATGTCGTTAAACAGATTTGCGATCAAGTTGCCGTTATTAGCAATGGAGAGTTAATTGAACAATCATCAGTAGGTGAAATGTTTTCCCATGCTAAAACCGATATTGCCCGTCAATTTATTCAATCTACTTTACATTTAAACATTCCTGATGACTATTTAACTAAGCTATCAAAAAAGTATAGAGAAGGACTTAATCCCCTAGTACGCCTAGAGTTTTCAGGTGTTTCGGTTGATTTACCGCTGTTATCGCAAATTGCTCAACAATTCAATATCGAAAGCAATATTATTAGCGCTCAGATGGATTACGCCGGTGGCGTTAAATTTGGTTTAATGCTAGCGGAAATGAAGGGAGAGACGAAAAGTATTGAATCCGCAATTGAATTTTTAGAAAAAAATAACACCAACGTAGAGGTGCTTGGTTATGTTTAGTTTTATTCCTTCTTTTAAACCTTTCGAAACCTTATTTCGATATTTAGCACACTACAATTTTTGGGGTGATTTTGTCGCTTTTTGCTCTTCTTTTAATGGTTTTAATGAAGCCATGTTATTTAAAATGGCACAAGCTACTGATGATACTATTTATATGGTGTTATTATCGGGTTTTTATGGAACATTAATTGGATTACCATTAGGTATATTGTTGTATGTCACCCGAAAGGGAAATATACTTGAAAACTATATCGTGCATTTTACATTTTCTTTTCTTACCAATATATTTCGAGCAATTCCTTTTATTATATTAATTTTATGGATAAAACCTTTTACAGTTGAAGTTATGGACATTATTACAGGTCAAGCTACTTTTTTGGGAAGACAAGGTGTTATTGTTCCACTTAGTGTTGGTGTTTCGCCTTTAATTGCGAAAATGATTGAAAATGCATTACTTGATATCCCTAAAAGTTTAATTGAGGCAGCTCGTTCAATGGGAGCTACACCATTACAAATTATATATAAAGTTCTTATTCCTGAATCATTACCAATTATCATTAATAGCATGACAATAACACTGATAACACTAACAGGCTATATTGCACTAAGTGGAGCTGTTGGAGCTGGAGGCTTAGGTCAATTAGCGATTCAATATGGCTATAATAGTTACAAACCCGCTATAATGAATACAGTTGTTATATTATTGGTTGTACTAGTTTTCCTAATCCAAGCTATTGGCAATAGGATTGTAAAATATGTTACTCATCATTAATTTTGGAGAAAATTATGTCAATTAAACAGCTAGCATTAATTACCACCTTAGTAAGTGCCTTTTTTTTAACGGGTTGTGATAATAGTAAACAAACAGTATCGGAAAATAACAATTCAAATCAATCAGATAACATGACTACACTTAAAGTCGGTGTTATTTCAGGGCCCGAACAAGAAGTAGCCGAAGTGGTAAAACAACAAGCTAAGGATCTTTATCATTTAGATGTTGAGTTGGTTATTTTCAATGATTATGTCACCCCTAATCAAGCATTAAATGATGGATTAATTGACGTTAATGCCTTCCAACATAAACCTTATTTAGATGAGCAAATGAAAGAGCGTGGTTACAAATTAGCTGTTGTCGGTAATTCATTTGTTTACCCAATTGCAAGTTATTCTCATAAACTTAAACCAATCGACAATGCTACGCCAACGGGTGAAGGCGTGAAAGTAACATCTCCACGCGGCGAAACTTTCTTTATTCCAGCTAACTCAACCATTGCGATTCCAAATGATCCAACTAATTTAGGTCGTGCACTACTGTTATTACAACATGAAGGATTAATTACCGTTGATAAATCAAAAGGTTTATTACCGACAGTTTTAGATATCACCAGTAATCCTAATAATTATAAGATTATTGAGCTTGAAGCGCCTATGTTGCCACGCTCTTTAGACGATGCACAAGTTGACCTTGCTATTATCAATAATGCATTTGCCGGACAAGCAAATTTAACGCCAAGTAAAGATGGCATTTTTGTTGAAGATAAAGAATCCCCTTACGTTAATATTATCGTTGCCCGTGAAGCAGATAAAGATAACGAAAATATCAAAAATTTTGTGAAAGCTTACCAAACTGATGCTGTAGCGCAAAAGGCAGATCAAATTTTTAATGGTGGTGCTATTCGTGGTTGGTAATAACTTATCAAAAACATTAATAAATCAAAATTCCGCCGATTTAAGGTCGGCGGAAACAATTAAAGACAAAATAGATAGAGTAATTGAGTGATATACTGCAGACCATACATTAATTCAGCAAAGCATAATTAAGATCATGACCTGGCATATAGACCCCATTGGTATTATACATTCCCCTTATAGCGAAAAATTTGCTGTACCCAGACAACCGAATTTAGTTCCTGCTGGACATGGAGAACTTCATTTATTGGCACCTTATAACGATCCTAATAGTGTTAAAGGATTAGAACAGTTTTCACATTTATGGTTGCTATTTCAATTCCACCATATAGATCAGAACAAGTGGCGCTTAACCGTTCGTCCTCCTCGTTTAGGTGGAAATAAAACGTTAGGCGTATTTGCAACTCGTTCCCCATTTAGACCCAATCATATCGGGCTTTCAGCAGTAGAATTAAAAGACATAGTCATTAAAAATAAACAAGTTATTTTAAAATTAGGAAGTTTAGATTTAGTTGATGGCACACCTATAATCGATATAAAACCCTATCTACCTTATTGTGATAGTTATCCAGATGCCACTGCTGGCTATGCACAAACGTCTCCAGAAAAAAAATTACACGTCGTGTTTTCAGATGAAGCTCAACTTTTTTTAACATCGCAAAAACAGAATTATCCAGAGTTAGCAGATTTAATTGCTCAAGTCATTTCACAAGATCCTAGACCTGCTTATAAACAAAATAACATCGCTGAACAAACATATGGATTAACGCTATACCATTTTAACATAAAATGGAAAATCAAAAATGAATGCGCAATAGTCGGCGATATCGAGGTTATCTAAAAAAATTTACTTAACTGAAAAGTAAATAATTTTCTTTTTCCAATAGGATAAAATAGCTTTGTAAATTTTCTTAACAAAATTATGGCAAAAAATTAATAAAAAAGGTTGGTGTATTTATACGATTCTGATACATTATGTACGGGTTTAATTCCCTATATTTCACTTTGCCACTAAAATTAGTTAATAATCTTAGTGGTATTTTTATGCCTAAAAATCAATGGATATTTGTTTTGTGTTTGCTTCGCATTTCAGTGATATCTATCTCATCAAATATATAATGTTTACCACAATAATCACAAAGGATATCAATCTTTCCACCATCCTCTTTGAGGATTTCATCAATTTCATTTTGCGGTATTGTTGCTAAACTATCCTCAAAACGTTGCCGAGAACAACCACATTTAAATGTAACATTCTCAGTTTCAAACAATCGAACTTGTTCTTGATTATAAAGGCGATATAAAATTTCATCACTGGTGAGTTTAAATAATTCATCGTTCGTGATTGTTTCGGTTAAAGCGCATAGATGATCAAAAGAATCTTCAGTATTTTCATTAGCTGGTAACACTTGCAATAATATGCCGGCAGCCATTGGTTTATTATTGTAAACACCTGTTTTAACGAATAATCTAGTTGGCAACTGTTCAGACTGCATGAAGTAATTTTCAATACATCCTATTAGCGTCTCTTTTTCAAGTCCGACAATACCTTGATAGCGTTCTCCATTTTTGGGCGTAATGGTAATTACAATATAGCCATTACCCACCATATCTTTCAATGACGCATTATCAGCAATATCTCCATTAACTCGAGCAACCCCACGTAATTGAAGAAGATGATTGCCATTAACAACCGCTAAACGCAGAGGACCATCACCTTGTAATTGAACTGCAATATCGCCTTCAAATTTTAAGGTTGCGGTTAATAAACTCGTCGCAACCAGTAATTCACCCAATAAATTTTGTACTGCTATAGGATAATTATGGTTATCTAAAATTGCTTGGTAAGTTTGTTCTAAACGAGTTATTTCACCACGAACAGGGTGATTATCAAAGATAAATCGATTTAAAGTATCCATATCAATTATTGTCGCCTTGTTGTCTATCATATTTAAATTTTATTAAGTTACGCCGCTCTTTTTTATCCGGCTTTCTATCAGGATGTGGCATGGTTAATGCATTAAGCTTGCGTGCTTCAGCAATTTTTTCGCGTTTATCAATGCTCTCTTGTGTTTCTTGATAAAGTAATTGAGCTTCTTGCGCTGATCTCCGTTGTCCATTAATCGCCAGAATTTTAATTGTTTTTTGATCTGAACCTTGACGAAGAGTCAAAATTGCACCGACTTCCACCAATTTACTCGGTTTAGTTCGTTGACCATTATAGTGGACTTTTCCCCCCTCAACCATTTCACGAGCAAGTGAACGCGTTTTATAAAATCGGGCAGCCCACAACCATTTATCTAGTCTGATTTGATCCATTTCACTCTCATATTAATTAATCAAAAACGTCATTTAAACACGAACAGGAGTTTTAGCATTTTAATAGTATATAAGGCTAACTAAACCAATATCAATTGTCTGATTGAAGAAAATGATTGATCGCATTGACTTGTATTGTGCCAGCTAAACTAAATGGTGCAATTTTACCAACTAAATTAGCGGTATAATTAGTTGACTCAGGATCGTAATTAACTAATTTCCAATCTTTTAATAAAGAACTTGGGATATTAGCAGCACCTAATTGAAAAGAGGTAAATTCTGTTTGATTAGCATTAAGCTTTGCTTTTATTTCAACAACACCCTTGTTAATTAAACTACTAAAGTTTAATAATGCATGCTGTTGTGAATCATATTTTAAGGTCAAATCTGGATAATTAATCTCAATTCCATTAATAGATCCTCTTTCAGCTTTAAAAAATAGGTTTCCGGCATCAAATCCTAAATATTTATCTTTGACTATAACAATATCTGAGCCCAGTGCTTCAAAATTAGTAAAAGCAAATGGATAGTTAGCATCAACATTAATTAATAGACTTGGTAAAATCGATAATTGAGTAATTTCAATCCGACTAAATTGTGTTGGTAATACTAATTGCTCTAAATGTTGAGGTAATTGATAAATGACACTAGCTATCGTGACTTGTTCTAACTGTAAAATATTACCGTGCCAGCTACCTGTGATATTTACATTACCTTTATTCCAAGTGGCTATCGCTTTTTCAATCTCAATATTATCATCATTAAGATTGAGTTGAAGTAATACTGAGGAAAATAGATTATCTAACCATACAACATTATCGGCATTGAAAACAAGAGAGCTTTCATCAAAATACCATCCATTATCAAAACGAATATTTTTGACTTCAAGATTCCCTTTTTCAACGAGAAAAGAGGGTAGCTGTATACTACTTTCAAATATCGACAATTGTCGTAAAGAGAATTTCGGTAAATAGGAAATATATTTTTCCCAAAAATCGTCTTTTTGAGATTGTAGATGAATATTGCTTAATTTAAGTTGTTCAATATCCCAACTTTTATCAGCTAATATCTTTAACTTACTTACAAAAAATCCATTTTCAATATTCCCACCTAAATTGGTTAAGTAGGTAATATTATCACGGTGAAATCCTTGAACGATTACTGATTTTATAGCAACCTCATTGATCAATACTTCGTTAGAAGTGAAATCAAACTGGGCATTATTTAAACTTGATGAAGAATAAGATTTAATTCCGCCATTTACCTGTTTAAATAGAATTTTATCTTCATTATTATTTATTGAAACAGTAACGGTAGAATTAATGAATTTTAACGTATCAGTCGAAAAATCATAATGTTTAATTTTGCTATCAGCCAATATTCCATCAATCACAGTAACATAGCTAAAATGATTGAATTGCCACAGTTCATGTTTATCTAACCCTATAACCATTTTAGGAATATTAGCTATCTGCTGCTGACCATCGCTGATGACAACATCATCCAAGACAACTTCATAAACATTTGAAAAAGAATGGTGAACATGCCCAATTGAGATAGTATAGGGACTTAATTTTGATAATTGCTCACTTACAAATTTTGCTCCAAACGCCGTCTGTACTACAAAATAAGAGAGTAACACTAACAACCAAGCAATTGCTAAAAGAGTAAGTAAGTAGAATCGTATCCGTCGCATAAATGAATAAAATTGTTATAATAAGCCGTTCACAATGACATTACGATAAACGATTTTAAATGAAATAGCATCTTATTTTAGTATAAATGATTTGTCGTTAAGTCAGTTTTACAGTTAATATATAGAAATACACAATCATATCTTTGAAATACCAAATGGAATCGATCACTCTTCCTTTATTTAAAGTAAGATGAGGGATTGTTTTTATTTAATTTAAATAAAGCGGGAGACACACAAATGAAACAAATCCCAATGACAGTAAAGGGAGCTGAATTATTACGTGCTGAACTTGAAGAGCTGAAAAATGTTAAAAGACCTCAAATTACAGCAGCGATAGCCGAAGCGAGAGCACACGGTGATTTAAAAGAAAATGCAGAGTATCATGCAGCAAGAGAACAACAAGGTTTTTGTGAAGGACGTATTCAAGAAATTGAAGGAAAGTTATCACAAGCACAAATTATAGACATTACCAAAGTCAAAAACACTGGCAGAATTATTTTTGGTGCCACCGTCACTGTTATCAATGTGGATACTGATGAAGAAACCACTTATCGAATTGTAGGTGATGATGAAGCTGACTATCGACAAAATCTCATTTCGGTTAATTCCCCTATTGCCAGAGGATTAATTGGTAAAGAAGATGGCGACACCGTACAAATCAAAACGCCTGGCGGCGATGTAGAGTTTGATATTGTTAAAGTAGAATATATTTAAAAGGTTAATTCTGCATTGTCATTTACTACAGATAAACAGGGCGAATACCCTGTTTATTAATCGTATTATTTAGGTAAAGTGATTTTTTTCTCTTCACTTGGTCTAAAAATGGTAAAAATAGAACCAACTTGTTGTACTGCAAGGGCATGCGTTTCACGTATGATAGCCTCACAAATAAGCTTTTTTGTCTCTCTATCTTCAGCAGACACCTTGATCTTAATTAACTCATGAAAGTTTAACGCATTTTCAATCTCTGCAAGCACACCTTCAGTAAACCCATTAGCGCCGATCATGACAATCGGTTTTAAATGATGAGCTTCACCTTTTAAATACTGTTTTTGTTTATTTGATAAATTCATTATTTTTTTATCACATTAAGTTGCAATTTTGTTATTCTACCCTTATATATATTTGTAATCAATTGAAGTGAACTCTTTACTATAAGGATTTATTCCCTGTGAGTAACAAAAAACGCTCAGCAAGCTCGACTCGTTGGCTTAATGAACATTTTAATGATCGCTTTGTGCAACAAGCACAAAAAAAAGGTTTACGATCGCGAGCATGGTTCAAATTAGAAGAAATTCAAAAAAGTGACAAATTATTTAAACCCGGCATAACCGTTGTTGATCTAGGCGCAGCGCCTGGTGGATGGTCACAATATGTGGCGTCTGTTATTGGTAGCAAAGGACGAATTATCGCTTGCGATTTATTACCGATGGATCCGATTGTCGGTGTTGATTTTCTACAAGGTGATTTCCGAGACGAAGCCGTGCTTAAAGCATTACTTGACCGTGTTGGTGAAGAAAAAGTACAAGTCGTCATGTCAGATATGGCTCCTAACATGAGTGGTCAACCTGCTGTTGATATTCCAAGAGCAATGTATTTAGTTGAACTTGCTTTAGATATGTGTCGAGATGTCCTTGCCCCAAATGGCAATTTTATTGTCAAAGTATTTCAAGGTGAGGGATTTGAAGATTATTTAAAACAAGTTAGATCGATGTTTAAAACTGTCAAAATTCGCAAACCTGAAGCATCCAGATCGCGATCGAGAGAAGTTTATATCGTTGCAATGGGTATGAAGTAGCCAGTAGCACAATTTTGTAGTACCATTACTTCCTAATTTTAGTCGTAACTGTTAATTTTTATGAGAGGTTTTTCTTTTGAACGACATGGTAAAGAATTTACTGATCTGGGGAATTATTGCCGTAGTATTGATAGCTGTATTTAATCAATTCAGCTCAATTTCAAATAGCGGTCCTCAAATCAACTATACTCAATTTAATTCCGATATCACCAGTGGTAAAATCCAAGAAGTGCATATTAATGGACGCGAAATTATTGCCACGACAAAAGATAATCGTAACTATGTAACTTACATCCCTTATTTTGATGAAAAGTTAATGGATGACTTAGTTTTAAATAAAGTTGCCGTTTATGGTAGTCCAGATGAAAAACCAAGTTTGTTAGCAAGTATTTTAATCTCTTGGTTCCCCATTATTTTATTAATCGGATTTTGGATCTTTGTCATGCGTCAAATGCAAGGCGGTGGTAAAGGCGGACCAATGTCGGTGGGTAAAAGTAAAGCTCGGATGTTAGCGCCAGATCAAGTAAAAACCAAATTTACCGATGTCGCAGGCAGTGAAGAAGCCAAGCAAGAAGTAACAGAAGTAGTCGATTTTTTACGTGATCCGGGGAAATACCAAAAATTAGGTGGACGTATACCAAAAGGTATTTTGATGGTTGGACCACCGGGTACCGGTAAAACATTATTAGCTAGAGCGATTGCCGGTGAGGCCAATGTGCCTTTCTTTAGTATTTCAGGTTCCGACTTTGTTGAAATGTTTGTTGGTGTTGGCGCATCACGTGTACGTGATCTCTTTGAACAAGCCCGTAAACATTCACCTTGTATTATCTTTATTGATGAAATTGATGCTGTTGGTCGCAAACGTGGAGCGGGTTCAATGGGCGGTCATGACGAACGCGAACAAACCCTAAACCAAATGTTAGTTGAAATGGATGGTTTTGAAGCTAACAGTGGCATTATTATGATTGCAGCAACAAACCGTGCTGATATTCTCGATCCTGCATTACTTCGTCCAGGTCGTTTTGACCGTCAAGTTCAAATTGATTTACCTGACTTAAAAAGTCGTGAGCAAATTCTGGCAGTACATGTACGTAAAGTGCCTTTAGGGTCAGATGTTAATCTAGCAGTATTAGCCCGCGGAACACCAAATTATTCGGGTGCTCAATTAGCTAATTTAGTTAACGAAGCAGCGCTATTTGCCGCTCGCCGTAATAAACGTTTAGTCACGATGGATGAGTTTGAAGAAGCCAAAGATAAAATCGATATGGGTACTCAACGTCGTTCATTATCCATGACAAAAGAGCAATTAACCAATACGGCTTATCATGAAGCTGGACACGCAATTGTGGGTTATTTAATGCCAGATCATGATCCGCTCCATAAAGTCACGATTATTCCTCGTGGAGGGGCGTTAGGTGTCGCCTTCTTCTTACCGGAAGGTGATCAAATTAGTCAAACTCGTACTCAGTTAGAATCAAAAATTTCAACAGCTTATGCAGGACGTATTGCCGAAGGCTTAATTTATGGCGAAGATAAAATTACCTCTGGTGCTTCAAGTGATATACGATACGCTTCAAATGTAGCCAGAGCAATGGTGACACAATGGGGCTTCTCAGATCGTTTACCACCTGCATTGTTTGAATATGAAGAGTCTTCTTATGGAGTCATGAAGAAAATATCTGATGGTACAGCTAAAATTATTGATGAAGAAGTTGATGCAATCCTTCAACGAAACTATCAACGAGCTAAAACAACACTAACTGAAAATATTGATATTCTTCATGCAATGAAAGATGCTTTACTTAAATATGAAACAATTGATAAAAAACAGATTGATGAACTGATGAATCGCCAGCCAGTCACGCCACCAGAGGGTTGGACAGCCAGTGATGAAAAAGCAGCACAAGAAGTTCCGAATGAAGGTCGTGATACACCACCTGAATCGGATAATTAATCTGTTTTAATTTCTATAACGCGCTACGGCGCGTTTTTTATCGGATAATTTAAATAAATCTAAAATAAAAACAGGTAACAAGCTTAAATGATTTTGCTATTGTTTAGCTTATAACTAAGTTTAACGATAGCAAAATTGAGTAGCAGATGACTTAAATAAGGCATAATCATGGAAATTCGTTTCAACAATCAAATTATGGATCTCTCTTTTCCTCAAGTAATGGGTATCGTAAACATGACGCCGGATTCGTTTTCTGATGGCGGTAATTATAACAATCTTGATGATGCCATGCGTCGAGTTGATAATATGATACAAGCAGGCGCAACATTTATTGATATAGGCGGCGAATCAACACGCCCTGGTGCAGCCATCATATCTGTTGAAGAAGAGCTCAATAGAGTGGTGCCTTTAGTTGAAAAAGTGGCTCGCTATTTTGATGTTTGGATTTCTGTTGATACCTCTAAACCTCAAGTTATGACAGAGTCAGCAAAAGCAGGAGCCCACTTAATTAATGATATACGAGCATTAACAGAGTCTGGTGCAGTCGAAGCCGCAGCCCAAACAGGATTACCAGTTTGCATTATGCATATGCAAGGCGATCCTCAAACCATGCAAAATGCGCCACATTATCAGCAAGACATCTATAAAGAAGTCGATCAATTTTTTGCCCAACATATCAATCGTTGCATCAATGCAGGGATTGAGCGAGAAAAAATTATTCTTGATCCGGGTTTTGGCTTTGGTAAAACATTAGCACACAATTATCGATTACTAGCAACACTTGAAAAATTTCATCACTTTCATTTACCGCTATTAGTTGGTATGTCTCGAAAATCCATGATTGGACAAGTATTAAATGTTCCGCCTAAAGAACGTATGTTAGGTAGTGTTTCTTGTGCAGTAATTGCAGCGATGAAGGGTGCACAGATTATTCGAGTTCATGATGTAAAAGAAACCTTTGATGCACTGCGAATTGTGCAAGCCACTTTAGCTGAACAGGAATAAACGGGATTTAACTTCAACAAAATGAGCTGTTATTTTGTTAAAAAGGGAATTTTTAGACAAATAAGATAAAAATCCCTTTTTGTTTTATTCTTAAGAATTTTCAACTTTTGGTATTACTGTTTCTAATAATCATTAAACAATAACAACACTTAAAAACATCACTAAACCGACATAATTATTATTTTGAAAAGCTTTGAAGCATCGAGTTCTATCACGATCGTTTATTAACCATTGTTGATAAAGAAACAGTAACGACATGATCGATATTCCACTATAGTAAATAAAAGACAGATGATGATTAAAACCAATAATTATCAAGCAAATCACCGTTATTATCTGTAAAATGCCAATTATCAATTTATCATAATGCCCAAACAAAACAGCCGTTGATTTAATGCCAATTTTGATATCATCATTGCGATCAACCATGGCATATTCCGTATCATAAGCAACTGTCCAACAAATATTTGCCAAACACAATAACCAACAGGTTAACGGGAACTGTTCAATTGTGGCCGCATAGACCATTGGAATGCTCCAACTAAATGCAATCCCTAATACTATTTGCGGAAAGTAGGTATAACGCTTCATAAACGGGTAAATCATTGCAGTTAACAATGCACAGCCAGCAATCATCCACGACAAAGTATTTAAAAAGAATAATAAACAAGCAGCCATTAACAACAATATCAATAATGTCCATAAAGCATTCTTTGCGGTTAATACGCCTTGCGCTAACGGACGGTGTTGGGTTCGCTCCACATGCGCATCAAAATGGCGATCAGCATAATCATTTACCACACACCCTGCCGCTCGCATCACAACAACACCCAGTACAAAGATAACAACAAGTTCAACTGGTGGATGAGGATTTGCAAGCCAAATTGCCGTTATAGTTGGCCAAAGCAATAGCAAGATTCCAATTGGTTTATCTAACCGCATAAGTTGTAAATAAGCTAACATATCTGATTTCTATCTTATATAACAATGGATAAATTATACCTTTTCCTTCAAAAACTGTAACGCTCTCAATAACTGAGCCAATTTAATTGCTACAATTAACAAGCAGGCTCATTGAAGCATCTCTAAATATTGTTCTGCAATAACGGCAAGAGCAGCATAAAATGGACTAATTTGATTATGTTTTAATTGGTTTAAATAGTAAGTAGACCACGTAAATAAATGTTCATTTAATAATTGTTTTGCTGTTTGTGGCTGATTTTTTTCCAACAGTAATGCAAATGCCATTAACATTAACCCAAACTGATCTTCAGGCTCATTCATACCAGTAGACAGCATTAACCCTTGTTGCTGTAAAAATTCACGATAACGTTCTTGTGATTCCCCCATTAATAACTTTTCTTGATCCAAATAGACCGATCCCCAAGGTGGGGCAAGCATTTCACCTTGTCCTTCAAATAACAGTGAAAATTGATAATCAAGATCTTGATGGGATAATTCTGCCGCCAATCTTTGACATTGCTGACAAATTAATTTGGGATTTTGCCAATTAGCCAGCTGATCGATATGGAGTAAAGCCTCAATCAACGGTTTGACGGTTTCGCTCCGAGGAGAATAGTAAAAAAATGCCCCAATGATTTTTGCTAAGGTGGCGGTAGTTAGATTATCCAATCTTATCTCTCTTATTCATTATAAAATGACTTAATTTGCTATGAGTTATTAGCTTCAATGATTATAGCGGTATTGTCCATAAATTATAAAATGCAATGCGTCCACAAACCTCCCCCAAAAAAATACAAGCGAAGGCTGTAGTACAAAGTATCGTCATATGTTTTGTTCGCCAACAACTAAAAATAATCAACATTAGCGCTACGATTAATAAAATACACTCGATTATCATCCAACTCAATTGCGCATTAGCCAGCGCCGGACTGATTGAAGTCATTAAATTAAAATAAGGTACCTTTGACAGCACAATTAATAAAACGCCAATAATAAAAGCAACAGTTCCTAATCGATATAGCCCAACCCTAGCACTAGCAATACCACCTAATGCCAGCATCGTTAGATACATTTGAATTGGTGTATAAACAGTATCCCACGTTTTCACTGTGGGTAATCTATACGTTAAAACAATCGTCCAAACAAACACTAAACTTAGTATCATCAACACGATTGCTAATAGTTGATTTATATAAGGGATGCGATTTATCTTTAAACAAAGCGGCTTAATCATATCAAGTTTTTCACTATTGGGATTAAGAGCAAAATAATTGAGTAACAAGGATACAAGCGTAACTCCAAACAATACACTAAAGGTAAAAATTTCATTACTCATTGGCGAACGACCGATACCCAAAATCACATTGAAGGCACGCATAGGATGCCCCAAATGGAATGAGGCAATTAGCATACCAAGAGCCATAAAAAGCAGTGCTAACCCATTAATTTTTTGTCTAATAACTTGTTTAGCTTGTGAATGATTGATGAAACAAGACAAGCTACTCAGCAATACCATTCCCGCAGATAATTGCCCCAATACCGTAAAAAAAACAAGTGGTAATTCATGCATATTAAACCTCCTCTGGATTGAGCACTTTACCCAATGTATCACCCGAACTCTTAGCTTGTGCATGGGGTTTAATCACAATATTGGGTTTAGTTAGCTCAGCATTAGGCAAAGGAGCAATATTACGTTCATTACCATAACGTTCACGTAATTTGCCTATCTCGTCAAAATCTAAAGCATGTTGCGGACAAGATTCGACACACACGGGCTTTAATCCTTCGGCGACACGTTCATAACAGCCATCGCATTTTGACATGACACGCTTTTGATGATCATACTGTGGTGCACCATAAGGACAACGCATTTCACAATACCGACACCCGATACACACATCTTGATTGACAACCACTAAGCCATCTTGCTTGCGTTTGTGCATTGCCCCCGTAGGGCAGCCTTGTACGCAAGTCGGCTCATCACAATGGTTACAGGCGATCGACAAATAATAAGTAAATGTATCATTCTGCCAAATTCCAGCTACTTGCTGCCATGTGCCACCACCATATTCATAGACTCGTCGAAAATGCACCCCAAGCGCATTATCTTTCTCGTCTTTACAGCTGACTTGGCAGGTTTTACATCCGGTACATTTGGAAGAATCAATAAAGAATCCATATTGCATTTTCATCATCTCCCTGTGACTTATGATGCCGAAGACATACTGGATATTGGTTTGATATCAACCAAATTGGTATGTTGTGAATTTGATTTTGCCAATACCGAAGGACGCAATGAAGTTAATCGATTGACACACCCCCCAATATCGATACCTACTGCATTGGTTTTTGCCCATAACCCTTGTGGAATGGCAATCACCCCGGGTAATATACGTGGCGTTACTTTTGCAGGTATATATAATCGACCGCGATCGTTAAAAACTTCGACTAATTGACCATGCTTTATGTGTCTCTGCTGAGCATCAATGGGATTGATCCATAGACTACTGGCAACAGCCTCACGCAATTGAGGAAGATTGCTATAAGACGAGTGGCAATGTCCTTTAATATGAAATCCAATTAACTGTAATGGGTATTTTTCTTGTTTCAGCTTATCTTCGCTTCCTTCAATTGCAGGTAAATAAGCTGGGATAGGATAAAGTTTATCATCCTGCTCAAATTCCCATTCACAAGCAATTTTTGCTAAGGCTTCAGAATAAATTTCAATTTTTCCCGATGGGGTATTTAACGGATGATTAACGGGATCATCGCGAAATGCTTTTAAAGCAATGTGGTTATCACTATCGGCTAATTTACGATCAATAACTCCCATACCGTCTGTTTCGGCAAAAGACGGTAAATCAGGATTTTGTTTGCGCATTCTTTCATAACTATACGCTATCCACTCCTCTTGTGTTCGTCCTTCCGTAAATTTATCTTTAACGCCCATTTTTTCAGACAATTCGGTTAGCACATCATAAGCCGGACGATTTTCCCAAAGTGGCTTAATGGCTTGTTGCATACGAATCACATAGTGATAAGCGCCCGATGCATAGGAATTATTGATTAAATCATGACTTTCCACTGACGACACATCAGGTAATAACAAATCGGCATACCTTGCTGAAGCGGTCATATGCGTATCCCAAACCAAGATAAATTCGCATTTTGATTCATCTTGTAAAATCTGATGGGTTCGATTGAGATCGGCATGCTGATTACCAATCACATTGCTTGCATAGCTCCAGATAAACTTGATACCAACATCCAATTTATCTTTACCCAGTATATAAGCATTTTTAGCTGTCATGTTCTGCGGTTCTTCAATCGCTTTAGTCCATAAAAAAAATGGAATACTGGTTTTAATCGGATTTAACAGATTCAGACCAGGAACCGGATAAGTCACGCTTCCGCCCCAAGTTCCGATATTAGTGCCTTGTTTACCAAACTGACCCGTGATAATTGGCAGTATCATAATCGCTCGGGTTGTATGCTCACCATTTTGCCAACGCTGAGCCCCCCAACCTTGAGAAATCCATGCTGCTTTAGCATTGACAATATCTAATGCAAGCTGACGAATTTGTTTAGCTGGAATACCGGTTTTTTTAGCAGCCCATTCAGGGGTTTTAGGCGTTCTGTCATCACCTAATCCAAGAATATAAGATTTAAAATCACTAAAAGGCGGTGCACTATCCGGTAATGAGTCAGCATTCCAGCCCACACAATATTGATTGAGCATTGCATCATCAATTCTATCTTCTTCTAGTAAAGCATAACCGATTGCAGCAACTAAAGCGGCATCCGTTCCAGGAATTATTGGAATCCACTCAGCATTGTAACCCACAACACTTTCACTACGCCTTGGATCAATAATAATCACCCTTGCTTTACTTTGTGATAATGCATTGAATAGCTCGGTCACCTGCCCTCCACCCGACATTCTGGTTTCAGCAATATTTTGTCCAAACATTACCACTAGATCAGAGTGTTTAATTTGGTCTATTAACGACTCTTTTGCATTGCCATAAATATAAGGTTGAATAGCGGTTATTTGACCACTTGAATAATCACCATGATAATTAAGGTAACCACCAATCGTACTCAAGAATCGCTTACAAGCACTACGCCCAGAAATATTTGCACCTGTAGTACCTGTACCATATTGATAATAAATAGACTCGTTGCCATATTGATTAATGGTATACTTGAGTTTATTTGCCAATAAAGCGATTGCTTCATTCCATGAAATACGTTTGAATTTACCTTCACCACGCTTACCCACTCGCACCATAGGATATTTTAAACGCTCAGGATCGTAAGTTCGCCAACGTACCGCTCTTCCTCGCAAGCAAGGACGAATTTGATGTAGGCCAAAGACAGGATCATTAATGCCGTCTTCCGAAGAAATTTTAGTAATAATATCATTCTTCACATGGACTTTTAGAGGACAGCGACTACCACAGTTAACTAAACAAGCACTATAGACGATTTTTTCCTCATTATCCGAACTGGCAAGACTATCATTGTCATTAACGTTAGGTTCTGCGTACACAAATGGGGATTGAATGGTATTGGCTAATGCCGCAACGCTCCCAATTGCTAACGATTTTTGTAAAAAATCTCGTCGGGTTATCTTATTATCTGACTTGCTCATTTTGTTCCCTTATGTCTATTTGGGATTTATTTATCATAATACTTTAGATGGGCTGATAAAATAGAAAACGGCATAAACCGTCTTTTAACTATCAATAAATTAAGGTAATAACAATTATTCTCAATAAATACTTGGTAAAAATACTGAATTTGCTTTTCATTATAAATTTAATTTCATGCATCTTAAAGAAAGATTGGTATAATAAGGTCATTTATTCGAATAAATAGAAAAACTATGTCACAATCTACTTATAACGCTGTTGATATTGAAGTCTTAAAAGGGCTCGATCCTGTTCGTCATCGTCCAGGCATGTATACTGACACGGCTCGCCCAAATCATTTAGGGCAAGAGGTTATCGATAATAGTGTCGATGAAGCAATAGCCGGTCATGCTCGTCAAGTTAAAGTCACGCTTTATGAAGATAATTCATTAGAAGTCATTGATGATGGGCGAGGTATGCCTGTTGATATTCATCCCGAAGAGGGAGTACCAGCTATTGAATTATTACTTTGCCGTTTACACGCTGGCGGTAAATTTTCTAATAAAAATTATCAATTCTCTGGTGGACTTCATGGTGTGGGTATCTCAGTTGTTAATGCGCTATCTAAACGGGTAGAAGTGACCGTTAACCGAGATGGTCAAGTATACCAAATTGCGTTTGAAAATGGCGAAAAAGTCGAAGATCTTCATGTAACTGGTACGTGTGGACGTCGTAACACGGGCACAAAAGTTCACTTTTGGCCAGACGAAAAATATTTTGATTCACCAAGATTTTCAGTACCCCGTTTATCTCATCTACTCAAAGCAAAAGCGGTACTTTGTCCTGGTCTTGAAATTATCTTTAAAGATAAAATTAATAACACCGAACAACGCTGGTGTTATCAAGATGGCTTAAAAGATTACTTAATGGAATCCGTCAGTGGTTACTCACTACTACCGGAAGAGCCATTTACTGGCAGCCATACCGGTGATACAGAAGCCGTTGAATGGGCACTATTGTGGATGCCGGAAGGTGGCGAACTGTTAACAGAAAGCTATGTTAACTTAATTCCTACAGTGCAAGGTGGTACCCATGTCAATGGTTTACGCCAAGGGTTGCTTGATGCAATGCGTGAATTTTGTGAATTTCGTAATTTGTTACCACGTGGCATAAAATTGACGGCTGATGATATTTGGGAACGCTGTGCTTATGTGTTATCTGTAAAAATGCAAGAGCCACAATTTGCAGGACAAACCAAAGAGCGCTTATCATCCAGACAAAGTGCTGCATTTGTATCTGCCATTGTTAAAGACGCTTTTAGTTTGTGGTTAAATCAGCATGTACAAACCGCTGAATTACTAGCGGAAATGGTGATTTCCAGTGCACAACGACGATTAAGAGCTTCAAAAAAAGTTATTCGTAAAAAATTAACTAGCGGTCCAGCATTACCGGGCAAGCTTGCGGACTGTTCATCACAAGACTTAAGCCGAACTGAACTCTTTTTAGTGGAAGGCGATTCCGCAGGTGGCTCAGCTAAACAGGCTCGAGATCGGGAATATCAAGCGATAATGCCATTAAAAGGTAAAATTCTAAACACTTGGGAAGTCTCATCGGATGAAGTCCTTGGTTCTCAAGAAATCCACGATATTTCGGTCGCGATTGGTATTGATCCTGATAGTGATGATTTAAGCCAATTACGATATGGTAAAATCTGTATTTTAGCCGATGCCGATTCTGACGGTTTACATATTGCCACCCTACTTTGTGCGCTATTTGTTCGTCACTTTCGTGCAATGGTCGAACACGGACATGTTTTTGTTGCTATGCCACCATTATATCGTATCGATCTTGGTAAAGAAGTCCATTACGCCTTAGATGAAGAAGAGAAAGAAGGAATTTTAGATCAGCTTAAACGGAAAAAAGGCAAACCGAATGTACAACGTTTTAAAGGTCTCGGTGAAATGAATCCACTGCAACTGCGTGAAACAACGATGGACCCAAATACTCGCCGTTTAGTACAGTTATCATTAGATAATTCAGAAGAAACAATGGCGTTAATGGATATGTTACTTGCTAAAAAACGTTCAGAAGATCGCCGTGAATGGTTGCAAGAAAAAGGTGACCAAGTCCAACTTGATGTCTAACATAAAGAATGATTTAGAGGAACAATAATGAGTGAGATAACTCATGACGGAGTAGAAGTTCAGTCGCTACGTACCTTTACAGAAAGCGCTTATTTAAACTACTCTATGTATGTCATTATGGATCGTGCACTACCTTTTATTGGTGACGGTTTAAAACCAGTGCAACGCCGTATTGTTTATGCCATGTCAGAATTAGGGCTTAACGCTCAGGCTAAATTTAAAAAATCAGCACGTACTGTCGGTGACGTTTTAGGTAAATATCATCCACATGGTGATAGCGCCTGTTATGAAGCAATGGTACTGATGGCACAACCATTTTCTTACCGTTATCCATTAGTTGACGGACAAGGTAACTGGGGGGCGCCAGATGATCCAAAATCCTTTGCTGCAATGCGTTATACCGAATCACGCCTATCTAAATATGCCGAACTACTATTAGGCGAATTAGGACAAGGTACGGTCGATTACACCCCGAATTTTGACGGTACATTACAAGAACCAAAAATGTTACCGGCCAGATTACCGAATATTCTATTAAATGGTACTACAGGTATTGCTGTTGGGATGGCGACCGACATCCCACCCCATAATATTCGTGAAGTGGCCAATGCAGCGATTATGCTGGCAGATAATCCGAAAGCTACGCTAAGCGAAGTGATGGCTCACATACAAGGGCCTGACTTTCCAACTGAAGCAGAAATCATCACCCCACCACAAGATATAGAAAAAATCTATAAGACGGGACGTGGCTCAATTCGTATGCGTGCCGTATGGAAAAAAGAAGAAGGCGATATCGTTATCACTGATCTGCCACATCAAGTTTCTGGTGCGAAAATTTTAGAGCAAATTGCCTCGCAAATGCGTGCCAAAAAATTACCATTAATTGAAGATTTACGTGATGAATCTGATCATGAGAATCCAACACGACTCGTCATTGTACCTCGCTCTAATCGTGTTGACTTAGAACAGGTCATGAATCACCTGTTTGCCACAACCGATCTGGAAAAAAGCTATCGGGTCAATATGAATATGATTGGGCTAGACAATCGCCCATCCGTCAAAGGGTTAGTTGAGATTTTAACTGAATGGTTAGAATATCGTCGTAATACGGTAACCAGACGTTTAAACTATCGTTTAGACAAAGTATTAAAACGCCTTCATATTTTAGATGGTTTACTTATCGCCTTTTTAAATATCGATGAAGTCATTAATATTATTCGCTATGAAGACGATCCTAAAACAGAGTTAATGCAACGGTTTAATTTAACTGAAATCCAATCTGAAGCGATTTTAGAATTAAAACTTCGCCATTTAGCTAAACTTGAAGAGATGCGTATCAAAGGTGAGCAAAGTGATCTTGCTAAAGAGCGTGATCAGCTGCAAGCATTACTCGGTTCACCTAGAAAATTGAATAGTTTAATTAAAAAAGAGCTTCAACAAGACGCTGATAAATACGGGGATGAACGCCGTTCTCCGATTGTTGAACGCAGTGAAGCAAAAGCCATTACCGAACAAGAACTAATACCGTCAGAACCGGTGACCATTGTCTTATCTGAAATGGGTTGGGTAAGAGCGGCTAAAGGTCATGATATTGATCCAACTGGACTGAGTTACAAAGCTGGCGATAGTTTTAAAGCGGCCGCAAAAGGAAAAAGTAATCAACCTGTGGTATTTATTGACTCAACAGGCCGTAGCTATGCTATTGAACCCAATACATTACCTTCAGCGCGAGGACAAGGCGAACCACTTACGGGTAAATTAGCATTACCTGCTGGTGCAAATGTTGAGCATGTTTTGATGTCAGCTAATGACAATCAAAAATTTTTACTTGCCTCAAGTGCGGGGTATGGATTTATATGTCAATTTAGTGATTTAGTCGCACGTAACCGAAACGGTAAAGCCATAATTAATCTACCGAATAATGCGAAAGTACTCACGCCTATTGAAATTTCAAATGATGAAAGCTTACTTTTATCCATTACCCAAGCAGGACGGATGCTTATTTTCCCTGTAAAAGATCTTCCCGAACTGGCAAAAGGCAAAGGAAACAAAATAATCTCATTATCCAATGCAGATGACAGCCTTGCTTATATGATTTTAATTACACCGGAAACATCCATCACCTTATATGTTGGCAAACGCAAACTTACCCTAAATCCTGTTGATTTACAAAAATTTAGGGCAGAACGTGCTCGTAAAGGTAGCGCTTTACCACGTGGACTACAAAAAATAGATCGAATTGAGGTAAACAAATAGTATGTCTTTTATTTGGGCGATTATTACAGGCTTTGTATTAAGCATTGTATTAAAATCGGGATGGGGTTATTTACTTGGATTTTTTGTTGGTCCAATGCTCTATCAAACCCTTTGTAACAAGTTAAACCAGCAAAGAACTCAAACTAATCCAACTTTATATTTAACCATTGTTTTTGAAGTACTTGGTCATCTCAGTAAAGCAAAAGGCGTGGTCACACAAGATGACATCAATCTTGCACGCCATTTTATGGATAGACTACAACTTGATAGCAACAGTCGACGACTTGCGCAAGACTCATTTAATCGAGGTAAAGCTGCGGATTACCCTCTTCGAGCTCGTTTAAAAGAGATATATATTCAATACCGCTTTCGACGTAATGTGTTAAATATTTTTTGTGAACAACTCATTCAAGCGGCACTAGTTGATGGTCATTTAGATGAAAAAGAGTCACAAATATTGTATATTGTGGCAGAAGAATTTAATATTCCTCGTCAACAAATGACCATGTATATTAAAATGATGATGGGAAGCTACCATTTTCGTCAAAATGGTTATCACCAAAATCAATACCAAGATCAGCATTACCAATATCAACAAAATCATCAACATCAGGGCTATCAAGGTCGTTCAGCACAATCAGATCTACAAAATGCATACAAAATTTTAGGTATCGAATCATCAGCCGAAATTACAGAAATAAAAAAAGCATATCGAAAACTAATGAATGAGCATCATCCCGATAAGTTAGTGTCAAAAGGCTTACCTAAAGAGATGCTTGAAGCTGCCAAAAAACGCGCTCAAGAGATTCAAGCTGCTTATGATCTCATAAAAGTATCGCGCGGATTTAAATAGAGACAACAACGATGATGCATTGGCGTTCAATTATTCGAATTGTAGGATTATTGATAACATTATTATCTGTTTTCATGTTATTACCTGCTCTGGTCGCATTAATTTATCGTGATGGCGCTGGTGCGATATTTCTTCGTTCTTTTTTTGCAGCCTTGATTTTAGGCGGCTTGTTGTGGTTACCAAATCGACACCAACGTCACGAACTTAACACCCGTGAAGGCTTTTTTATTGTGGTGCTATTTTGGGTTGTGTTAGGCACAATTGGCGCTTTTCCATTTATTTTTGATAATCACATCAATTTAAACTTAACGACAGCATTTTTCGAATCATTTTCTGGTCTAACAACAACGGGGGCAACCACCATTGTGAAGTTAGACCATTTACCTAAAGCGTTACTGTTTTATCGACAATTACTGCAATGGCTTGGCGGAATGGGGATAATCGTGTTAGCGGTTGCTATCCTACCTTTACTAGGTGTCGGGGGGATGCAACTTTATCGTGCTGAAATTCCCGGCCCACAAAAAGACAGTAAAATGCGACCACGTATTGCCGAAACAGCAAAAACCCTTTGGTCAATCTATATTCTACTTACCACACTATGCGCAATCTGCTTGTGGTTTGCAGGCATGAATGTATTTGATGCTATCTCCCACAGCTTTTCAACGATTTCAATGGGGGGATTTTCCACCCATGATGATAATTTGGCTTACTTTAATAGCCCGGCAATCAACTATATTGTTACCCTATTTTTAATCTTATCTGGCTGTAACTTTGCGCTCCATTTTGCTGCATTAAGCGGTTTTTCAATAAAAGTTTACTGGCGAGACCAAGAGTTTAGAACCTTTATTTTCATTCTATTAATACTAATTGCCATATGCGCAGTGGTTATATTTTTCTATAAACCTCATCGCCTTAGTATTGATAAAATCATATTACAAGTCGTGTCCATATCATCGACAGCAGGATTTTCTGTAGATGATATTAATACTTGGCCTTCATCATTACCTATTTTTCTACTTTGTGCCTCGTTCATTGGTGGTTGTGCCGGTTCGACGGGGGGCGGCTTAAAAGTGGTCAGAGTACTACTTTTATTTATGCAAGGTTCGCGTGAGCTAAAACGATTAATTCATCCAAACGCTATCTATACCTTAAAATTAAATCATCGAGTTGTACCTGAACGAATTATCGAATCAGTTTGGGGATTCTTTTCTGCTTACGCTTTAGTTTTTCTAATTAGTTTATTTGTCATTATGGCAACAGGTGTTGATGCAACCGACTCTTTTTATATTGTTGCCTCTTCACTCAATAATTTAGGTGTGGGGCTTGGTAGTGTCAGTGATAATTTTGCCCATGTCAGTGATGTGGTGAGATGGGTGATGGTGGTCGATATGCTATTTGGACGACTAGAAATATTTACATTATTAGTCCTTTTTACACCAACATTTTGGCGAAGTTAACCTTAAACTCAAACACCCATAAAAATAAAACTTTTTGCCAAATTATGCAAAATTCATAAATATTTTATTGATTATTTAGTCAATTACATAGAAAATTAGAACGCAGCATGTGCTGTGTTTATTAGAGGTAATCACCTGACATATGGAATGGATCATGGATCCTACGATCTGGATTGGTTTATCCACCCTGATTGTACTTGAAATCGTCCTTGGTATTGATAACATTGTTTTTATTGCCATTCTTGCCGAGAAGCTTCCACCACACCAACGCGATAAAGCACGCATCACTGGTCTTGCTTTTGCATTAATTACTCGCATTATTTTATTAATGTTCACCGGTTGGTTAGTCACACTCACGACACCACTATTTACAGCGTTTGGTATTAGTTTCAATGCCCGTCAACTGATTATGTTAGTGGGAGGCATATTTTTACTGTTTAAAGCCACCATGGAACTCAATGAACGTCTTGAAGGTGCAGCTCACGAAGAAGGAAAATCGAAAAAAACCTCACACTTTTGGACTGTCGTTGTACAAATCGTTATTTTAGATGCCGTGTTTTCTCTCGATTCTGTGATTACGGCGGTCGGTATGATTGAAAATATTCCTGTCATGATTATTGCCGTTTGTGTGGCAATTTGCATTATGATGGTCGCAAGTAAACCGTTAGCCTATTTTGTCAATTCCCATCCCACCATTGTTATTCTTTGCTTGAGCTTTTTATTAATGATCGGCTTTAGTTTAGTTGCGGAAGGATTTGGTTTTGCCATTCCAAAAGGCTACTTATATGCCGCTATTGGTTTTTCAATCATGATTGAGTTTTTTAATCAGTTAGCCATATTCAATCGTCGTAAAGCATTGAATAAAAAACCATTGCGAGAACGGACTGCCGAAGCGATCTTACATCTACTGAAAGGCGATGTTGAAGAAGATCCCGATACTCACACAATTGATACGGTATCAGATAACAATAAAAAAGAATCTGTCTTTAACCATCAAGAACTCAACATGGTTGAACGCGTCCTTGGACTGGCACAGCGATCGGTCAGCAGTATTATGACAGCAAGGTTAGATGTTGATATGGTTAATATCAATGACGACCGTGAAACAATTTTGAAAGAGATTTTTGAAAATCCTCATTCACGATTAGTCGTGACTGATAATGCGTCGATTGATGAACCTTTAGGCATTATTCAAGTTAACGACCTGTTAAAAGATGTTTTGCAAAATAAAGAGCCAATCGATATTAACGCTTTAATTAAGCAACCGCTAATCTTTCCCGAGACGGTATCGTTACTTGTTGCGTTAGAACAATTTAAAAAAGCCAAAACCCATTTTGCTTTTGTGGTTGATGAATTTGGTTCCATGCAAGGCGTGGTTTCCGTTACCGACATCATCGAAACTATCGCTGGCGATTTTCCAACCGAAGAGGAAGAAATTGACGCCAAACATGATATTCAATGTCTGGATGATAATACGTGGATTGCCAATGGCTATATTCCGGTTGAAGAGTTGGTTCGATTTGTTCCAATCCCAATTGATGATAAACGTGAATATCATACTCTTGCAGGATTATTGATGGAAAAAGCACAGCATTTACTTGAAGTCGGTGAGACCATGCAAATAGGTGATTACCTATTTGAAATAGCTGAAATTGAAAGCCATCGTATTTTAAAAGTTAAAATTACTTTGAACAAACTTGATTCAATTTAATGAACCAAGGACATACTCAATCGTAACTCATTATTAATGGGTTACGATATCTTAAAAACCATTCAATATTCATTATCCTCACTAAAAATCCAACATTAGATGTTGAACCATAGGTTTTAAGGATTATTTTCGTCTTCAAACAAAACAATAACAAGTGATTAGATTTGTCTCCATTACGCTATAAACAGATGAGTTAACTAAAAACAGGGAAATCTCTATCCTACTATCTATTTAAAGATGCTATAAAATACGCAGATAAATTATGATTAATTTAATCAGGATTTACTATTTCATCATCGCAACTTAATGACTATATGAAATTTACTATTAAAATCAGTTTTTAATACGGATATTTATCAATAAAGACTGAGCAGAATAATGCTTGACCTGTTAAAAGAACCAGTAATAATAATGCAGTGAATTTTGTACTGTATAAGCAAACCAATCACCACAATTATCACGCTTAACTAATGATAAGCAAAAATGTGGTCATGGCATTATACAAATATTCATTATTATTAACCTAACTAGGCCTTAACTTATGAATTCAATATTCGAAAAAATATTTCAATTGAAAGCAAAAAAATCCACCATTGGTACTGAAGTGATTGCAGGATGTACGACATTTCTTACTATGGTCTATATCATCTTTGTTAATCCTTCCATTTTGTCAGCAACAGGCATGGACACCTCAGCAGTATTTGTATTAACCTGTTTAGTAACAGCCTTTGCATCGATTTTAATGGGCATGTTTGCTAATTTACCGATAGCGTTGGCGCCTGCTATGGGACTCAATGTATTTTTTGCCTATGGCATGTGTGGCGCAATGGGCTATTCTTGGCAAGTGGGAATGGGCGCAATATTTTGGGGATCGTTAATCTTTTTTGCACTATCCCTTTTTAAAGTTCGCCATTGGCTAATAGAACATATTCCACAATGTTTACGTGTTGGTATCAGTGCGGGTATTGGACTGTTTATTGCGTTTATGGGTTTTCAAAATATGGGGATTGTGATTAGTTCTCCATCAACATTATTAACCTTAGGCAATATTCTATCTCTTAAAGTCTTATTAGGTTCTCTGGGTTTTTTCATTATTATTATTTTAGCTGCGCGCAACTTCCATGCAGCGGTTTTAATTTCTATTCTCGTGGTCACATTGCTTGCTCTGTGGCTGGATCCTAATATTCATTATGAAGGCGTCGCCTCTATTCCACCAAGTGTTTCAAGCGTTGTCGGTCATGTTGATTTAGCCGGTTCGCTTAATATCGGTATAATGGGCGTGATATTTTCCGTCATGATCGTCAGCTTATTTGATTCATCAGGTACGATTTTAGCCTTGACCGACAAAGCTGGCATTTCAGACGAAAAAGGACGCTTTCCTAAAATGCGTCAAGCATTATTAATTGATAGTTTCAGCTCTTCACTTGGTGGGCTTTTTGGGACTTCATCAGTTCTCACTTACATTGAAAGTTCAGCGGGTATTTCCGTAGGTGGTCGCACCGGTTTAACTGCTGTTGTCGTTGGGATTTTATTTTTAATGATGACATTCTTATCACCTTTAGCGCATTTAGTTCCGACTTATGCAACATCTGGCGCACTAATATTTGTGGGAATCTTAATGGTATCAAGTTTAGTGAAAGTTAACTGGTCTGATTTAACTGACGCAACACCTGCCTTTATTACTGCCTTAATGATGCCTTTTGCTTTCGCCATTACTGAAGGGGTTGCACTTGGTTTTATCTCTTATGTGGTATTAAAAACCTTTACCGGTAAATTTAAAGAACTCAATCTTTGTGTCATCATTTTTGCTGTACTATTTGCACTTAAATTTATCTTTATCGATCATCATTAATCGTCATTCCTCATCAATGCTATTGGTGAGGAACCCCTCAATCTTTAACTAATATATCCCCCTTTCAGTTGGCGTACACTTAAAAAGTGAAACTTTTTATTACTCATTTATTGGGCATTTTCTTACCAATGAATAAAGTCTATGTTCGATAGTTAAATGCGAGCAAAAACTTGACATTATCCTTGTTGAGGTCTAGAATCTTGCGACCCAAAACTTATATATTTAGGTTTTGGTCTACAGTTATTAATTACGTATCTAAAATGCAATTTTAAATTTATTTTAATTAATCAGGAGCTTATTAATGGCAACAATTAATCAGCTGGTACGCAAACCAAGAGCACTTAAGGAAGTTAAAAGTAACGTTCCTGCACTTGAAGCATGCCCGCAAAAACGCGGTGTTTGTACTCGTGTTTACACGACTACACCGAAAAAACCTAACTCAGCATTACGTAAAGTATGCCGTGTACGTTTAACCAACGGTTTTGAAGTTACTTCTTACATCGGTGGTGAAGGTCATAACTTGCAAGAACATAGCGTGATTTTAATCCGCGGTGGTCGTGTTAAAGATTTACCTGGTGTTCGTTATCACACTGTTCGTGGTGCATTAGACTGCGCAGGTGTTAAAGATCGCAAACAAAGCCGTTCTAAATACGGTGTAAAACGACCTAAAGCTTAATGGAACTCCGTTAAGTAAGGCCAAACTATATAATTCCATTTAACTCATTTGAGTTTTGGGTAAACCTGAAAATTTATAACATATAAACGGAGTATTCCAATGCCACGTCGTCATGTTGTCGGTCAAAGAAAAATTCTACCTGATCCGAAATTCGGTTCAGATTTGCTGGCGAAATTTGTAAATATTTTAATGATAGATGGTAAAAAATCTATCGCAGAATCAATCGTATATTCAGCTCTTGATAAATTAGCTGAGCGTAGTGGAAAAGACCACTTAGCAGCTTTCGAAGTTGCACTAGATAACGTAAGACCAACTGTAGAAGTTAAGTCTCGTCGCGTTGGTGGTTCTACATACCAAGTTCCTGTTGAAGTGCGCCCTGTTCGTCGTAATGCACTTGCAATGCGTTGGATTGTAGAAGCTGCTCGTAAACGTGGCGATAAATCAATGGCTCTACGCCTTGCGAATGAACTTATGGATGCTTTTGAAAATAAAGGCACTGCTGTGAAAAAACGCGAAGATGTTCATCGTATGGCTGAGGCTAATAGAGCGTTTGCACACTATCGTTGGTAATCTTTCCACTCGTATTAAGTGGCTTGAAATTAGACTGACAGCACATATCTACTGTCAGTCAACCTAAATGATATTTTATTAAGCAAACGATTCTAAATAGAGGATTAATATGGCTCGTACAACCCCTATAGCACGCTACCGTAATATCGGTATCAGTGCACATATTGACGCAGGTAAAACGACAACTACTGAACGTATTTTGTTTTACACTGGCGTAAGTCACAAAATTGGTGAGGTTCATGATGGCGCAGCTACCATGGACTGGATGGAACAAGAACAAGAACGTGGTATTACTATCACGTCTGCGGCTACAACTGCATTCTGGTCTGGTATGGGACAACAATTTGAACCACACCGTATCAACATCATCGACACCCCGGGACACGTTGACTTCACCATCGAAGTTGAACGTTCTATGCGTGTTCTTGATGGTGCAGTAATGGTTTACTGTGCGGTTGGTGGTGTTCAACCTCAATCAGAAACAGTATGGCGCCAAGCTAACAAATATAAAGTTCCGCGTATCGCATTTGTAAACAAAATGGACCGTATGGGTGCTAACTTCTTACGTGTGGTTGAGCAAATCAAAACACGTCTAGCGGCAGTGCCTGTTCCATTAGTATTACCAATCGGTGCAGAAGAAGGCTTTACTGGTGTTGTTGATTTACTTAAACGTAAAGCAATTAACTGGAATGATGCAGACCAAGGTACAACCTTTACTTATGAAGATGTACCAGCTGATATGGTTGAGCAAGTTGAAGAATGGCGTGCAAACTTAATCGAAGCTGCAGCAGAAGCTAACGAAGAGTTAATGGAAAAATACCTAGGTGGTGATGAGTTAACTGAAGAAGAAGTTAAAAAAGCACTACGTGAACGCGTACTTGCTAACGAAATCATCTTGGTAACATGTGGTAGTGCATTTAAAAATAAAGGCGTTCAGTTCATGCTTGACGCAGTTATTGAATATCTACCTGCACCAACCGATGTTCCTGCGATTAAAGGTGAATTACAAAATGGTGAACCAGCAGAACGTCATTCAAGTGATGATGAACCATTTGCTGCACTTGCATTTAAAATTGCAACTGACCCATTTGTTGGTAACTTAACCTTCTTCCGCGTTTACTCTGGTGTCGTTAACTCTGGTGACTCAGTACTTAACTCAGTTAAAGATCGTAAAGAACGCTTTGGTCGTATCGTACAGATGCATGCGAACAAACGTGAAGAAATCAAAGAAGTTCGTGCGGGTGACATTGCAGCAGCAATCGGTCTTAAAGATGTCACAACAGGTGATACGCTTTGTGCTGAAAATTCACCAATTATTCTTGAAAGAATGGAATTCCCTGAGCCGGTTATCTCGGTTGCAGTTGAACCAAAAACTAAAGCTGACCAAGAAAAAATGGGTATTGCTTTAGGTCGTTTGGCAAAAGAAGATCCATCATTCCGTGTCTGGACTGATGAAGAATCAAACCAAACTATCATTGCTGGTATGGGTGAATTACATCTTGAAATCATCGTAGACCGTATGAAACGTGAATTTAACGTTGAAGCGAATGTCGGTAAACCTCAAGTTGCTTACCGTGAAACAATTCGTACAACAGTTAAAGACATCGAAGGAAAACATGCAAAACAATCTGGTGGTCGTGGTCAATACGGTCATGTTGTTATCGACATGTATCCATTAGAAGCGGGTGGTGCTGGTTACGAATTTGTTAACGAAATCAAAGGTGGGGTAATTCCGGGTGAATTTATTCCTGCAGTAGATAAAGGTATCCAAGAGCAATTGAAATCAGGGCCTTTAGCTGGCTATCCAGTTGTGGATCTCGGTGTGCGTTTACATTTTGGTTCTTACCATGATGTCGACTCATCTGAAATTGCCTTTAAACTTGCCGCATCAATGGCATTTAAAGAAGGCTTCATGAAAGCTAAACCTGTGCTTTTAGAACCAATTATGAAAGTAGAAGTTGAAACCCCTGAAGATTATATGGGTGACGTTATCGGTGACTTAAACCGTCGTCGTGGTATGATCGAAGGTATGGATGATACTGCAACAGGTAAAACTGTTCGTGCGCAAGTACCTCTTTCAGAAATGTTTGGCTATGCGACAGACCTTCGTTCACAAACACAAGGTCGTGCTTCTTACTCTATGGAGTTCTTGAAGTATAACGAAGCACCTTCAAACATCGTAACAGCAATTATTGAAGCTCGTAAAGCGAAATAATTATTTATATAAATAAAGTAACACTTCCCTACAAAATGAGGGAAGTGATTTAATAAAGGAACATTAAGATGTCTAAAGAAAAATTTGAACGTACAAAACCCCACGTTAACGTTGGTACAATCGGCCACGTTGACCATGGTAAAACAACTTTAACTGCTGCAATTACGTCTGTTCTTGCTAAAAAATACGGCGGACAAGCTCGTGCATTCGATCAAATCGATAACGCACCAGAAGAAAAAGCACGTGGTATTACCATCAATACTTCACACGTTGAATACGATACACCAACTCGTCACTACGCACACGTAGACTGCCCAGGCCATGCTGACTATGTTAAAAACATGATCACTGGTGCAGCGCAAATGGACGGTGCTATCTTAGTAGTAGCAGCAACTGATGGTCCAATGCCACAAACTCGTGAGCACATCCTTTTAGGTCGTCAAGTAGGTGTTCCTTACATCATCGTATTCTTAAACAAATGTGATATGGTTGATGATGAAGAGTTATTAGAATTAGTTGAAATGGAAGTACGTGAACTTCTATCTCAATATGACTTCCCGGGTGATGATACACCAGTTATTCGTGGTTCAGCGTTAAAAGCGTTAGAAGGCGATGCAGCATGGGAAGACAAAATTGT
>NZ_JBIDFM010000012.1:0-37138 GCF_046635805.1 Gilliamella sp. CG13
AGAAGTGAAACGCCGTAGTGCCGATGGTAGTGTGGGTATTACCCATGTGAGAGTAGGGTGCCGCCAGACTTTTAAATTTTAAGTTATACTATGTAATCATACCAAATACGGTGGAGCGGTAGTTCAGTTGGTTAGAATACCTGCCTGTCACGCAGGGGGTCGCGGGTTCGAGCCCCGTCCGTTCCGCCACCTTATTTAGGGGCGTAGTTCAATTGGTAGAGCACCGGTCTCCAAAACCGGGTGTTGGGAGTTCGAGACTCTCCGCCCCTGCCACAAAAAATCATGAATTTGTCTTAATTTTAGTCGTTTGATTATTTTTATCTATATAAATAAAAAAAATTTATTTACAGATTTACTTAGTTAATTATAATTTCCGCCCAACTACTTTTACAATCCAGAGGAAAAAAAATGGCTGAAAGTTTTGTAAGTCAACAACGTTTTTTTGATAATAAAAATTATCCACGAGGATTTTCTCGTCATGGTGATTTTACTATTAAAGAAGCACAAATTTTAGAAAAGCATGGTTGTGCATTTAAAGATCTTGATGCAGAAACAAAAAAACCGACAACAGCAGAAGAAAAATCATTTGTTGCAGTTTGTAAAGGTAAAAAAGAGCCTGCAACCGATTTTGAAAAAGTTTGGCTTAAATACCTTTCTCGTATTAATAAACCAAAACGTTTTCATACATTATCGGGTGGAAAACCGCAAATTGATGTAAACGATGATTTTGTCGATAATGATGACTGATTCTGTTAACCAATATTTTTGTGTAATTGAATTAACAGTCTATCCATAGAACGATAACTTAAAGCTTCTGAAATATGTTTTCGTTCTATGTTCTTTGAACCTTCTAAATCCGCAATTGTCCTAGATACTTTCAATATTCGATGCCAAGCTCTAGCTGAAAGTCCTAACTTGATTAAGGCTTGTTCTAAATATTCATTATTATCGTCAGATAATTGGCAATAGTGTTCAATTTCACTTGCTTCTAATTGACTATTTAATTTTTTATTCCTATCAAATTGTGTATTTCTTGCCAGTAAAACTCTTTGCTTAATAGATACTGTTGATTCAGCAGATGCTTTTTTCTGACTTAGTGAACCTTTTGGTAAAAGTGGTACTTCTATAGAGATATCAAATCTATCAAGAAATGGACCAGAAAGTCGGTTCAAATAACGAATGACTTGTTGAGGCGTCGTTCTATTGTGTGTTCCTTGATAATGACCGGTAGGACTTGGATTCATAGCAGCAATAAGTTGGAATTTAGCTGGAAAGCGTATTTTAGCATTTGCTCTTGAAATAATAATTTCACCAGACTCAATGGGTTCTCTTAACGCATCTAAAACTTTACGATTAAATTCAGGTAATTCATCTAAAAATAATACGCCATTATGTGCCAGTGAAATTTCCCCCGGTTTTGGAATTGTTCCTCCACCAACTAGTGCTGCAGTTGACGCGCTATGATGTGGCGATCTAAAAGGCCGTTTACGCCAATTTTTAATTGAACCATTTAGACTGACTAAACTAGTGATAGCTGCACTCTCAAGAGCTTCATCATCGGTTAATGGCGGCAATAAAGAAGTTAACCGAGTGGCTAACATAGTTTTGC
Organism: Gilliamella sp. CG13; assembly: GCF_046635805.1. Taxonomy (NCBI): domain Bacteria; kingdom Pseudomonadati; phylum Pseudomonadota; class Gammaproteobacteria; order Orbales; family Orbaceae; genus Gilliamella; species Gilliamella sp. CG13. The sequence continues at coordinate 1,610 of NZ_JBIDFM010000012.1, forward strand.
CTGTTCCAGGTGGTCCAATAAGCAATAAATTATGTCCACCAGCGGCTGCAATTTCTAAAGCTCTTTTAGCATGTTCTTGGCCTATGACATCTTGTAAATTAACTGTTTCACTTTCTACATCATCATTTAGACGGTAATTTACTTTAGATAAACTCACTTCATGATTGAGATGTTGACACAATTCAAATAAATTATTGGTGATTAATGCATTGCTATGATGAATTAAAGAAATTTCAGACTGATTTTCTGTTGAAATAATTAATGTGCGATGACTTTTTTGTGATGAAATCGCAGCAGGGATAGCACCTTTCACAGCGCGAATATTTCCAGATAGCGCCAGTTCACCTAAAAATTCATATTGCGATAAATCCTGAGCAGGAATTTGCTCTGTTGCCGCTAAAATTGCAATGGCAATCGGCAGATCGAAACGACTTCCTTCTTTAGGAAGATCAGCAGGTGATAGATTTACAGTTATTTTCTTGGCAGGAAACGTAAAACCACTGTTAATAATAGCGCTACGTACCCGATCTTTGGATTCTTTGACTGTTGCTTCAGGCAAACCAACTAATACAAAGCCTGGTAGTCCATTGCTAATATGGACTTCAACATTTATTAATGGTGCTTGTATACCAATAGATGCTCGTGTGTAGATAATTGCAAGTGACATAAAAATAATCATTAATGGTTAAAATGATTTATTATGTTACTTTGTTAAAATGAGAGAAGTGGCTTAATATTGATTTATTGTGATGTAGTGTCCAATTAACATTGCCATTTTTCTTTGAATAGTTAATTTTTATCAGAAAAAAACTTCGATACAAATAAACACACAAAAAATAAGCCAGCATTACTTAAAACTACTGATGGACTTGTCGGTGTGTCATAGAGAAATGAAAATAGTAAACCACTTAATACCGATATCATTCCAATAATAATTGAAAGTATAGCCATTACTTCAGGTGTTTTGGAAAAGTATCTAGCTGTAGCTGCAGGGATAATAAGTAAAGAGGTGATAATCAGTGCTCCCACGAATTTCATTGCAATACCAATAGTAAAGGCTAATAGGAGTGTTAGAATTAATTTTGTTAATCGAATATTAATACCTTGAATGAAAGCTAATTCTTCATTAACGGTAATAAAAAGAAAATCATTCCAGCGCCATATCAATAATAAACCGATAAATATTACACCAATTACGATTTGAGAGATATCAGTGTAAGTTATCGATAACAGATCACCAAATAAGTAACCCATTAAATCAATCCGTATGTTTCCCATTAGACTGATTACAACTAAACCTAAAGATAACGCACTATGAGCAAGAATACCCAGTAATGTATCAATAGGAAGTTGTTTCTGGGATTCTAACCAAAGTAATCCTAATGCTAAAATCAGTGTCACAAAAATTACTGCATAAAATAGATTAATATTTAATAAAAAACCAAAAGCAATACCGAGTAGAGCTGCATGAGATAAAGTATCACCAAAATAAGACATTCTACGCCAAACAACAAACGTTCCTAATGGACCGGTAATGGTTGTTAAGCTTAATCCAGCTAACAAAGAAGGTAATAATAATTCAATCATTTTAATGATCCCTTTCTATATGCATTAATTTATCATGTTGATGATCAGCCGATGTTCTACATAAGTCATGTTGGTGATTGTGATGATGTTTATACACAGCGATTTGTGATGCGCCATGTTGACCAAATAGTGAAACAAATTCAGGGTCATTTGACACAGTAGCAGGTGTGCCCGAACAACATATATGATGATTCAGACAGACGACTTCATCCGTTTTAGCCATGACTAAATGGAGATCATGCGAGACCATTAATACCCCACAATTAAATTGTTTTTTTGCATTAGCAATTAAATCATATAAAAGAATTTGTCCATTAACATCTACGCCTTGTGTCGGTTCATCAAGAATAAGTAATTGAGGCTGTTTTGCTAAAGCTTGAGCAAGTAAAACACGCTGTAATTCTCCACCCGACAATTGATGCATTGATTTATCGACTAAGTATTCTGCTTTAACAAGTGAAAGCGTTTTTAAAATATCGTCATTTTTTAATTGTTTATTTAACCGCATAAAACGCTTTACAGTAATAGGGAGAGTTGGATTTAAATTTATCGATTGCGGAACATAACCAATTGTTAAATTCGGTAAACGACAAATCTGTCCCGAAGAGTGGGGTAGTAATCCTAATATGACTTTAACCAGCGTTGATTTACCTGCACCATTAGGCCCAAGTAATGTAATAATCTGATTTAGCTTAATAGCTAATGAAATATTATCTAATATTTTTTGATGATTGATTTCAACGGAGACATTTTCAAGTGAAATTAATTGAGTCATGTAACGGGTAGCCCTTGCTCACCTAAATGTTATGTTATATTATAACAATATTAAATTTTATTCTATCATAAATTATAGCATTGGATAATAACGTGAAAAATCATATCGTGAAGACTTTTAAACTGTTTATACAGTATTTAATAATCTTAACCCCAATATTAATAATACAAAGCGCAAGTAATTATGCTAATGCTACGGTTATATCGTCGGTTAAACCAATAGGTTTTATTACTCAAGCTATTACATCAGGCATCACTGATGCAGAAATTCTTTTACCGGACGGTGCTTCTCCTCATACTTATTCATTAAAACCTTCTGATTTAAAGAATATTAAGTCAGCGGAATTAGTTATTTGGGTTGGTGAAGATATGGAAACCTTTATGCCAACCTTATTGAAAAATATCGATAAACAAAAGCAAATTGAATTAATGGAAATTCCTGCAATTAAGACTTTGCTTCGAACTAATCACGATGATCATTCTCATGAAGAAATAAATCATCATCAATCAGACCATGATCATCATGGTGAATATGATGAACATATTTGGCTTTCGCCTGAAATAGCGAAAATTATTGCGCAATCCATTCATGATAAACTTATCACCCTTTATCCAGATAAAAAAATAAAAATTGACGAAAATCTAAACGAATTCACTATAAAATTATCTGAAACAGAACAAAACATTGCAAAAAAATTAATAAACGTCCAAAATAGAGGGTATTTTGTATTTCATGATGCCTATGGGTATTTTGAATCACAGTTTAGATTAAAAAATCTAGGTAGTTTTACTATAAATCCAGCAGTTCAACCGGGCGCTCAAAAAGTTTATGCTATTCAACAAAAGTTAAAAGAACACCAAGCAGTATGTGTTTTTATAGAGCCTCAGTTTAGCCCAGCAGTTATTGAAAAATTGGTTAATGGAACAAATGTCAGAATTGGAGAATTGAATCCTTTGGGGACAGATATAATGCCTTCAAAAGATGCGTATTTTCAATTTTTAATGAAATTAACTCAACAATTGTTGGATTGTTTAGATAAATAATCAGATAGATAATAAATAGTTAAGGTTTATTTTGGCTCGAAAGATTGAAAATCGTCATATTGAAAAAAGCAAAGTGAAATTTCCCTATTTTTCAATATTAGGCGTTCTTCTTGTTGTTATCTTTTTTACGATATTATGGCGACCATTGAATTTGGATCGCACGGTTTATATACCGTTGAATCCTCAAGTTGAAACAACCGTGAATAATACTTCTGTGCCTGTAAGTATTGGAGATGGTCAGGTTGAGTTAGTCGACGGTAATTCAAATTCTACTGTGATAGAATCCTCTGATGAACCGGAAGATGAAATTGTCAAAGATGACTTAGATAAAATCATTGATGAAAAAGACAATACTGTACAATATACCATTGTTCGGGGCGATACCTTACATGATATTTTATTACGCTATAACGTAAATCGAAATGATGTTTATGAATTAACGTCCAAATTTAAACAGCTTGCTAATTTAAGAATTGGTCAACAGTTGATGTGGACAACAGACGATGACCATAATTTACAAAACTTGAACTGGACTATCTCAAGCAACAATATCCGAATGTATGAAAAATCGGGTAATGACTTTGTTGAGAATTCAGAAACGGTCGAAGGAATTTTACAAGAAGTCGTTATTAAAGGTGAAATAAAATCTAATTTTATTGCTGATGCCCGTAAAAGTGGTTTAACTAGCACTGAAATCGGTATTATTACTCGTGCTTTACAATGGCGATTAGATTTTAAACGCTTACAAATTGGCGACAAATTTTCCGTTATTCTGTCTCGTGAGATGCATGGCGACCGTTTATCGAATAGCCAATTGTTAGCGGTTCGCTTCAAAAATGGCTCAAAAGACTATTATGCTGTTCTCGCCGATGACGGTAAATATTATGATATTAATGGAGATAGCTTATCCCAAAGTTTTTTCCGTTATCCATTAGCAAAAAAAGCGCGTGTTTCTTCTCAATTTAATCCTCGTCGTTTACACCCTGTGACAGGAAAAATAGCGCCTCATAATGGTGTTGATTTTGCGGTATCTCGAGGAACACCTGTCTTATCGGTGGGGAATGGTGAAGTTGTGATCGCTAAATATAGTGGATCAGCAGGTAATTATATCGCTATAAGGCATGGGCGTCAGTATATGACGACTTATATGCATTTAGATAAGATTCTCGTTAAACCAGGACAACAGGTTAAACAAGGTGAACAAATAGGATTGTCAGGCAATACTGGACGTTCAACAGGGCCACATTTACATTTCGAATTACATATCAATAATAAACCCGTGAATCCATTAACAGCTAATTTACCTATAGATGAAGGTTTAACAGGTAAATCTAAAAACGCTTTTGTTGCGAAAGTGAAAAGTATTAAACCCCGACTAGAATTTAATAATTAATTTTGTAGATACATCATTTTAAGCTAAATATGTGCTAAATCAACAAGGCAGATATATCTTTGAAAAATTGTGTTATGATAACGAAATATATTTTATGACGAATTTTAGGTGAGCTTTGAATACTTCGACTAAATCTACAAAAAAGAAACCTACTCAAAAAGTAAAAAAAAATAAAAATAAAAAACGCTCACTTTGGCGCCGATTTTTGTCATTGCTATTTAAACTGTTTTTAGTTTTTGTGGCTGTGACCGTAATGTATGGTATTTATCTCGATCAACAAATAAAAGAACGCATAGATGGTAATGTTTGGGAATTACCAGCAGCTGTTTATGGTCAAATTATCGATCTTGAGCCAGAAAGTGAATACAGTTTAAGCGATGTTGTAACGTTGTTAATAGGTGCACAATATCGACAACAGGATACGCAAGCTACTCGACCCGGTGAATTCATCGTCAGTAATGATGCTGTTGAAATATACCGTCGCCCTTTTACTTTTCCTGATGGTGAAGAACAAGCTTTTCGAGTTAGAATTACGTTCTATGATAATCGAATAGATCGTATTACTAATTTAGATACAGGACGTGATTTTGGATTACTTAAGATCGATCCAAAATTAATTACAATGATGCACTCACCTAATGGAGAACAACGTTTATTTGTTCCTCTCAAAGCATTTCCTGATTCACTGATTAAAACTTTAGTTGCCACTGAGGATAAACGTTTTTATGATCATCATGGCGTGAGTTTATATTCGATTGGGCGAGCAATTTATGTCAACCTTACCACGGGCCGTACTGAAGGTGGAAGTACGTTAACTCAACAAACTGTAAAAAACTTATTTTTAACTAATGAACGTAGTTTAAGCCGTAAAATACGCGAAGCCTATATGGCGATGATTCTTGATGCTCGTTATAGTAAAGAACGTATCTTAGAGTTGTATTTAAACGAAGTTTACTTTGGACAAGCTGGGAGTGAGGAGATCCACGGTTTTCCACTTGCTAGCCTTTACTATTTTGGTCGTCCTGTTAATGAATTGACGCTCGATCAGCAAGCAGTTCTAGTTGGAATGGTAAAAGGGGCTTCGTTATATAATCCTTGGACGCAACCTAAACAAGTTTTAGAACGCCGAAATGTTGTTCTAAAGCTGACCGAGCAACAAGGAATTATTGATGATGAGTTATATAATCTATTAAGTCAGCGCCCACTATCTGTTTTACCAAAAGGTGGTGTTATTTCGCCACAACCTGCTTTTATGCAAGTTGTTCGTAGTGAATTAAGAAAGCAATTAGGTGATAAAGCAGATCACCTTTCAGGAATGAAGATTTTTACGACATTTGATCCTGTTGCCCAAGCAGCGGCAGAACAATCAGTTACGAATGAAATTGAAAAATTACGTAAATCAACTAATAAAGATTTACAAACAGCCATGGTTATTGTTAGCCGAGAAACCGGCGAAATTCGTGCAATTATTGGTAGTGCAGAGCCTCGTTATCCTGGTTACAACCGTGCATGGTTAACCCGAAGAGCAATTGGTTCACTTGCTAAACCTTCAACATATTTAACAGCATTAGGGCAACCGGATCGTTTTCAACTTAATACGTGGTTGGATGATTCACCACTTTCAATAAAGCTTGATAATGGTTCGTACTGGCAACCGAAAAATTATGATCGTAAGTTTCGTGATCGTGTCATGTTAGTGGATGCTTTAGCACTTTCGTTAAATGTACCAACCGTCAACTTAGGGATAGCTCTTGGTCTTGATGCGACTAAAAATACCCTGCAAGCATTGGGTGTGCCAAGTGATCGTATTACGAATCTACCTTCACGATTATTAGGTGCTTTAGAGTTAACACCTTTAGAAACAGTACAAATGTTCCAAACGATTGCAAACAATGGACAACGTTCGCCGTTATCTATTTTAAGATATGTACTAACGGATAAGGGAGAATTGGTATATCAAAACTATCCTAAACAGATTCAAGCTGTTTCACAGCAATCAGCCTATTTAACTACTTATGCTATGCAACAAGTTGTGGAATCGGGGACATCACGGTCTCTAAAACGAAAATATGGATCATTTAACTTAGCTGCTAAAACCGGAACCAGTAATGATTCTCGTGATAGTTGGTTTACAGGAATTGATGGTAAAAATGTCGCTGTTGTTTGGATTGGGTTGGATGACCATTCGCCAATGAAATTAACAGGTGCAACAGGTGCATTAAAAATATATAGTGAATACTTACAAAATAATCCACCTAAAAGGTTATCGCTCCCGATACCTCAAAATATCTACATGCTATCGATAGATAATAATGGCCAGTGGCAATGTGATGATCGTAGTGGTCGAAAGTTACCTGTTTGGACAACCAATACACAAAGCTTATGTAACAACAATAATCAACCGACTCCAAGTCAGCAAGTACCAACTTGGGTCACTGAAATGTTAAATAATTAGGTGAAATAAAATGCCTGAATTACCCGAAGTGGAAACAAGTCGCCTAGGTATTTTGCCTTATTTAAAAGGGCAAACTATAAAGCAAATAGTAGTTAGGCAACCAAAATTACGTTGGCCTGTTGATGAACTCATTCATCGTTCTCATGGAGAAGTGATTTTGGATGTCAAAAGACGTGCAAAATATTTGTTGATACAGCTAGCACATAATTGGATTATCATTCATTTGGGAATGTCTGGTAGTTTGCGTATTTTACTTGATGAACAACAGGAAGTAGCAAAGCATGATCATATAGACTTGGTTTTAGAAAATGGTGTTGTATTGCGTTATACTGATCCAAGACGTTTTGGTTCATGGCTCTGGGCTAATTCGCTTGAAGAGGTTTCTCAATTAAACCATTTAGGGCCTGAGCCTTTGAGTGATGCGTTTTCAGCAGAGTATCTGTTGGCGCAAGCGAAAAATCGTCAAATACCAATTAAAAGTTGGATTATGGATAATCATATTGTTGTTGGTGTAGGAAATATCTATGCATCGGAATCGTTGCATATGGCAAAAATTAATCCCAATCGAAAAGTGAATTCATTACATTTAGCCGAGTTTGAAAGATTAGTTTCAGCTATCAAGCAAGTTCTGACTAAATCGATTAAACAAGGTGGAACGACACTAAAAGATTTTCTTCAATCTAATGGAAAGCCTGGTTATTTTGCTCAAAAATTACAAGTATATGGGCGAGAAGGACAAGAATGCCATAATTGTCAGACTATAATAAAATCGCAAAAAATAGGTCAGCGGAATACTTTTTTTTGTGATAATTGTCAAAAATAGTAAAAAACAAATGGATACTTATTTTTTTTCAAAACGATAAATATGTTAATAAACACACTAGGCTAAAACATCTTTTCAGACAGTTTGAAAATTTTTAATTTTAAAACAATTATTTTTCTTTTTTTGATAACTCAAAAGTTAAATTAGCATAACCAATCTTTTTAACAAAAAAAGCGTTAAAATTATATTAACCTTTTTATTCCATATACTATAGACTTGTTATTTAATATCAGCTATCTTTCTTAATGAAAAAGTATGTAGAAATTGTTGAAATATAAAAATTGCCATTTTTAAGTGATAATAATCGTATGTTTTAATTTTTATTACTTTTCTCCAACTACTAATATATAGTGAATCTAACGTAGTTATTTATGTTTAATTTAAGGAATTTAAGATGATCAAATACGCCTCTCGCTTTTTGATAATTTGTTCTATATTTTTATTTGCTTTAATCAGTAATAGTTGGGCAGATAATACAGGGATTCAAATAAATATTACTGAAGGTGTCAGTACCGCAAAGCCTATTGCTGTTTCACCATTTAAATGGACAGGATCGGGAGAACCACCCCAAATAATTGAAAATATTATTGCATCTGACTTACGCAATAGCGGTAAATTTAATCCAATCGACATCGAAAATATGCCACAAAAACCGACAACCGCATCTGAAGTTAATTCTGCTGTATGGAAAAATCTTGGCGTTTCAGCTGTTGTCGTCGGTTCAATTCAACCTGATGCTTCAGGGAAATACCACATTACTTATCAATTAATCGACACCGTTGATAAACCGGGTGCTATTTTGGCTGAAAACCAATTTACAATAAGTCAACGTTGGGTGCGTTTGGCCGCACATTCGGCAAGTGATGAGATATTCGAATCACTTACTGGAATTAAAGGGGCCTTTAGAACACGCATCGCTTATGTTGTAGAGACCAACAGAGGGCCGTACACGCATGAATTAAGAGTGTCTGACTATGATGGTTATGATCAAGTAACCGTTCATCGTTCTAAAGCCCCACTTATGTCACCAACTTGGTCTCCGGATGGTAAAAAATTAGCGTTTGTTACTTTCGAAAGTGGAAATTCTGCATTGGTCATGAAAAATTTAGAAAACGGCGCCATTGAAACCGTTGCTTCTTTCCCTCGACATAATGGTGCTCCCGCATTTTCACCTGATGGTACAAAGTTGGCATTTGCACTTTCTAAAGATGGTAACTTAAATATTTATATTAAAGATTTAAATTCTAAACAAATCACTCAAATTACAACCGGTCGAAGTAATAATACTGAACCTTCTTGGATGCCAGATAGCCAAACAATTGTTTATACGTCAGATCAAGCTGGACGTCCACAACTTTACAGTATCAATATAAATGGTGGTACACCTCAAAGATTAACATGGGATAATACTCAAAATCAGAATGCTCGTGTTTCTCCAGATGGATCGTTTATTGCAATGATTTCAACCAACAATGGTGAACAACACATCACGAAATATGATATGGCAACCAAAACCTACCAAAGATTGACTGATACATTTTTGGATGAGACTCCAAGTATTGCGCCAAATGGTACCATGATTATTTACAGTTCGACGAAAGGATTAGGATCGATTTTGAATCTTGTTTCGACTGATGGCTTTTTTAAAGCTGAATTACCCGTATCAGATGGACAAGTGAAATTTCCATCTTGGTCACCTTATTTATAAATTACTGTCGAACTTGATAAATTAAAATGATAAATATTCAATTTATACTGAAGAGTTAAGAAATATAATATATCAACTTTATTTCCAAACTGGTAACAAACGATATTTGAAATCAGTTGGATCGGCTAAAAATAAATATTAATTTATTTAAAAACACAAAGGAGTTATTACAATGCAATTCTCTAAATATCTTAAGGTAGCAGCTATAGCTTTACCATTAATTGCTTTGACAGCATGTTCTTCTAAAAATGGTACCGACGCGAATGGTAATTTTAGCGATACTTTAACAAGAGAAGATCGTGCTTTGCTTGCAAGATTACAACAACAAGAAATGAATACTGTCTATTTCGATTTTGATAAATATAATGTTAAACCTGAATATAATCGCATGTTAGATGTTCATGCAGGTTTCTTACGTGCTCATACCTCAATGAAAGTTGTGATTCAAGGGCATGCTGATGAACGAGGAACACCAGAATATAATATCGCACTTGGTGAACGCCGTGCTGTAGCTGTTGCTTCTTATCTACAAGCGAATGGTGTCTCTTCTAGTCAAATGCTGATAAGATCATTTGGTAAAATGCAACCTGCCGTATTAGGTCATGATGAAGCTGCGTACGCTAAAAATCGTCGAGCGGTTGTTGTATATTAATTATATTTCATAACGGCTGAAGGTTCAGCCGTTAATTTTTCATATTGAGTTTTCATTTATGCATAAAAAAATAATTACATCACTCATATTGCTTTTGTTTACCGGTTACGGTTATGCAGCAAGTAATGCTGAATTAGAAAGAATGATACAAGCACAAGGACAGTTATTGATTGAGAGTCAGCAAAAGATTAGTGATTTACAATCGGATGTTGATACCTTACGTGGTCAATTGGAAGATACCAAATATCAACTAAATCAGACTATTGAACGTCAAAAAATGATTTTACAACAGATGACCAATGGTACCGAATTCTCATCAAATCAAACTAACAACTCATCTAATCAATCAGCATCACAAACTACCCAAACTGAATCGAGTGCAACTTCATCAAATTTAATAAATTGGACAACCACAGGAAATGATAAAACCGATTATAATTTTATTATGCAATTTATTAGTGATGCTAATCAAAGTAATGAACTCATTTTAGCTTTTAAAAAGTTTTTAGAAACTTACCCAAAATCGATATATCGTGCTAATGTGAATTATTGGCTTGGTCAAGTTTATTATAAGCAAGGTAAAAAAGATGATGCGACGTTTCATTATGCAACGGTAGTGAAAGATTTTGCAAACTCAGCGAAAGCACCAGATAGTCTTTATAAAGTAGGCTTGATTTTACTTGAAAAAGGAGATAATAAGAATGCTAAAGCTGTTTTTCAACAAGTAGTCAATAAATACCCTAAAGATAAAAATGCGGTGAACCTTGCCAAAAAGAAACTCGCTTCACTTTAGTCAAAACGTATGAAAAACCAGCTTTTGAAAAAAAGCTTTCAGAAAAGGGTTGCATTACCTCATAATTATAAGTAATATAGCAACCCGAAATTGCTTATACCTATAGCAAAAAAGGTGCAAAGCGTCTCTTCATAATGGGTTGTTAGCTCAGTCGGTAGAGCAGCGGACTTTTAATCCGTTTGTCGAGCGTTCGAATCGCTCACGACCCACCACTTTCTCTCCTTCAAAATCAAATTAGAAATCAATTGAATTTAACAAATTTTAGTGATCATATTTATCGGAAATAATATTAAACCATTATTCTGTTAAGCTTAAAAGATGGGTTAACACAACAAAAGGGTTAAAAAATTATGTTCATTTGTTAAATTTTCTCGATTTTAAAGCAATCTATTTTACAGCCTATCTATAGGATAGGGTAAATACAGAGACCTCCTTTTAATTAATTATACTCAAACCGCAATCCATTTAAACAACCATTGAATAACGCTTAATTTCAGTTAGATTTTAATATTTTTTGTCGCAATATTTTTATAAAACAGAAAATAAGTTGTAAATGTAAATAATAATCATTATCATATTTATTGTTGCTTTAACTTTAGCCAACTGAAACAAATTATAATAAAACGATAAAAGATAGGAAAAACAATGAAATTAAGTCATCAATTCGCTATTTTGGGGCTAATAAGTACAGCACCCTTTGTTAGCGCTCAAGATAAAATAGACGATGTTGCAAACATCGAAACAATGAAGGTTGTTGCCAACATTACCGATATCAATGACCAGCGAATAAAAAAATCATCAACCGCGACAAAAATGCCATTTGATATTAAAGATATACCCCAATCCATTAATTCCGTTAACATTGATCAAGAAAAAATTTTTGGACAAAATGATTTAAGTGTAATCGTCAATAAATTACCCGGTGTTGATACTACTTATGATATGCGGGATGAAGGCATAAAAATACGCGGTTTTTCCGCAAGTTCTGGCGATATTTATCGGGATGGTGTCCGTGCAAGTGGGCAAGTTAGGCAAAGTACAGCCAATATTGAACGCGTGGAAATATTAAAAGGTCCCGCTTCGGTACTCTATGGTCGTGGTTCTGGTGGGGGAATGATAAACATGATTAGTAAACAAGCTAATTTTGATTCACCTACTGTTTTAAGCTTACGTAGTGGTTCATGGGATAAATATGGCGGTATGGTCGATATTAATCATGTTGTCGATGAGAAACTAGCGATCCGAATGACAGTTGATCACCAATCAGAAAAAAGTTTTCGCAAAGGAATTAAACAAAGAGACACCATGGTATCGCCAAGTATACTCTATGATAATTTAGACGGGTTTAATTGGTTAGTACAATATACTCATGATCACTTATGGCGTAAACCAGACCGAGGACCAGCTTACTATAATTTACCAAAAGGGGTTTCAATTAAAACAACCTATGCGCATCCTGATGATTACGTAAAAGATAATTTTAAATCATTACGTTCGGTGATAGGTTTTGAATTTAATGATGATTGGTCACTAAAATTAACTAACCTTTATCGTCAAGCGAGTCAAAATTTTGACCATATTTATGGTGGTGATTATTGTCATTTAAATGGCAAAACAAATAGTGGAAAAACGTGTAACTATGCAGGAAAACTACAATTTCGACGAGCTTGGCAAGAAACAGATAATAAAATCTATAGTAATACACTCGATGTAATAGGCAAATTTACTACAGCAAGTATCGGTCATGATATGTTAGTCGGCATTGAATATAATATTGAAAAACGTCAACCTAGATTAGCATTAACGAGTGTTTACCCTGAAGTCGTTGATCCTTACCATCCACACTGGAATTCTAAAAAACCACATTACAATAAGCTAAATACTAAAACGAATCATAAAGCGACTTCAAAAGGGATTTATTGGCAAGATTTAATGAGTTTTACATCACAGTGGAAATTGTTGATGGGCTTACGCTATGACAATTACGAATTTGCATCAGATAATAAAATTAAACATCAAAGCCGTTCATATAATGGTCACTCGTTAAGCCCTCGAATCGGTTTAATTTGGCAACCTATCGAATCGCAAAGTTTTTATGCTTCCTATAGTAAAAATTTTGCGCCTTATGGTGGACGAGGACTGATTACCATTTCAACAGACTCGAAAACGGTTTACGATAATAAACCACAATATTCAAGGCAATATGAAATAGGCGTAAAAAGTGATTGGTTAAATGATAAATTATCTTCTCAAATTGCACTTTATAATCTTGAATTATACAACGTTCGTTATCAACCCGATGCGGTGAACGATCCTTATAATTGGCAGGTAAAAGGCAGTGACCGTAGTCAAGGTATCGAGCTAAGTATCATCGGACAATTAACACCAAAATGGTACATTAACAGCGGTATTGGTTATCAGCAAGCTAAAGTTCATAAAGATAAAAAAATGCCAGTTAATCAAGGAAAATATTTGCCCAATACATCTAAGCATAGCGGTTACTTAAATATACGTTATTTGCCTTATAACAATTGGTTTACTGAAGTTGAGGTTAATTATAAGGGATCAATGTTTAATGATGATAAAAATCAATTAAAACGTCCTGGGTATGTTGTATGGAATGCTGCAATAGGGTATCAATCTTCTTCTTTTGAAATGACTTTTGCAGTAACAAATTTATTAGGAAAAGAATATTGGCGTTCAAGTAGTATGCCTGGCACGCCTAGAGCTGTATTGTTAACTGCAAGTTATAAATTATAACCAATGAAGAAATAAAAGCGGAATGAAATAAAAATCCTATATTGAATAATTGATGATAATATTTGTCTGATTAGTATTTCAATCCGCTTATTGTTTGAATGGTAACAATATTTCAATTCATAAACATTATTATTTATAAAAAAGCATGGTGAAATAAATGAATAATTTGTAGACTATGCCTATCATTTGTTTTTTGGCTCCTATCTTATCTATGAATTTATTAAAATCTTTAGCCACTGTAAGTTCAATGACAATGGTATCTCGAGTTTTAGGCTTTGTTCGAGATGCAATAATTGCACGTTTTTTTGGTGCAGGAATGGCTACCGATGCGTTTTTTGTGGCTTTTAAACTTCCTAATTTATTGAGACGAATATTTGCTGAAGGGGCTTTTTCACAAGCATTTGTCCCTATTTTGGCTGAATACAAAAATCAACAAGGGATCGAGGCAACACGGACTTTTATTGCGTATGTTGCCGGTCTATTAACATTAGTATTGGCTATCGTTACGTTAATTGGGGTAATGACTGCACCTTTTATCATTATGCTGACAGCGCCAGGTTTTATGCAAGAATCTATCGACAAATTTGAACTTGCAACCATCATGCTTCGCATCACTTTCCCCTATATCTTTTTTATTTCACTTGCTTCATTAGTTGGTGCCGTACTTAATACGTGGAATCGCTTTTCGGTTCCTGCTTTCGTGCCGACATTGCTTAATATTAGCATGATTGTATTTACGCTATTTTTAACGCCTTATTTTAATCCACCGGTGCTGGCATTAGCGGTATCTGTCGTAGTCGGCGGCATTTTACAATTGCTTTATCAACTTCCGACTTTAAAAAAGATAGGTATGCTAGTGCTACCTCGTATCAATTTAAAAGATAGTGGTGTATGGCGAGTGTTGAAACAAATGGGGCCTGCAATTTTAGGGGTATCCGTTGGGCAAATATCTCTAATCATTAATACGATTTTTGCTTCTTTCTTAATTTCGGGATCGGTTTCATGGATGTATTATGCTGACCGATTAATGGAGTTCCCAGCTGGCGTACTGGGTGTTGCATTGGGTACCATTTTATTGCCGTCATTAGCTAAAAGCTTTTCAAATGGTGATCATAAACAATATTCGGAATTATTAGATTGGGGATTACGTCTCTGTTTTTTATTGGCTTTGCCAAGCACAGTCGCATTAGGTGTAATTTCTCGTCCACTTATCTCAACACTCTTTGAATATGGACAATTTACAATAAATGACACATTAATGACACAACGTGCTTTAATAGCTTATTCTATCGGTTTACTTGGGCTTATTCTAATCAAAGTTTTGGCACCCGCTTTCTATTCCAGACAAGATATTAAGACACCTGTCAAAATTGCGATTGTCACATTAATTTTAACGCAACTAATGAATATGGTTTTTATTGGTCCACTACAACATGCTGGTCTTTCGTTATCAATTGGGCTGGCAGCATGTTTTAATGCTGGATTATTATTTTGGCAATTACGTAAAAAGGAACTTTATCAACCACAGCCAGGTTGGGGTAAATTTTTAATTAAAATTGTGATAGCGGTACTGTTAATGTCATTAGTGTTATGGTTTGGATCGAAATTATTACCAGATTGGTCAACGGGTTCAATGTTAATGCGAATAAGTCGTTTATTGTTATTGGTCACGGTAGGTATCGTTATCTATTTTGCATCATTGATTGCAATGGGGTTTAAAATCAGGCATTTCATTAAACGAATTGATTAAATGATTTTTTCAAAATTTTATGAATAAACCGAATTATTGTAAGCATACCGCTTAATTGAAGTAGAGGCTGTCTTTATGACTTAAATGCAATAATTTAATCTAAAATATTCAGTTGGTTGGATATTAAAATCAGCGTTAAAATGAAAAAATACGATTGTTTGGTAAAAGAATATTTTTTACAAACATGGTTAACAAATAAGATAAATTTAAAACAACTATTAAGAATTAGCACAAAGTATTATACAATAGCCCGATATTTTCTAGAGTATAGCACAATGAGAGAATCATAATGAGCTGGATTGAAAAGATTTTAAGTAAAAATAATATATCATCAGATCATAAAAAAGCGAATATACCCGGTGGCGTTTGGACAAAATGCAGTAACTGTGAACAAGTCATTTACCAAGCTGAATTAGATCGTAATTTAGAGGTTTGTCCTAAGTGTGATCACCATATGCATATCCCTGCGCGCGTCAGGTTATACCATTTTTTAGATGAGGATTCAGATGTAGAAATTGGAACTGATCTTGCGCCAAAAGATATTTTAAAATTCAAAGATACTAAAAAATACAAAGACCGTTTAACTGCGGCTCAAAAAGAGACACGCGAAAAAGAAGCTATGGTTGTCATGAAAGGAACATTACTTGGTATTCCTGTTGTGGTTGCCTGTTTTGAATTCGCTTTCATTGGTGGATCGATGTCATCAGTTGTTGGGGCTTTATTTACCCGTGCTGCTGAACAAGCGATAGCCGATAAATGCCCGTTAATTTGTTTTTCAACAAGTGGCGGTGCAAGAATGCAAGAAGCACTTTATTCATTGATGCAAATGGCTAAAACCAGTGCAATACTTGCTAAAATGCAAGATGAAGGTTTACCTTATATTTCTGTCATGACCGATCCGACTATGGGTGGGGTTTCAGCTAGTTTAGCGATGCTAGGTGATATTAACATTGCCGAACCCAAAGCATTAATTGGTTTTGCAGGCCCACGCGTTATTCAACAAACTGTACGGGAAACTTTACCAGAAGGATTCCAACGAAGTGAGTTTTTACTGGAAAAAGGCGCAATTGATATGATCATTCATCGTAAAGAAATGAGACCTAAAATTGCCAGCCTAATTGCAAAATTAATGAAACTTCCCGATCCATTTAATGATGTGAATAACGATGAAATGACAATTGATGAGACAGTTTAATTGATCATGCAAAATGAAAAACCTAATGCCATGTCTGACTTAAAGACATGGCTTTGTTATTTAGAGCAACTGCATCATACTACTATTGATATGGGATTAGAGCGAGTAAAAATCATTGCTCAGCGTTTAGATATTTTGCAACCCGCTCCCTATGTTATTACGGTTGCAGGAACTAATGGCAAAGGTACAACTTGCCGAACATTGGAAATGATTTTACTCGCTTCAAAACGAAAAGTTGGCGTTTATAGCTCTCCTCATTTATTACGTTTCACAGAGCGGGTAAGAATTAATAATCAAGAGTCAACAGCCCAAGAAACGGTTAACGCATTTGTAGAAATTGAAAAAGTTCGTGGTGATATTTCTTTAACTTATTTTGAATATGCAACACTTGCAGCACTTTATCAGTTTAAAAAAGCAAAATTAGATGTAGTTGTGTTGGAAGTTGGGTTAGGTGGACGACTGGATGCAACCAACATTGTTGATGCAGATATTGCTGTTATCACAACAATAGACATTGATCATGTAGATTATCTTGGAAATACTCGAGAAAGTATTGGGCGTGAAAAAGCCGGTATTTTTAAATCGAAAAGCATTGCTGTTGTTGGTGAGCAAAATGTTCCTGTCACCATTCCATTGGTGGCAGAATCAGTTAACTGTCCTATCTATACGGTAAATAGCGATTGGTCTTATCAACAAATTAATGATAATCAATGGTCTTTTGAATCCCCCTTGGCAAATTATCATCATTTACCGATAGCCAATGTTCCGTTAGCTAATGCTGCGACAGCAATTGCAGCATTAAGTTATTCTTCTTTAAATATTACCCAAGACGATATCGTTAAAGGATTAAAACAAGCAAGCTTAGTTGGCAGATTTCAGACACTACAACATTCACCATTGGTTATTATTGATGTTGCTCATAACCCACATGCTGCAACTTATTTAATTAAACAATTAGCTCAATTAAAAGCTAAACAATCCAAAACAGGTAAAATAAGATTTGTTATTGGCATGTTGAAAGATAAAGATATAAAAAGTACATTATCCATTTTACAAGGCGATGTATGGTATTGCGCGACACTCTATGGTGAGCGAGGTTGCAAAGCTGAAGTATTAAAGCAATACTTGCTTGATAAAGAAGAAACCAGTGTTTTAACATTTGATCATGTGGCGGATGCTTATCAAAAAGCAATGCAAGATGCCAAAGATAATGATATTATCGTCGTATGTGGTTCATTTCATACGGTAGCTGAAGTTTTAGAGCAATATGAATTAAGTGAAATTAATCATGACGAAAGACAAAAATAACGCTTCAAATAATCAGAATAGAATGAGAAATCGACTTGTTGGTTTTGCCACTTTATTACTTATTTTAGCTTTGATAGCACCATGGATCATCACCGATAAATCGAATACAACAACATCGACTACGCCTATTTTACAACCGAACATAGTGAATCAGCAGTTTCAATCTGTCGAACATACCCCTGATGACAGCTTTACACAAAATAACTCAAGTGAGGTTGCTAATTTTCCTTATGCACTAGACACAGACCAAAATCCAAGTTCATTAATCTCACCTGAAATCAATGCAGAAGATGTCAATGAACCGATAACGACAGATCAAACGGTCACAACTACGCAAGATTCAAAATTATATATGATTCAGATAGCGGCATTAAGAAACAAGCAAAAGATTGAAGAACTTGTTGCGTTATTACGATTAAACAATTATAACGTTAAAGTTATTCCTAAAAAGCCAGAACCTAACCAATTAATAAAATTACAAGTTGGGCCTTATGCTAAAAGGGAGCAAGCAGAACAAGTAATCGATAATCTTAATAATTTAACAAAACAAAAAAGCATTATTATTACTAATTAAAAAAAAATTTGTTCAAAAATAAAAGTAATAAATAATATCTCCTATAAATAATTAATTGTGAGTTACTATGATGAATTGGATTGATTTTACTATTATTGGCGTAATAATTTTTTCCGCCATGGTCAGTATAATACGGGGCTTTGTTCGAGAAGCATTATCTCTGATTAGTTGGGTGCTGGCATTTTTCATTGCGAGCCGATTTTATGCTTATATTACTCAGTATTTAACCTATTTTGATAGCGAATTGATCCGTACTTCTGTCGCAATAGCTATCCTTTTCTTAGCGACATTACTCGTTTGCTCATTTATTTCTTATGTTATTGGCTTATTAGTCCAAAAAACAGGTTTATCCGGGACAGATCGAGTATTAGGCATCTGCTTTGGTGCATTACGTGGAATATTAGTGGTTGCAGCTGTTCTCTTTTTTATTGATACTTTCACTCCCTTCTCGCAATCGCAATACTGGAAAGAATCACAACTTATTCCTCATTTTCATGTTATTATTCGTTGGTTTTTTGATTTTATACAACATTCGTCTTCATTTTTAGTGCAGTAATTTTGAGGTAATCATTGTATGTGTGGTGTTGTTGGTATTTTAGGATGTAGCACAGTTAACCAATCTATCTATGATGCATTGACTGTATTGCAGCATCGAGGTCAAGATGCTGCGGGTATTGTAACCATTGATGAACAAAACTGCTTTCGTTTACGTAAAGCAAATGGTTTAGTTAAAGATGTTTTTCAAGAACATCATATGCAACGTTTGCAAGGTACATTAGGAATTGGACATGTACGGTATCCTACAGCAGGAAGTTCAAGTCCTTCAGAAGCTCAACCCTTCTACGTTAATTCGCCTTATGGTATAGCACTTGCACATAATGGTAACTTGACTAATGCTAACGAATTACGTAATAAAGTATTTGAATTAGCAAGACGCCATATTAACACTAATTCTGATTCAGAAGTGTTACTTAATATTTTCGCCAGTGAATTAGACAAATTTCCAACTTATCCCCTTTCTGCAGATAATATTTTTACCGCTATACGTCATGTACATAATATTATTAAAGGCGCTTACGCTTGTGTCGCAATGATTATTGGGCATGGATTGGTTGCATTTCGTGATCCCTATGGCATTCGTCCTTTAGTTATTGGTAAACGCATTTTAAATAATCAAAAAGTGGAGTATATGGTTGCTTCTGAAAGTGTTGCTTTAGATATACTTGATTTCGAATTTATACGTGATGTCGAACCCGGCGAAGCGATTTATATTACACAAGATGGGCAATTTTATTCACAACAATGTTCAGATAATCCCCAATATTATCCATGTATCTTTGAATACGTTTATTTTGCACGACCCGATTCGTTCATGAATGGGGTATCGGTTTATCAATCACGTATATTGATGGGACAAAAATTAGGTAAAAAAATAGCACGAGAATGGAAAGATGTTGATATTGATGTTGTGATTCCAATTCCTGAAACATCTTGCGATGCTGCGCTTGAGATTGCTAGAATTTTAAATAAACCCTATCGGCAGGGCTTTGTCAAAAATCGTTATGTTGGACGAACATTTATTATGCCAGGTCAAGCTACACGCAAACTTTCTGTAAGACGTAAACTTAATGCTAATCGCATTGAATTTGAAGGAAAGAATGTCCTTCTTGTCGATGACTCTATTGTTCGAGGTACAACTTCGGAAAAAATTTTGGAAATGGTTCGCTCTGTTGGTGCTAAAAAAGTTTATTTAGCTTCGGCTGCGCCAGAGATTAGGCATCCTAATGTATATGGAATTGACATGCCAACAGCCAGTGAGCTTATCGCTTATAATCGCACAGTCGAGCAAATTGCTAAAGATATTGGTGCAGATAGACTAATTTTTCAGGATCTATCTGACTTAATCGACTCAATCCGTGAAGAGAACCCTAAGATTCATCATTTCGAGTGTTCAGTGTTTGATGGGCAATATATTACAGACGGTATTGATGAAAGCTATTTGCTTCAATTAGAACAAACAAGAAATCAAAATCAAAAAGCTTTTAATAGTAAAGAATCAGAAAATCTTGAAATATATAATGAAGAACAATAATTAGTATTC
Source organism: Gilliamella sp. CG13 (assembly GCF_046635805.1). Classification (NCBI taxonomy): domain Bacteria; kingdom Pseudomonadati; phylum Pseudomonadota; class Gammaproteobacteria; order Orbales; family Orbaceae; genus Gilliamella; species Gilliamella sp. CG13. The sequence goes on from NZ_JBIDFM010000012.1 coordinate 22,527, forward strand.
TTGCTGAAAATGACATTTTTATAAAAAAAGATACTAATATTCTAATATTTCTATCTTTTTTATCTGCTTTATTTAGTATTAGATAAAGAGAACTAATGTATTATTAATATTATCAAATTGATAAATAAATCCCACGTTTTATTTTAATCTATCTCTCCTCATATTCTGAAGATATTTTCATCAAATCTTTACAAATATTTTAAAAAAGTTATTGAACAATGACTTCTTTGTAATATAATCTTAAAAAAAGTAATTTTTTGTAAAGAATTTTAAAGACAATAAAAATGCTATCGTTTTTTATTCTAAACAAAGAAGCTTTTTTATCAAAAAGCTGAATAAAACGTGTTTTTGATACATATATTATCAATAAAGTGAAATATGAGGAATGATTAAGATGAAAACAAATCTTAATTTAAAAATTGTTTCAACCTTAGTTGTTCTGGCATTAAATTGCCAGACAGCTATGGCATTGGATTCGAAACAAGGCACTTCTACTGTTGCTGTAGACAACAGTAAAGTTATTGAACTTAAAAATGGTATTAAAGTTCGAGAAATGGTTAACAATAAAAAGGCTAGCCTTTACCAAATAGCATTAATAAGTGGTATAAATGTTGACCAACTACGCAAAATGAACAATGGGCGCTTTGATAAAAAGGATGTGATTGAAGAAGGTGAGCTTCTCGTGCTTCCTGAAAACTCCCCACTACTACCTGCCATCAGTACAAGTAAAGCTGAAGATACTAAACAAAACAAATATACAAATTTACCGGATTTAGGATCAGATGAAAATTATGATGTACAGGCAGATAAAGATAAGCTTGCAACTCATGTTGCTTATGCTTTACAGACATTAGCAACACAAGATTGGAAACAACTATTATCATCTGAAAATGGTGGCTTATCAAGTCAATTGGCCAATCGAGGTAAGGATTACGCAGAGGATTATTTACGCAGTAGTGTGAAAAATCATGTTGTTGATCCACTTCGTACCGCTGCCCAAGACTTCTTAGGGCGTTTTGGTACGGCTCAATTATCTTTTGACGTTAGTGATAAAGGACAATTTAGTAACGTCAACGTTAAACTATTTAGTCCTTGGTATGATACAGAAAATACCTTGATATTTAGTCAAATATCATTTCAAGAATATGAACATAAACGACGTATTGGAAATATTGGTATTGGTCAACGTTGGGACTTTGCAGATAAAAAATGGTTATTAGGCTATAACGTATTTTTGGATCATGACTTTCAACGTTCACACAATCGTTTAGGTTTAGGTGTTGAGGCTTGGAGTGACTACATGAAACTTGCAGCTAACTATTATCATCCATTATCAAATTGGAAACAATCTCGTGATTTTGATGATTATTTAGAACGTGCTGCAAAAGGTTTTGATGTTCGTTTTCAAGGTTATTTACCACAGTACCCTCATTTAGGTGGTTCATTAATGTATGAACAATACTTTGGTGATAAAGTGGCATTATTTGGTAAAGATAACCTACAAAAAAATCCTAGAGCAGTGACAGCAAGCGTTGACTACACACCAGTGCCACTTTTTACCCTCAAAGCGGAACATAAGCGAGGACAAAATAATCAAAAAGCCACTTCTGCTTCATTGACGATGAATTATCGTATGGGGGTTCCTTTAAAAGATCAGTTAGATCCCGATATGGTTCAAGCAGCACGTTCATTAGCTGGTAGTCGTTATGACTTAGTTGATCGTAACAACTATATCGTTCTTGAATATAAAGAGAAAAAATTAAGTGTTGATTTAGGACTTGAATCTTTACAACTCGTTGAAGGACAAAGTTATGATGTTAGTATCGCTGTTTATAATGCGAAAGGATTAAGCAGTGTAAAATGGAATGGTGATATGTTTGAAATTGATGCAAATGGTGGATTCCTTTGTTATACAACAGGTATTTGTACATCTTCATCATGGGCTACACCAAAAGCAGATACTCAAAATTGGAAAATTGTTGCACCAAGTTATGTTGATGAAAATGGTAAACGTCATCCAATTCAATCTAATGGTAAATATACCTTATCTGTTTCCGTTACCGATAAAAAAGGTCGTTCAGCAACATCAAATCAAGTGTCATTTGAAGTTATCCCCGATCCTGTCATGCGTAAGATTGGTCTTTGGGCTGTTGATCGTAACGGCAATAAAACCACAATGGCTTCTAATTCAGCCGATGGTCTCAGTGCTATAACATTGATTGCCAGCCTTGTAAAGCCGAAGGTACCAAATGGAACAATTTCGGCAATAGAGGATGCAGTTGGTTTTAGTGATGAACAACTCATGAACCGAATTCCAGACTCATTTGATTCTGTACTTAAAGGCTGGACAGCAACAAGTAATGGCAAAAAAATCACCTTAATTGATGGTACTTCGGGTCAAGTAACGTCTTGTCCTAAACAAGAACCTTGTGTCATTGTGAAATCCTTTGAAAAAATCAAAATGGGTCAAAAAATTTCTGCTAAGGCAGCTACTGCTGGAGGCATGGATGCAATTGGTGATAGTTATGCATTAGATGTCGCTTCTAATATTGAAGGGGTGGTTGAATTTTCCACTTCAATAGATCAATTTGGTGCATCGTTCAATAAAGTATCCATAGATTTTGCTGGTGGTCAAGCCGGATTAATTAAAGTTTATCGAAGTGATGGGGTATTGGTTGCGACTCAAGCTGGAAACTTATTAGAGTTTGATCCTAATGGTTCAAAAGAGTGGAAAGTTGATAATGAATATTATGTCAAAGCATATGCGGCAGATGGTGTCACTGAAATGAATAGTCCATATGTGATTTGGTCTCTTGTGGGGTCTAATGCGGTTGCATGTCCTAATGGAGCGGCAACAGCAGCATTACCTGATGCAAGCAACAAACCAAATGGGCCTTGGTTTAATGTCGCAATGGGATATAACGCACATTATAAAATTAGAAGTATAAAAACAGGTAGTTATGCAACTTCTGGTTCGAGCATTATCGCTAATGCTGATGCTCCACAAGAGTTAAATCTTGATCCGATAAACGCAACGCCTTCAGCATGTGCAGGTGATCAAGGGTTTAGATTACAAGTATTTGTTAAATAGAATGGTTAATTAAAAAAGTGTTTTAGATAACCCATTTATAAGGGTTATCTAAAAGTTAAATACAAAACGGTGTATATTATTTTTGATATACAATAATTAATAAATGAAAAATAGGAAGTTAAACATGAAAAGTTTAATGATAAAAAATATTGCTTTAGGTCTGTTAATCGCTGGATGTGCAGCAAGTAACGCATATGCACTTAGCGGTGTGAGTGCTAAATATATAGTGGGTAATGCACCTGTAATTAAAAGTCTTGGCGGTCAAGATCACAGTTTAACAGTGTCAGTATCCTCTGATGCTGATGGTAACAATACCGTGGGTGGTCGAGCTGCAAAAGTTAATGATTATGTCGTTATCGAGTATACTTTACATGATGAAGATGGTGACAGCGATCCTTCAGGTAAAGTAGTAAAAGAAACGTTTAAAGCATTTTATAAAAGTGCGTCTGGTGAATGGAAAGAAGCCAGTTTAGCTGACTCAGATATTAAGTTCAGTAATGGTAAAATTACGTTTAAAATTACAAATGAGTTTGCTGGTGCAACACGAATTGGTTTCAAAGTATTAGAAAAAACTGAGTTTGGTTTACCATATACAAATAAATGGTTAAAAGTTGCTGATATTTGGAGTACGCAAGCACCAGGACAAGTGGATACATTAGATCCGACAGATCCAAGTAAAGCCCCTACTGATGATACTAATGGCCCGAATAAAGACGAAATAGGTAGTAACCCTAATGATGGTCCAGGTGAACAAAAAGATCCGAATAAAATTACAAGTGGACCAATTGAATCTGATGACATGAGGGTCTACATTTTAGCTGCTGATTCAAATGATAACTATAGTATAGCGGGTAGTACTTTCGTACCTAAACAAGGCGGAAAATATCGAGCTGTGGTATGGTTAGATTCTAATGGCAATGGTGCTTTAGATAGTGGTGAAGCTGACTTATCTGCAAATTACAACTTTACTTGGGAGTTAGACGGTACTTATGCCGGTGTTGGAGCGACAACAGATTCGTTAGCACAAAATCAAAATATAACATTAGGTCAACTTAACAACGATTCAATGTACAGTACGACCTACAAAGCAGGTGCTCAAGGTTATAAACTCAAAGTTACCGCAACCGCAAAATAATGCTTATTTAAGACAGATAAAAAACCACTCAAACGAGTGGTTTTTTTATAAATAAATTAGTTTGAACATCTTTTTAAATTAGTTTAAGCCGTTAAGTATTGTGCCATACTCACTAAGTTAAATACCCATTTAGGATAGACTCCGCAAATCATAATAAGTAAAGCAGAAAGGGTGATGAGTAACTCACTCATTCCAATTTTATGCCATTTAAAACTTACTACTGAATTATTGATAAATTGATCATCTCGACAAGTTGGTTTGATATAAAGGTTGATCACTAAACGAGCATAAAAATATAGGCCTAGCGCACTACCGACTACAACTGCTGCCATTAACCACCATAGTTCAGCGGTGACACCTAATAGGACTAATAAAAATCGACTAATAAAACCGAGAGTTAAAGGTGCGCCAGCTAATGAAAGCAAGCCTATTCCCATAGATAATGCAAGGATAGGGCGTCGCCAAAATAATCCCGACAAATCTAGCTCATTTTCATGATCTTGAAGCTCATTTGAGTGAGATTCTAAACTAATTACGCCCAGAACAGTAATATTTGCAAGAATATAACCTATCAAATAAACGCCGATTGTTTCTAAGGCCAAAACTTGATATTGCACAGCAATTAATGCAATTAATAAATAACCAAAATGTGCGATTGAGGAATATGCAAGAAGACGTTTTAAATTACTTTGCATAAAAGCAAATAAATTACCCCATAAAATAGAACAAAATGCCATCACAACTAAAATAATTCGGATGGTTTCATTGTTTACAATAGGAGCTAATAAAAATAGTCTTGCGATAGCGCAAAATATCGCAACTTTACCCACTGTGGATAAAAGAAGTGCGACAACCGTTGGTGCACCTTGATAAACATCGGGTAACCAAAGTTGGAAAGGAACAAGTGATAATTTAAAACCGACACCTACAAGCATTAAACAGACCCCCATTAATAACAGTGTGCTTGGGTAGGTCATAGTGGATAACTGATAACTTAAACCACTGAACGTTAATTCACCGGTGGATGCATAATAAAAAACAATACCCATTAGCAAAAAAGCACTTGCAACGGCGGATAAAATCATATATTTAATTGCTGCTTCAAGGGAGTGGGTTTGAATATATTGATATCCTATTAAACCCACAAAAGGAATGGAAAGCAACTCAATACCAATAAAGAAAGCGATTAAATGGCTGGCGTAGACTAAGGTCACTCCACCTAATGCCATGAAAAGTAATATTATATAAAATAATCCATGAGACTTTTGTTCTTGCTTAAACCAACGATATGCTAAGCAACTGACGATAATTGAAATTAATAAAATCAAACTGGTATAAAGTAAACCATAGCCATCACAGGTGAAAAGTACTGTAATTTCTTGGGAGTTCCAATTATTTACATTATTCGGTTGTTGAATATCTGAATGGGATTGATTTTTTTCTTGGTTATCCGCAATGTCTTCATTTTTCGGTGTTTCAGATGTTATAGTCTGTTCCGAATTGGATTCGTCTAACTGAGGTTGGCGGACTTGAGTCGCTGATTCTACGCTTGCATCATTATTATTGTCACTCAGTGCTTCTGTCTGATTAGTTTGTGGATCTGGTTGAGTTGGTGCGGCATCCACTGCTAACAATTTTGCATTCTGAAAATCAGGAGAAGTCAGTGGCAAAGAAGAGATAAATATTTGCATATTATCGCTGCTGATATCTGAAATTTTCTGATCATTGGCTGAAATTTTATATCCCATGACAGAAGCGCAAATTAATGCGAATATCAAACCACATAAAGATAAAATAGCGCAGTATTTTGTACTTACTTTGAAACGAAATAATGCAAACATTAGCGCAATAATAGTAAGACTTAATATATAAATAGGTGATAAAGCTATCATATCTTATTACTCTCCCATGCGCTCTGTTGTTATATAGTGTTGAGTTTGATTCATGACAGAATATGACATATCTAAAATGACTTTAGGATATAATCCGATAAAAATAAGAACAGCCAATAAACTACTTAACAATAAAAGCTCTTTGATATTAAGAAAACACTTTTTCATGGTTTCATTATTATCGTGACCGCCATGAAAAATAGGTTGCATACGAATAATGAATGAAATAGATAGCATAAGTAATCCTAGTGCTAATAAAATTATAGAATAAGAAAATGTTGTGAAACTTCCAAGTAACATCAGGTAATTTCCTATAAAGTTAGCTGTGCCAGGTATACCCAATACGGCCAATATGAAAAATAACGTAAATGATGATAAATATTTGACTCGCTCTTTCAATCCAGTAAATTGACTGATGTTACGTGTTGAATAACATTCAACTAATAAACCACTAATCATGAACATACCGACAATCGCTAAGTTAATCGCAATAATTTGTATGACCACTCCTTGGTAGGCGATTAATGAACCACTATATATGATAGCGGTCACAAAGCCCATCAATGCAATATGAACATAAGCAATTAGTTTTTTAATATCCGTTTGATTAAATGCAAGTAGTGCAGAATAAAAAACGGTGATTAATGCAAGTATTAAAATTAAAGGTACAATTGTTGCAGAAGCATTAGGAAATAATGGTATGACAAAACGCAATAACCCAAAAGTGGCAGTACTAAGTAATAAACCACTAATCATCATTGAACCGGTTGTTGACGATTCGATATGTGCTTCAATAAACCAATTGTGAAATGGAACAAAAGGAATACGCACAATAAAGGCAGCCATGAATCCAAGCATTAATAAATATTCTGTTTTACTTGATATAGGCGTTTTGGTTAGGATTTGATAATCAAAAGTCCAATGACCCGTTAAATTCCAATTAATGAGAGCTAATGAAACAATCGAGATTAACATTAACAAACTACTGATTTGCGTATAAATAAGAAATTTACTTGCACCATTAAAGCGTAGCTGAGAATTGGAATCTCGTCTTCCCCATAAAGAAATTAAAAAATAGATAGGAATCGCAACAGCTTCCCAATAAAAGAATAACAAAAAGAGATCCGTAACTGTAAATAACATCATGACAGCTGATGTCATTGCTAAAATACACAGATAATATAATCCAGTATTATTAATGCTTTCTTTGCTTGAATAGGCGATAGTGAATAAAACAATAATGAGTGTTGAAGTAATAACAATGATAGATAGCCCATCTAAAATTAAGTGAAAACGAATACCTAATAACGGAATCCATTCAAAATTGACTTCTTCTACCCAACTATTTCCTTGATCCATAATAGCTTGCGCATCCAGCCAAAAATTGATCACCAATATTAGCGAGATGATAATCGTCATGAATGCGATACAAATTGGCAGTTTATTCCAACGTGATTGCGCATCAACAGATGCTACCATTCGTTGTAAAAAAAGATGACATAACCAACCGATAAATCCACCTGTCACAGGTAAGAAAATAAGCCATAACAACATGAAAGATTGCACCTTTATTAAATAAACACAAGTAACATTAATATAATAATACTACCCATTACAATTGAAACCATATACCATCTGAGATGTCCATTTTCGAAGCCGACAATATATGAATTGATTTTTTTTATACCCAGCATAACCCAATTGTCCCAAGTTGCTAATGGATCCTTTTTCAATTTACTGGTTAAAAAGATGAAAGGCTTAACAAAAACAATATTGAGTAAATAATCAAATCGCCATTCTGCTTTACACAGTCGTGTAAAAAATTTCACTATGGGCGTGTTTAACACTTCTTTCACTTCACTATTAGGATGAGCAAATAGTGTATAAGCGATGATAATGCTAAGTAACGTTACCGCAGCAAAAAGAAGCTGGAATGACAATTTTACATTAGTATCTAATGCAGCAATTGGAATTATTCCTTTTATGGGTAACGGAAAATAGATAACTAATGATGAGGTAAATATTAACAATAAGAAAATAGGGCAATAACTCGTCCAATTCGTTTTGGCAAATTGTTTAATTTTAGGTTTATGATAAAACACCATAAATATTAAACGTAATATACTAACACTCGAGAGCAAAATACCTAATAACCCAATGGTTCCATTCATTAAATTATCTTGAGCCATTAATCCCCAAATAATGTCACCTTTAATGTAAAAGGCAGCTGAAATCCATGGCATTGCACTAAGCGATAACAGAATGACTAAAAAAATGATAAATAAAACGGGGAATTTTTTATATAAACCACCAATTTTACTTATATCACGCTCACCTTGGCATTTTTTGATAAGTATTGCCGAGGCTAATATGAGTAACGTACTTGTCATTGTATAATTGATTAAACAATTAAGTGATAAACTCCAATGTTGAGTTGAAAATGCATAAAACAGATAACTAATTTGTGTTAGGTTTATGAAAGTGACTATACGTTTAATATCGTATTGTACAAGAGCAATAGAGCTTGCAAATAAAACTGTTAGCGATGAAATCATTGTCATGATAGAAAGTACATCGCTTGACATCATAAACAAATTGCTGAGTCTTAAAATTAAATAAACACCCGCTAAGATTACCGTTGAACTTTGCATTAACGCCATTGCAGGCATGGGGGCTAAGGTGCTTTCAGTAAACCAGGATTGCATTGGAAATAGCGCTGATTTACTCATTGCACCAAGCAATAGCATCAATGTTATCCAATAGATGATATCTGAATCGATAGCTAAATTAGCATGTGCGAGAGTCAATATATTACGAATATCTAACGTATGAAGCGTTTGATAAATTAAAAATACACCGATGAGTAAAAAAACATCGGTCAAATGCATGATTACAAACGCTTTAACTGCTGCAAAACCATTGCGGATTTGTTTATAGTAAATGCCAATAAGTAAGTAAATACTTAATGTAACACCTTCCCAACCAATTAGCATGACCAACAGATTATCGACTAAAATAATTGTTAACATACTTGCTATTAACAAATTGCTATAAGCATAAAAAGTATAAATATCTTTTTGAGATGTTAAATAATACGCAGCAAAAAAATAGATAAGCATGCCCAAAAAAGCAATTAACACAAGAAAAGTTAATGACAAACCATCTAAGGTTAAAGTAATGGGAACAACAAAATCCCCTATAGAAAACCAATTCCATAATGGTCTGCTATAAATTAATGACATATCAGGGACTGAGTTAGTAACAAAATCAATACAAGAAAATATGGTAATTAATACCACAATCAGCATAGTACTAATGCCGATAATGATGATATTAATTGATCGTATTTGTCTTCCTAAGCTAACAAGGGCTAAAAAAGAAAGCAAAGGAACAATGATAGTTAAATAGAGTAAATTCATCCTTTCATTTCGCTTAATGAGTCAATATTAAAAATTTTCTTTCGGTAAACTAGCTTTCTAAAAAGGGCAAGTCCAACGCACACTTCGGCAAGTACTGCAACAATCGCTAAAATAGCCAGTACTTGCCCATCTGTATGTTGCCAATGGCTACTTGCAGCAATTAAAGCAATAATGGCACCGTTATTCATTATGATTAGGCTAAGGAGCAAAAAATAGAGATTGCGCCGAATCATCACGCCTAGTAAACCAAGGACAAATAAGATAGAAGCTAAAATAAGGCTATGCATTAATGGAATCATATTAGCTCTCCGACGACAAACGATGCATAAAATGATAAGCAATGACCGCTGCACCTAATAATAAAAATATTCCCAATTCTGCCATTAAAATATAGGCATATATTGAAATTTCATGGGTTAATTCATGTGGCTCTTTTAGCTGTGAATAGTCAGTGCTTACTACTCCATAAATAAGGATGACCAGTAAAACAAAAGCTAACATTAGCGGGACTAACCATATTTTAGGGCTAATACCATGTTTATCATTTTCTACATTGTCTTTACGAATTTTAAGTATACTTGCAATGGATAAAAAAAGCGTTACTGTTCCGCCAATAAAGAACACGATATAAAGCACAGCTGATAAATAAGTATTAAGTAGAATCAATATCAACGCTGAAGCAAAAAGCGAAACAATAAGGTACAAAATAGCTTTATCTATTTGTAAGCAACTAATCACTTTCATGCTAGCAAAAATAGCTATAATCGACGCAATATAAAAAACAGCGATCATTAAATAATCCAATATATATTCTCAATCTTATTAGTATATACCCAAATTAAAGCAAGATACAGATTACAGGCGAGCTATTCATTGAAAAACAGTGATTTAATAAAAAATAGAACGTTATTTTTTAATATTAGCTAAGAATTTAAAGATAAGTGCATTATATTTTCAATATAATTAAAACATAAAAAAAAATAAAAACCATAAAATTTTATTATTTAAATTCAATTAAGCATTGATATAAAGTATATAACTTGAGCAAATTAGCCATTATTTATACTTATTTCTTTAAATTGTGAACATGCCCTTACAGCTTAAAGTTGCTTAACCCTAATTTTTAAATACATAAAATGAGATCAAAATGAACAGTGAATACTCCTCTATGCGAAGTAATGTTAATATGTTAGGTACCCTCCTTGGCGATGCAATAAAACGAGCGACCGGTAACGAAACTTTTGATTTAGTCGAAAAAATAAGGAAGCTATCAAAATCGGCTCAACAAGGAAATAAGCAATCTCATCAAGAGTTACTCAAATTAATAGAACATCTCAATGATGAAGATTTATTACATGTTGCTCGAGCATTTAACCAGTTTCTAAACTTAGTAAATATTGCGGCAGAATATTATGGCATTTCGCCGCACGGGGAAGCGGCGAGCAGTCCAAAAAAAATGACAGACTTATTTACTATCCTAAAAAAATTAAACTTTTCTGAGCAAACTATCACACAAGCCATTAACGATTTATCGATTGAATTAGTATTGACTGCTCACCCAACCGAAATTAATCGTCGTACAATGATTAATACCTATACCGCAATAAATAATTGCTTATCGCAATTGGATCATAATGATCTTGCTGATTACGAAATTGAACGTATTATGCGCCGATTAAAACAGCTAGTTTGTCAGGCCTGGTATACGGATGAAATACGTAAAAAACGGCCTACACCTCTCGATGAAGCTAAATGGGGGTTTTCTGTTATAGAAGACAGTTTATGGCAAGGTGTTCCTCTCTTTTTACGGGAATTTAATGATCAACTTGTTGATGCGTTTAATCAACAACTATCTGTTGAACATGTTCCAATAAAATTTACCTCATGGATGGGGGGAGACCGTGATGGTAATCCTAATGTCACAGCTGATGTGACAGAAAAAGTCATGTTACAAGCTAAATTAAAAGCAATTGAATTATTTTTAGCAGATATTCAAATATTAGTGCGAGAGTTATCGATGACAGAGTGTAACCAATCTGTTATTGATCTGTTAGATGAGCCAAATAAAACAGCATCAGAACCTTATCGAGCGGTGATGAAGCAGCTACGAGCCCGTTTAGTTAAAACGCACAGTTACATAGTATCAGTACTCAATAATGAACAAGTCCTAGCTCCAGCTGATATTTTAATTAAAAATAACCAACTTTGGGATCCACTTTATATTTGTTACCAATCATTAATTGATAATGGGATGTCAACTATTGCTCACGGACCTTTACTTGATACATTACGTCGAATAAAAAGCTTTGGATTACAGTTAGTCAAATTAGATATACGTCAAGATAGTTCTGTTCATACTGAAGCACTTGATGAATTAACGAAAGAACTTAATCTTGGAAGTTATGCACAATGGTCTGAAGAAGAGAAACAAGCATTTTTATTAACCGAACTTCAATCTAATCGTCCATTATTACCCTATCATTGGCAACCTAGTCAAATCGTTAAAGAAGTATTTGACACTTGTCGTGTAATTAAAAAAGCTGGTGAAGAGTCGATTGCTTCTTATGTTATCTCAATGGCAAAAGCACCTTCGGATATTTTAGCGGTATATTTGCTCTTAAAAATAGTCGATTGTGAAAAAAATATCCCGGTGGCACCGCTATTTGAAACATTAGAAGATTTGAATAATGCAAAGACTGTCATGCAAAAATTATTGGATATTCCTTGGTATCGACAAAAAATCCAAGGTAAACAGATGGTCATGATAGGTTACTCGGATTCAGCTAAAGATGCTGGAACCCTTGCGGCATCATGGGCACAATATCGTTCGCAAGAAGAATTAGTCGCCTTATTTGAAAAATATAATATCAATCTTGTTTTATTCCATGGGCGAGGCGGTTCAATTGGGCGTGGTGGGGCGCCAGCACATGCGGCACTCCTTTCTCAGCCACCTGGTTCATTAAAAGGCGGGCTTCGTGTCACTGAACAAGGTGAAATGATTCGGTTTAAACTTGGTTTACCGGAAGTCGCGCTCAGTAGCTTAATGTTATATGCTTCAGCTATACTTCAAGCAAATTTATTACCTCCTCCACAGCCGAAACAAGCATGGCGCAATATCATGGATGAAATGTCAGATATTTCATGTCAGTGCTATCGACGTTATGTTCGTGAAAAAGCAGAATTTGTCGATTATTTTAGAACGGTCACCCCCGAAGCAGAATTAGGAAGGTTACCTCTTGGTTCAAGGCCTCAAAAACGGCGAACAGGTGGCGGAATAGAAAGTCTTAGAGCTATTCCATGGATCTTTGCTTGGACACAAAATCGCTTAATGGTTCCTTCATGGCTTGGTGCTGGCTGTGCCTTAAAAAAAGTGATTGAAGAGGGGAAAAAAGATTTGCTCAAAGATATGTATCACAACTGGCCTTTCTTTAATGCACGATTAGGTATGTTAGAAATGGTATACGCTAAAGCTGCACCAAAAATTCATGAGTACTATGAACAACGTTTAGTTGATGCTAGCATGTGGCCATTAGGAGAAGAGTTACGTAATTTATTAACAGATGATATTAATACTGTTTTAACCATTACTGACGATGATAGCTTAATGGCCGATCTACCTTGGATTGCGCAATCCGTTGCTTTACGAAATATTTATATTGAACCGTTGAATTTATTACAAGCAGAACTATTAAATCGTTCTCGTCAACGTAATGATGAAGAAAATACAATAGTTGAACAAGGATTAATGATCACAATATCAGGTATTGCTGCTGGAATGAGAAATTCTGGATAACTTAATAAAAATAAAAAAGGGCAATCGCCCTTTTTTATTTATCTGCTAAAAGTTCATCTAAATACGTTTTAGCATCTCGATCACCTTGCTCACTCGCTTTAGTAAACCAGTAAATTGCCGTATCTTTATTTTTCTTGATACCTTCACCTTCAAGATATTTAATGGCTAAATTGTATTGAGCATCAGCACTGCCTTGTTCAGCGGCTTTAATATACCATTCAATCGCTTTTTTAATATCTTTGGGAACACCACCGCCGACATCATACATTACGCCAATATTATATTGTGCATCTGCATTACCCGCTTCTGCTGCTTTAGAGAACCAATGGGCTGCTAATTGGTTATTAGGTCTAGTGCCTGTACCTGTGGCATAAATAATGCCTAAATTATACATTGCAAGTACATTACCATATTCTGCCGCTTGCGTATAAAAATAGGTTGCAGCAACATAATCTTGAGTCAGACCATCGCCGTGTTCCGACATTAATCCTAAATAATATAAGGCTTCAGGCACATTATATTTCGCTGCTTTACTAAACCAATCGGCTGCTTGCATACGATCTTCTTCTACACCATCACCAAAAAAGTACATAATGCCTAGGTTTAAGTAAGCATCAAACACGCCTTGATCACCAGCTAAAATAAAATAGTTAATAGCACTATCGTTATTTTTGGCGACACCTTCCCCATTTTTGTACATTAAAGCTAAATTATAAAGTGCAAAACTGTAATTTTGATCCGCTGCCAATTTAAAATATTTAAATGCTTTCGATAAATTACGCTTAGTTCCTAAACCATTTTGATACATATATGCTAAATTATTTTGGGCTTTAGCTAATCCTTGGTCAGCTGCTTTTTTAAACCAAAACAGCGCGCGAACAGGATTAACTTCAATACCGCCTAAACCTTGTTTATAAATATTACCTAAAGTGTATTGTGCTTGTGCATCCCCTTTTTCTGCCGAAAGCTTTAAAGAAGGAATCAATGAGCTAGGATCAGTCATTATTAGTTCTGGAGCTTTTGATGCACCATTTTCATTAGCTTTGACACTAAATGAAAAAGATAACATTAATACCAATAATAATTGAAATGTCTTCATAGTTTTTATTCATAATAAAAGTGTTATTAAGTATATATTAACAAGATAAAAATAAATAGTTTATATGTTTTTTGATAGATATAATCGATAGATTCTATATAAAAAAATTAAGTTCTGAGCAAAATTAATTTATTATTAATCAATTAAATCATACTATTATATTACTGTCTCTTATACACATCT
>NZ_JBIDFM010000013.1:0-10440 GCF_046635805.1 Gilliamella sp. CG13
GTTTTACCATGGTCAACGTGGCCGATTGTACCAACGTTAACGTGGGGTTTTGTACGTTCAAATTTTTCTTTAGACATTTATTGTCCCTCAAATGTAATACAAATCGGTGGTGAATCACCACATTAACCAAGTATTATATTTTATATCAACATAATACTAACTTAAAATTAGCTCTGAATGATAACAGATAAAGCCGTCCAGTGACAAGCTTTTAAGCAGTCAAATTCGATATTTTTAGAAGTTTAGGAAAGTAACAAGAATGGTGCTGATAGGCAGATTTGAACTGCCGACCTCACCCTTACCAAGGGTGCGCTCTACCAACTGAGCTATATCAGCAATTGGAGCGGGCAGCGGGAATCGAACCCGCATCATCAGCTTGGAAGGCTGAGGTAATAGCCATTATACGATGCCCGCATGTTCAAACTCGGCTACCTAAATGCTTCAATTAGCTATTGCTAATATTAGATATATGGTGGTGGGGGAAGGATTCGAACCTTCGAAGTGTGACACGGCAGATTTACAGTCTGCTCCCTTTGGCCGCTCGGGAACCCCACCCCGAATCTTTTTAAATTTGTCTACTTAGGAAAATGGTGCCGGCTGCCGGAATCGAACTGGCGACCTACTGATTACAAGTCAGTTGCTCTACCTACTGAGCTAAGCCGGCCTAAGTGCTGCGCATTATGGACTAGAACATTTAAGCTTGCAAGCAAAAAAAACAAATTTTATTTTGTTTGCTTAAAAAAAAATCAAAAACATAAAAAAACCCCGAAATATAGACAATTTCAGGGTTTTATTTAATCAAAAATAATTTTTTAGATTATTTCTTTTTTACCGCTTTTTTCTTAGTAGTAGAAGCTACACCTTTAGCCGCTGTATGCACAGCAACATCTTCACTGATATCACCGTTATCTTGATATGGACGACCATAATAGGTATCAAGCAAGATTTGTTTTAGTTCAGCAATTAAAGGATAACGAGGATTTGCGCCAGTACATTGGTCATCAAATGCATCTACAGCAAGTTGGTCAACTTGTGCTAAGAACGTTTTTTCATCCACACCAAACTCTTTTATAGAGAATGGTATTTCAAGATCTTTTCTAAGTTGATCTAACCAACCAATTAATTTCTCAACTTTCTTCTCATCTTTATCCGCAGCAGCCGTTAAACCTAAATGATCAGCAATTTCAGCGTATCGACGAATGGCTTGAGGATAACCATATTGACTAAATGTACCTTGTTTAGTTGGCTTATCTGTTGCATTAAAACGGACAACATTGCTGATGAGCATTGCATTAGCCACACCATGTGGGATATGGAAAGCTGCACCAATTTTATGCGCCATTGAGTGACAAATACCTAAAAATGCTTGAGCAAAAGCAACACCTGCTAATGTCGCTGCACTGTGTACTTTTTCTCGAGCGATAGGATTTTTAGCCCCTTCTTTATAGCTTGCCGGTAAATAGGACTTAAGCATACTTAAAGCTTGTAATGCTTGACCGTCAGAAAACTCTGTTGCCATTACTGACACATAAGCTTCTAAAGCATGAGTTACCGCATCGTAACCACCAGCAGCACAAAGTGAACGTGGCATATTCATCACTAAGTTAGCATCTACAATTGCCATATGAGGCGTAACAGCATAATCGGCTAACGGATATTTTTGTCCGGTTGCATCATCCGTCACAACTGCGAATGGCGTCACTTCAGAACCGGTTCCTGATGTTGTGGTAACACAGATCAATTTTGCTTTTTTGCCCATATTCGGGAAATGACAAGCACGTTTACGAATATCCATAAAACGTAATGCTAATTCATCGAATTTAGTTTCTGGGTGTTCATAAAGAACCCACATGATTTTTGCAGCATCCATTGGTGAACCACCGCCTAAAGCAATAACAGTATCAGGCTGGAATGCTCTCATTGATTCAGTCCCTTTACGAACAACACTTAAGGTTGGATCAGCTTCAACATCAAAGAATGTTTCACAAAGAACACCTTGTGACTCTAATTGATCGGTGATTTGTTTTGAATAACCATTGTTAAATAGGAATTTATCGGTGACTAAAAAAACTCGTTTTGCGCCTTGCTCAACGACTTCATTTAAAGCAATAGGAAGTGAGCCACGTTTAAAATAGATAGAACTTGGTAATTTGTGCCATAACATGTTTTCTGCTCTCTTAGCGATTGTTTTCTTGTTAAGTAAGTGTTTCGGTCCAACATTTTCAGATACCGAGTTACCTCCCCAAGAACCACAACCTAATGTTAGTGACGGCGCTAAATCAAAATTATATAAATCGCCAATACCACCATGCGCAGCAGGTTGGTTAATCAAAATACGGCAAGTTTTCATTTTTTTGCCAAAATAATCGATACGTTCACGATTGCTATCTTGATCGGTGTAAAGAACAGAAGTATGACCCATACCACCCATTTCAACTAATTTTTCAGCCTTTTCTACTGCTTCAGTAAAATCTTTAGCTTTAAACATAGCTAACGTCGGTGAAAGTTTTTCATGCGCAAACGGTTCAGATAGATCAACTTTGCTCACTTCACCTACCAGTACTTTTGAACCTGCTGGTACTTTAAAACCTGCTAATTCAGCAATTTTGGTCGCTGGTTGACCAACGATATTAGCATTTAAAGCACCCTTGTCATTTAAAATGATACCTTGAACGGCTTTAGTCTCTTTAGCATTTAAAACGTATGCACCGTATTGTGTTAACAAGCGACGTACTTCGTCATAAACAGAATCAACCACGACGATAGCCTGTTCAGAGGCACAAATCATACCATTATCAAACGTTTTAGACATCAGAACGGAAGCCACTGCTCGTTTTAAATCGGCTGTTTCGTCAATGATGACAGGCGTATTACCTGCGCCAACACCTAATGCTGGTTTACCTGAACTATAAGCTGCTTTCACCATACCTGGGCCACCGGTTGCTAAAATTGCAGCGACATCATCATGATGCATTAAAGCATTTGATAATTCGATAGAGGGCTCATCAATCCAACCAATAATATCTTTTGGTGCACCAGCTTTGATTGCTGCATTTAGAACAATTCTGGCTGCTTCAATAGTTGATTTTTTTGCTCTAGGATGAGGAGAGAAGACGATTGCGTTACGGGTTTTAAGACTGATAAGGGATTTGAAAATAGCGGTGGAAGTTGGATTGGTCGTTGGTACTATTCCACATATGATCCCTAAAGGTTCAGCTAGCGTAATAGTTCCAAAGGGTTCATTTTCTGCCACTACGCCACAAGTTTTGTCATGACGATATTTGTTTAGAATATATTCTGCAGCAAATAAGTTTTTAATCACTTTATCTTCTACAATCCCCATACCCGATTCAGCAACAGCTTGTTGGGCTAGTGGAATTCTCGCAGCTGCAGCAGCTTTTGCAGCCTCCGTGAAAATTTTATCCACTTGTTCTTGAGTATAAGTTGAATAAGTTTCCTGTGCTTTTTTTACACGGGCCATTAATTCATTTAACTCATTCATATTAGTTACTGCCATAGATTACTCCTTGAAATTAAAAAATAAATCTGAATCGTTTGGCGTCTTCCTTGAATCTTTTTAATGCCTATGCATAATAACAAAACGAAATTGCCGTTATCGTAAATCAGTTTTTTACTTTATACAATAAGATCTTGCAGAAAAATAAATGTTATGGAAATGGGTAAGTGAGATTCATCCTAGTAGATAGGAAAAAATTAATATTTGAGATTTTTTGATAAAAAAAACTATTTTTACACAAGTAAAATAGCTTTTTTTAAATATGCAAAATTTTTTTTAAGAAAGAGAAAGTTCACTTAAATTTTTGATAATTTGTCCAGTACATAACTAACAGCAACAAATCCAAAACTTGCCGTAACAGTCGTCACTGCGCCAAAACCTGATTCACAATCCATTTTTTTAGTGCCATGCGCTTCACTTTTCGTAAAACAGATTTGTCCATTCTCCGCCGGATATTTCAGTTGTTCTGTTGAGTAAACACAAGGTATCGAATATTTACCTTTACTATCTTTATTGAGTTTATAATCGTTCTTTAATCTTTCTCGTAATTTAGCTGCCAAAGGGTCTTGAATGGTTTTAGCCAAATCAGCAATTTTAATCTGTGTTGGATCTTTTTGCCCACCTGCGCCACCAATAGTAATGACTTTCAATTTTTGCCGTCTGCAATAATTAAGCACGGCCGCTTTATCACGCACACTATCAATAGCATCAATGATATAATCATAACGAGGCAAGTTTTGAGCTCCTAAATAATCTGAAACATTATCAATATTTATAAAGTCATCAATTTGATTAACAATACATTCAGGATTAATTTGTAATATTCGCTCAGCCATGACAGCGGTTTTAGCTTTACCTATATTTGAGGTTAAAGCATGAATCTGGCGATTGGTATTAGTCACACAGACATCATCCATATCAATCAAAGTAATTTGCCCGATACCACTGCGAGCAAGGGATTCAGCAACCCAAGAACCAACACCGCCAATCCCTATTACACAAACGTGCGCACGAGCAAAACACGACAATGCGGATTGACCATACAACCGAGCAATGCCACTAAAACGTTGAAAATAACTGTCAGAAAATGTGTTATGCATAATTACCACTGATTTATCGAAATGTTAAAATACTAGCAGTGCATAACGATTAACGCAACTAACGCTACTATTCTTGTCATTGAGGTTATCGGTATTAGACTCATAAATTAACTATTTACGTCCTAATTTTAATATCTCTTGTGCCATTTGTTTAGTATGGGTTTGCATATATTTTACTAAATGGTCATTTTTTTTATTAAGTAAAATGAGATAAAAACGATTACGAGCCAAATGCGTTGATTCATCATAAGTACTGACGATTAAATAACCTATACCATTTTTTTCATCCGTTCCTACGGCATAAGAAACGTTACCTTCTTGAGTGACTTTCGGATCAGACGAACGCATTGCGATTTGCAATTTAAAGAGTTTTTGAGCATCTTGAGCATTGGCAACGATATCATCCATAATGATGAAATAATCTTCATAATAGGTTGCTGATTTAGGATCTTGCATGTACATAATTGCACGCTTATCATTAGGATTACCTGAACCACTATCGCGACTTTGATTATATATATAATAGGTTTTATTGTGGAAATCTAATTTTTTTGGTAAATCATAAGCGGGTAATTTTTGATTAATTACCGTTAACATCGGACCATAGTTGACAGGTTGATAATTACTTTCTAAAGTCCCACAACCTAACAATAATATTGAGATAAAACTGACTATAACTTTTTTCATTTTTGTTTCCTTTTATTTTTTATCAATTAATTTTAGATAAGTAAGAAAAATGAGACTAATTAATTCATTACCAAATAGTATCCGTGTGATTGCTCATTATAGGGATAACCGTAAAATGAAGGACAAAAAATCACATTTTGGATTATCAGGTAGAAATCAATAGACAGAAAGTCATGTGATACCTTGTCTTTTTTGATATACAAGGCATCACAAAATAATCGCTTAGTTTTTGAAGGAGTGAATCGGAGCAGGAATACGTCCACCACGATTAATAAAATCAAATGAACTATATTTATTTACTGGCATCACAGGCGCATGACCCAATAACCCACCAAATTCAATATTATCACCCACTGTTAAACCAACCGCAGGAATGATGCGAACGGCAGTGGTCTTATGATTGATGACGCCGATTGCTGCTTCATCTGCAATAATAGCAGATATTGTTTCAGCTGGTGTATCACCCGGAATAGCAATCATATCAAGCCCGACCGAACAAACACAGGTCATTGCTTCTAATTTTTCTAAATTGAGTGCCCCCTTATTTACCGCATCAATCATCCCAGCATCTTCTGACACAGGAATAAATGCCCCACTTAAACCACCTACATGACCACATGCCATGACCCCACCTTTTTTGACAGCATCATTAAGCATCGCCAACGCAGCCGTTGTACCATGGGTTCCAACCACTTCCAGTCCCATTTCTTCTAAAATATGGGCAACTGAATCACCTATTGCAGGCGTTGGCGCTAAAGATAAATCAACAATACCAAATTTAACGCCTAAACGCTCCGAAGCCTCTTTACCAACAAGTTGTCCCATACGCGTAATTTTAAAAGCCGTTTTTTTGATTGTTTCTGCAACCACATCAAAAGGTTGACCTTTTACTTTTTCGAGTGCTCGCTTAACCACCCCTGGTCCACTGACACCCACATTAATGACACAATCTGCTTCGCCTACACCATGAAAAGCCCCAGCCATAAACGGATTGTCCTCAACAGCATTAGCAAACACAACTAATTTTGCACAAGCCATACTGCTATTATTCGCCGTTAATGCGGCCGCCTCTTTAATAATATGCCCCATCTGTTTTACGGCATCCATGTTGATACCGGTTTGTGTAGAACCTACATTAACCGATGAACAAACACGTTCTGTTTGGGCAAGCGCTTGTGGGATGGATTTAATCAAAATTTCATCACCTTTATGGTAACCTTTCTGCACTAACGCCGAAAATCCACCAATAAAGTTCACCCCCACCGCTTTAGCAGCTTGATCAAGTGTTTTTGCGAACGCGACATAATCACTATCATTACTTGCTCCTGCAATTAAGGATATTGGTGTAACAGAGATACGTTTATTAATAATTGGAATACCAAATTCAGACGTAATTTGATCACCAACTTTTACTAAATTTTTGGCTAATTTAGTAATTTTGTCATAGATTTTTTGACGGGCTTTTTCACCATCGCTATCAATACAATCAAGCAAAGAAATACCCATGGTTATTGTGCGAATATCAAGCTTTTCTTCCTCAATCATTTTAATCGTTTCGAGGATCTGTTTGGTTTCCATTAGTACTATCCTTCAGTAAAAATTATTGAATAAAATTTAAAGACGATGCATTGCATCAAATATCTCTTCGCGTTGAATATTTACTTTAACTTTAAGATTTTCGCCTGTTTGCGTTAAAGTATTTTTAACATCATCAAATGAAACATCGATTTTGGATAAATCGAGTAACATAATCATCGTGAAATATTCACCCATGATAGTTTGAGATACATCTAAAATATTAATATTCAATTCATATAATTTTTGACTTATACCAGCAATAATTCCGGTCTGGTCTTTTCCTATGACAGTTAAAATGGTTTTCATCACATACTCCGCACAAATTTTGGACAATCAAAAGATATTTACTTGGTTGATTATAATAACATCTTCAAAAATTATCGAAATAGGAGTAGATTGTTTTTTTGTTAAAAATAAAAAAACACTAAAATAATTAAAAAGGGCAACATTATGAAAAATTTCCAAAAATCAAATAAATTGGATCATGTCTGTTACGACATCCGTGGACCAATTCTTGAGCACGCAAAGCGTCTTGAAGAAGAAGGTCAAACTATACTTAAACTCAATATTGGAAATCCTGCCCCTTTTGGTTTTGCCGCACCTGATGAATTATTAGTTGATGTCATCCGTAATTTGCCTTCTTCACAAGGATATTCCGATTCAAAAGGACTTTACTCTGCACGTAAAGCTATTATGCAACACTATCAAGCCAGAGGAATAACCAGTTTAGATGTCGAAGACATTTTTATCGGCAATGGTGTTTCTGAACTTATCGTACAATCGATGCAAGCATTGCTCAATAGCGGTGATGAAATCTTAGTTCCTATGCCAGATTATCCATTATGGACAGCTGCAATTAGTTTATCTGGTGGTAGTGCTGTTCATTACCTTTGCGATGAAGATGCTAATTGGTCACCCGATTTAGAGGATATTAAACGAAAGATCACCCCTAAAACCAAAGGAATTGTGATCATTAATCCTAATAATCCAACCGGTGCCGTTTATAGTAAACAGCTTCTACTTGATATTGCCGAAATTGCGCGTCAAAACAACCTTATTATTTTTGCTGACGAAATTTACGACAAAATTTTATATGATGATGCTGTTCATCATTCAATAGCCGCTTTAGCGCCCGATCTATTTGTCGTAACCATGAGCGGACTATCTAAAACTTATCGTGTTGCAGGTTTTAGGCAAGGATGGATGGCACTTTGTGGTCCTAAACAACATGTAAAAGGATATATTGAGGGACTAAATATGTTGGCGTCAATGCGATTATGCGCCAATGTCCCATTGCAACATGCCATTCAAGGTGCACTTGGCGGTTATCAAAGTATTAATGAATTTATTGTTCCTGGTGGTCGTTTATATGATCAATGTATGCTTGCATGGCGTATGTTAAATGATATCCCAGGGGTAAGTTGTACTAAACCACAAGGCGCATTGTACTTATTTCCTAAACTTGATCAGCAAAAATTTAATATTCACAATGATCAGAAATTGGTTTTAGATTTTCTATTGCAAGAAAAAGTTCTTTTAGTACAAGGCAGTGGTTTCAACTGGCATAAACCCGATCATGTCAGAATTGTTGCACTTCCACATACAGGTGAATTACAAGACGCTATCGAACGTTTTGCCAAATTTTTATCAAATTATCAACAATAAAACGAATCAACTCCCAATTTTAGTTGGGAGTTTTCTATCTGCAATGCTTCGTAAAATTTTTTGATTTCATTCAACGAAGATAATAAACACTTTCAGTGTTATGCTTAAATTCATCAATACTGCTTTATTTATGCTAACTAATTAATATGACAATGTTAATTTATTAACCGGTATTCAATTTTAATTATATTTCTACAACTCTACTCATTTTCAGTGCTCTAACACTAAAATCTATTTATATAAAATAATAATTTAGGATGCTTAATATAAAAAACCCCCGATAAACGGGGGAAAGAGCTGAAAGGATAGGAATAAACAGACCTACTTGTCTATCTTTATGTTTAATGGGAATTACTGATTTACCTCCGTAACACCAAAATCAACTTTACTTGGTAACCCCGGTGATACTCTTACCACTTTTGGATTACGTCCGTTTACTTTGTATTCCTTCGGTAAGCTTCGTGGGTCTAGTTTGATAACGAAGTTTGCACCTCGTTCCCAACGGCCTCCCGATACACCAACTATATGGTAACGTCCATGCGTATCGGTTGTGATAATTTCGCCACGGGTGGTCACTAATTTCACGCCGCCCAGACCATCTTCATCTTCATCCTGTATGCCATTACCGTTTCGGTCGATAAACACTTTTCCGAAGATTAACGCATTGTCAAACAGTGGATCGGCTGTCACCGTTACCGTCGCTTCCGCTATATTCGACGACACTTTACCCGTCAAGGCGTTTAGTGCCATCGCCGTATTGGTATACTCGCCTTGGGTAACGCCCGAGCCCACAACTAACATATAGCTGATCACCACTTCACTGTTAGCCGTTAAATCCAGAGAATCATACATCACCGCTTTAGTGCCTTTGGGATCCGCCACTTTTTTGCCATTTAAACGCGATGAACCTTTCACGAACTTAAATCCTGACGGTAAAATATCTTTTACTTTAATGCGTGATTTGTGTGACGAATTGTTAATCACCTTGATGGTATAAGGGACAATATCACCCACCACGACATTATCCTTCAGTGCCGTTTTTATTACGGTTACATCCGCATTATGTACTCGATAACCCAATATAATATCGTTACTTGTTGCACTAAAGGTGATACTGCCATCATTTAACTTAATCGGCACTGTTTGCATACCACCTGTGCCATTATAAACAATCGATGCTGGCGGTGTAGCAATATCAATTAAGTCATGTTTGACCACTTTACCATTACTATCAGTATATTGTTCAAAATATGGCACTTTTTCATATAATGGATTGCTATTATCTGAGCCAACCACGCCGTCGTGATATTCACCAAACAGTAAACGGATACTATATTTTGAATCATCAACCACATTCGGATCTATCACCAGATTACGGAATATAAATTTACCATCACTGCGTGTCATAAACGACAGTGGTTTACCATCTTTGTTCATCATATGTTTCTGATTATTGTTTAACAGATAAACCTCTGCACCCGATAATCCGGTTAATTCTGACAGACTGACAAGACCTTTACCTTCACGATCTTCTACCAGTTTACCCTCAATAATACCACCATGGATATAACCAAAGTCCTGATCGGTTAGGTTACCCGTGATATCAATGATTGCCTGATTGACTGTCTTCGGTAAGGTTAAGTAACCTTTGCTGTCATGATGCGCATCATCCGGGTCAAAGCTTGCTCGTAACGTGCTCGGTACCCCTTCCACTTCAATTTGCCATTTGCCCGGGATCATGCCGCCTAGTTCATAAACTGTCTCACCGGCTGCAATTGTTTGTGTTATCTGTAATGCCGGATTGTTGATATTACTGAATTTCACCGTCAAGTCCGCATTAACACTGCTGTCCGTGGAGGCGTTGTACACTCCGTTATCATCACTGTCTAAGTA
>NZ_JBIDFM010000014.1:0-7733 GCF_046635805.1 Gilliamella sp. CG13
TCAAATTGCGTGGTATCCAAACCAGTTAAACGTAATAACATATTGGTTAGATATAATTTTCCTCGCGTTGAATTCGCGGCTGTATAAGCAAATTCGCCCGTGTATTTTAGATTTTTATCGATAAAGTCAACTTGATCCAAAATATCGTCAACATTACCGTTAAAATATCCCGGGTAGATGCGAGGGGTAAAAATACCACTTACGGTTAGCAAACCTTTATTATATTGAATGAGTTCTTCTTTAGTGAGCTCAACTGCTTCATCTTTGTTTTTAGAACCTGTTACATCCAAGTAAAGCTTGCCCGAAATTGCCTCGGTCGTATTTGATGATGAAACTTGAGCTTGCATTAGGAATAGATTATTTTTATCTAAATTATTGGCAAGTGAGCCATCGGCTAATACTTCAAAATCTAACGTTCCTGGTGGTGTTGCCGGGTCCATATCTGCAATATCGATAAAATTATCACCCTGATTGTGAACGACA
Organism: Gilliamella sp. CG13; assembly: GCF_046635805.1. Lineage (NCBI taxonomy): Bacteria > Pseudomonadati > Pseudomonadota > Gammaproteobacteria > Orbales > Orbaceae > Gilliamella > Gilliamella sp. CG13. Next base: position 484 of record NZ_JBIDFM010000014.1, read on the forward strand.
CGATATTTGCCTTGAGGCAATGATTTTAGCTTGATCGTTCGATAGTAATCACCAATATCACCCCATTTTTCATAATCACTTCCATTCCAGAAGTAAATTTGAAAATATCCATCTCCATTCTCAATCGTTTGCTCACCTGCATACTTCATATCACCATTGAGATCATTAACAGGCGCCCCCGAAAATTGTCCTTTTCCTTGCATTAGGAAGTGCTTAGTTAATGGCATATCAAGTTGTTTAAACTGTACTTTATAACTTGGTGCTAACTCTTTATCAGGATTAGTGACAGCCGTTGTCCCTGGATAGATAGTTTTAACGATATAAGTCACATCTCGATTAATACCATCTTGTTGCCCTTGAAAGCTATATTCACCCTTGGCATTCGTTAGTTTTTTCCCAATAAAATTACTTCCGTTTTCAGTACAATCATTGGTACCGTCATCTTCGCAAAGTAAAACAATAGCATTCTTTAATGGTAAGTCATTAGCATTGTACATTTGCCCCGTTTGTATCTCACCATCACCTAACCATGTATCTAAAAATACTGAGCCACGAAGTATGTGTTGATTAATTTTTAATTTATACCAGATGTTAGTATCTGTGTTATATTTGTTACCACCACTCGCATTAACAATAATGCTTGATATCGTTTTTTTATTATCATTAGGATCGATACTCGAACCACTATTCTGATCATTATTTTCGAAATCAATATCGCCATTCCTTATATCACTGCCGCCACCATATTCCTGTTTAGCCGTAACACGATACTCTCCATTAGGCAAATTAGTGAAATTGTAATGACCCTTTTCATCTGTTGCGAATTCGGTGATAACTGTCCATTCTCCAAATACTTCACGCTCCAGAGTAACCCGATTTTGTTTAATTGGTATATCTTGATTTGGATTATAAGTACCCAAAGTACCAGAATGACTATTATTTAAATAAACATATCCGGAAATCGTATTGGGTCTTGTTGGTGTAAAATAGATGGTATCTCCCCAAGTTTTAGCCGGTGCAACATTAACCGAATATTCGCCATTATATGATTCGGGATAATCCAAATTATCCTTATCATATTCAACAACAGAATAATAAAACAAACCCGCATGATCGATAGGATAATTTTGTGAGCCTCTTACGCCATAAAAACCCGGCTTTTGATAGCTGACTTCTAATTTATTACCTTGTAAATCGGTTGCTTGAGTCACACCATCTTCTTCAAAAAAGACAATTTTAGTATAAGTACTGGCGGTAATCGCTTCGAGCCCATTAATCGTTGAACTCCAGCTCCATTCCCCATTGGCTGTTTTCAAATAATTGACGACTAATAAATTACCTAAATCTTTACGTATTGGTGAATACCAAAAGTTTTGGTTGGTTTTTCTCTCGTTAAGTTTAGGTAAAATAATCTCTTTAGCAGCAATATTAGCTTGCATACCATTACTTAATGTGACTTTACCTTTATGAATACTTTTTGATTTAGAGGAGGTACTGGTTGATTTACCGTCTGTATCATTGACAAAAATATTTTCATTTAAATTTATATTTGATTCCGTGACAACAACTTTATAATCTTTGTTTTTTACTAATCCAACAAACTGATAGGTGCCCAAATTACCGGCTGTTAATTGAGAAGCAATTTTTTCCCAATCGGTTCCATTATGTTGGTAAAGTTCGACAGTGGTATTAATTCCTGTACTACCCAGAGTGGCAAGCGGAATATTATTGCCCGTTTTACCTGAATCTGGACCTGCTTTAATATATTGCTGAGGTCCTAGTACAAACACATTTCCAGATATACCAGCTAACGTTGTATCGTTCGGTTCCATTTTTAATAAAAATGTCGGACCACTTGTTTGATTATTTTCGTCTGTTATTTTAACGTTTTGTTCAATTTTACTAATTGGAATATAAGGTGCTTTAACATTGGTTACCTTAATGTCATAACTCGCCACCGCTAAGTCTTTAAAACGATATCGACCATTATCGGTAGTAGTCATTGTTTTTGTACCCAGTACTTTGGTTGTCGTGCCAGGATAGTAAAGCTCGACATTCATATCAATCGCACCGGTATCAAAATCTACTGTATAGATCCCATCACCATTTTGATCGATAGCGACAACACCATCGACACCCCATTCATTACGTGGTTTAACATTAAACACACCTTTTTGGTTTTTACCCGCCATATTAAAACTAATTTTGTCAACGTAGGCGTTTTTGCTATCCGGTAACGTTGCATCCCATAAGGCATATTTGATTTTATTACTTGAATCTGCAATAAAATCTTCTGCATCAACCACCATATCATACTGATGCCCTTTTAAGGTATTTTTAAGTTCGACTGTACCACTATTACTTGTTACAAAAATAGGAGTTTTGGAAGAAGCACTATAAATTAGTCTAACAGGAATATTCTTTGCACCGGCGCCTTTGTCATCTTTTATCACTAAGTTGATATCACCGCCTTGCCCTTTGATAAATAAATTCTGAGCAGAGGCGCCGGTATCCACTATCAGTTGTACTGAGCGATCAATGGTTTCACCTTCAGTCGTTTTGGCAACAATCCTATATGTCCCCAGGAACGGCGCATCTAATTTATAGCTTCCATCTTGGTTGGTTGTTGCATCAGATAATAGTTTTTGGTTACTATCATATAATTCAACTTTTAAACCCGTTAACGGCATTTCCGTTTTGCTTGCCGTATTATCATAATCTAAATAGACTTTTCCACCTATATCAAAGCCATACGCAGTTGATAGTGTCACCATCGATATAAACGCTGAGGCTAATAGTTGTTTTATACCCCTTAGCATTCTTTTTTTCACTGTTGCATGATGTGCAGTTCGCATTATCTTTTCTCCTGATATGCGCAAATTCTCTTCTTTTCGTTTTTCTACTTTTCGGTTTGATTTGATTTGCACGGATGAATACATCTGACCTCTATTAACTTTTTGCCAACTGTTCATTAGAAACTCCCTACTACATTGACAAACCAACCATGTGAACGGTAGTTCAGACGCGTTAAGTTGTCATTGTAATCCGTAAAGTTATAACCTATTCCCATCTTGATATTGTCACCGACATTTCGGTAAATACTGGTCACAACCCCGTCTTTATGGTCATCCGCTAGGTTTGTACGTAACGTTCGACCTTCTATCTGGTATTCCCAGTCACCTGTCTTGTAATTGAGGCGAAGTGCATATAAGCTTGCTCCTGATGAGTACCACGTGCTTTCACCTTTATAACGTAAATGCCCTTGTCGGTGCGCCGCTTTAAACGCTGTTTCCCAGTTCGCATTCCACTCATACACACCTTCTAATGACCACACCCAACTTTTTTGGTCATACAGGCTTGAGGTATAGCTTTTGCTATTTGACGATGTTGAATTTGCTATCAGCTGATCATCCGGATCTAAACCATACACATACGTTAGCTTTCCGAATAAATTCAGGTTATTGATAGATAACGGGCGATAAGCAAAGCCTAATGTCGATTCCGTGTAGTTACTCACCACTTCACTGTTGTTATTGTGCTCTCCTAACGTTTTTGCAAAATCAAACTGTGCCATCCAGCTTAGGTTCTCGTTCACGGTCGTTTTTGCCCGGTTGGTCGTTACCCATTGACGGATCCGCTCACTACCTTCATCTATCCGGTATTCCACCCGGTTACGTACCTGAACAGTATCATTTTTATAACCATATCCTACTGCATACACATCTCGGCGGGTTTCATCATTTCCGGTTAAACTGGTATTGCGGTTTCGGTAACGATTATTCACCCGCCCTACCGAGTAAGACCCCTCTATAAATTGTGCTTCCGTCGGTTTATAACTTACCCCATAAACATCAGAAGTAGTTCGGTCAATTTTGGTGGTTTTAAATTGACGCTCTGAGTAAAGCTCCATCTGACTGGTCGCTTTGGTGCGTCCCCCAACAATTGTCGTAATACCCCGCCCCGAGGTCGAGTCCACATCATTTAAGACTTTGGTATATAAACTGGTGCGGTCATTTACATCCCAGCTCCCCTGAACACCACCACCGGCACCCCGATTTGATGCAAATACTTCTGCACCCAAATTGATGCTTTCGGTAATTTGTGAACTGTATCCTAAGGTGGTACGGTTATCATTCGCCACATCGCCCGATTTACCTAACGTCAGCTGCTGAATGATGTAACCTTTGTCCCGTCCGTCAAAAAACGAGCGTTCCAGTTTCGCCGCCACTAAGGTTTCACGGGTAGAAGCATCACCATAATTATGTGTGTTGCGTTGTTGTAACTCTAACGCCGTTTTATATAAGTCACCGAGTGTTGTGTAATATTGAGCACGCGCGATTTTTTCGACATAATTTGCCTTGTCTTTTTCACGACTGTAACCCAGTAAGATACCTTTTTTATCCGTCTCAAAGTCATAACGTAATTCGCCACCCCACTCTTCTAAATCACTGCTACGGGCTTTAGCAAAGGACGAAAAGCCTTTCTGCTGCATCGAATAGTAACCCGTAAAACTTAATGGGATATCCTCACCGGTCAAATCACTGAATTCGATTTTTTGATTAATCTTCCATGCCGCTCCCCGTGTATCACCCGATAACACCGTCTGATTAAATGATAAGCCACCATTACTCGACACAAAAATATCACTCATCCTTGCCTTACTTTTGGCATATTCAAAATGGGTATGCGTGCCTTGCGTCGGTCTGACAATGACATCTAGCCCTTTTAACTCATACGTTTCACCGCCTGACTGGTCTTCACTGATATACGTCCCACCAATTCGAACATGGTCGTTTAACCAGTGATAAGCCCGACCACCAAACACTTTTTGGCTTTCAAAGTCAAAACCGTCCGAGTAATATTCGTATTCCGCTATAATCCAGACTGGGTTACCCCCAACCAGATTACCGCTTTCAATAATTGAACTGCCCGTGCCACCGTTTGCCGTCATCGGTAGGGCTTTGGTTAACATCACCCGACCCTGAAATTGATTCACTTCATAATCAACCCCTTCGTTCAAGGTACTGGTGCTCAGCACCCGACCGGTATTGCGGTCACGTACCTCCATCGACAGCTTTAAACTTCCTTCGGTAATACGCTGATGTTTTAAAAAGTATAAACTACCACCAGTCGAGGCTAACTCAACATGACTGCCTCGCGTTTCACCGTTCGATAAAAACACCGTCGCGAATGTGCGGGTATCACCATAACGGGTTGAATGCTCACTTTCGTGATATAACTTTGCCCCATATAAACTGCGGTTAAAGTTGGCAAACTCATTGCCAGTAATTTGGGAGTTATAGTTACCCCATAACCCGTAACTTTTGCCCTTCTCTAATTTGATATAAAACTTCCCTTCCGTATCCACATCACTTTCCGTGGTCGAATCATCTCCGTATATCGGGTAGTAAGCTTGCGGGTCGATTTCTCGGATAAAACGAGTCGGGTCTTTTTCACCTAAATGTCCAAATGCATTTTTTAATTTCGTTTCAGTCGTGTCCAGATGTGCCGTTAACCGATAATCGCCTTTATTTGCTTTTAAGTAAAAAGCAACCCGACCATCCCAGCTCCCTTTGCCGCTGTAGTGATGACTGTCGGCATCTTCCAGTATCGAACGCCCTTTTCCACTAACATTGTTTTGTGCATACGTCACATCCACGATACCCACATAAAAAATGTCATCTTTCTTTTCAACCACTAACTTTTCCTGTTGCGATTGTTTCTGACCCGATTCATCCTGCCAGCTTATATCAAACTGATACTCACCCGGCGATAAAATTATCTCGCGCATGGCTCGACCATTGTCGTCCACCACTAAGCGTTCACCATTGAGCATCACTGCTTTTTTATCTTCCAGTCCCGCCATTTGAATGACCACTTTACGGTCTTGCGCACTGGTGACGATGCCCTGATGGTTTATTCGGCTTTCGCCAAAGCCCGGTATCGTGCTCTCTGATTTTAATTGACCAAATAATAAATGACCTGAGTCCGATTGATTGTCCAGTTTGTTGTAGGAAATAAAATCACTGTTATGGTCTGCTATGCCTTGACCTAATGTCTTAAACGATGTTGCATAAACACTGTCTTTTAAACCGTCATAACTGGTGGTGGTTAAAATCGCTTTATACTCGCTGTCTGTCGATAACGGCTCGCCATTATCGGTTTCACCACGCCATAACACCGCTTCATACGGACTGATTTCTTTAAATCGTAAAATCTTTAATGGTTGTCTGTTATCTAAATCCGATTGACGGTAAATGGTGATTTGATATTCTGCGATTTTGGTTGGGTAGTTAGTGTAAATATAAAGTCCCATTGGTGTCGTAAACAATCCTTGCGACGTCAACTTCACTTTTGGATTATAAATACTTAAATTAAGCTTTTCTTCTGCGTTAAACTCATCCCGAATAATATTTAATTTAGGTATATCTAAACTACCTGCATAAACATTATTGGAGCCAAGTAAAAAAGCAAAACTAATACTCAGGCAAAGTGGATGCCGGGTCCAGTTATGTTTTTTCATTTAGTTTATTTCCTTCCTCTTCTTCTAAGATCGATTATATTTTTTATTTCCGTAATTCAACTCAACATCAAAATTTATCCATAAACCTTAAAAAATGATTGATGACCAATCTTAATTAACCTTTGTTGATAAATAATAAATTAGCTAATCAATCAGTTAAAAAAATCACAAAATGAAATACTTTTATTAAAACTTTTTCATAATATTTACATAATACTATATATTGATCACAATAAACGATCAATATATATTATTCTGATCGCTAATTTCTATATTAATTGTTACTTTAATTAGCTGTTTATAGTTATTAAAAGTAAGATTAAGAGGATAGATTAATTAGAAATAAAAAACCCCCGATAGACGGGGGAAAGACCTGAAAGGATAGGGATAGACAGACTTCCTTGTCCGTCTTTGATGGTAATTACTGATTTACCTCGGTAACACCAAAATCAACTTTACTTGGTAATCCCGGCGATACTCTCACCACTTTTGGATTACGTCCGCTCACTTTGTACTCTTTCGGTAAACTTCGTGGGTCTAATTTGATGACGAAGTTTGCACCTCGTTCCCAACGGCCTCCCGATACACCGACTATATGGTAACGACCATGCGTATCAGTTGTGATGATTTCTCCCCGAGCCGTCACTAACTTCACGCCGCCCAGACCTTCTTCACCTTCATCCTGTACGCCATTACCGTTGCGGTCGACAAACACTTTTCCGAAGAT
>NZ_JBIDFM010000015.1:0-6233 GCF_046635805.1 Gilliamella sp. CG13
ATGCCGTTAACGGGTTTAAAAGTTGAATTATATGACAGTAATCAAAAGTTACTATCGGACACGACCACAAATCAGGATGGTAGCTATAAATTAGATGCGCCGTTACTGGGGACATATAAGGTTGTGGCAAAGACAACGGAAGGTGAAACCATTGATCGTTCAGTGCAACTTATCGTTGATACTGGTGCGTCTGCTCAGAACTTATTTATCAAAGGGCAAGGCGGTGATATCAACTTAGCGATAAAAGACGACAAAGGAAATGGTGCAAAGAATATTCCTGTTAGGTTGATTCATACCTCTTCTTCAAGGCAAATTGTTTTTGCAACCAATAATGATGGTGTAGTTGAACTTAAAAATACCTTAAAAGGGCATCTGTATGACATGACGGTTGATACAGCAGATTTTGTTGCTGACTCAAGTAATAAAATCAAATATGCTTTATGGGATGCAACATTACCAGACAGTAAAAACGCCTACGTTAATAAAATTAGCTTTAATATGGCGGGTAAAAATCAAAAAGGGCAATTTAATGTTAAACCACGTAATGAATGGGGTATTGACGGAGTTGTCGCTATTGATCAAAATGGTGATGGGATCTATACAGTAGGCTCTGATACCGGTGCGATTGATATGAATGTCGAGCTTTACTATCCCGGCACGACAACCAAAGTACTAGGTACAGGAACAATAACTACAACTGATAATGGCCGTTATCGTTTTAGAGATCTAGCTGTTGCAAGTTATGACATAAAAGTAACCAATGTAAAAGCACCTTATATTCCACAGAATAAAACCGAACAAACTGTTAAAATAACTGATGCAATCGGTCAAACAAGTGGCCCGACATTTTTGTTAAATATTGATCCGAACGATACAACTTTAGCAGGTATATCAGGTTCGGTATTTGCATTAGGTTCAGAACAATTCCCTGAAGACGGCCCAGATGGGGGTAAAACAGGAAATACTCTACCTAAGGATGGTAGTACCTTTCTTAACACGCCAGTCAATCTTTATCAACATGATGGTAATAGTTGGATATTAATTGCTAAACAAACCACTAATAAAGCGGGGGCTTATAAATTTGGAGGACTAAGAGCGAATAAAGATTATAAAGTCGTTTTAGATGAATCTGGTATTGATACGACCAAATATTTCTTTATTGGCGATACAGATGGTAAATCAACCAGTACCTCATCTGAATCAAAAAGTACTCATAAAGGTAAAGTAAAACTCAGCAATGGTAAGCAAGACAAAATTGCTCCGAAAGAGATTATTATTCCCAATTTAAATGGCGGTACTAAGTCAAACCAAAACTTTTGGTATTCAATCATTGCACCAAGTCTATTAGCTGTAGAAAGTAGCTTACAGTCTACAAATAACCACGGAAACTGGGGTGGTATACAAAATGGTATTAGTGAATTAAGTACCGGACCTTATCTAGAGGTTGCTTTTTTTGAAGAAGATGGTGTCACGCCTGCGACCAAATTAGATGGGACACGTTTATATGCTAAATATCTAAAAGGTCCAGATGATTACTCGCGTGCTCAACGAGCTAGGATTAATTCTGATCATGGTGGAATTTATACTTACAAAATTATTGGATATGATTCAAATTATTTAGATATCCAAAGTGTTACACAAGAATATCGAGTAAGATCGGTTGCAAATAATGCAAGCGCTACCGAAAGATTGGGTGGTTTTTCTATTGTATATTTTAGAGGTAAAACGCCTAACAGTATTTCGGGCTATGTTTACTTAAATAATAGCCATGTTGGTACCACCGGTAATTATGATCCTAAGTTAGATACGCCTATTAGATACACTCGTGTCGTTTTACAACATAAACAAGTATCTACTGGCAATTGGGAACGTGATGATATTGCTGTTATGGGAACAAACAATGATGGTTGGTATAACTTTACCAAGTTACCTGATGGTGAATATCGAGTAGTTGTTCAATCTGCTTTCGGCGCTGGCAGTAATGCGGATAAAAATGCTATTGAATTAGAACGTAATGATCAAAACGATACTATTGTTAATGAAACTTCTAGCATTATTGTAAAAGTAAAAGGTGGTCAAAACTATACTAAAGATACTAATTTCTGGTTTAAATTAAAACAACGAGATTATATTGCTAAAGGTACAGTTTATTTAGATACTTACAGAGGAGACGGTATACTTACTGTAGGTGGGACGGCTGATGCCTTTGATAGACCATTGTTTGATGCGACAGTTTTATTATGTAAAGATAATAATGATTGTACTTCACGCTCAGGTAAGAGTGTATTAGCTTCACAAAAAACCGATAAAACAGGGCGTTATGAGTTCACTGGAAATGATGGACTGACGAGTGGGAAAGATTTTATCATTAAAGTTGTTCGCTCAGATACTGAGGCAGTAACAGATCCAAAACAAGGTCTTGCTCAGTTGCAAACGATTCGTTTTGATAAAATAGATTTACCTATTATCCATAACTTTTTAATGCAAGGTAAAAGTAATGCAATTACCTTTATTCCTATCAATGATTTAGATGGAAATGGTGAGTATGAAGGTAATGGTTCCAAAGAACAAGGTTATGGTAGATTTAAAGTTCTTTATTGGGATGGAAGTACTTACCAAGAATGGATGACTGGCGGAGATTTTTATCAGAATTTAATTCTTAACCGTTTACCAAAAGGTAAATATCGCATTATACATGATCCAGATAATACTAATTATAGTTATATTGATATTGCCGACAAAGATCCTGCTACAGCTGTAGGTATTTTTGACATAGAAGTCTTGGCCGATGGTACTTTAGCTAATAATGTTGAATCTAGTCAATATATTATGCAAGCATCAAAAGCATCTAAAGGAATATCAGGAAATCTTTACCTAGATATTACAGGTTCCAAAAAAATAGAAGATGCGGTTTTATTAACAAGTCAAGAGTTAATGAGATATAATAAAGATGCGCTTAGAGTAGAAGGCTTTTTTACGCCTCGTTTCTATAATGGATACAATAATGGAAATGTTAGCGCTATTTTAAATCAATCTGACTTTGTCGATAACAATGTAAAATATACGGGCGAATTTGTTTATAATGACACTAATTCACCTCGTGGTAATTTGTATTTAACTAATATAATTCTTAGATTACGTGGACTAGATTCACAACAATTTGAATTAGTTGCTAGTGGTAATGAACCTCAAGGCAGTCTTATTCCTAGTGAGCTGAAAAAACCAGAGTTTTTACAAGTTGCCCCTATTCCATCTGCTGGTGCAACTGATCAGTATTGGATAGTAAAACTGAAACAACCTACCGAAATCAGTGGTCGACTTTATTTTGACTATGATGAGGATGGTAACTTCAATGCTAGTAAAAGTGATGTGCCACTTGCCGGAGTAACGGTTGAATTATATCGTGATGGAAAATTCTATGTTAAAACTAAAACCGATAAATCTGGTATATACACTTTCCAAAATTTATTTAATGATACTTATACCATTAAAGTTACAGAAGAAGGCTTGGATGTAAGCGTTTATGAACTAAAATCAGAGTTTGATACTGTACCAAATATTAAAATTACATCACAAACACCAAAAGTATCAGGTGGTAATTTAGATTTCATCTATAAGAAAAATGGTGATGCAGCTATTGCAGGTTATGTAATGGTTGATATTAACAACAATGGTAGAACGGATATTAGTTTTGATAAAACAGGTGATCTTCCTGTATCGAATGTTAAGGTTAAATTATTTAAAAAATTAAATAATTCTCTTATTAACTATCTTGAAAGTACTACTAATGAGAAAGGCTATTATAGTTTCACTGGAATTGATCTTAATACGGACTACGTAGTTCAAGTTGTTCCTACAAGCAATTATGGCGTTATTTCAAATGCTAATCAAAAAGCTAGTGCGACTTTAGACACAATAACCTTTAAAGATATTGGACGAACTGTACAAAACCAATCCTTCCTATTAGCTGGTAGTTCAAACAGTTCACCGGCGGCAGGTATAAGCAGTAATCAAGCAATCAATAGTGGTATTGCGGGTAAAACTATTATTGACGGCACATCACCTGAATTACCAATTGATCATGTATTGATTGGTCTAGTTGATTCAAACGGAACAGAGATCGCTCGTCAATATACCAATGATAAAGGTGAATATCATTTCTATAACTTACCTTCCGGTAAGTACAGTATTAATGTTGTAACCTCGCCGGATGGTTATTCATTAGTTAAAAATAGTGAAGGTTCAACTCAACCAATCAGTACTTTATCCAATATTCAAATAACCAATACTGGTGTCTTTGGTAATAGTTTCTATTATAAAGAAGCAAGTGCTAACGGTATTCAAGGGAAAATCTTCGTCGATTATGCCGATAATAATAACGATTTAGATCCTACAAAGGCGTTTACCTATTTACTTGATAGTGCGATCTCGTATACCGTTGAATTGCATGACGGTTTAGATGGTACTGGTAAGTTATTAATGACCCAACAAACCGTGGATGGTGAGTATCAATTCCCTAATTTGATGTTTGGTAATAGTGCTAACTATTCTGTGGTGCTGAAATTAGGCGCTAATGCCGACCATGAGTTTAAACAAAGCTCAGCAGGTAAAGATCCGAAACATATTGTTATTCCGGTTGCGAGTTTACCAAAACAAGGCTCACTGGATAATAATTATCTGTTGGTAGGAAAACAAAAAATCGATGGTGTCGTCTGGATTGATGAAAATGACAGCAAAGACAGACAGGATAACGAAGGGCTTAATGGCATCAATGTGACCCTTAATTATCAGGCACCGGGTACAACGGATTATGTCGAGCTTAAAAAGGTTAATACCGACAATTCAGGTCACTATCAGTTTGAAAAATTACCGAAAGGCGGTAACTATCAAATTATGGTTAGCACACCGGAAGGAACGGAATTAATTGCGAACAGTGTCATAACCGGAAATAGCGATAACTTTGTGTTTAACCCGTTAACAAAAGATGAGTTAACTAATAGCTCAGCATATAAATATATTGCCATGATCAAAGGTCATGTCAGCATTGATATAGACAACAGCCGAACCCACTCAGCGATTGATGCGGATTTATCCGGTTTAGCATTAACTCTGACTAAAACGGGTAGCACAATTACGAAACAAGTGACCACTGACAGTAAAGGTAACTTTGAGGCGGGCAACGTATCGGAAGGCGATTGGATTATCACGGCAGACAGTTCGCAAAGTGTGGCTGACTGGGATGGTTATCAATTGAGCTATACGGATATAGGTCAAGGTGCAGTTAAAGCCGGGTCACCTAACTTATCGCTAAAAGTGCATGTTGCTGATAATAAGTCATTAGTTAACGGAATAGAAATAGGTTATCACGGCAGTGCGGTTATCAAAGGTTATGTGGTGATCGATGCCGATAACGACGGAAAATACAGCGCAAATGATATTGCCTTTGGCGCATTAAGTACGCCAATTACGCCGAAACTGGTGTTAACATCGGCAAAATCAGGATTTGAGGAACAGGAGATTAAGGTTGATGATCGAACCGGTCTGTTTGAAGTGTCAGGTTTAAGCCGACATGATTATGTGCTTAAAATTGATGATAACGCAATTGAGCGTTCCGGTTACAGACTGGTGTTCAGTCCGAACTCAATGTCAGCGAGCAATCAGGTGACGTTTAGTGTCAATAGTCCGAAAGATGACCAATTCTCAGCCGGTAACGTTGCTGAGCAACAAGCATTCGGCTTTAAAAGTGAGAATGTGTTAAAAGGGACTATTTATAAAGACTACTCAGGACAAGGAACGCATCAGACTTATCACACCGCCACCTTATCAGGGGTGAAAGTTGTGGCGACAAACAGCCATGGCTTAACCTTAACGGTCGACAGTGACAGTAAGGGTGAATATGAAATTGCGAATATAGGTGAAGACCGCTGGACGATAAGTGTAGAAGTACCGGCAAATTCAGGTTATGACTTCAGTTATGTGGCACAGAAAGTGGGCGGCGCGATTACATCCATGACCGGTAATGGTGTTGTTGTCGATATCGCCTCCCCAGCCTCGTCGTCCACCAAAATCACCACGGTTGATTTCGGTCTGAAAGGACAGGCGAGCATTGAAGGTCAGGTCGTGATAGACGTGATTGCGGAAGATGGCGCGGTGATCAATGCACAGGATATCGGAATTGATACGTTATTTACGGATTACACGGTAGGATTATATGTAGATAATAATCTGGTGAA
>NZ_JBIDFM010000016.1:0-3294 GCF_046635805.1 Gilliamella sp. CG13
ACCCACACTACCATCGGCACTACGGCGTTTCACTTCTGAGTTCGGCATGGGGTCAGGTGGGACCACCGCGCTATTACCGCCAGACATATCCTGTCTTCTCTTTCTCTATTGATGTACATTATCTCATCTTTACATCAATTCCTCAATCCGGAACAAACTGTTTCTACATTCTTTAACCACCTTCCGATGATTTTCTCTTCTCTCTCGCGTATCCCAAAACAACTCCGAGTTGTAAGGTTAAGACTCTCGGTTCATTAGTATCAGTTAGCTCAATGTATCACTACACTTACACACCTGACCTATCTACGTCTTAGTCTCAAACGGACCTTACTGATTCTCATCAGGGAAAACTCATCTCGAGGCTAGTTTCGTACTTAGATGCTTTCAGCACTTATCTATTCCGCACGTAGCTACCGGGCAATGCAATTGGCATCACAACCCGTACACCAGCGGTGCGTTCACTTCGGTCCTCTCGTACTAGAAGCAAACCCTCTCAATTTTCCTACGCCCATGGCAGATAGGGACCGAACTGTCTCACGACGTTCTAAACCCAGCTCGCGTACCACTTTAAACGGCGAACAGCCGTACCCTTGGGACCTACTTCAGCCCCAGGATGTGATGAGCCGACATCGAGGTGCCAAACACCGCCGTCGATATGAACTCTTGGGCGGTATCAGCCTGTTATCCCCGGAGTACCTTTTATCCGTTGAGCGATGGCCCTTCCATTCAGAACCACCGGATCACTATGACCTACTTTCGTACCTGCTCGAGCCGTCACTCTCGCAGTCAAGCTAGCTTTTGCCATTGCACTAACCTCCTGATGTCCGACCAGGATTAGCTAACCTTCGTGCTCCTCCGTTACTCTTTGGGAGGAGACCGCCCCAGTCAAACTACCCACCAGACAGTGTCCCTTACCTCGATTCAGAAGTATAGGTTAGAACATCAAACATTAAAGGGTGGTATTTCAAGGATGACTCCATGCATACTGGCGTACACACTTCTTAGTCTCCCACCTATCCTACACATTAAGGCTCAATGTTCACTGTCAAGCTATAGTAAAGGTTCACGGGGTCTTTCCGTCTTGCCACGGGTACACCGCATCTTCACGGCGATTTCAATTTCACTGAGTCTCGGGTGGAGACAGCCTGGCCATCATTACGCCATTCGTGCAGGTCGGAACTTACCCGACAAGGAATTTCGCTACCTTAGGACCGTTATAGTTACGGCCGCCGTTTACTGGGGCTTCGATCAAGAGCTTCTGCTTACGCATAACCCCATCAATTAACCTTCCAGCACCGGGCAGGCGTCACACCGTATACGTCCACTTTCGTGTTTGCACAGTGCTGTGTTTTTATTAAACAGTTGCAGCCAGCTGGTATCTTCGACTGATTTCACCTCCATCCGCGCGGGACTTCAATTACCATCAGCGTGCCTTCTCCCGAAGTTACGGCACCATTTTGCCTAGTTCCTTCACCCGAGTTCTCTCAAGCGCCTGAGTATTCTCTACCTGACCACCTGTGTCGGTTTCGGGTACGATTAACTATAACCTGAAGCTTAGAGGATTTTCCTGGAAGCAGGGCATCAATTACTTCACTACCTTAGTAGCTCGTCATCACGCCTCAGGGTCTCAGTGACCGGATTTGCCTAATCACACCCCTACACGCTTAACCCACCATCCAATAGGTGGTAAACCTAGCCTTCTTCGTCCCCCCATCGCAGTTATAGCCAGTACGGGAATATTAACCCGTTTCCCATCAGATACGCCCTTCGGCCTCTCCTTAGGGGTCGACTCACCCTGCCCCGATTAAC
Organism: Gilliamella sp. CG13; assembly: GCF_046635805.1. Taxonomy (NCBI): domain Bacteria; kingdom Pseudomonadati; phylum Pseudomonadota; class Gammaproteobacteria; order Orbales; family Orbaceae; genus Gilliamella; species Gilliamella sp. CG13. The sequence continues at coordinate 1,810 of NZ_JBIDFM010000016.1, forward strand.
GTTGGACAGGAACCCTTGGTCTTCCGGCGAGCGGGCTTTTCACCCGCTTTATCGTTACTTATGTCAGCATTCGCACTTCTGATACCTCCAGCATGCCTCACAACACACCTTCTACGGCTTACAGAACGCTCCCCTACCCAATACACTTGCGTGCACTGCCGCAGCTTCGGTGCATAGTTTTAGCCCCGTTACATCTTCCGCGCAGGCCGACTCGACTAGTGAGCTATTACGCTTTCTTTAAATGATGGCTGCTTCTAAGCCAACATCCTAGCTGTCTAAGCCTTCCCACTTCGTTTCCCACTTAACTATGACTTGGGGACCTTAGCTGGCGGTCTGGGTTGTTTCCCTCTTCACGACGAACGTTAGCACCCGCCGTGTGTCTCCCATGATTAAACTTGTCAGTATTCGGAGTTTGCATCGGGTTGGTAAGCCGGGATGGCCCCCTAGCCGAAACAGTGCTCTACCCCCAACAGTTATACATGAGGCGCTACCTAAATAGCTTTCGGGGAGAACCAGCTATCTCCCGGTTTGATTGGCCTTTCACCCCCAGCCACAGGTCATCCGCTAATTTTTCAACATTAGTCGGTTCGGTCCTCCAGTTAGTGTTAACCAACCTTCAACCTGCCCATGGCTAGATCACCGGGTTTCGGGTCTATACCCTGCAACTTAACGCACAGTTAATACTCGGTTTCCCTTCGGCTCCCCTATTCGGTTAACCTTGCTACAGAATATAAGTCGCTGACCCATTATACAAAAGGTACGCAGTCACACATGCCCAACGACACATGCTCCCACTGATTGTACGTACACGGTTTCAGGGTCTATTTCACTCCCCTCCCGGGGTTCTTTTCGCCTTTCCCTCACGGTACTGGTTCACTATCGGTCAATCAGGAGTATTTAGCCTTGGAGGATGGTCCCCCCATCTTCAGACAGGATATCACGTGTCCCGCCCTACTCTTCAAGCTTCCACATAATCCATCTTCGTGTACGGGACTTTCACCCTCTATCGTGCGACTTTCCAGACGCTTCCACTGATACATTATGCTACCCGCTTTGGGCTCCTCCCCTTTCGCTCGCCGCTACTAGGGGAATCTCGGTTGATTTCTTTTCCTCGGGGTACTTAGATGTTTCAGTTCTCCCGGTTCGCCTCATCTGACTATGTATTCATCAGATGATAGTGCAGTCACCTGCACTGGGTTTCCCCATTCGGACATCGACGGCTATAACGCCTTTTATCAGCTCACCGTCGCTTTTCGCAGATTAACACGTCCTTCTTCGCCTCTGATTGCCTAGGCATCCACCGTGTACGCTTAATTTCTTAACCTTACAACTCACAGTTGTCTTGGTTTCTATTACGCTTTTTTCTCTTTCCTACTTCACAACACCCATACTTTCGTATCAATGCCTTCCGTAAAAACGAGAACTCGTTTCTTTCAGCTTGTTCCTAATTGTTAAAGAGCTTTATCTTTCTATTTACTCATATGC
>NZ_JBIDFM010000016.1:3388-4738 GCF_046635805.1 Gilliamella sp. CG13
TCTAAACAAACAATCTGTGTGAACACTTACGAGCGCTTCGTAAGGAGGTGATCCAACCGCAGGTTCCCCTACGGTTACCTTGTTACGACTTCACCCCAGTCATGAATCACACCGTGGTAAACGCCCTCCCGAAGGTTAAGCTATCTACTTCTGGTGCAACCCACTCCCATGGTGTGACGGGCGGTGTGTACAAGGCCCGGGAACGTATTCACCGTGACATTCTGATTCACGATTACTAGCGATTCCGACTTCATGGAGTCGAGTTGCAGACTCCAATCCGGACTTAGACGTACTTTCTGAGGTCCGCTTGCTCTCGCGAGGTCGCCTCCCTTTGTATACGCCATTGTAGCACGTGTGTAGCCCTGGTCGTAAGGGCCATGATGACTTGACGTCGTCCCCACCTTCCTCCGCTTTATCAACGGCAGTCTCCTTTGAGTTCCCGACCTAATCGATGGCAACAAAGGATAAGGGTTGCGCTCGTTGCGGGACTTAACCCAACATTTCACAACACGAGCTGACGACAGCCATGCAGCACCTGTCTCACAGTTCCCGAAGGCACTCCAGCATCTCTGCCAGATTCTGTGGATGTCAAGACCAGGTAAGGTTCTTCGCGTTGCATCGAATTAAACCACATGCTCCACCGCTTGTGCGGGCCCCCGTCAATTCATTTGAGTTTTAACCTTGCGGCCGTACTCCCCAGGCGGTCGATTTATCGCGTTAGCTTCGGAGCCCATCACTCAGGGCAACAAACTCCAAATCGACATCGTTTACAGCGTGGACTACCAGGGTATCTAATCCTGTTTGCTCCCCACGCTTTCGCATCTCAGCGTCAGTATCTGTCCAGAAGGCCGCCTTCGCCACCGGTATTCCTCCACATCTCTACGCATTTCACCGCTACACGTGGAATTCTACCTTCCTCTACAATACTCCAGATAACCAGTTTTAAGTGCAATTCCCAGGTTGAGCCCGGGGCTTTCACACCTAACTTAATTATCCGCCTACATGCCCTTTACGCCCAGTCATTCCGATTAACGCTCGCACCCTCCGTATTACCGCGGCTGCTGGCACGGAGTTAGCCGGTGCTTCTTCTGTAGCTAACGTCAACTGCATGCACTTTTCATACACACAACTTCCTCACTACCGAAAGTACTTTACAACCCGAAGGCCTTCTTCATACACGCGGCATGGCTGCATCAGGGTTCCCCCCATTGTGCAATATTCCCCACTGCTGCCTCCCGTAGGAGTCTGGACCGTGTCTCAGTTCCAGTGTGGCTGGTCATCCTCTCAGACCAGCTAGAGATCGTCGCCTTGGTGAGCCTTTACCACACCAACTAGCTAATCCCATATGGG
>NZ_JBIDFM010000017.1:0-3518 GCF_046635805.1 Gilliamella sp. CG13
CCATTACTTAACACCAAGGCTTTTTTATTCGCTTCATTAACTAATTCGGGATTAAAACTTTCTTCCTTCGGATTTTCGATATCTTCTATTTTGTTTTTTTCTTGGTGATTCATTTTTACCGTGCTAATTACATCTCAGTCCGTATACAAACATTACTCTTCTTTGATTTCTTTATTAAAATCCGATGCCCATTTATATGTACCGCTGACACCATTCATGGTTGTTAATTTTCCATTACCAGACACACTATAACTGTGAATTCCGGGAACTGGCTCCCCATTGACTTGTTCTTTAAAATATCGAAATCGTTTATATATTTGTGGGTCTTTGACCCAATCTGGTACATTTTCAAGGTGATAAGTAAAATAGACATCCCGCACCGTGCCCCCCCCCACCCCGTTAATGGTGTCGTTTGTGCGGGTGATTTTGTCCACCACCACCCGACCAAAACAAAAGTTGGTATTACCAAATGTCCAGTCAACGTATTTTCGCCCTAAATCGGTCAGGTCGTAGCGATACGTCGCTCTGCCGTCAACTTCGCCAGCAAACTCTTCCGTAAAAAAACCTATTCCGGCAAACAGATGCAAACTACCATTTTTTAATCGGTTGAAATTGGCTTTTTGTGTTTCAGGCGAATAAGGCAAATCTTGTCCTTGCATATAATAGGTAGTATACGGGTACATGGATTGTGTCACTCTGCCCACCATCATACATTTTGCTTTATCGCCTGTTGGATTATTGTAATCGTAAACTTTTTGAATCTTTTCTTTATACGGATAAGTATCGCATCCGGTTAACAGTAAACTGCTGACCGTAAATATTAAAAGTGTGGTTATATTTGTTTTAATTTGCATGGTGTTATCCTGTTAATCTTTTATATAGTGGTAGGACAGTAAGTACGGCGTGCGCTCTTTTACTGGTTTTGGGGTGTTCGGGTCGCTGCTGCTGTCATCGCTTTGACTTTGGTCTGCACTCTCATCTTGCTTGCCTTCTGGCCAGTAGTTGACCTTGATAGTCACGTCATGCTTCCCCTCGATTTCGCCTAAGCTCCATTTAATTAAAAACAACCCAATCTTTGGTGCTTCGGACTCATCGCTTTTGTTTGATTGTGTGTTATCGGTCGTCGTTGGCATCGGTTGATTATGGGATATCGCCATTAACTGATTCCATAATGACTTTTCTTCAGGGGCTTCTACTTTAGCTTTATCAAAATCGTAAACTTCACCTTTACCAACCGCATTATCCGTTCTTGGGGTAAAAAAACTGGAAGGGGTAACGGTTGAAATTTCTAAAAACTTTTCTCCATATCCAATATTTAACTCCACCGGAGTTCGCTCAGGATAGGTTAACGATTTAATCGTTATTTTCCCTTCAAATACGGATTTTTCACCATTTAAAACTAACAATGTTTAATTACTCTTCTTTGATTTCTTTATTAAAATCCCATGCCCATTTGTATCTACCACTTTCGCCGGTCATGGTTGTTAATTTTCCGTTACTTGACACGCTATAACTATGCCACCCTTCAAATGGTTCACCATTGACTTGTTCTTTAAAATATCCAAAACGTTTATATATTTGTGGATCTTTCACCCAATCCGGCACATTTTCAAGGTGATAAGTAAAATAGACATCCCGCACCGTGCCCCCCCCCACCCCGTTAATGGTGTCGTTTGTGCGGGTGATTTTGTCCACCACCACCCGACCAAAACAAAAGTTGGTTTCACCAAATGACCAGTCAACGTATTTTCGCCCTAAATCGGTCAGGTCGTAACGGTACGTCGCTCTGCCGTCAACTTCGCCTGCATATTCTTCTGTAAAGAAACCTATCCCTGCAAACAGGTGCAAACTGTCATTTTTTAATCGATTATTAAATGCTTTTCTTGTTTCTTGTGCAAATGGCAAATCCTGCCCTTTCATATAGTAGGTGGTATAGGGGTACATGGATTTTGTCACGCTACCCACCATCATACATTTTGCTTTATCGCCTGTTGGGTTATTGTAATCGTAAACTTTTTGAATCTTTTCTTTATATGGATAAGTATCGCACCCGGTTAACAGTAAACTACTGAAAGTGAATATTAAAAGTGTGGTTATGCTTGTTTTAATTTGCATGGTGATTTCCTGTTAATCTTTTATATAGTGGTAGGACAGTAAGTACGGCGTGCGCTCTTTGGTTTGTTTTGGGGTGTTCGGGTCATCGTTTTGACCTTGATCGGCACTCTCATCCTGCTTGCCTTCTGGCCAGTAGTTGACCTTGATAGTGACGTCATGCTTCCCTTCGATTTCACCTAAGCTCCATTTAATTAAATACAGACCAATTTTTGGCGCTTCTGACTCATCGCTTTTGTCTGACTGTGTGTTATCGGTCGTCGTTGGCATCGGTTGATTATGGGATATCGCCATTAACTGATTCCATAATGACTTTTCTTCAGGGGCTTCTACTTTAGCTTTATCAAAATCGTAAACTTCACCTTTACCAACCGCATTATCCGTTCTTGGGGTAAAAAAACTGGAAGGGGTAACGGTTGAAATTTCTAAAAACTTTTCTCCATATCCAATATTTAACTCCACCGGAGTTCGCTCAGGATAGGTTAACGATTTAATCGTTATTTTCCCTTCAAATACGGATTTATCACGATTAAAATCCGGCAAATTCAACGTCAGTATCGGATTAAATTTGTCAACGACATAATGGCTTGTCACCACATTAATGTAACTAATTTGTTCATAAAGATTACATTTATTCGATTCTAAAAGACAACGCCCTTTTCTGATCGCTAAATAGTAATCCTGATCCGACAGTAACATACATTTTGGCGTCGGTAAGTAATACGGTGGGTATTTGGATTCACGAAAGTCAAAGTTGCCCAGCATACAGCGGTTTAGCCATTTACTGAATTCATCCCAGTCATCGCCGTTATCGTATAAGATCATACTGGCAATAAGTGCCCCTAGCGAAATTATGGCTAACAAAATTTGACCATAAAATGGAATAAGATTCAACCAACCTACAACACTACAGATCAGCGTCAAGATACTGGTTATCATTAATGCTGTTGAACCGGTATTGCCTTCACCACAACTTTTGAATGCTTGAAACACCCCTATAAAACTGTCTATTATATTGAGGATAGAACCCACCGTACCCAGAGTCTTTAACGTCTTTGAGAACATTGTCATTCTTGATGTTCGTTGTGCAAATAACGATGGCGTCTTTGCCAGCAAAAGCTTAAATAGCTTTGTCCCATGTAATAATACCTCAATGGTCGTTACACCTATTATCGCATAACTTGTAAATATGCGAAATTTCATTACTGTTCTTAAGTGAGGATCCTTTATATTGTCAATCTGCTTATTCAGACCATTTATATTTGCTAATTGAAAATACAAACTGATACCGCTCAGTACCAGACTTTTTGATGTGTCAAAAACTTCCAAGTATTGTTTTTGTCTTGGTATCACGTCTGATAAATATTTCACTTCATCTGCATCAAGTGTGATCCCATTGACCTCGA
>NZ_JBIDFM010000018.1:0-2873 GCF_046635805.1 Gilliamella sp. CG13
CTGGGGACATATAAGGTTGTGGCAAAGACAACGGAAGGTGAAACCATTGATCGTTCAGTGCAACTTATCGTTGATACCGGTGCGTCTGCTCAAAACTTATTTATCAAAGGGCAAGGCGGTGATATTCATTTAGATGTTAAGGATGAAAAAGGTAATGGCGCCAAAAATATTCCCATTAAACTAATTAATTCTGCATCAACAAAAGAGTTAACGCTTGCCACCAATGATAAAGGTGAAATTGACATCAAAAATACTTTAAAAACCTATAAGTATGACCTAATTGTTGATATTGAAGATTTTATTGCTGACTCAAGTAATCAAACTAAATATACCTTATGGGATGCAACATTACCCGATAATTCGCATAAATACATTAATACGATAGAGTTTAATATGAATGGTACCAATCAAAAAGGTGCATTCAATATAAAACCACGTAATGAATGGGGCGTCGATGGAATCGTAGCTGTAGATCAAAACAATGACGGTATCTATGGTGCTGATACGGATACTGGCGCATTAGGTATGAATGTCGAGCTTTACTATCCCGGCACGACAACCAAAGTTTTGGGCACAAAAACGATAACTACAAGCGATGATGGTCTATATCGTTTTAAAGATTTAGCGGTGGCGAGTTATGACATAAAAGTAACCAATGTGAAAGCGCCTTATATTCCACTTAGCAAACTTGAACAAAACATCAAAATAACAGATGCAAATAACCAAACAAGTGGTCCGACATTTTTATTAAAAATTGATCCAAATGATTCAAGTTTATCTGGTATATCGGGTCAGGTATTTGTCTTATCAAATCAGTTTTTGCCTAGGGGACCTGATTCTGGTAAGCCTTATATTATATTACCTGTATCAAATACGACTTATTTAGAAACCCCCGTCGATCTTTATCAATACGATGATAGTACATGGAAAAAGATTGCTACACAAACAACAAATAAGAGCAATGGATTATATCAATTCCGTGGTTTGGCGATCGGCAAAGATTATAAAGTAGTCATTAACGAATCCGGTATAGATTTAAATTCCTATATTTTTGTGAATGATTCTGATGGTAAATCAACCAGTACTTCACCAAAATCAAGAAGTAGCCATAAAGGGAAAGTAAAACTTAGTAATGGTACTCAGGCTAATATCGCTCCTAAAGAAATTATTGTTGTTGGTTTAGGTAAAGGAACCCAATCGAATCGAAACTTTTGGTATTCTCCCCTTCGAGAGAACTTAGGAACGTTAAACGTTGAAAGCAATATTAGAACAGCTAATTCAACTACAGCTTGGGGTGGTATTGTTAATGGTGTCAGCCCAACACACACTGCTACAACTTACATGAAAGTCTCTTTTTATGAAGAAGACGGCGTAACTCCGCTTCTTGATAAACAAGGAACCCCATTAGCTGCAACACTCGGCAAACGTGGTTCGTATGGCGTGCTCGGTGCGCTCGGTAGGGTAGCTGCTCCGATTGATCATGCCGGGTTATATACTTATAAAATTGATGATATTAATGACGAAATTGAAGTTGACTATTCGAGTGGTGATTATATTTTAACGATACAAACGGAACTTTCACACTCGAATGCTATGTATTTCAAACCTAAAAAGCCGAATACGCTATCTGGTTATGTTTACTTAAATAATAGTCATTCTGGCGCTTTGGGTGATTATAACCCAGATGAAGATACAGCAATTAAGTTTGCTCAGGTATCGTTATACAAAAAGCAGTCAGATAATACATGGAACTTATTCACAATTTTTGGTACGAATCAGGACGGTTATTATAATTTTACAAATCTACCGGATGGTCAATATCGTGTTTTAACTAGACCAAGTTTTTCTGCTGGAAGTAATTTTAATTCACAAGATATTGAACTTGAAAATAATGATCAAAATACTGGCGTTGAAAATAACCAGTCAGTTTTTGAAATAAAAATTGAAGGTGGAAAGGCGCATAATAAGGGAACTAACTTTTGGTATAAGCTGAAACAACAAGATTATGTTGTTCGTGGTAAAGTTTACCTAGATACATATTCTGGCAAAGGGAAATTAGAAGTTAATATTCCAGGGACTTATGATGATCTACCACTTTTTGATGCGACAGTCTTACTTTGTAAAGATAACAATGCTTGTGTAATAGGCGGACAAAGTGTTATTGCATCTAAAAAAACTGGTTCTGATGGGCTTTATAAATTTACCGGCGCTGATGGGCTAACAGCTGGAAAAGATTTTATCGTTAAAGCATTACGTAAAAGCGTAACAGCAGTAGAAAATAGCAGTCAAGATCTTGCAGCTAGCCATAAAATTCGATTTGACAAACTTGGTGCACCAATTGTTAAAAATTTTCTAATGCAAGGAAAAGGTAATATTCGTGCTATGCCTGTTAATGATATGAATGGCGATAGGTATGGTTCAGATTCAGAGAGAGGGACTAATACATCAAATGTTTATTATTGGGATAAAAACAGTAATGATTATCAGTATTGGGGTAAGTTCTGGACGATGGAGCTATACTCATTACCGGAAGGCAAATACCGTATAGTTCACACTCCGGGCAATGATTTTATCGACATTGCGGATGTGGATCCAGCAACACCACCAGGAACGTTAGATTTTGAAGTATTAGCCGATGGTTCACTTGCCAATAATTTAGATAAAAATAAATTATATCTAATGCAAGCTCAAGTTGTACCATCAAATACGACCGAGGCAATTTCGGGCAAGCTTTATCTGGATGTAACAGGTTCTAAAAACAAAGACGGGGCAGCTGAGCTCACTAAAGAAGAACTTATTCAATATAATAAAGGTTTGCTAACCGTAAGTGGTATTTTTACCCCTCGCATCTACCCGGGATATTTTAACGGTAA
>NZ_JBIDFM010000019.1:0-1803 GCF_046635805.1 Gilliamella sp. CG13
CTCAACTTGATACTCGATTTGGCTCAGATAAATATTCACGAATTGGTGGACAACTAGGTTTAAATTATTCATTCTAACAATAGTAATATCTTAGTAAATACAAAGCAGTACGATTTAGTACTGCTTTTTTATAGAAAAAAGATATGTGATTCAAACTAAATTGAAAAAGGGGATATTTAGCACTGACTAAATAAAGAATTTAGTCTAAAAAAAATCATAACATGAACAATATATTGAAAAAAAAAGATTGCTAATTGATTATGTATTTTAAATGCAGAATATGAAAATTTTGTGCAAAAATAATCAGTTTGTTAACTTTACATTAACTTACAATTAACAAAAAAAACAATTAATTATAATTATATTACGCTTTTTATTAGAAATTTTCGATAGATTAAATGTTGATTGATCGCTTAATCCGATCAATAATGTTTTTTACATAAGTCTCTTGAATCTTAGTGACTATGTTTAATATTGTAAAATGAAGGAAATTTAACAAATGAATAAAATTTATAAAGTTTTGAAAAATAGACAAGGAATTAGTCTGGCAGTTTCGGAATTAGCCAGAGGAAGAGGTAAAAAAACTAAATCAGTATTAATTAATGCCACAATTCTTGGGGCTTTATCTGTTTTATCTTCCGGCAATGCTTTTGCTGCACGTGTTAATATAGATACCAATCAAATTATTAAAGGTGATGACACTGGAACTTTGCCTAATGGCGTAGTCAGCAATGATGAATATATCATTGGTCAAAATGGACATTTAACAATTAGTGATAATGGTACATTAAAAATTAATAGAATTATAGTGGCACATGATGTAGATACTTCTGCTCAATTTACACTCGACAATGGTCATTTCATTAACTCTACTGGTGATGCTTATTTAGGATCTCAAGGTAACGCTAATATTCTTATTACTAATGGCGGCACTTTTACCAATACTGGATGGTCTTCATTACGTATAGGTCATTCTAGCACTTCTAATACAACTTTAACTGTATCAGGTAAAGGCAGTACAATAAATCAAGTTAACTCACAAGATATGGGGATTGCCGGCGACGGTAAGGCTGTAGTTAATATTTTAGATGGTGGTGTTATTAATTCATCTCGAGCTACATTTGTCGCAAGTGGTAATGGAACTGCGATTATTAATATTGACGGTGAAGGTTCTGCTTTTAATTCAGGTGGTATGCGAGTAGGAACGCAATCAGCTGATAAAGATGGCTATGGTGAAATTAATGTGACCAATGGTGGTAGTTTAAATATTGCTGATGGTGATGCAGGTACATACAACAAGCTAGCTATCAGAAATGGTAAAGTATTAATTGATGGTAAAAATTCTCAATTGAACGTGATGTCTGAAATTATCGTCAATGAGGGTGGTAATCATTCTGCTAGTTTAACCGTTGCAAATGATGCAGCCATCAAAACTCAAAAAGGCGATAAATCTGGTGAGGATCTCGGTATTCGAGTTGAACAAAATGGCGCTCTTAATATCGGTGGCGAAGTTGGAAAAGCCGCTGAAAAAGCAGGTTCTATTGATACGCCAAAAGTTGGATTAAGAAATGGTGGTAAATTAAATATTAATCATACTAACACTGATTATCAAGTAGGCTGGGATATTGATGGAAATGGGGATGTCAATGTCGTCTCTGGTGATAACTTTATTAGTGGTAAACATACTTATGAAGGAAACACCAATATAACTGGTGGTTCTTGGAATGCGAAAGCCGAGAATGTCTTTAGCGAAAAATCTAACTATAACGTTGATAAGAAAGGTTCACTTAATTTAGAAGATCA
>NZ_JBIDFM010000020.1:0-1739 GCF_046635805.1 Gilliamella sp. CG13
AATGCTAAACCGGATAAATCCGCATCAATCGCTGAGTGGGTTCGGCTGTTGTCTATATCAATGCTGACATGACCTTTAATCATGGCAATATATTTATACGCTGAACTTTTGTCTAACTCATTTTGTTTTAACGTTTTAAACTCAAAGCTATCACTATTTCCGTCTATGACACTGTTCGCAATTAATTCCGTTCCTTCTGGTGTGCTAACCTTAATTTGATAGTTACCGCCTTTCGGTAATTTTTCAAACTGATAGTGACCTGAAGTGTCGGTATTAACCTTTTTAAGCTCGACATAATCCGTTGCACCCGGTGCCTGATAATTAAGGGTCACATTAATGCCATTAAGCCCTTCATCACCCTGTCTGTCTTTGCTGTCATTTTCATCAACCCAGACATAACCATCGATTTTTAATTTTCCTACCAACAGATAATTGTTATCCAGTGAACCTTTTTTTGGTAAATTCGCAACCGGAATAACAATATGTTTCGGATCGTTACCTGCTGAGCTTTGTTTAAACTCATGGTCGGCATTAGCGTCTAATTTCAGTACCACAGAATAGTTAGCATTATCACCAAACACCAGATTAGAGAAATGATACTCACCATCTACGGTTTGTTGGGTCATTAATAGCTTACCAGTTCCATCTAAACCGTCACGTAGCTCAACGGTATACGTGAGCGCACTATCAAGTAAATAGGCAAACTCATTTAACTGATTAAAATCGGTATTATTATCGGCATAATCAACATAGATTTTACCACCAATACCTTCATCACTCGCTTGTTTAAAATAGAAATTATTGTCTTTTATACCCACATTAGTTAAATCTAGACCAGATAAAGTATCAATTGGTTGAGTGGTACCTTTACTGTTTTTAACTAATGAATAACCATCTGGTGAAGCGACAATATTAATGCTGTACTTCCCTTGGGATAGATTATAGAAGTGGTATTCACCTTTATCATTGGTATACTGACGTGCAATCTCGTTATTGTTTGCATCACGTAAACCAATTAAAACTTGAGTAATTGGCTCAACTGGATCGCTACCATTTAACAAGGTTTTTCCAGAAATTCCGCTGTTGATTGCATAACTACTGTTTATACCAGCTGACGGTGAACTATTTGAACTTCCTGCCAATAAGAAGTATTGGTTTTGAACTGTCTTTCCAACATCTTCAAAGTGAATCGGTTTTAAATTGATATTTGTGTTACCCTCTGCATTAGCAATAACACCAAAACCTTTTGTGGGTTCAATTTCTACAATATAATCAGTATTTAAATCAATACCACTAAAGCTATAGTAACCTTTTGCATTCGTTTTTACTTCACGATAAAACGTACGATTGGAACCATCAAATTTATATAATTTGACGTTTATATCCGGTATCGCCATGTCCCCTGTTTTATTAACATAATTTTCTAGTGTGCCATTATTGTTAATATCAACCATTACATGACCGGTGATCGCCGCATCGCCGTTTTTCTTGTAAATAAAATCTAAATTATCACCCGTTACTTTTGGTGTTTTTCCATCAATGGTAATACCCGTTACTGTATTTGAAACACTCTTTAATTCATAACGTTGTTTATCTAAACCCTGTTCAGTAACTTTAACGGTATAAGTATCATTAAATAAATTTTTAAAGTTATATAGACCAGATTTATCGGTTTTAGTTTTTGCATAGAGTTCACCATTACGATATAACTCAACGGTGACACCCGAAATCACAACATC
>NZ_JBIDFM010000021.1:0-1691 GCF_046635805.1 Gilliamella sp. CG13
TGTCGGCTTAAACCTGACACTTCAAACAGACCGGTTCGATCATCAACCTTAATCTCCTGTTCCTCAAATCCTGATTTCGCCGATGTTAACACCAGTTTCGGCGTAATTGGCGTACTTAATGCTCCAAAGGCAATATCATTTGCGCTGTATTTTCCGTCGTTATCGGCATCGATCACCACATAACCTTTAATAACCGCACTGCCGTGATAACCTATTTCAACGCCATTCACCGCTGGATTTTGCTTTGAAAGATTAACCGTTAATGATAAGTCTTTTGCCGTCGCTGCCACCGCTTTATTACCCGTTTGGGTATAACTCAATTGGTAACTACTCCAGTCAGCCACACTTTGCGAATTGTCTGCCGTGATAATCCAATCGCCAAACGATAAGTTATCCACTTCAAAATGACCATTACTGTCAGTAATAGCTTGTCGGGTAAGATTGCCATCCGATCTTTTCAGCGTTAATTTCAGTCCTGTTAAATCTCTATCTACAGCAGTGTTCGTTTGACTGTTATCGACATCAATACTCACATGACCTTTTATCACACTATTATATTTATATGCTGAACTATTAGTTAACTCGTCTTTTGTTAACGAAGTAAACACATAACTATCACTATTTCCAGGGATGACACGGTTCGCAATTAATTGTGTTCCTTCCGGTGTGCTAACCTTAATTTGATAGTTACCGCCTTTCGGTAATTTTTCAAACTGATAGTAACCTGAATTATCGGTGTTAACCTTTTTAAGTTCAACGTAATCCGTTACACCCGGCGCCTGATAATTAAGGGTTACATTGATGCCCTTAGTCCCTTCGTTATCCTGTCTATCTCCACTTTCATTTTCATCAATCCAGACATCACCACCGATTTTTTGTTTTCCTACCAATAGATAATTATTATTTTGTGAACCATCTTTTGGTAAATTTGCGATCGGAATAATAATATGTTTCGCGTCTTTACCGGCTGAGCTTTGTTTAAACGCATAGTCGGCATTAGTGTCTAATTTAAGTATCACGGAATAGTTAGCATTATCACCAAACATCAAGTTAGAAAATTTGTACTCACCATCCACGGTTTGTTGAGTCATCAATAGCTTACCGGTACCATCTAAACCATCACGTAACTCAACAGTCAATGCTGTTTCGCTATCAAGTAAATGTGCAAACGCATTTAACTGAGTTAAATCGGTATTATTATCGGCATAATCAACATAGATTTTACCTTCGATACCTTTATCACTCGCTTGTTTGTAATAGAAATTATTGTCTTTTATGCCCACATTAGTTAAATCTAAACTAGATAAAGTATCAATTGGTTGAGTGGTACCTTTACTGTTTTTAACTAATGAATAATTATCTGGCGAGGTTACAACATTAATACTATATTTACCGGAAGGTAAGTTATAGAAATGATATTCACCGTTAGCATTTGTATATTGACGAGCGATCTCTGTTCCGCTTGAATCAATTAGACCGATCAATACATTATCAATTGGCAATTCAGGAGATGTGCCGTCAATAATAGTTTTACCCGCAATACCACTATTAATCGCTTGATTACTACCTATACCTGCCGATGGTGAAGTATTTGAACTTCCTGCCAATAAGAAATATTGGTTTTGAACTGTCTTTCCAACATCTTCAAAGTGAATCGGTTTTAAATTGATATTTGTGTTACCCTCTGCATT
>NZ_JBIDFM010000022.1:0-1450 GCF_046635805.1 Gilliamella sp. CG13
GTTGATAGGTACTCTTAAAATTTTCTTGTTGATGATTTTTATTTTCCATGATATTATTTTTCTAAATACATTCAAATATGTATCCGCTCATGATACAATAACCCTGATAAATGCTTCAATAATATTGAAAAAGGAAGAGTATGAGTATTCAACATTTCCGTGTCGCCCTTATTCCCTTTTTTGCGGCATTTTGCCTTCCTGTTTTTGCTCACCCAGAAACGCTGGTGAAAGTAAAAGATGCTGAAGATCAGTTGGGTGCACGAGTGGGTTACATCGAACTGGATCTCAACAGCGGTAAGATCCTTGAGAGTTTTCGCCCCGAAGAACGTTTTCCAATGATGAGCACTTTTAAAGTTCTGCTATGTGGCGCGGTATTATCCCGTATTGACGCCGGGCAAGAGCAACTCGGTCGCCGCATACACTATTCTCAGAATGACTTGGTTGAGTACTCACCAGTCACAGAAAAGCATCTTACGGATGGCATGACAGTAAGAGAATTATGCAGTGCTGCCATAACCATGAGTGATAACACTGCGGCCAACTTACTTCTGACAACGATCGGAGGACCGAAGGAGCTAACCGCTTTTTTGCACAACATGGGGGATCATGTAACTCGCCTTGATCGTTGGGAACCGGAGCTGAATGAAGCCATACCAAACGACGAGCGTGACACCACGATGCCTGCAGCAATGGCAACAACGTTGCGCAAACTATTAACTGGCGAACTACTTACTCTAGCTTCCCGGCAACAATTAATAGACTGGATGGAGGCGGATAAAGTTGCAGGACCACTTCTGCGCTCGGCCCTTCCGGCTGGCTGGTTTATTGCTGATAAATCTGGAGCCGGTGAGCGTGGGTCTCGCGGTATCATTGCAGCACTGGGGCCAGATGGTAAGCCCTCCCGTATCGTAGTTATCTACACGACGGGGAGTCAGGCAACTATGGATGAACGAAATAGACAGATCGCTGAGATAGGTGCCTCACTGATTAAGCATTGGTAACTGTCAGACCAAGTTTACTCATATATACTTTAGATTGATTTAAAACTTCATTTTTAATTTAAAAGGATCTAGGTGAAGATCCTTTTTGATAATCTCATGACCAAAATCCCTTAACGTGAGTTTTCGTTCCACTGAGCGTCAGACCCCTTATAGGCTCATACCTCGCCTGTGTTGATTTTTTTGAGAGGAAGCTATTTTCTGAATTTCATTAGTGTGGCGTTTAAGTTCTTCAAGAGTTCCATTGTTTGATTGTATTGCTGTTTTATCAATGCGTTCTCTTGTTCCAATTCTTCTAATTTTTTCAATAAGTGATCGTGCGTGTTCTCTTGTTGTTTCAATAACTCTTTTAATGTTGTCTCTAAAAGTTGTACTGTTTGCGTCATCTTCTAATTCCTTTCGATTATCTTGTAATTGTCGCCCCAAGTTTTGTCTATATAATTCTTGTCTAC
>NZ_JBIDFM010000023.1:0-1079 GCF_046635805.1 Gilliamella sp. CG13
CATGACAGCAAAGGTTACTTAACCTTACCGAAGACAGTCAATCAGGCAATCATTGATATCACGGGTAACCTAACCGATCAGGACTTTGGTTATATCCATGGTGGTATTATTGAAGGTAAGCTTGTAGAAGACAGTGAAGGGACAGGTTCAAACTCAGCTGACAGTTATAAGGGGTTATCGGGTGTAAATGTTTATCTGTTAGACAGTGATAAAAAGCATGTGATGGATAAAGATGGCAAGCCAATGACGTCGATGACGGATAATAATGGTCAGTTTAGCTTCCGTAATCTGGCAATCGGTAACAATAGTGGCAGTGCTGTTACGCATCATATCCGTTTACTGTTTGGAAATTATCATGATGGCGTGGTGGGTTCAACGCAGGAGAGCCTGCTTTATGAACGCATTCCATCGTTTGAGAAGTACACAGACATCGACGGAAAAGTGGTTGAGCATCCGTTAATCGACTTGTCCTCACCACCGTCATCGATCGTGTATAACGGAGTAGGTGGAGCCCAAACCTTACCGATCGGTTTGAAAGATAACACGTTAACAACCTATTCGGCCTCGATTAACGATTTAATGTTGGGTTATCGGGCAGCGGATGCGGATATAACGGTTATAAAAACAGCGTTAAAAGATAATGTTGTGACAGGTGATATTGTTCCTTACAGCATAAAAGTGATCAATAACACGGTACAAACAGCGAATATCAAAGTGAAAGACATCTTACCGGCAGGGTTTAAGTATGTAAAAGGCTCTTCACGTTTAGATGGTAAGAAGATAGCCGACCCGAAAGGTGGAAAAGCGATGACTTATGATTCGTTGGAATTAAAAGGCAATGGTGAACTCGTTATTAACTATATGTTGGTTGTGGGCTCAGGCGTGACTCAGGGCGAGTACACCAATACGGCGATGGCACTGAGTAAACTGGGTCGAGTGGTATCGAATACTGCGCAGGCGACAGTGACAGTGACAGCGGACCCATTATTTGACAATGCATTAATCTTCGGAAAAGTGTTTGTCGACCGCAACGGTAATGGCGTACAGGATGAAGGTGAAGAAGGTCTGGGCGGCGTGAA